>NZ_AP014815.1:2588939-3236174 GCF_001548095.1 Geminocystis sp. NIES-3708 | reverse complement strand
TTAGGTATAGGAATTGATTGATTAAAAAGATAAAAACCCGGATTTAAAAGAGTACTTAATTGATTTTTTTCATAAGCCCAAATTCCTGAAAAATAGTAATCCCAATTACCAGCATATAAGTAATAATAAATAAAATAACCGATAACTAAACCAAAATAACCATAGTATAATAATTGTCGATCGCTTTGATTTATACTATCCCAATAACTTCTTTCCGAGTCAATGTCAATACAAGGACTTTGACAAGCAATACAGGCACTTTTTTCTTGATTATCTTCAATAATTCGGCACATAGATTGAGTGACTTTATCATCTCCAATATGAGCTTTACTGGTAAATAATCCTTTTGGTTCACCGTAAATTTGTTGCACAGGAGACATCGGACAGAAATAATTACACCAAGATTTTCCACCGAAAAAATAACCAATAAAAATAGCAATAAAAATAGTAAATAATAACCAAATAGCAAGAGCTAATCGATCGGCATTAACAAAGAGTATTCGGGAGCATAAACCAATAAAAAACCAACCCATTTGTAGATATAAATAATTGCGTCCTAACCATGAATTTTTATCAACTCTAGGTATCTCAAAACGCACTGAGCCATTAGCACTAACCCGTTTAATTTTACGTTGCCAACCTAATGCTCTAGGAATTTGAGAAAGGAAAGATAAAGGACAAATTCTACGCCATAATTCATGACCAAAAACAAGGAGAATAAAGATAGAACTAGGAACAACAATTCCCCAAAAAATAGGAGCGCCTAAATAATAAGCATTTTTTTCTAAACAATTACCTTGAACTGCCACACAAGTATCTAAATTAACCCTTAATGGACTACCTAAATTATCAGGAGAAGTTAATAATGGAGAAATAGGATCATAAAATAAAGATAAAATTATTAAAAACCAAGCAATTGTTAAGATCCACCTAACAGAGTGCATGGTTTTTTCTGGAGTTTTATTAAACATAAAAATTGTGATATTAAAATTATAAAAAATATAAAATATTTATTAAATATAAAATGTTAATTGTTAATTATTAATTGTTCGTTATTTAAGCGACATCATCGTGAGCAAAACGATTATAGAGGAAATCTAAAGCATAATTACGCAAATCATAGTATGTTGGATCTTCCATAATACGCTCTCTGTCACG
Organism: Geminocystis sp. NIES-3708; assembly: GCF_001548095.1. NCBI lineage: Bacteria > Bacillati > Cyanobacteriota > Cyanophyceae > Chroococcales > Geminocystaceae > Geminocystis > Geminocystis sp. NIES-3708. Next base: position 3,235,016 of record NZ_AP014815.1, on the reverse strand, counting down.
AGGACGAGGAAAAGGTATATTTAATATTTCACCAATAGTTGCAGAAGGCCCATTAGTCATCATAACGAGTCGATCTGCTAAAAACAAGGCTTCGTCTATATCATGAGTAATCATTAAAACATTACAACGATATTCATTCCAAATATTAAGTAATTCTTCTTGTAACTCTTCTTTGGTAATAGGATCTAATGCACCAAAAGGCTCATCTAAAATAAGTACTTCAGGACGTATAGCTAATGCACGGGCGATCGACGTACGTTGTTTCATACCCCCAGAAATTTGTGTAGGCTTCTTGTCGGCGGCTTCCGTTAAACCTACTAAGGCTAAATGATCCCTTACTATGGCTCTTTTTTCCGCTTCTTTTTTCTCAGGATATACCGAATCAATAGCTAGATAGACGTTTTCAAATACCGTTAACCAAGGTAAAAGGGCATAATTCTGAAATACTACCATGCGATCAGGCCCTGGTTTGGTAATGGGTTTACCTTTTAATTGTACTGATCCTGAAGTGGGTTGAGCAAAGCCTGAAACCATGTTTAAAAGTGTGGATTTACCGCAACCAGAATGGCCAATTACACAGATAAATTCTCCTTGATTAATGGTTAAATTAACGTCTTGAAGAACGGTGTAACTTCCTGTGGGAGTAGGATAAACTTTAGAAACATTTTCGATGGTTAAAAATGAGTCTTGATAGAGTTGTTTTTCCATTTTTTGTGCGAATTGTTTAGTTGATATTTGCATTATTTTTTTCTCCTGTTTTGTTGTTTCACGCAAAGGTGCAAAGATGTTTGTTTTTATTTTCGGGTGATGAATAAGGTTAGAAGTTAGACGTTAACTAGGATACGGGAGTTAAGGGGAATTTCCGCCATCGTTACATTACGCTTAATTTCAAGATGGTTTAAATAACCGATGGGATCTTCACCATCAAAAGGTATTCCATCAAATAATTTAATGGCTTCTCGGCGATATTTTAAGTCGCTTAATCCTAATTCACGACAAGCAGTGCTAAAGACACCAACTCGGCATACTCTTTCTAAAATTTCTACCCAGTTACGAGGAAAGGGAATATCTCCCCATCGTGCCATTTGTGTCAGCATCCATAAATGTTCTGTCCGACTTGGGCGATTCATGCCGTCTCCATAAAACCGATGATGAGCATATTCAACAGATTTTTCTAAGTTACAACTGTAGGAATTAGGATCGCCTAATTGGATGTAGTCAATGTTCGTACTTAAATATTTGCGATCGCTTAAAATAGTGCGTATTTCTTCCTGATTACTAGGATCAGCACAATATTGACAGGCTTCCAAAAGGGCTTTGACAAGGGCAATATGGCTATTAGGATAGTTGTTTGCCCAATCTTCCCTTACCCCTAATACTTTACCCGGATGTCCATTCCATACCTCCAAATCTGTTGCTACGGTGAAGCCAAAACCTTCCATAGCCGCCCGTAAGTTCCACGGCTCACCGACACAGTAACCATCAATACTACCTGCTTTTAAATCAGCGATCATTTGTGCAGGAGGAATAGTCTGTAAGTGCACATCATAATCAGGATCGATGCCTTCAGCCGCCAACCAATATCGTAGTAAAATATTGTGCATAGATGATGGATGTACCATACCAAAAGTATGATTTTCTTCTACAGATTCCAGTAACATTCTTTTGAGATGATGCCCATCATGAATTCCCATGTCATAGAATTTCTTAGCGAGAGTTACACCATTACCATTACGAGTCATTGTCAAAGCACTCACAACGGGTAAAGGTTCGTTTTGATTGCCTCCTACCGTTAACCAAGTGGGCATTCCCGCCGGCATTTGAGCCGCATCTAAATAACCTCCAGCGATACCATCAACAATACCTCGCCAACTGGTTTCTCTGACTAAATTAACTTCATCTAAGCCATGTTTAGTGAAAAATCCTTTTTCTTGGGCAATGGCTAGAGGTGCGCAAGCGGTTAAAGGTAAAAAACCGATTTCTAAATTGACTTTTTCTAAGCCATGACGGGAGATAACTCCTTGTTTTTGAGCTCGAATTTTTTTGATGCGTTTTTGTTGATTTAAAAAGTAAATAATTTCGCTTCTTAAACTGTAATAACTAGGGTGATTTACTACCTCCATTCTTTGACGAGGACGAGGAATATCTACTTCTAAAATACCGCCAATTTTTGAGCCTGGCCCATTCGTTAACATGACGATTTTATCTGATAATAAAACTGCTTCATCCACATCATGAGTCACCATTATGGCAGTGATTTGATAACGATCACATATTTGCATTAACTGTTCTTGTAAATTCCCTCTGGTTAAAGCATCTAATGCACCAAAAGGCTCATCTAATAAGAGTAATTTAGGACGGATAGATAAAGCACGAGCAATGGCAACTCGTTGTCTCATACCGCCAGATAACTGATTAGGGAACTTATCAACGGCATGACTCAAGCCCACAAGATTAATATGATCTTCAACGATTTCTTTTCTTTCACTATCAGAATAACCCTTCATAACTTCATCAACAGCTAAAGCGATATTTTGACGAACAGTTAACCAAGGTAAAAGACAATAACTTTGAAAAATAACCATCCTTTCAGGCCCAGGTTTTTGGATTTTTTGCCCTTCTAAAGTAACAATTCCTTCGGTGGGTAAATCTAAACCAGCAATCATATTTAAGAGGGTGGACTTACCACAACCAGAGTGACCAATTAGAGAAATAAATTCACCTTTTTTTATCTCTAAATTAATGCCTTTTAAAGCTAAATATTCACCACCACCTGTTAAAGAAAATACCTTTTCAATATTATCAACTGCGACAAAAACAGACATAATTTTACTCCTTAAAATCTAACAATTTAATAACTTATTAACTTATCAACCTTAACCCTCACCAAAATTTGTAAATATAACCTTTGCACCTTTGCGTGAGAAAATAAAACATTATTGACGAACAATTTTAGATTGAATCCAAGCCATGAATTTATCAAGAATTAAACCAATTGCACCGATATAAATTAGTGCTAAAATAATGTCACTAATATAATTATTTTGATAAGAATCCCAGATAAAAAAGCCAATTCCAACGATACCAGACATAACAATTTCTGCCGCAATAATTGCTAACCATGCTAAACCAATCGCAATTCTTAAACCAGTAAAAATGTAGGGTAATGCAGAAGGAATTAAAATTTTAAAGAAGAATTTTTTGTTAGAAAGTTGTAAAACTTGTTGGACATTGATATAGTCTTGAGGTATTTGTTGAACACCAACTACAGTATTAAGTAAAATAGGCCAAACTGCGGTAATAAAAATAACGAATAATGCGGCAGGTTGGTTTTGCTGTAATGCAGCGAGGGCAATGGGTACCCATGCTAAAGGAGGTACGGTTCTTAAGAATTGAAATAGAGGATCTAATGCCTTATTTAAGAAAGGATTTAAACCAACTAAAATACCAACTCCAATACCAACAACTGCGGCAAAAGAATAGCCGATTAAAACTCTTTGTAAACTAGCCATTGCTTGCCAAAATAAACCCACATCAGTACCACCACGATCGAAAAATGGGTACATTAAATAAATGCGAGTTCGTTCATTGGTAATCAGCGAAATTGGTCCCGGTAATTTAACTAATCCAATAGTTGAAAATAGTTGCCAAATTAATAAAAAACCTAAAATTCCTAAAATGGGGGGTAAAATATTTTTCCCGTTTTTCTTCCAAAATTTAGTTAAAAAATTACTATTATTTCTTGATGTTCTGATGGTGGTAGCCATGATGTAAATTTCCTCCTTTTTTTGATTAATATTTATTGGTAATAATTAAACTTTTTTTATCGCTAAACTATCTAAATAAGCCTTGGGATTTGCTGGATCAAATGTTTTTCCGTCAAATAATGTTTCTACTCCACGGGAATCACTACTGGGAATGTCCGCCGAAGGAATACCAGCTTCGGTTGCCGCTTCTCGCCATAAGTCCGATCGATTTACCTTGTCAATCAAGGCTTTAGCGTTATCATCTAAATAACTAGCAGGTAAAAAGCCCCAACGTACGCTTTCCGTAATAAACCATAAATCGAGGCTCTTATAAGGGAAAGAAACACTGCCTTTATCGGTTTTCCAATATTGAACCGCCATTTTGTAATCATCTATATCTGGTTGCCCGTCACCCATTTTATATTTACCCATTAAAGCTGGTTCGAGTACGGTGGCAGGTACATTAAAATAGTTAGCACCAGACAGTATTTGTGCTAATTCCGATCGATTACTCTGAGTATCACACCATTGTTGAGCTTCCATTACCGCTTTAAGTACTGCTTTTGTCGCTTTGGGATTTTTGTCCACCCAGTCAGCACGAATAGCAAGATATTCTTCAGGATGATTCGCCCACATTTGAGCCGTCAATGCTGGCATAAAACCAATGCCATCGGCAACAATACGGGTAGGCCAAGGATCGCCTGTACTAAATCCTTCCATCGAACCTGTTTTCATATTTGCTACAGTTTGGGCAGCAGGTACAGTCATTAAATTTACATCTGTATCAGGATTAATACCCCCTGCGGCTAACCAATAACGAATCCAAAAATCTTGATTGGCTTTGGGAAAGGTAAAAGCGGCTCGAAATGGCTTTCCTGATTGCTTTAAACCTAAGATATAATCCTTAGCTTTACTCATATCTAAGGTGATATTTTTACCTTCTTGACTTTTGGCGATCGCAATACCATTGCCTTGGGTGTTCAACATAGCGAGAACATACATTGGTATTTTGACGTTATTCTTGGTGATTAATCCTTCAGAGATAAGATAAGGCATCGGCATTTGCCATTGTCCTCCATCTATACCACCACCTGCCGAACCAATTTCAACGTTGTCTCTTGCCGAGCCCCAGTTGGCTTGTTTGGCTATTTCTACCTCATTCATGCCATATTTAGCAAAAAATCCCTTTTCTTTAGCCACAATTAAAGGAGCTGCTTCAAAAATTGGAGCAAATCCTAATTTTATGACAGGAGTTTCGGGAGTCATTTCTGGTGTTAAGGTGACAGGGGTAACACCGGGATTTGATGTGTTACTAACAGGTTCGGGAGGATTGCCTAGACATCCTTTGAGGAAAACTGCGGTAATAGCAGACGTTCCAACAGTAGTTAAAAATCGACGACGAGAGAAATTTGACATTTAGCCTCCTTTTTGAATAGTTTTTTTTCTATGGCTTATTGATTAATCATTTATTTATATCTATAACTATATCCTGAAGATTCTAAAAAAGCTATAATAACAATTCACATTTTAAAATAAGTTATATATGTTTTTTTTATCTATTGCTATGAGGTTTAAAAGCTATTTGTAGTGTGGAGTGAACAATATAACCTTATATTTACCTCAGTTCAATGTAAAAAACTTTGAAAAGTAAAGATTTAAGACTGATGAAATACTAAATTTTACACACGGAAAAGAATTAAACTGGATAAATAATTGTTGAAAATTAATTTTAACAATGTTTAAGTCCATTTTCTGTTCGTCCTATAGTTTCATCTTTGCCAACAAATTTATAATTTATATAGAACTTAGGTAATATTTAGTAGTAGTACGTAAATTCGATTATTTTTTAAAATCCTAACCAACGACGAAAATTAAAAAATTTGGTTAATAAGTTTTGTAATCCTTGATTTTGGGCATATTTTTGTTTAACGAAAAGTAGTGCTGTTTTACTGTTAATTTCGCTTAACGTTGGATAAATATGAATACCTGATAAACTTGTTACTTTAAGATTATTTTTCATGGCTAAAACAATTTCATGGATCAATTCTCCTGCAGATTCTCCGATAATAGTTGCTCCTAAAATATCTCCTTTTAAAGTTGTAATTATTTTACAAAAGCCTTTAATATTTTTTGCTGTTTGTGCTCGATCAACTTCTTTCATCTCTAGTTTTAAAATAATGATATTATCGCCATAAATTTCTCTAGCTTGGCTTTCATTTATGCCAACTCTTGCCAATTCAGGAGAAGTAAAAGTAGCCCAAGAAATAACTCGATAATCAACATTTTTTGTGGGAAAAAATAAGGCATTTTGTAAAATAATTGTAGCTTCATATCCTGCTACATGGGTAAATTGATAACCACCAATAACATCACCACAGCTATAAATTTTTTTATTGCTAGTTTGCAGTTTATTATTAACCTTAATTCCTTGATGATTATATTGAACTTTTGCCTTTTTTAAATCAAGAGATTGAATGTTAGGAATGCGCCCAATAGATACCAAAATTTCTTCGGCAATTAACTTTTCACCATTAACAAAAACTACTTTTTTTCCGTCAATTATCTTTACTTTTTCTGCTTTGGCTGACTTAATTATTCTGATGCCTTCCTCGATAAACTGATTTTCGATGATTTTCGATGCTTCTAAGTCTTCTTTAGGCAAAAGTTGACTTTTACTAGCTATGATAGTAATTTCTGCACCTAATCTTTTTAATGCTTGTCCTAGCTCACAGGCGATCGCTCCTCCCCCCATTATAATAATAGATTCAGGTAAATGCGTTAAAGAAAAAACCTGCTCATTAGTGATAAATCCTGCTGCCGATAAACCTTCAATTTCAGGTATCTCAGGGCTTGAGCCAGTAGAAATGACAAAATTTCGGGGTTTTAATTGTTTTCCACTTACCTCAAAAGTATTTTCGTCAATAAACTTCCCATTGCCGAAAATTACATCTACTCCTAAGCCTCTAAATCTTTCGGGAGAATCATTAGGTTCTATAGTACTAATTACTTTTTGTACATGATTTATAGCTTCAGCGAATTTAATTTCTAAATTGTCGTTATAAATCCCGAAATTATGACTATTTTTAACTTGATAAGCAACTCTACTGGCATGAATTAATGACTTACTTGGTATGCAACCATACCAAAGACAATCTCCTCCTAAACGATGTTTTTCAACTAAGGCGACTTTTGCTTTTAACTGTGCGGCTGCACTGGCAATTACTAATCCACCAGAACCACCTCCAATAATAACCAAATCATATTCTCTTGTCATATTTTTTTTATTTTATTCATCATTAATAGTTTTATTTTATCTTTAGAAAATGATAAAAACCTAAGTAATTTATTAAATATTCGTTAGGATTAGCAACTCAAAATAATTATTTTAAAAACTAAATTTGACAACAAAAAAAGATCTTGCTATAATTAAGTTTAACTATCAACATTAACCATCAACAATCAACTATTAACGTTTAGGGGCTTGATCTTCGAGTCCCTATGCTGTTATTAGTAAGAATAATGTTTTGTTAGGGTAAAAAATTTTATGAACTGGAAGCGATCACTGTTAGCTATTCTTACTGTAATATCCATGTACAGTGTTTTTTTTGCTTTGAGTCAAAGTTTGGGTGAACCTCAAGTCCAAGCTCAATTAGAATTATATCAAACTAATTTAATTCTTAACGCCTCATCATTAAATCAATCTTCTAATCCTTCAATCTCAAACGATGATAATGTAAGTAATATAGCTCAAGGTTTAATTGGCAATGATCCCTATGGTGTGGCACAAAATCAATACGAAAAAGCTTTAATAGCAACAAAAGATTCTTTACATAATTTACAAGAAAAAAATAACTCTCTTTCTAATAGTGAAAAAGCAATTGCTTCAGAAAGCCCTCGACAACAATTAAAACAAAATATTGAGCAAAATCAAAATTTAGTTAATAATCTTAATCTTAAGTTAGGAATTATCTGTGCAAAAGAAAATAACTTAAAAATAGCTAATAATTATTGGTCAAATATTTCAGATGAAGAATTGAAAGAAGTATTAATTAATATTTGGGATAAAAAATTAGGAGGAATTAATAATAAATTGGAAGAAATTGTCTCTGAAAAATTAGACGGTTGGTTTAAATTAAATACTTTGGCTCAATTATATAAAAATCAAAATGATCTAGATAAATTATCAGAAATTAAGTCACAACAAAAAATAATAGCAGAAAAATCTATTTATCGATTATTTAGTTTAAGTATTATCCCTGTTTTTGGTGGTTTAGTTGGTTTTGGTTTAATCATTTTCTTAATCATTCAGTTAGTGATTAAAAAAGAAACCTCAATTTTAGCGACTAACTATAATCGAGTATGGCAATCTCCTTGGGATTGGGAAATTATTTGGCAAGTATTCATCGTTGGTTTTTTCTTCCTCAGTCAAGTTTTATTACCCTTATTATTTGGTTTGAGTGGATTTAATCCAAGTAGTTTCAGTATCAAAGGCAAAGCATTGTATGTTTTAGTCAGTTATTTTTTCATGGCGGGGGGAGGATTATTAGTTTTATACCTATCCTTAAAATCATTTTTTCCTTTACCCGAAGGTTGGTTTAATTTAACTAATAAAAAATGGTATTTATGGGGTATTGGAGGCTATTTAGTGGCTATTCCTTCGGTATTTTTAGTCTCAATTCTCAATCAACAATTATGGCAAGGAAGAGGAGGCAGTAATCCACTCTTATTATTAGCCTTAGAATCTCAAGATAAATTTGCTTTAGCTATCTTTTTTCTTACTGCTTCTATTGCTGCCCCCATTTTTGAAGAAATTATGTTTCGGGGCTTTTTACTACCTTCTCTCACTCGTTATCTACCAGTTTGGGGGGCGATTGTCGTGAGTGGCATTATTTTTGCAGTAGCCCATTTAAGTTTAGCGGAAATCATACCTTTAGCGACTTTAGGGATTATTTTAGGAATAGTTTATACTCGATCACGTAGTTTATTAGCATCCATAACTTTACATAGTTTATGGAATAGTGGCACACTTTTTAGTTTATTTGTCTTGGGAAGTAAAATAAATTAATTATTAATTTTAATAGTTTCGTCATTCTTCTCCTTTATCACGCTTTCATGATTTTTTTGGTTAATTATTTTTGATGGTTAATTTTTCTCCCTTGGAATCTTTACAAAAAGGTAGCTGGTTTAAGTTGATATGTGGTGCAAGTTATCAACATTTACCCTCTATTCGTAATCTTGCCTTAGTTTACAGTTTAGCAGGAGCTGACTGTCTTGATGTTGCCGCCGATAAAGCCGTAATTCATAGTGCTTTGGAAGGCATCACCATTGCTCAAAATTATCGACAAGAAGCTATTAACTTTGGTTACAATCCCCATGAAGTCCCTTTTTTAATGATAAGTATTAATGATGGAGAAGATCCACATTTTCGTAAAGCCTACTTTAATCCTAAACTTTGCCCGACAAATTGCCATCGCCCCTGTGAAAAAATTTGTCCAGCAGAGGCGATAAAATTCAATAATCATCATCAAGGAATAATTGAAGAATTATGCTATGGTTGCGGAAGATGTTTACCAATTTGCCCGATAAATATTATCGATACAGAATCACAAATTATTAGTATCAAAGAAGTTTTACAATGGTTAGACATTTTACCGATAAATGCTATAGAAATTCATACTCAAAACGGACATTTTTTAGAATTTAAAAAAGTTTGGGAAATGATAAAACCTCACCTTTTAAAACTAAAATTAATTGCTATTAGTTGTCCTTATACTGAAAATATTATCCAATATTTAACACAAATTTATGATTATATAAAACCTGTGAAAATTCCTTTAATTTGGCAAACAGATGGTCGTCCTATGAGTGGTGACATAGGTTCTGGAACAACTCATTTAACTATCAAATATGCTCAAAAAATAGCTCAAACAAATCTTGAAGGCTATATACAATTAGCTGGAGGTACAAATGAATATACGGTGGAAAAAATAAAATCTTTAAACTTAATACCTTCGCCAATTTCTGGAGTTGCTTATGGTAGTAAGGGGCGAAAATTAATAGGCAATATTCTCCATCAATTAGAAATAATTTCTCCTAATAATCAATTAGAAGACTATCCTGAATTATTATGGCAAGGAGTTAATCAAGCCTATCAACTAATTTCACCCCTTAAAATATAACAAGAAAAAGCCTATATTACGGAATTAAAAACGGGGAATAAGGAAATAAAACGATAAAATATTTTAAAGATCAAAAATAAAATAGGAGTTCTATAGTTATGTTTAGTAAAAATAATCCTGAAAAATCAATCAATAATCCTAAAATTGAAGATTTAATGATTAATGATATTCCTGAATCCATAACGGAAAAATTAGATACAAATCAACAAACTACGGTAAAATTAGTAGAAAAAATTAGTGGTATTTTATCTCCCTATTTTATTGTTATTGTTGGCTTATACTTATATGATAATAACTTCTTATTTGGTACAGTTTTAATATTAGTAGGTATCTTTTCTTTACTCAAAATTTCCTATGAAGATATTTGGCAATGGATAGAAAAAATTAAAGGTCTTTTTAATCAGGATAGAATATGATAATGTCAATATTCTCTGTCAAATACTCCTAATCAGGTAAAATGAGAACTGATACCGTAGCACAATAGAAAAAAATAATTATGACTGAAGTCAGTAACAATAAAACCCTAGAAGCCATGAAAAACTTTGCGGAACAATACGCTAAACGTACAGATACTTACTTTTGCGTAGATCCATCCGTTACAGCAGTAGTGATTCAAGGTTTAGCTCGTCACAAAGAAGAATTAGGCTCACCCCTTTGTCCCTGTCGGCACTACGAAGATAAAGAAGCGGAAGTAAAAAATACTTTTTGGAATTGTCCTTGCGTACCGATGAGAGAAAGAAAAGAATGTCATTGTATGTTGTTTATTACCCCAGATAATGAATTTTCAGGGGAAGAACAACAAATTTCTTGGGAAGACTTACAATCAGTTAAAATGTAATAAATAGGGGTTGCTGTTGGAAATCAGAAAGCTATAAAAATCAAAGGAAAAAAACACTACACAACAAAAAAAAAGCTGATTTCTGGGGGGTGAAACCCTTTTTTGAGTTAAAAGCTAGATAAGTAGTATGCGATTATAAACTAGGTTTTGCTAAATCATTTTGGTAAATCATAATGAAAAAAACTATTTCAACTGTTGCCTTATTCGAAGTTGCCTAGCCTCACCAAAATAGTTTTTAAACCAACTCCTAAATATATAGTTTTTAATTCTTTTGATTTTATCTTCAAGAATCTGTGGCCAACGCCTACCCGAATAATTAGAAACCCCTCCTTTATTTCTCTCTCAGAAAAAAGATGATAAAGAAAGGGTTATTTTTATCTCAAAAGGTGGGGAGAAAAATATCAAAGATTTAATCCTAAAATGTAAATCTGGTAAATTTCCTTTTACCTATCAAAATAAAGATTTAGATAAAGTAACTGTTAGTTAAAGTATTGTAATCATCTATACCAGAAATGTTGATAATAGCATCATTAGTCGCTGAAAAACCAGCCGTTCCATCGTTGATAGCCAAATAAATATTCAGACCAAAAATGAATACCGCCGCTGTGTTAGCTGTAAATATTCCGGTAGTTAATACAGCACCAATATCTGTGGCACTTAAGCTAGAGACTGTATAAGCATCAATAATATTTGAACTGGCAATATCTGCGTCAAGAAGAGTAATAGCATTTGGAACATCAAATCGATCAACCTCGCCAGTACCACCAGTCAAGGAATTAGCAACAAAGTCAGTGATAATATCAATATTGTTTAAGTTAGAATCACTCAATACAGTATAGGTAAAAGTATCAATCCCAGAACCACCTGTTAAAGTATCAATGCCGATACCACCATTGATAGTATCGTTACCGACACCACCATTAATATTATCAATACCAGCAGCACCAATTAAACTATCGTTACCTGTAGCACCATTGATAGTATCGTTACCGTCACCACCATTAATGGTATTGGCTCCTGCATTACCTGTAATGTTATTATTACTAACATTACCCGTTATATTTAAAGCATTCGTACCAGCAATAGTAGCAAAGTTGAGATTTTCTACGTTGCTCGAAATGACGTAAGTGCCAGTTAAAGTAGTTCCTTGTATTTCAATTGAATCTGTTCCTCCGGTAGTTGTTTCAGTAATTACATCAGAGAGACTATCAATCTTATAGCTATCATTCCCATCACCACCAATTAAGATATCATTACCAGTCCCACCATCAATCAAATTTGCAGCAATATTTCCAGTAATAATGTTTGGTAAGGTGTTACCCGTAGCATTGATAGCGATTGTACCTGTTAATGTCAGGTTTTCGATCGTAGTAAAGGTCACTAAAGAAAAAGTAACATCTGATAGGACTATATCAGTCCCCCCCGTATCACTAGCAACAAGATCATTAATACCTACAATGTAAGTATCGTTACCAAGCCCACCAACTAAACTATCTGCTACAGTATCAACACCACCAATTAAAGTATCATTCCCGTCACCACCATCGAGGGTATCGTTCTCAGCACCACCATCGAGGGTATCATTGCCAGCGTTACCCACTAAGCTATCATTACCTGCTCCACCTGAAAGGCTATTATTACCTGTGTTACCAGTAATCGTGTTGGCTAAATTATTCCCCGTACCGTTAATTGCCGTTGTAGCTGTTAAGGTTAGGTTTTCGATTTCTGCACCTATGGTATAAGTAACGGAGGATTCAACTAAATCGTTTGTACCACCACCTGAGAGTTCAGTGATAATATCTCCTGTCGTACCGACAACGTAAGTATCATTACCCCCACCACCGATTAAGGTATCAACTAAAGCATCAACCCCACTATCTAATCTGTTATTGCTAGAGTTACCGGTGATTTTATTTGCCAGGGTGTTACCAATACCGTTAATATTAATAGTACCTAGCAATTCTATGTTTTCTAATCCTGTCGCTAAAGTGAGAGTAGTAGAAGTTTGAACCGTATCAATACCACCAGTATCAGTAGCAATAAGGTCTCCAGCACCAACGATATATAAATCGTTACCGTTACCCCCCACAAGAGTATCGGCTCCAGAATCAGCATCAGCATTTAAGGTATCGTTACCTTCTCCACCAAAAAGACTATCATTACCTGCCCCACCAAAAAGACTATCATTGCCTGTCCCACCATCAAGGGTATCATTACCTGCCCCACCATCAAGGGTGTTGTTTCCAGTATTACCAGTAATACGATTGTTATCAGTACTCCCAGTACCCGTATTATTACCCGTACCTGTTAGGGTAAAATTTTCAATCCCTATCACTGAAGCCAGAGAGTAACTAACATCGGATAGAACCGTATCAGTTCCCCCCGTGTCGTTAGCAATAAGGTCATTAATACCTACAATGTAGGTATCGTTACCAAGTCCACCAACTAAACTATCGGCTACAGTATCAGTACCACCATTTAAAGTATCATTACCGTCACCACCCACTAAGGTATCTAAACCAGCACCACCGTCGAGGTTATTGTTTCCGCTATTACCCGTAATAAAGTTGGCTGATGCGTTGCCTGTAGCATTCGTATTACCAGTGCTTCCCAAAATAAGGTTTTCGATCGTACTAAAGGTAGCCAAAGAAAAAGTAACATCTGAGAGAACCATATCAGTTCCGGCAGTATCAAAAATTACGTCACCAGTACCCACAATGTAGGTATTGTTACCATTACCTCCCACTAAACTATCGGCTACAGTATCGGCACCACCAATTAAGGTATCATTACCGTCACCACCTACTAAGGTATCTAAACCAGTACCACCATCGAGAGTATTGCTTCCGCTATTACCCGTAATAAAGTTTGCTGATGCGTTACCCGTACCATTAATAGAAGTTGTACCTGTTAAAATTAGGTTCTCAATATTAGCAAAATTAACGCTACTAAGTGTTACTGATTCACCAGCAAAAACAGTATCTGCCGTACCATCACTCGCACCTTCTGAGATCTTGTCTCCATTCTCATAGAAATAGAAATCGTTACCAGTACCACCCACTAAGGTATCATTCTCAGCACCACCATCGAGGGTATCATTTCCAGCGTTACCCACTAAGCTATCATTACCTGCTCCACCTGAAAGGCTATTATTACCTGTGTTACCAGTAATCGTGTTGGCTAAATTATTCCCTGTACCGTTAATTGCCGTTGTAGCTGTTAAGGTTAGGTTTTCGATTTCTGCACCTATGGTATAAGTGACGGAAGATTCAACTAAATCGTTTGTACCACCACCTGAGAGTTCAGTGATAATATCTCCCGTCGTACCGACAACATAAGTATCATTACCCCCACCACCGATTAAGGTATCAACTAAAGCATCAACCCCACTATCTAATCTGTTATTACTAGAGTTACCGGTGATTTTATTTGCCAGGGTGTTACCAATACCGTTAATATTACCAGTGCCTAGTAATTCCAGGTTTTCTAATCCTGTCGCTAAAGTGAAAGTAGTAGAAGTTTGAACCGTATCAATACCACCAGTATCAGTAGCAATAAGGTCTCCAGCACCAACGATATATAAATCGTTACCGTTACCCCCCACAAGAGTATCGACTCCAGAATCAGCATCAGCATTTAAGGTATCGTTACCTTCTCCACCAAAAAGACTATCATTACCTGCCCCACCAAAAAGACTATCATTGCCTGTCCCACCATCAAGGGTATCATTACCTGCCCCACCATCAAGGGTGTTGTTTCCAGTATTACCAGTAATACGATTGTTATCAGTACTCCCAGTACCCGTATTATTACCCGTACCTGTTAGGGTAAAATTTTCAATCCCTATCACTGAAGCCAGAGAGTAACTAACATCGGATAGAACCGTATCAGTTCCCCCCGTGTCGTTAGCAATAAGGTCATTAATACCTACAATGTAGGTATCGTTACCAAGTCCACCAACTAAACTATCGGCTACAGTATCAGTACCACCATTTAAAGTATCATTACCGTCACCACCCACTAAGGTATCTAAACCAGCACCACCATTGAGAATGTCATTCCCAAGATCACCTATAATTATATTGGCACTACTATTTCCAGTGCTATTTACATTCGAAACTCCACTGAAATATAAATTTTCAACATTTGCGGGTAAAGTGTAATTGACTGTGGTAGTTTGTGCAAAATAAATAGTGTCCTGTGTCCCATTAGTACCTCCGATAGTAGTTTCAATTACTTGATCACTAATACTATCAATGAAATAAGCATCATTACCGGCACCTCCGACGAGGATATCATTACCGGTACCACCATTGAGAATGTCATCTCCGGCACCAGCCACAAGAGAATCAATACCTGCACCACCATAAAGCTGATCATTTTGACTACCTCCAACAAGAGTATCACCCCCACCTCCACCATATATAAATCCAGATTTAGAAGCGTTAGTACCGATATTTAAAAAATCACCGATGGTGTCTGCATCTGATTCAAGGAAAAATATATTAGCAAAACTACCAGCGGTGAGATTAAGAACTATATCAGCACCAGTGCTAGGTTTAATAGTAATAGTACTACTTGTTTGTGTTAAAATACCCGTAATAGCTCCTGTAGCTTTATCTATTTCAACAACAGCACCCGTCGGAGTTCCATATACTGAATAAGTTAACCTATCGGGATTACTTAATGCGAGAAGATAAGTAAATTGCCTACCTTGTACAACGGTTAAATCAGGCATGATATTTACCTCGAATAATTATTTTTTGAATGATATTGATAGGCTAGTTAGTTAACTTTTTACTAACTTAGTTCTAAGTTGTTACTCATACTATTTCTTTAATATTGAGCTTACCCATTTACTCTTTAAAAAACATCAGTATATAAACTAATTTTTTAACTATAGCAGTCCTGTTATTCGTGATAAATTTAAGTTACTGTTTCCCTTTTTTTTGGGGGGGTTGGAGGGATCGTATTCTCAATACTCACAGAGGATTGCTATAGATAAAAATACTAATTAATTTTAGTCTTCGTGATCTTCAAAAGGATCGCTTAATTCCGTAGAAGGAGGGCCAAAAGCCGTATAAATAGCGAATCCTGTAAAAGCAATTAACACAGCACCAATACTAAATCCAATAATTGTGGCAGTTTCCATAAGTGGTATTTGTTTGTTAAATAAGAGTCTTCTTACTCTATAATATTACGACAGATAAGAAAAATAATTGTAATATCTAAGGTTAATAATAATATGTCACAACGTACTCGTTTAGGCGATATTCTCAAGCCTCTTAACTCAGAATATGGTAAAGTTGCTCCCGGATGGAGTACAACACCTTTAATGGGAGTTTTTATGCTCTTATTTTTGGTCTTTCTATTAATAATTTTACAAATTTATAATTCCTCTCTTTTACTTGAAGGGGTAAATGTTGACTGGAGTAGTCTTGGTCAGTAAAATTGTTGATTGTTGATTGTTGATTGTTATTCTTTTATTATAAGTTAATTACAATGAATGTTTTTGGTATCGGACTTCCCGAAATGATCTTAATTTTCGTGGTAGCTTTAGTGATTTTTGGTCCTAAAAAATTACCAGAAATTGGCAGAAGTTTAGGTAAAACTATTAAAGGATTTCAAGAGGCTTCGAGAGAGTTTCAAGAAGAGTTTAAAAAAGAAGCTCAAGATATCGAAGAAACTGTTTCCATGAATGCCAAACTAGAACCAAGTAGCGAAACACAAAAAAATGTATCTACTTCCGAAAAAGTTAATTAATTTAAAAATTGATAGTGTTTAAATTATCTAATATTACTAGATTTTTCAAAAAAATATTAAGTTTAAATTTATCTGGTAATGAGTAATTATTCATTATCAATTATTAATTGTTAAAAATATGCTGATTTCCCGTGCACCTGTTAGAATTAGCTTTTTCGGGGGAGGCACTGATTACCCTGAGCATTTTTTACGTCATGGTGGTGCAGTTTTAGCCACTGCCATTGATAAATTTTGTTATCTTACTGCTAGTCCATTTCCTAGTCATTTATTTGACTATACGATGCGTTTGTCTTATCGTCAGGTAGAGTTAGTTAAAAATGTAACGGATATCGAACATAATGTTTATCGTGAGTGTTTAAAGTTTTGTGGTTTAGATCGAGATATTGAGTTACATAATGTGGCTGATTTACCTGCTTTTACAGGTTTAGGATCATCTTCAACTTTTACCGTTGCACTACTTCACGCTCTCCATAGTTTTAAAGGTGAGTTTGTGCGCCCCTTAGATTTAGCCTATGAGGCGATTTATGTAGAAAGAAATTTATTACAAGATAAAGTTGGTTGTCAAGATCAATTAATGGCGGCAGTGGGCGGTTTTAATTTAGTGGAGTTTCGTACAGAAACCGATATAATTGTCCATCGTGTGCCAATTTCCGCCCAACGATTAGCAGAGTTTGAGCAACATCTTTTTGTCGTATTTACTGGCATTAAAAGACGTGCTGCACAAGTAGTGGCGCATCAATTAGAAAAAGTTGTTGATAATACCGATACTTTAAAACAGATGCGTACAATGGTTGATGATGGTTGGAATATCCTCACCAGTGATCAATGTTTTTCTGCTTTTGGTCATTTGTTACATGAAGCATGGATAGCAAAACGTAGTTTATCACAGGTCATTTCTAACCCCGAAATTGATCAAATTTATCAGCAGGGCATCAATGCTGGGGCTTGGGGTGGTAAGTTATTGGGTGCTGGTGCTGGGGGTTTTATTCTCTTTTTTGCACCGCCTGAAGCTCATTCTCGTTTACAATCAGCTTTTTGCGATCGCCAAGTTTTACAAGTAAAAGTTAATGCTCCGGGTTCAGAAATAATTTTTGCCTGATAATTAAATACCATTAATTTCTATTTGTGTACCATTAGATTGTCTCTCTTTTTGTGCCTGTTTAAAAGTACTTTTTCCCCAGCTTAAATCATAGTATTTAGGTTGTTCATTGCCATTAATTAAACCCTCGATACTAAAAATTTGAATAAGTCGATATTGTTTCCCGTTTCCTGCTTGATAAAAACCTGCTTTTGCTGCTTCTTGAATCATAACTTTTGTAGGAGGCGTAAGAATTATAAAAAACCCCATACTAGCGTTATTTGCTTCCATTGTGCCTCGTAAATCTCTAATCATAGACACATTTACATTTTTACCGCCTTTAACACTAACAATAATTTTTTCAATCACAGATTCGCTTTTTACTGAGTCGAAATTATCAAAATAAATAAGACCATCAATACCAGAATCCGCACTTTTTTTCTTTTTACCTTGATAGGGTTGAGCATTAACAAGAGAGATTGTCCACCATTGAAATTGATAAGCATCTCAGTTAAATAAATCTAAGGTGGCATCTAAAGTTTTGGGCATTTCTTCTACTTCAAAAAAGTCTGTTTTTTCTTAATTAAGTCTTCAGAATTATCTAAATATTTTTCACTAAAAGCGTCTCGTAAACGTTTTTCAATGAGGGAAATTGCTAAGTGAGTAATATCAATACCTATCCATTGACGATTCAATTTTTCAGAAGCATGAACTGCCGTACCACAACCACAAAAAGGATCTAAAATTAGGTCATTTTCATTACTACTTGATTCTATAATTCTTTCTAGTAATTTTAATGGTTTTTGAGTAGGATAACCTAATCTTTCTTGATCTGTAGGACCAAATTTAATATCTGTCCAAATATTTTGTAAAATAGCACCTTCATTTTCATGTAAATACTCTTTTAAACCATCTTTTCTAGGACAACCATTTTGTTTTAAAAGTATTTTACCTTGAGTATATAATTCTTCTAATTTTTCAACAGAAAATCTCCACTGTCTATTTTTCCCGGGATGAGTTCTTCTTGATTGGATAGTTCTTGTTTGATAGTATTTAGGAGATGTTAAATTTTCCGCTTTAAAAAACCATTTTCGTCTTCATATTTATATCTTTTTTTTTGTTCTTCAGAATATTCTAATTTGAGAACATTAAAAACTTTATTTTGAGTTTTTGTATAGAACAAAATTCTATCTGAAATTCTACCATATTTTTGTGGATCATTATGAGAAGTTGTTCTTTTCCATGTGATTTCATTTTGAAAATTTTTTGCCCCAAAAATAATATCTAAAATCATTTTTAAATAATGACTAGCAGTAGGATCACAATGTAAGTATAAACTACCTGTTGACTTTAAGACTCGATGTAATTCTACTAACCTAATTGCCATCATTACTAAATAAGCTGAAAGAGAATTTTTTCCTAAAGTGCGTACTAATAAATCTAATAATTCTGCTAAATCTCCTCTAATTTGTTTCAAATCTTGGATACATCTTTCCGATTCAATATTCCATGTCCATGTATCTTCAAAAGCAGTAATTTGTGCCTCAGATTTTTCTCCTTTTGGAGTGTTAAAAATAACGTTATAATTTACCTGAGAATTGAAAGGAGGATCAAGATAAATTAAATCTATTATTTCATCATCAATATGATTTTTAAGAATATCTAAATTATCACCGTAATAAAGTTTTTAATCATCAAAATATTTGCTAATTAAAGACTATTATCTGATTATATTCTCTTTGTATCTGAATTTTTTCAGTAAATTTTCCTTAATGAACATTCAGTAATAGAGAATTAGGTTTAAATAGTAGAAGCAATATTTTTTTTAATCTATGACTATCACCACTCCTATTAAAAACCCTATTCATAAACCTTTGAATCTTGATGATTCTTCTCTACATCAAGCCAAGGGCGTTTATATTACAGTACATGGACATTTTTATCAACCTCCCAGAGAAAACCCTTACCTTAACGTCATTGAAAGACAGCCCAGCGCTCAACCTTTTCATGATTGGAATGAGCGTATTTTTTATGAATGTTATCGTAATAATGCTTTTGCTCGTATTTTCAATAACGATGGTAACATTGTCGGCATTGTCAATAACTATGAATACATGAGTTTTAATATCGGTGCAACTCTGATGTCATGGTTAGAAAAGTATGATCGCAAAGTCTATGAAAAAATAATAGAAGCCGATCATCTTAGTTGTCAACGATTAAATGGTCATGGTAATGCCATCGCTCAAGTGTATAATCATATTATTCTTCCTCTTGCCAATGAAAGAGATAAATATACCCAAGTAAGATGGGGAAAAGCAGACTTTTATCATCGTTTTGGCAGACAACCTGAAGGAATGTGGTTAGCAGAAACGGCGGTAGATTATCCGACGTTAGAGGTATTAATTGCTGAGGGGATTAAATTTATTATCCTTGCACCAACCCAAGCCGAAAGATGTCGCCCAATTATTAGAGAGAATGATGAATGGTTAGAAGTAGGAGGAGGACAAATTGACCCTACTCGCCCTTATCGATGCTATATTAACGAGGAAGATTATATTGATATTTTCTTTTATGATGGTCCTATTTCGGGAGATATGGGCTTTGGTGATGTTTTATTAAGCAGTCATCATTTTTACTCTCGTTTAAAATCAGCAGTGAGAGGTGATAATCGCCCATCGCAAATTATTTCAGTAGCTACCGATGGTGAAACCTTTGGTCATCACAAAAAAGATACAGAAAAATGTCTTGCTTATGCTTTTACTCAAGAATTTCCACAACAAGGATGGACAGTAACTAACTATGCACATTATCTTAGTTTAGTAACGCCGACATGGGAAGTTGAATTAAAACCTGTTACGGCTTGGAGTTGTTATCACGGTGTTGAAAGGTGGAAAGATGACTGTGGTTGCGGTGGTGGTGGTGAATATCATCAAAAATGGCGTAAACCCTTACGAGAAACCTTAAATTGGTTACGAGACGAGTTAACAAAAGTTTATGAGGATGTGGGTTATCACTATTTCAAAAATCCTTGGTTAGCTAGAGATGAATATATACAAGTTATTTTAGATCGTAATCGGGATACTATTAAAGAGTTTTTATCTCGTCATGGTAGTCATATATTATCTCCATCAGAAGAAATTGACGCTTTAAGATTATTAGAGATACAAAAAAATTCCCTATTGATGTTTACCAGTTGTGGATGGTTTTTTGAAGAAATTTCTCGCCCCGAAGGTACACAAATATTACGTTATGCTTCCCATGCTGTGGAGTTAGCTGGAGAAATTGCTGGAGTGCAATTAGAAAAAGAATTTATAACTCGTTTAGCCGAAGCACCTAGTAACATTAAAGAATATGGCAACGGTGAAGGTGTTTATCGTCAAGGCGTAATACCATCGAAAGTAAACTTAGAACAGGTAACTGCCCATTATGCACTAAGTTCTTTATATAATAACTATCAAGATGAGGAAACTATTTACTGTTATTCTACTCGACAATTAGATTATCAAAAACAACAGATAGGTTCTTTGACGTTGGCAATAGGACAAGTGCGTTTAACATCTAATATCACTTGGGAAAGTGGACATTTTATCTTCGCAGTCTTACATCTTGGTGGTTGGGATTTTCACTGTTGTATTCAGCCTTTTTCTAGTCGTTTGGCTTATACTCAGATGAAAGAAGAATTGTTTTCGATGTTGAAACAAACTAGCATCGTCGATTTGATTTTGAGTATGAGTAGGCTATTCGGTAATAAATCTTTTGATTTAAAGCATCTTTTTGCCGAAGAAAGGTTATCAATCATGGAAAAATTGACCACTACTACGAAAAAAAGACTTGATCAGCTTTATACTCAAGTTTATCGGGATAATTATAGTATTTTACTAGCTTTTCAACGAGATGAAGTGCCTATTCCTCAAGAATTGCAAGTAGCGGCAGAAGTTGCCATTTCTTATCGTTGTCTGAAAGTGATTGAGGCTATTAATAATGAAAAACCTGATTTAGATAATTTAGAGCCTTATTTGATTGATTTAGAAGTGATCGCAATAGAAGCTGATGATCTAAGATGTAAGTTAGAGATACCAAAAGGGAAAAAAACCCTTGAAAATTTAATTTTATCCTGTGTTCAAAAAATCTTATCACAAGAAAGCTCCGAGACATTAGAAACGGATATTCAATTAATAAACAAACTAATAACTGTAGGTAAAAAACTAAAACTAAATCTCTGGTTAGATAAAATTCAAGAAATTTATTATGATTTTTTACACCAACAATTATTACCACAATTATCCTTAAATAATGGATCTTTTAAAAAGAATAATCAACTAAGATTGTGGATCAAATTAGCAGAATATTTAGAGATATTTTTACCTTCTTTTTCGGAACAAATTTAATTTTGCTAAAAAATTGGGCAATAATTTGGGTGAATGCCATTCACCCCTACATTAATTATGATTGAATTAGATAAAAACTGAGTACGAAAAATGGAAACAAGACAGTTAGGGAACTCTGATTTGTACATTACACCTATAATCATGGGTACATGGCAAGCAGGAAAAAGAATGTGGGTAGGTATTGAAGATACTGATAGCATAAAAGCAATTCGAGAGGCTTTTGAGGTAGGTATTACTACCATTGACACAGCAGAAGTATATGGAGAAGGACATTCAGAAAGAATTGTCAGCCAAGCCTTAAAAGAGGTAAGAGATAAAGTTATTTATGCCACTAAAGTTTTTGCTAATCATATGAAATACGATCAAGTGATCACTGCTTGTCATAATTCTTTGAGCAATTTACAAACAGACTATATTGATTTATATCAAATTCATTGGCCTTCTGGTAGTTGGAAAAGTGAAATTGTACCCATAGAGGAAACGATGAAAGCCTTAAATCAGTTGAAACAAGAGGGTAAAATTAGAGCAATTGGAGTATCTAACTTTTCTTGTCAACAATTAGCAGAAGCTTCAGTTTATGGACAAATTGACAGTATTCAGCCTCCTTATTCTCTTTTTTGGCGTGGAGTGGAAAAAGAAATTCAACCTTATTGTGTTGAACATAATATCTCCATCCTAGCTTATTCATCTTTAGCTCAAGGAATTTTAACAGGAAAATTCGGCAATAATCCTAACTTCCCTGAAGGTGATCATCGCAAAGATCATCGTTTATTTCAATCTCCTCATTGGGAAAGAGTGCAACTTGCTTTAACTAAATTGACTCCCATTGCTCAAGAATATAAATGTACACTTGGACAATTAGCGATCGCTTGGTTAATAAAACAACCAAAAAGTAATGCTATTGTCGGGGCAAGAAATTTGCAACAGGTAAAAGAAAATGCCGAAGCGATAAAGATCAGGTTAACGGAAGAAGATTTAATAAAAATAAGCTCTATTGGCAATGAAGTAACAAAACATTTAGATGATAATCCAGTGATGTGGAATTTTGACAGTTAATTAAATCTGAGTTTGACATAAAATTTTCGATAAAGATGTAAATAAGGTTTGCTGAAAAAGTTTTTTGGTGAGGGTAGCAGAAATACTTATATATAAAAATGTTCATTTTTCTACCCTTAATCTTAGTATTAGTACTTAAGTTCTATCATTTATAAAGTAAGTTTATATATATTTTTTAGATGAAGATGATCCAAAGTAAGTATTACTGAGTCGGTATTTATCTTTAGTAATGATTTTTCGACTTCAGAGAAAGTTGAGTGTTATAACCGATGGTTTTCCCTTGGGCTTTGGTCATAATAAGAGTATAAGAAAAAACAACAAATTCAATCTACTAACCAACGAGCGATACAAACAATACCACCCGCAAGGTTATGTAGAAGGAGGAAAATATTATGTTTACGAAATCTTTAAGTCGAATTGCTTTGGTTTCTGGTTTGATTCTCAGTGCAGGTGCGATCATTCCTCAAGTTGCATTAGCTGATACAATTACCGTTGAGAATAATCCTTATGTAAGTTCGAGTTTTACTCCTGTATCTAATGTATCTATTACTCACACATCAACTAATGGTACGACAACCCATGCTGGGCTTGTAAATACAACAGAAATTGGTACATTAAAAATTGCAGCTAATGGTGAATTTGGGTTTACAGTTAAAGTCAATGGGGCAGCAACGAATACTTCTTCTCTTGTTCATGACACGTTAGACACTTATAAAATTCCATTTAAACTAGGCTATCAAAGTGGTGCTGTTGCTACGTTAACAGATACAGCTACTGCAATGGCAGGAGGTAGTGAAGATTTTAGTACTGATTGTTCTGATGCTGGTGGTTGTGATCGTTCTATCAAAATCGAAGTGGCAAATACTGATCTTATAAGTAAACCATCTGGTACTTATAACGCAACTGTCACTTTTACCGTAACAAATGATGCTAGTTAATTTCTGATAATTAAATATTTTATTGTCATAGAAGTTAACGGATCAAAATGTTTATTGATAGAAATTAGGGGCTAAAAAGATGAAAAGATTTTATAAGATTGGGTTAACTCTTTTCGCAATTATGGGATTGAATTGTTTAACAATTCCTTCTACTTTAGCCCAATCTAGTTTCCTTGTAGTTCCTACTACCGCCAAATTGTCACCTGTGGGAAGTGGTGTTACTAAAACATTTTTAATAGAGAACGTTAGTAAAGAAATTCTAGCGGTAGAAATTTATTGTACTAAACGAGAAATTGATATTGATGGTAACGAATCCCAATCATTAGTTGAAGATGACTTTTTACTTTATCCTCCTCAGATTATACTTAAACCTGGTGAAAGCCAAAGTGTCAGACTTACTTGGGTAGGAGATCCACAACCTCCTCAAGAGTTAGCTTATTGGATGATAACGGCACAAGTACCAATTCCTGTAAAGACGGAAGAAAAACCAGAGACTATTGAACAACAACCATCTCAAGGTATTCGTGTTAATATTTCAGCTCTGTTTAATCATCAAGGAGCAATTTATATTACACCCAGAAATATCAAGTCTAGTCTGGTTTTAGAAAGTGTTAGTCATCGAAAAAATGACGAGGGTAAAGATCAATTAGTTATTCTATTTGAAAATAAAGGAACTGCTCATCAGTTATTAAGAGATGTAGAGATTAAACTTACTTCAAATAATAATCAAAATCAGTCTATTATCCTAACAAAACAACAACTAAATAGTGTTGAGGGTAAAAATATCCTTGCAGGTAATAAACGTCAATTTATCATTCCTTGGCCTCAAGAATTGCCTGTAGGAGAAGTTACCGCTACAGTTGAAATTAATCGTTAAATTACCTAAAAGGAAGAAAACCTAAACATAAAAATTCCTCTAGGGTATTGGAGGTATTTTATGAATATTTCTTTTTTATTTAAAATTCTTTGTTTATTATTAATCACCCTCACCCCATCGGTGGTTTCCGCAGAAAATCCCCCAAACGGGCATAAAAATTCTCCCTCAACGCCACCCAAAACCTTAACCATCAAACCGAACGCCACAGAAGGTTACGCCCAAAAAATGCGTCAAAACCCACCGCCAAAAATAAACGTAAATACCACATATAATATCGAGCATATACCATATCCCCCAACAAATTAAAAAAACATCAATTTTATCGTAGGGGTGCAAGGCTTACACTCGAATTAATTTTGCACCCAAATTAATTAAGCTGAGAGAGCGACAATGAAGCTAAATAGAGGATTCTATAAGGGATTGAACATGGTAATCTGGATAAAGATGAGATGTTTTCAGTTTTTATATTAATAATAATAGAAAAAAGTCATCTATTTAGTAATTGATAGAACACAGTGGCAAAATATTAATATATTGATGGTAAGTTTAGTTTATAATCAACGAGTTATTCCAGTATATTTTACCTTGCTAGATAAAAAAGGAAGCAGTAATTTATTAGGACAAAAACAAGTATTAAAACCAAGTATAAATTTATTTATTGAATATAAAATAATCGTTTTAGGAGATAGAGAATTTTGCTCTGTGGATTTAGCAAAGTGGTTATCATTAGAGAAAGAAGTTTATTTATCTCTACTTTTAAAAAAGAGTGAATATGCCCAGTTAGAAACTGATATATGGTTTCGATTAAGTGAATTAGGTTTATCTCCAGGATTCTCGGTATATTATCGAGGAATAAAAGTTACAAAAATGAAGGAATTTTCAGGAATTAATTTAACAGCAAGTGGAAAAAAAACTATGGTTATAAATTTAGTAAAGAGCCATGGTTTATTCTCACAAATTTAGCAAGTATGTCGGAAACAATCTCCGCTTATTTCAAAAGAATGGGTATAGAAGAAATGTTTAGAGATTTGAAATTAGGAGGATATGATTTAGAGAGCACTAAAGTTGAGAATGAACGACTAATTTCTTTAATTATACGAATAACCTTAGCCTATAGTTATTCAACATTTATAGGAGAAGAAATTAAAAGAAAAGGGATAAGTGAATATTTAGTTCGTCCCACAGAAAAAGGAAGAAGATATAAAAGATATAGTAATTTTTCTATTGGTTTAAATGCCATAAAATGGCTAAGTGAAATCTGCTTTTTCCAAGACCAATTAGAAGAGTTAATCTCTTTATTTCCTCAGAAACAGTTCTATTATCGTCAAGGTATGAGGGCTATTTCCCTTATCCAATCTGCATTATGAGTCCGTTGTCGCCCCCTCAGGGGATTAAATCAAGAGGGCATATGCTATGTGCTACAGGTTTAATTCGGTGATGCGTTCTAATGCTTCTAAATAGTTATTACGATCGCCTTTATTTAGGTATTGTTGGGCGGCTTGAAATAAATCTTTTCTGGCATGATCTAATTCACCTAATTGATAATAAGTTAAGCCTCGATTGTATATCGCATCAATATAATCAGGTTGTAAAACTAAAACAATTTCATAATCTGCGATGGCTTGTTGATAGTTTGTTAATTGAAAATAACTATTTGCTCTGTTATAGTAAGCCTTGTAACGATTCGGATCAACTTCAATAGCACGACTAAAGTCTATTACCGCTTTTTGGTGATTACCTTGTTGGCTGTAAAGATTTCCTCGATTAATATAAGCTGGAACATATAAATTATCTAATCGTAAAGTTTCATTATAGTCTGCGATCGCCTGAGCAGATTTACCTAAACGTTCAAAAGACAAACCACGATTATAATACGCTTCAGGAGAAAGAGAACTTAAACTGATTACTTGAGAAAATAATGTCACTGCTAAAGAATAATTACCAGCTTCTCCTTGATTAACTCCTTTTTCAAATAACATTTCTGCTCTCTCATCAGAAGTTTGACTAATTGCTGTTAAAGAATTAACCTTCTTGACTGAAGAAACGATAGTATGATCAGGATAAATAATTTGAGCCTGTAAAGGTTTGACTATCACCATCGATGATCTCAAGGATAAACATAATAACATCATAGAAAGAATCTGACGACTTAAGAACATTATCCTTACAAAAATATAAAAACTTGATAAAAGTGTTTAGATTATAACTATTTTTCTCATTAATTATTATCATCACGATCACATTATGTATTGGAATCTTTTAATTACTTTAAATTCATTAATTCCCATAGATCATAACGATAACAAGAGAATTATTCCCCTCGCTTCTTTGTCTTTACCAGAAATATCTCAAAATACTGAGCAGGAAATAAAACCCAAAACAGAAACCCCTACAGTAAACGAAAATAGTGATGAAATCTTTGAGAGAGTTTTTAAACGCCCTAAGCCAACAGGAGTGCAACGGGTTATCGTACCTTTTTATATTAATGATTTAGATCAGGGACAAATTATTATTTTTGTTTCTTTAGGGGGTAGTAGTAATTTACAAATTACAGGGGATACTTTCTTAAAAAAGACGGCACAATATGCTCGTCCTGATATTCAAAGCCGTCTCGAAGGTTTAGTAGATCAAAGTGGTAATTTAACCCTTACGGCATTACAATCCACAGGACTAGATGCTACTTTTAATGAACGATCGCTAGAATTACGGGTGCAAATCCCCCCAAATCTTCGTAAAACCATTGTTTATGGATCAGGAAATTCTCGTATTCCCAAAGAAGCCGCTAATGCTCTAAAACCTAGTAATCTTAGTGCCTTTATTAATTTAAGAGGAAATCAATTTTATGCGTGGGATGGTACAAATATCTCAAATTTAGGGCGACAACCTTTTAACCTAGGATTAGATGGGGCAATTAATTATCAAGGATGGGTTTTAGAAGGAAGTGGTAGTTTTATCGAAAGCAGTAATACACCGTGGACTAGAGCTGATATTCGTTTAGTGAAAGATGATCCACAGCGTGGTATTCGTTACGTCATGGGCGATTTATTTAGTTCAACACGAGGTTATCAAAGTTTTATACCCATGGCAGGAATAGGTGTTATTCGCAATTTTTCCCTACAACCTTATCTATCAACTTTACCTACAGGACAATTTGAGTTTTTTTTAGAACGTCCTTCACGGGTGGAAATTTTTGTCAATGGCTTACTGCGACAAACTTTGCAACTTCCAGCAGGTCCTCAAGACATTCGTAATTTTTCCCTTAATACAGGTTTAAATAATGTCACATTACAGATTACTGACAATACAGGACAAACTCGAAATCTATCCTTTGCTCTTCCCCTAGCTTCCGATTTATTAGACGTAGGATTACAACAATTTGCTTTCGGTTTAGGTATTCCTTCTTATAGTCAAAACAGCACCAGAAGTTATGACACCAGCAAACCGATTTTAGTAGGTTTCTATCGACAGGGTATTACACCAACTCTTACCCTTGGAGGCTATTTTCAACTAGCAGGAGTGCAACAAATTATCGGCACAGAAGGCACATTAGCAACTTCCTTGGGTAATATTGGTTGGGATATGGCGTTAAGCAGTAATCCTATTGGGTTCGATCATGCTTTTCGATTACGTTATCAATATTTAGCATTAGGAGGCAATCAGACAAAATTACCAACTTTTGGCTTTGAGGTAGAATATTTAGGTCCTTATTTTCAACGTTTTGGTAATCTCAGTATTGGCAATCCTTTAAATATTTTCAGCGATTCAACTAATAATGTAGCGTGGAATTTTGGTTTTAATTATAGTCAAACTTTATTTAATGGTTTAGGAATTAATCTTAATTTAGGTTATCAAATTGGTAGTTTAAACCAGCCGAATGCTTACCGTATGGCATTAGGTATTAATCAAAATTTGGGCAATAGTTTTCAGTTAAATCTTACTCTCAATAACCGTCAAGAACAATCAGGCACAAGAGAAACTCAATTTTTATTTAATTTATTACGAACCTCATCACTACAATCTCTTACACTTAGAAACGATGTGAGTAGTCAAAGAGAACAAATTAGTGAAATAACATGGAACATAAGAAGCCCAGCACCTTACAATAGTATTAATACGACCATTGGCTTGAGAAATAATCCATCACCGAGTTATGTTGGTGCAAGATTAGGGCTAGATTATCGAGGTTTTTTTGGTACGATGAATCTTAATCACGATTATGATCAATCCCGTCAAGGAACAAATTTAAGTTTTGGTACGGCTTTTGTTTATGCTGATGGACGTTTTGGTTGGACTCGCCCTGTTAATGATAGTTTTGTAATGGTTGCCCGTAACGATAATTTTGCCAATCAATTAGTGGGAGTAAATCCTAATTTATATGGTTATGTAGCTCAAACCAGTTTTTTTGGTCCTGCGGTTGTACCTGATTTAAGTTCTTATACGGTGACAAATATTCGAGTCGATGCACCAAATATGCCTTTGGGTTATGATTTGGGCAATACAATTTTCAGTCTTTTACCTAGTTATAAAAGCGGTACTGTTGTTGTTGTCGGCACTGAAGCCACAGTTTTTTTAAAGGGAGTGCTTAAAAATAGTGCTGGTGATGTGATCGCCTTACAAAGTGGTGAAATAACATCACTATCTGATGCTAATTGGACACCTGTCACCTTGTTTACGAATAAAGTAGGTAAATTTGCTTTACTAGGTTTAAAACCCGGACGTTACGAATTAAAATTATTTACAGATCCACCTCAATCGAAGATTTTTGAAATTCCTGCTGATAAAACAGGTATTTATGATTTAGGAAATTTAATACTTCCCTAATCGACACCTCAGTTTACCTGAGTTTGATATAAAATTATTGGTGAGAACTGACTTGGAAGACAGGCAGACAGGCAGATTATATTTTTTGTGAATCAATAAAATTCTCTCAAAAGTGCATCGAATATTGAGAAGTTTTCTTCCATTCTACTTGTCCACCTGTCTCGTCTTCACCATTTCTCTTGTGTCGAACTCAGGTTAGAATTAAGGTTGTTTTTTATCTTCTATTTGAGGTTGGTATAATTCAACATAATTCCAGTAATTACCAAAAACTGACTCAATATAACCTTTAGTTTCTGGAAAAGGAATATTTTCGACAAACTCATCAAAATCATTTAAACTATAGCGTTGTAACCAGTTGGCAACATTTCCAGGTCCTGCATTATAACTGGCAACTGCTAGTAAGGAATTACCATTATAAGTTTCATGAGTATGATTCAAATACCACGTTCCCATCTGAATATTATCATTAGGATCAGTTAGAGAGTATTTTTTGACGTTGATTTGTGGTGCAATCCATTCTCCAGTCTCCGGCATAATCTGCATTAAACCTGTCGCACCAACAGGGGATTTAATTTCTTTCTCAAATCGTGATTCTTGGCGAATAAGAGACACTACTAAAAATGGATTTAGCTTTCTTTCTGTTGACCATTTTACGATTAAATCCTCATAGTGAAAGGGAAATAAGCCATGCCAATATTCTGGACTATTTCTTAATATTTGCCATTCTCGATAATCTTCAGGATTGTCTCGACGATTTTTTAAATCCCAAATAGTATTAATTCCTTGTAAATTTTCTCCTTGAATTTGCTTTATTAATCCTTGAATAAATTGTTCTGATACCGTAATAGTTGGTTTATTACCTACTTCCCCTCTAAATAAATCAATAGCTTCTTGATTTTCTCCTAACAAAAATAACTCTTTAAACATATTAGAACCTGTAGGAGGAATGGGTCTAGTTTGAGGAGTTTCTACTTTTAATGGTAAATTCCGAATAGTAGTAAAATCACCCACATCTTTCCCCAGTCTTACAGCCGATCTCCAAGCATAATATGAGTGAGGGTATCTTTCTAATACAAATTGAAAAGCCTTTTGAGCCTCCTGTTTTTGCCCTAATTTTTCTGCCCATTTACCTACCCAAAAAGCGGCTTTTGGTGCAACATCACTATCAGGATTATCAACACTAATTTGTTGTGCCCATTGCCAAGCAGATACAAGGTTATTATTTTTTGCGAATTCTTGAGCTATTTGCCAACGAGAATCCGCCGCTTCGTTAGAATTGGGATATTGTTGTAATAATTGATCTCTAGTTTGAGTTGCTTCGGAAAATCTACCCAAAAGAGTTAAAATGGTTGCTTTTTGATTTAAGGCTTTTGATGCTTCTTGGGGAAATTTTTTATCAACTTTATTAAGATAAGATATAGCTTCATCTCCTTGAGTCATAGTCGCTAATCGTCTTAAGGCTAAACCCGTATCAGGTGCATCGGGAAATTGATTAACTAATTTCAGATAAAAACTTTTTGCTTCGGTTTTTTTGTTAGATACCTGATAACCTCTGGCAATACGATACAAATTTTCGGGAGTAGATGTACCTTTTTGATAGGCTTGAGCGGCTTGTAAATAATTGCCATTTTGCCAGTAATTATTAGCAATAATATCCCATTCAATAGGCTTTAATTCTTTACTAAATTCTTTCACTAATCGATCTAAAATGGGTTTAGTTTGAGGTGATAAATCATAGGTTGCTAACAATAATAATAAATCTTTTTGTTTAGGATTTTTTTCTAATAATTTACGTGTAATTTCATGAGTTCGGGGGTATTGAGGAAATTTTTGTATAGCTTTTTGCCAGTATTGTGGATCATAATTACCTAGTTTATAATAAGCTTCTGCTGTTACTAATTCTTCTGGAAATTCTGTGATTAATTGTTGCCAAATTTCTTGGGCTTTTTTGGTGTCATTTGTTAGCTCATAAGCACGTCCTTCTCTTAATAAAATATAAGGTGCTAATATAGGATATTCTTTATCTAAATTTTTGAGATAATTTAAGGCTTTTGCACCGTCAAAATCACCTCTTAATATATCTGATGCTAATAAAAATCTTGCTCTACTTCTGTCTAAGGACGGTTTCTCTTGATTGGCGATCGCCTCTAAAGCAGTTTGTCGTTCTTTAGGGTAAATATCAGCTAAGGGTAAAACCTCAGAAGGTGCATCAAGTCTATATTCTGGCTTTTCTTGAAAAGGAGAAATTGTAACTTCATCTAGCATTTTAATTAACTTTGGAGTTAATAATGTTGCACCGACAAGTCCAATAATTAGAATAAAAAGAGTTGATAGAGGAATGAGATTCTTAATGTTTTTAATTTTCATCTACTTATGAGTCTTTATTATTAACAATTCCGATGAGACTATACTTGGTATTAGATGAGTTTCAGGAAAATATTTTATTAATAGTTTTATTATCATACCAGTTTTACTCTCTATAAAAATTGTGAGATTTCTGAAAACAATTGTTTTTTGAATCACATCATAACAATTAATAAATAAAAATAGACTAAATTTTTTTCCACAAAATTAAAGCATCCTCTCCTGTTTTTTTATAATATTTTTTACGTCTTCCTGCTTCTTTAAATCCAAATTTTCGATATAAATTTAAGGCTTTATGATTATTTTCTCCTACTTCTAAAGTAGCTCTTTCTAAGTTTTTATTTCCCGCTTCTTCTAATAATTTACCTAATAATAATTTACTTAAGCCTTGCCCTTGAAAATCAGGATGTATCGCCAGAATAGTTATATGTGCTTCTTCAAGAATTGACCAAAAACAACTTAAACCAATTACTTTTTCATTTTCATCGATATTGACGGTAAGAATTAATAAAAAACTATTAGGGCTTTCAATTTCTCGTTTATAACCATCTAAACTCCATAAACCTCCAAAACAAAGTTCATCCAATTCTAATACTTGAGTTAGTTCTTTTTCTGTCAGAGTTTTAATATTTATTTTTTCTAAAATCATTATTAAACTAATTTTTAATCAAAAAATATGTATCGATTTTTTAATCTTTCATTCTCGACTTTAATTTTCTTGGTTGATAGATTTATCACGATTAAAATTTTATTAGTCATGAGTTATATCTCATTAATGATGAACCACTACGCCGTTTTACCTCAGTTTATGACCTGGAAAACCAGGTGGACACCAACGTTTCTGCGTTCGTTTCCGAGTACAAAAGCTCGGTTTACTGCTACAAGAACTCTGTTAGTTTCCTTATAACTCAAGTATAGATCAAAAAACTTGATTGGCAGTCACCAACGTAGTAGCTTATTTAATAACCATGATAATGATTTACGGATTTTTGTGCAACAATTTTTCAACGGATAAATGTTTAGAAAATTGGGTTTTGATGTTCTAAGTTAGGCTGTACTTTAATGCGAATTAAAATACAGGTAATGTTATCATGACCGTTGAATTGGTTGCCCAGATCGATAATTTGACTAATTCCTTCTTCAATATTGGCTTTAGAACTAATTAAAGGTAAAAGAGCGGTTTCCCAGTGATTTTCTAACAAATCATTATCAGATAAACCATCAGAACACATTAGTAACAAGGTATCTTCTTTAATATCTAAATATTTAATATCAGGATGAACAAAAGCATCATCTCGTGGACCTAATGCTTGAGTTAATTGATATGCGTCAGGTCTAGCAAACGCAATATCTGATTCTACACCTTGCTTAATTTCTGATTGTGCCACAGAATGATCCGTTGTTAGTTGTTCTAATCCCCATTTTCGGGTAACTCGATAAATTCGACTGTCTCCGACATGGGCGATGACAACTTTTGTATCTTGTACAAGAGTTAATAGTAATGTTGTTCCCATTCTACCTGAGCCTGTTTGCCCTTTATCCATATTAGCGGAGTAAATCGCTTGATTTGCCTGAAGGATACCTTCTCTAATAATTTCGGTTTCTGGAAGTTCATCAGTCCAATGATCTTGAAAATAACGATAAATATTTTTTACAGCCATGGCACTGGCTACTTCTCCCGCCGCATGACCCCCCATACCATCACACACAATAAACAAGCCTTTACCTTCATAATAAATGCCTTGAGGACTTTCTTTTTTTCTAATGTAGGTGTCAATGGCAAAACAATCTTCATTATGTCCTCTTTTTCTTCCAATATCACTTAAACCAACATTTGCAAGACTTAAAAGCCTCATTGGAAGGACAATGGTAGGTTGATCATCTCCATCAGAATTATTAATCTGAGTAGCTTCTTGATCTTCTGATTCTTCGTAGTCAAATTGACCTGCTAAGGCGTTTAATTCTTCTTCTCCCGGAATAAAAATGACTTCTTCTCCTTCTTCTTTTGCTTGTTGTTCTAAAATTGATTCAATTTCAATTTCTTGAATAATGACTTGTATCTCTGAGCGTAATTGTTTAATATCATCAATATCTCCAGATTCAATTTTAATCATTAAATCAGCAATAATAGATTGATAATCTCCTTTTAAATCTTCCAATAAATAAGCCCATGTTTGTACTAATTCTCTTAACAAAGGTGGATCATGAGGATTATCTAAATAAATTTTCTCGATAATTAGCGTACCGTCTTGAGCTACTTTTAAGTTATTTAATTTTAATAAAGTTTGGCAACAATCAATTTTAGTAAAACTTTTCCATAGTTTTGAGGTTTTTTGTAAATATTCTAAAACTTGTCCTACTTCAAGGTGGGTTATTTTCAGATAATCTTCTAATGTTTGATAGTTTTGATAATTACTAATAATCACTAATTCTTGATTATGTTCTGAGTCTTCCCAGCCGTCAAATAATTCTGGGATGGTAGGATTATACTCAGTTAGTGTTAGATAAGTGAAGGCTAAATCTGGTACACCAACTGATTTTAAATTTTCACGATCAAAACTTTCCACTAAATCTAAATTTTCATCTAAAATTCCCCTTTGGGTTGGGTTACTATCTTTAATTTCTAAAGAAAAAAATTGGCGATCGCCCACAATAAGAAATGGGGATAAAGTATTGTCAGAAAGAGGACTGGTTAATGAATATCGATGAGGAGAATCTTTTTCTGAGAATACAAAAGGAATATGAGGTAATTGAGAAACGGCACAACTAATAATACATTGATAAACTTGTGGTGTTAAATTATTATCTATTGACATATTTATAAACCTGATTACTTATAATTAAATATTATAATTAGACTATATTGAAACAAATTGACAATGGAGAATCTCTAGTATCAACTTTGAGAGAATTAAAAAGATAACTTCATTAGATAATTAAATTCTCACGATTCATATAGGATAGCTATATAAAGAGAACTTTAATAAAGAGAACTTAACAAAATGTATAAGAATCTATCTAAATAAGATCTTTATTTTTATTATATTTCAAATTATGAATGAATATCAAAAATTAATTAGAGATAAAATTCCTCAGATTATTAACTCAACGAATAAAAAATGTCAAGTAAAAAGATTGTCTAATTCTGAATATAAACAGGCTTTAAAATATAAATTGATAGAAGAATCAAAAGAAGTCTTTTTTGCCAATCCAGATGATTTATCAGAAGAAATTGCAGATATTTACGAAGTAATAGAGACTTTAATTAAAACCTATAAATTAAATAAAAAAGATATTCTCAAAAAACAAAAAGAGAAACAAAAGTTAAAAGGAAAATTTAACAAAAAATATTTATTATTATCAATAGATTCTTTAGAAACTAAGACTCAAAGTTTAACCATCTTAGAGCAAAATATTTTAAAACAAGGGAGATTTTTTTTAGAAGAAGAAGTATTATTAACAGCGAATATTATAGATAGAGATAGTAATATTCTTAAAGAAACTTTTTTGAAAATGAATCAAGCTAATGCTTCTTTTTTTCAACTAAAATTATCATCAAATTATGGTGGTGTTGAAATTAGTAATTTAGGCTTTTATTCATGGCAAATAATGATAACAAAGTATTCTGGAGCATTATCATTTTTACAAGCTCAACATCAAAGTGCAATCTCAATGTTAAATAAAAGTACAAATAAAATTATAAAAGAAAAATATTTACAAAAAATAATCCTTAACAATCAATTTTGTGGTGTCGGTTTTTCTCATTTAAGAAGACAAGGAAAACCATTATTAATAGCAAATCCTACCGAAAAAGGTTATGAATTAACAGGAGTAGTACCTTGGATTACGGGATACAATATCTTTGCTTATTTTATTATTGGTGCAGTTTTACCCGATGGACGAGAATTATATGGTGTTGTACCTTTTCAAAATTATGATAACTTAACTTTTAGCGTTCCGATGAAACTTAGTGCGATGAATAGTACGAATACTGTTACAGCTACACTCAATCATTGGTTTTTATCCTCCGAAGATGTTGTTATGATTAATCCTCATCAATCTATTCATCAAAAAGATCAAGAAAATATTTTACATCATGGGTTTTTTGCTTTAGGATGTAGTTTTGCTGGATTAAGAGTTATCAAAAATAATTATCAAAAAATTAATTTATCAAATATTAAAGAAAGTTATTTAAAATTAAAGACCGAGACAGAGAATTTACAACAAAAAATGTTAGATGTCGTTATTTCACCCCATGATAACTTTGAAGAAAAATTGAATTTAAGAATACAAGCTATTAGCTTAGCTTATCGTTGTGCCATCGCTGCTATTGTTAGTTCTAAAGGTGAAAGTAATCAAGAATATCATGATGCTAATAGAATTTATCGTGAAGCTTTAGTTTATAGTGTTTCTGGGCAAACAACCTCTGTTTTAAATCGTTCTTTAGAAACCTTAATGATATAACTTTTTGTTGTAAATCTCACCATTTTGATACAATGAAACCGGAACAAAAAATTTATATCATAAAAATATAAAATTTTTTTTATTCACCCACAAAAGTTACGATAAATAAATTAAATATATTTTAGCTTCATATTTTAAATTTACGTCAAATATATAGTATGAGAATATCAATCATTGTCGCTAGTAATAATCATAATCTGGCATTAGCACACCAACTTAGCAAAATTGCACTACAGATAGGGCAATCAACCCAAATTATTGATTTAGTAGAAGAAGATTTGCCTCTTTATACTCCTAAACTTCAAGCTGAATATGGTATTCCTTCTAAAGTAAAACAATTAGCTGACACTTTAATTAATACCGAAGCTATGATTTTTATCGCTCCTGAATATAACGGTAGCATTCCTCCTACTTTAAATAATTTCCTCGCTTGGTTAAGCGTCAGTGGTGATGATTGGCGAGGTTGTTTTAATGGAAAACCAGCAATTATAGCTACCTATAGTGGTGGTGGTGGACAATATGTTTTATTAGCGATGAGAACTCAATTGTCATATATTGGAATGAACGTTATTGGAAGACAAATTCTGACTAACAAGAATAAACCTTTAAATGAAGATTCTGCCAAAGAAGTTATAAAACAATTGATTAATTTTTGTTGATTATATTAAAACTTAGTTACATTTCTAGGTCAAAAATTGGTTGAGTTATTTGTTCAATTACAGGGATAATGTTTTCAACGTCACCTAACGATAACATCAAACAAGGATAAACAGCTTGATTCCATAATGGATGAATTATTCCACATTGATTTGATTTTACCCTTAATGAAGGTAAATATCGTAGGATTAATTGTTGAATGCTAAATATTTGTTTTCCTTTAGTAGAATATTGAGGAGTACCATTTTTTGGACAGATAATTTCTGATAAAATTCCTTGTTTTTGACAAAGAGAATAAAATTGATAACCTAATTGATTAAACTTTAATAATAATCTGTCTTTTTCTAATTGTTCTTGGATTAAATCACTACCATCTAAAGAATATTTACACTCAAAGAATAGAAAAATTATTGTTTTAGGATATGTTTTCCAATCAGGTAATAATTTATCTATATGGTTTATTATATACTCGTTGTTGTCAAAATTTAGATGTTTAATCTCTATTTCACATTTTAATTGTGTTTCTAAATCTCTAAAAATAGTCAAAGTAAAAAAAATTTTGTAACGTTAATATCAGTTTATTTTACTTTATCTCTACTAAACTTCATCAGCATATTTAACATTTGGCACAATAGACAATTAAAGTTTGATAAAAAAGTGCTAGTGATGACTATAATAGATAAAAAATACTAGAAATACTTATGAAATAAGATTTATTTTTCAAGACACTAAAACCTATTTTATTTATATTTTTTAGAATTAGCAAAAAATAAAAAACTGTTACTTGGTGCGTCATTACTTACCTGTAATTATTTTTGCCAAACGGTTTTAATATTGACAAATTCTTGTATTCCCTCTATGCTTAATTCTCTGCCATATCCTGATTGTTTTATTCCTCCAAATGGTAAACGAGGATCAGATTTTACTAAACCATTAATAAACAATGCTCCTGATTCTATATCTCTGACAGCTATTTTAATATTTTCTTCGCTATTTGTCCAAATTGATGCACCTAAACCAAATAAAGTTTTATTAGCTAATTCTATTGCTTCTTTAAGATTACTTACTCTAAATAATAACGCCACAGGACCAAAAAATTCTTCACTCATCCCGGGAGAGTTTACAGGAATATCCGTCAAAATTGTCGGCGGATAAAAGTTACCTTTCCCATTTAAGATTTTCCCACCAATTAATGATTTTGCACCCATTTCAATGGTTTTTTTGACTTGATTCGCAATTTCTTGACAAATAGTAGGAGTTGCTAAAGGACCTATATCTATGGTATTATCTAAGGGATTTCCCATTTTGAGATTTTGATATTTTTCTAATAATAATTCTTGAAACTTATCAGCGATCGCATTATGCAAGATAAATCTTTTAGCGGCAATACAAGTTTGTCCATTATTTAAGATTCTAGCCATAACTGCCACTTCTGCGGCTTCCTCTATATTGGCATCATCCAAAACGATAAAAGGATCACTGCCGCCTAATTCTAACACGGATTTCTTCAATTTATCCCCGGCGATAGAAGCAACATTTTTCCCTGCTAATTCACTACCAGTAAGGGTAACTGCTTTGACTCGACTATCTCTTAAAACCGATTCCACCTGAGAAGATTGGATGAGTAAAGTTTGAAAAACCCCTTCAGGAAAACCAGCAGATAATAGAATAGATTCAATAGCTAAAGCACATTGAGGCACATTAGAAGCATGTTTAAGTAATCCTACATTTCCAGCCATTAAATTAGGAGATAGAAAACGAAATACTTGCCAAAAAGGAAAATTCCAGGGCATCACCGCTAAAATTGCACCTAATGGTTGATAGATAACATAACTTTTACTAGCATCAGTATCAATATATTTAGGAGTTAAAAATTTTGCCCCATTTTCTCCATAATATCGGCAAACAGAAGCACATTTATTAATTTCTGCTATACCTTGTTTGATGGGTTTTCCCATTTCTATCGTCATTAATTGTGCGTATTTTTCTGTGTTGCTTTCCAAAATTTCAGCCGCTTTAAATAATTTTTCTCCACGAAATTCTAAGGATGTGAGACGATAATCTTCAAAAGCAGAGACAGCTAAAGCTAATTTTTGCTCAATTTCTTTGCCGGTTAAAGGTGTAAAAGTTTGTAAAGTTTCCCCGTTAAATGGGTTGATAGTGGCGATAGACATTGTTTTTTTTGTTTTAATAACAATAACTAACTATATTTTAATTGTTTTATTCATTAAAATTACTACTAAAAAAGAGAAAAAAAGTAATTAATATTAAATATCAAGCATACAATAGATTATTCAGTAGTAACTGTCAAAATTTGTGGAGGAGTAGCATCAGGAGGATAAAGAAAATCAACGGATACTAATTTTTGTGACTGGGGAGGCATCGTTAAAGTGACTAAATTTTCGCCTTTTTCTCCTCTTTTTTGTACTAAATGAAAGTATTTTAAACGAGGAATGTTATTATCATCATTATATTTAACTTGTACTAAACCTCGAAAAAATGTTTGTGTCGGCAGAGGATTTAAAAAATTAACGCCAAGGATATCTTGTTTAACAGGTGTCGAAATGGCTATATTAACAATTTTATTTTCTTTGTTAGGGTTAAATAAGGGTAAAGTTAGGCTATACTGTACCCCATAATTACCGTGAGCACTATAAGCTGTGTCTGGGTATCTCACTAACATAGGTGCAGTTTGAACTTGATTAGTTCCTAATGTACCACCAATTAAAGTACTTAAACCATAAGAAAACGCTTCTCCAGAGTCGGGAATCGTCAGGATTTGATTTGAAGAAGAATCTGTTAAGTCAGTTTTCCATAAATTACCCTCAGAAACTCCTGCCACTCTGCCATAAATTCTTTTTCCTGATGCTTCTGGTGGGGTTGGCGGTAAGTCACGAGGAGAGGATAATGATTGATTTTCTAAAAGCTGTTGCCATTGAGAAAGACTTGGCGGATTGTCTTCAGTGTCTTGATACATGGCTAAACTAGCTAAATATACTTTCCCACTACTATATAATCTCATATAGGTAGAACGTCCGTTAATGGGCGGTGTTAAAGTTTGTACAGGAATTGGCAAATTTAGTAACATTTTACTTTCTCCTGCAGGAATTATTATTTCTGACGAGAATGTTTCTTGACGTTTCTTTTGTAAAATATCTCCCATAACTCGACTACCTGGTCCTGCATAGATGTTACTTCCTTCTGCTTTTGAGGGTAAAGTTATAAAAGGTGCATCGGGTTGACTTAGATAACTAGCGGCTTCAAATGTGTTAACCGTTACAGTTTCTGAGGAAGGATTATGTATAATAATGCCTAAGTATAAAGTCCTTTTATCATTTTCTGTTGATGGCTTAGCTACGTGATGGGCAAAAATATCAAATCTTCCTTGAAAGCCAAAGTTTAAGTGTGCTTCGGGATGATTTTTGTTATCCTTAGGAAAAGTAGAAAGTAAAATTCCTTCTCCTAATACTAATTCTGGACTATTACTATTAAATACGGGTATTTTATTTAATTGTCCGGATAATGGGCGTAAAATATTATTTTCTTCAGCAATTATTTCATTATTTTGAGCAACATTTTGACTGTAAAAAATAGGAGTATTGATAGGAATAAAAAAAGATAAAAGTTCTAACATTTCTTGATTAAATAATAATAATTAAATAAATATTTTTTATGGTAAATAGTGAAGATTTAGCAAAATATATTGAAAGCATTGATGGCATTTCTAAACCTTGGTTATTAGCACAAATAAGACTCAAAAAACTAGAAGAAAATAAACAATTTCTTTCTCCTGATGAATATTTAATTCAATTAAAAGATATTCATCAAGATGTTATGAATTTAGGAGAATGGTGGTTAACAGTTAACAATGAACAATGAACAATTTGTAATTGATAATTGTAGTTGATTTTTTACTTTTGTTCTTTATAATATTTTTTCTAAGCCATACACTAAAGATTTTAATTCCACAATTTTGCGGATAGATAATAATACTCCTTGCATATAACAGGATCGATCACTGGTATCATGACGTAAGGTATAAATTTGTCCTTGTGCGCCAAAAATGATTTCTTGATGAGCAATTAAGCCGGGTAAACGCACACTATGAATACGAATATTATCACCGCAAATACTACCCCTTGCACCTTCTAAATTTTCTGTTTCTTTTACTAATTGAGGATTATAAGTTTTACCCAAATCTGATAACATTTCAGCGGTTTTAATGGCTGTGCCACTGGGTGCATCAGCTTTTTGATTATGATGTAATTCAATAATCTCTACATGATCAAAATATTGTGCCGCTTGGATGGCGGCTTGTTGCATTAAAACCATACCAATAGAAAAATTAGGGATAATTAATACTCCCGTAGTAGCTTTGTCTGCAAAATCAGCTAAATCTTGGATTTGTTCAGATGATAGTCCTGTTGTACCAACTACAGGACGTATTCCATAGGCGATCGCACTTCTTACATTTTCATAAACACTATCGGGATGAGTAAAATCAACCATTACCCCTTGTATTTTATATTGGGTAGCCAAAACTAAAACGCTTTGTAAATCGTTAAGAATGGGAATTTCTAATTCTCCACAACCTGCCACTAAACCTACATCTTGCCCCAATAATGCAGGATTTTGATCGATTGCACCCACTAAGATCATATCATTAGCTGAAGCGATCGCTTTGATAACTTCTTTTCCCATTTTGCCACCAGCGCCATTGACAACTACGGGAATTAAATTTTCTTGATTCATAAATAAATTTTAATATTAATGGGAAAGGAAAATGAGCAACTATTAACTATCAACTATTAACTATTCATTGTCAAGTATTAAAAAGAAGTATTTTTCCCTTGAGTATCAATAAATTTAAAAATTTTAAGAGATTCTTCCTCTTGTGATTCGAGATTATTATTATTATCATCAATTTTATTATCGTGAGTTTCAGAATCAGAATATTCAAGATTAGTGGGTAAAATAGCTTCTTTTTTGATAGGTAATTTAGGTTGACTATCTATAGTAAAAATTTTATTTAATTCACTTTCAACGGATTTAACTAATTCTGGTTGAGATGCTAGAATATTTTTAATTTCTTGAGCATCGGTAAGAAAACCTTGTATTTTTTGCTTAGTTGCCAATAAATTTTTTTTCTTTTCAATTAATTCTTGTTGTTTAGCTTGTAAATGTTTAATTTGAGTTGATATATCTTGATCTAGTTTTGTAAAAACATTGGCATATCCCATGATAAACTTACCCTTATCTTTAAATGTTAATGATGACTATTTTGACAGTTATTACCTAACCAAAATAATTATATATTGATTATAGATAATTGATAATGAGGTGACACTCAAATTTCTTATAAAGAATCTAAATCATCAATGGACATCTGGGAAAAAAGAAATTTTAAATCAATTCTTGTTTAGAAATCATCAATTGTTATTATCATTACCCATTGCCTATTACCCA
The DNA here is from genome assembly GCF_001548095.1 of Geminocystis sp. NIES-3708. Taxonomy (NCBI): domain Bacteria; kingdom Bacillati; phylum Cyanobacteriota; class Cyanophyceae; order Chroococcales; family Geminocystaceae; genus Geminocystis; species Geminocystis sp. NIES-3708. The sequence goes on along the minus strand of NZ_AP014815.1, from coordinate 3,192,381 downwards.
TTGCCTGACTTCTGAAAAAAGTCTAATGATTAATATAATTTTATGTGAATAAGAGATAGCAGACAGATATTTGTTGATGGAATTGTATGGCTTAATCAAGGTAAGATTAAAGAAGACTAAATAATTAATGTAGTCCATTAATGGATAATCTTTTTGACAACTTTAATGCTATAATCTCCACCATCTAAATTTGACCATGTATTCATCAGAATTAATTAATCACGAAGAATCAATTATTTTAATAGTAGATGATTTAAAACAAAATTTAAAACTCTTAACCTTCATTCTCGAAGCAGAAAATTATCAAACGAGCTTTGCCTTAAGTGGTAGAGATGCTTTGGAAAGATTAACCGTATTAACTCCTGACTTAATTTTATTAGACTTAATGATGCCTGATATGAGTGGTTTAGAAGTATGCGAAAAGATCAAATCTAACCCTCAATATAAAGATATTCCCGTTATTTTTCTTACCGCCAGTCAAGAAGAACATCATTTAATACAAGCTTATAGTATGGGTGCTTCAGATTACGTAACCAAACCTTTCAAAAAACCAGAGCTATTGACAAGAGTTATGACACAATTAACTCTAAGAAGCCAAGCCAAATATATTGCCAAATTAACGGAAGAAATTAAAATTCTTAAAAATGGGTAAAAATGTAGAAAAACCTCTCCGAAACTATAATAATTACCTATTTAATTGTCAATTGTTAATTGCTTTATTGCCTTATTGATATAATCAGCTAAAGTAACCCCATCGACACCCATTTGAGTATGATTTTTTGCCGCCAAAATTCCTCCCCGTTGATGCAACCATCCTGCCGTAGCAACAACCTCATCAATAGAATGTTGACTTAAATCTGTTTGTGCGATTAAACCGCCAATAAATCCACTTAAGACATCTCCACTTCCGCCTCTAGCTAATGCAGAAGTACTTTCATTTATAATCCAATTTTTTTCGCCTTTATAACTTATCATCGTTTTTGTTCCTTTTAATAAAATCGTGCTATTAATTCTTTTAGCTGCTTTTTGTAATGTTATAAAACGATCTTTATTTAAGTCTAAATCAGGAAATAAACGCTTAAATTCTCCATCATGAGGTGTTAAAATTGTAGGATATTTTCTATTAGATAATAATTCTAAAAAATTATTTTTTAATAAGTAATAAAAACCATCAGCATCGATGATTAATGTTTTTTCACTATTTAATATTTGCTCAAATAATTGTTCTATAACATAATTATCTTGTTGTGAAATACCCATGCCAAAAACAATGGTATCATACTTATTTAAAGATAACATTTCTTCAGAAGGGAAGGTTTCTATATTAGTCTCAGATAAACCAATAACTAAAGCAAAAGGAAGATGATTAAGAATAAGCATTCTCAAAGATTCTGGCACAGCTAAAGTTAGCATTCCGACACCGCTAGTTTTTGCACCATATCCTGATAATAAAGCCGCTCCAGCATATTTTTGAGAGCCACAAATTAAAAGTAAATTACCTTGTTTATATTTATGAGTATTAATAGCGCGGGGTATAGGTAAAACGGCTTTAACTTTTCCTGAGGTGATTATTTTTATAGTGGGAGATTTATTAATTATTGCACTAATTAAATCTTCGGGAATACCAATGTCAATTATGTCTAATTTTCCTGTATATTGCCACACTAAAAATTGAAATAAACCAAGTTTCCATAACCCTAAACAGAGGGTATGGGATGCTTTGATGGCAACTCCTAAGACTTCTCCAGTATCAGTATGTATTCCTGAAGGTAAATCGATACTAATTACTAATTTTTTCCAACTATTAATAGATAAAATATCATCAGCTAAAAAATTATTTATAGGGCGATTTAAACCAAATCCAAAAAAACAATCAATAATTAAATCACAATGTTTTAAGTCATTAATATTATTAACAAAATCTAGTTCTAAATAGTGTGCATATTGTAGATGTTGGGCTGTTAAATCTTTAGATTTATGTGCTAAAGGAGTGTATAATTTAACTTGATAACTTTTTAAAAATAATTCTCTCGCAATAACTAAACCATCACCACCATTATGACCATTTCCGATTAAAAATCCAATTTTTTGATAATTATTCAAAGGATAATCTTGATTAATTTTTTGGCTACATAATAAAGCAGCTTTTTCCATTAAACTGGCAATTGGCATTCCTTGTGCAAACATTTTTCGCTCTATTTCCTGCATTTGATTCGCAGTAATAACTACTTCTTTGAGGTTATTAATATTCATAAGGCTTTTCTTTTATCCTTCGTCAAGATTTAACCCTCCTTAAACTCAATAATAGCTTTCTTATAGTAAATAAGTTTTTTATAAAAGATAAAATTAATATTTATTTAAGAAATAATATAATACTAGAATAATTTTCTCCACAAAAACTAATTATTCATAAAATTAAAAAATATAAATTCAATGGGGTTTTAATTTATTAAAAAGTTTGCATGGTAATCTTTACATTATTTGTGAATAGTTAAAGATTAAAAAATAAATCTGTAAGTTTTAGTATAGCTAATAACCAATAACTAATAATTCACATAGTAGGATTGCTATATGATTACTTAAATCCCGCACCATATTGCCACATATCTAACCAACGATGATAATAATATTTTTGTTGAGGAGTAAGATTTTTCATAAAAGGTTGTAAAGATTTAGCAACAGGATATAAACCACTATAAATGCCCAAATTTGAATAATGTTTCAACCAATCGAGAAGAATTGGTAAACCAATTTGAGGTAATAAAGGTAATACTAATTTCGGATTAACGAGGGGAAGAGTTTTTGTTAAACCAGAAAATTGCACTACATCTTGTAAAAATGGCTTTAACACATCATCTCCTAATTTATCCATAACCTCAAATACGCCACTCATTAAGTTATTGATTTGGTTGGGATTAATTTGGGCATCTATGGCAACACTCATGGTTTTTTGAAATAGCCACGTCACGGAAATATTAGGTTGATAGGGTTGAATTAAACCCAAATCTTTCTCTGTCAGAGTGTCATATTTTAAGGCAGAATCAATGGCGTAGGTTAAACGGGTTAAATGACGCATCATCGCTCCAAAACCACCAAAACTAACGGGAGATTGACTACCACTACTATCACCAACAGCTAATATTCTATTGTAATTAATTTTAATTGGGCTTTGGCGATAGGCGGGGAAAAATCCAAATAAAAAACGCTGAAAATCAATATTTTCTAAATCTATTTGCTGATATTTTGGTAATAATCGCAGATATTCATTCATCAAATCCGTTAAACTAATCCTATCAGGATGAGCATCAAGATAAGTAAATAAGTAAGTTGTGCGCCCATCTTTCGCAGGAAAAGCCTCCCAAAAATATTGACATTGATTTTGAATAGGAGTAAATGAAACAATTAAATCACCAGTTTCATTGTTAGTAAATCCTTTCCCACAACTACCAACAACTAAACAAACTCCTTCTGGTTTTTCTCCTTTTCTTAATTGCTGAATGATGGGGGAAAAATGCCCCATACTATCTATAAGTAATTTAGTTTTTAATTTTTGTTTATTAGTTTTAATAATGACCCCATTTTCCTTTACTATTGCATTATTAAAAACAGTATTTTCAAAAATAAAACCTCCTAATTGTAAAAACTTTTCCTTAATTTTGTTTATTAATAATTTAGGGCTAACTCCAATATTTAATACATTTTTAATCCATAATTCATAACCTTCATAAAAACTTATTCTTGCAGGGTTATATTCACTGACAATTATTATTTCTAATTCTTCTTGGGTTAATAATTCTAATTCTAATAAACAGTTTAATTCATGACGAGAAATATTCCATTCTTGATCTCTACCTTGTAGAATTCCTTTCTCAATTACCGCTATTTTATAACCTTTTTTTTGTAAAGTTGTGGCTAAAAATATACCTAACGTTCCTCCACAGATAATTATATCAAAATCAATATCAAGAATCTTCTCTTGACTGGAAAAAATTACGGGATTAATATTATTAACATTGGGTTGTATATGACGTAAATCAAACCATATTTTATCAACTATAGATAATCTTTGTTTGACATCTTCAGATAAACTAAAATTCATAGGAAAACTTTAAATATTGTATATATATAAAAACAAAATAATATAAAAAAGAGATAATAAATATATCGTAATCCTAGTATGTAAGTTTTTAGCTATCAGCTTTCAGATATAGTAAAATTTACAGATTTATTTTTTTATCTTGAATTATTAACTAATGATTTAAAGATTGCTATATTAAAAATTTATTGCTGATAACTAATTATATTAATTTTGCTGACAATAGCTATTAATATTTTCAACTAATGTTTTTTCTTCTTGAGATAATTTGAATATTTCTTGCTTATAAAGAATAGCTTTTTCTGTATCTTTCGTTTGAAAAGCAGTTATAAAGTTTCTAGTTATTTGACCATAATTTTTATAAATTCTTCCTAATTTTTTACTGTAATCTATTAATTTTTCATTTTTTAAATTTTTATCTAATATTTGTTGTGCTGATTGATCGAAGTTATCAGCTATTTTTAGTAATTGATTGACGTCTTGTATTTTTAAATTAGCTTGAGTAATTTCGGCTAATTTATCACTAACTTTTATGATTTTACCACATTCATTGGCTTTGGAGTTAAAACATCCTGTTAAACTAATATTAATAATCATTAAGAATAATAGTTGATTTTTTTTCCTATTTTTAATCATTTAGTTCTCAAGTTTAATTATTTTATCGGGAATGATATAGATAACACCAGAAATAATTGTTAAAAATAATGCTATCCAAAAAGAAATTAAGCCTATTTTTTGCCAAATACCAGGAAGAGGAATAATTAATAAACTAATAGCAATAATTTGCATAACAGTTTTGAGTTTTCCCCAAAAATTTGCACCTGAAATATTATCTTTTTTTGCTAATTGAGGATTAACTCTCCATCCTGCAATCACAATTTCTCTTACAATAATAATTAATACTGCCCATGCTGGTATTTGCTGACGTTCAATTAAAACTAAAAAAGGTGCTATCACTAGAATTTTATCTGTTAAAGGATCTAAAAATTTTCCTAATTCAGTGATTTGATTTAATTTTCTCGCTAAATAACCATCTAACCAGTCTGTTGCGGCGGCAATAATAAAAATTATAAAAGCTATCCACTGATAATTATTTTCTGGTTGATATAGTAAATACATTAATGGAATAACAAGAATAATTCTTGCTAATGTTATAGAGTTTGGTATGTTCATTTAATAGAAAATGTTTCTAATATAAATTATTAATTATTTAATGAAAGTTCTGCTTTTTTGCCTAAAATTCCTTGAGGACGAGAAATCATTAATATCATTAAAATTAAGCCGATTATCATGATTCTTAATGCTCCAACTTGAGCATCATTTATTATCTCTGAATTGCTAAAAATAAATCTTGTTAATGAATCATAACTCCAAAAAATAATTGATCCTAATATTACTCCTGCATTATTTCCTGAGCCACCTAAAACAACAATAATCCAAGCATTAAAGGTTAATAAAGTTTCAAAACTAGATGGATAAATTGTGGTTAATTGCCATGTATAAAAAGCTCCAGCAATTCCTGCAATTGCACCACCTAACATAAAAGATTGTAGCTTATAAAAAAAAACATTTTTGCCTAATGCTTTAGGTATTTCTTCATCTTCTCTAATCGCTTTTAATACCCTCCCCCAAGGAGAATGTACTAATAAATCTAAGCCATAATACACTACAGTTAAAGTAATTAAAATTAATAACATTAAACCTGCTTTATAATTATAATTATACAAGGCAATTATACCATTAATATAAGTAATTAAAATTAAAATTAAAGTTAAACCACTAGATAAATAAATATTTAAAACACTCGAAGGTTGATAACTTTTTCCTTGAATTTGTTTTCTTAAGCGTAATTGTTGACGAACATTTTTCCATAATTGCCACAAAACAAAAATTCCTAAAACAGAAAAAATGATAATCATCATTACTTTACCAAGTAGATTAGGTTGAAAATTCCCCAGAGGTAATTGATAACTTTGTATCCCAAATGTACCTTTTGTTAACCATTGTTCATTTTGTACTATTAAGCGAATCAACTCTGATACTCCAATAGTAACGATCGCTAAGTAATCTTCTCGTAACTTAAGAGAGGTTAAGCCGATCAATAATCCTAAAAGGGAAGCAAAAATAGCTCCAATAATCACGGCTGAGAAAAGAGGAAATCCTTTTTCTGCTAATAATACCGTCGTGTAAGCTCCAATAGTCATAAAAGCAACATGACCAAAATTAATTAATCCCGTAAAACCCCATTGCAAATTTAAACCTAAAGCAAATAAAGCATAAAGACTAGCGGAGATTGTTAAAAAAACTAGATATTCAACCACGTTTTACCTCAAAACACTCAAAAACAACTATTCATAATAACCTGTGATTGCAATACTTATTTTTGAAATAAGATAAGATTAAAAAAACTCAGAGGTGTTTCTTATGACTCAACATAAAACAGGTGGTTGTCATTGTGGTGAAATTAGATATAAATTCAATGACAATCCATTAAATGCCGTATTTTGTTATTGTAAAGATTGTCAAAAAACAAGTGGTTTAGATAAAGCATTTTCTTTATTATTGAAAATTGATTCTTTAGAAATTACGAAAGGAAATCCTAGTATTTATACAACCATTGCTGACAGTGGAAATGAATTGAAGCGTTATTTTTGTTCAAAATGTGGTAGCACTCTTTTCGGTAAATCTGAGGCTTTAGGTATAATTGGTTTAGCCGTGGGTAATTTAGATGATTCTGATGAATATAAACCTAAAATGGCTATCTTTACTAAATCTGCACCGAAATGGGCTGTTATTCCCGATGATATTCCTAATTTTCCTGAGAGTCCACAGTTTTAATATTTTTAGCTTCTATTTGATGACTATAAAATTTATTCCTAAAATGATTTCAAGATTTAAGTAACGGTTTTTGTATTAAAAATCACTAAATAGAGATCTTAATCTGTTCATAATATGGTGGATAAATTGTCAATATTCATTATGAAATGGTAGCAACAAAATGCTAAATAATACCCTTGCTCAAATTAGGGAAAATAAAAAACAAAAATTATTTATAGAAATAGGTGCGATCGTAGCTATAGTAATTATTTTTGTAATAATCTTGCCCTTGATTATAAGTGCTTTTCGGTTACAGTTATTAGGAAGATTTTTAGCCTTAGCTATCGTCGCATTAGGTATCGATTTAATTTGGGGTTATACAGGATTATTGAGTTTAGGTCATGGAATTTTTTTTGCATTAGGAGGTTATGCTTTTATGATGCACTTAAAATTGCAAATACCAGAGGGAGAATTACCCGAATTTTTTAATCTCTATGGAGTGACTGAGTTACCTTTCTTTTGGCAACCTTTTCACTCTTTTCCTTTTACTTTTATTGCTATTTTCGTTATCCCCGGCATTGTTGCTGGTTTACTAGGTTATTTAGTTTTTCGTAATCGCATTAAAGGAGTTTATTTTTCGATTTTAACTCAAGCAGCGTTGATTGTATTTTATAATTTTTTCAATGGACAACAAAAACTAATTAACGGTACTAATGGATTAAAAGTTGATAAAGAAAGTATCTTTGGTTTCTTAGTTAGTGAACCTTCTACTCAAGTTTTATTTTATCAATTTACTATTATTTTTTTATTGTTATCTTATCTTCTTTGTCGTTGGTTAACTAGCGGTAGATTTGGTAGATTATTAATAGCCATTAGAGATGATGAAAATAGAGTTAGATTTTCAGGATATGATCCTACTTGGTTTAAGGTTTTAGTGTTTGCCATTTCCGGTGCAATAGCAGGAATTTCAGGAGCTTTATATACCGTGCAAACATCTATTATTACTCCTAGTATCATGGAGGTAGCTTTTTCCATCGAAATGGTTATCTGGGTTGCTGTAGGAGGTAGAGGAACTTTATTAGGTGCAATTATCGGCACATTATTAGTAAGATTAGGACAAAGTTTTCTCAGCGAAAAATTCCCCGATATTTGGTTATTTTTTCAAGGAGCATTATTCTTAATAGTTGTAACAATTTTACCTAGCGGAATTGTTGGTTGGTGGCAAAATTGGGCATGGATAAAATTACAATCAATTTTAGGTTTAAATCCCCCTTTAATTACCTATCCTTCCTTAGAAAAAAATCCAGAGGAAACCTAATTATTAATTATTCTTAATTAACTATCTATATTTTTTAATTAACTTGATTATGTTCTGCCAAAATTCTTTCTACTTTTGCTTCTTCAAGTTTAGCAATAATTCTACTAGATTCATGAAGATCTCTTTGAGTTTTTGTGAGACTAACTGTCGAGCCAATGGAAAAAAGTAACCCCATTCCCATGTAACCTTTAATCCAAATGTCCACAGGTAAATAGATTATACCAATAGAAGTTGCACCAATGGAAAGAATAAAAGACAACCAAGTTTGAATTACCCAAGCACTACTATGACTTTGATTAAAATTTTCTTTTCCCATGATTAATAACTATTCAAAATAAAGTTTCTACCATGATTATAGTAGTCAATATTTTGAGGTAGTTTATGGAATAGACAGTTTATAAATTGGACTATCCTAATGATAATAACTATGTCAATGCTTATATGCTCCAAATTCGGGGAAAAATGGTGCTAATTCTTCATATATATTTAATCCCAGTTTGATAAGCATTGACTCCAGAACATGATCAGGAGAAAATCTTAAATAATTATCATTGATTTCAAGACTAACATGACGATTTCCTAAGTGATAAGCCGCTTTTAATAATGTTAATTTAGAATCAGATTTAACTGTAATAACAGGTTCTAACTTTGCTTTAATGAGGACAAAAAAGTTAGCTTGATCATTAGTTAATATATCTCCATCGTTTAATATTAATCCCCTTTCTAAGTTCAACTTAATTATTTGTATATCTTCAGAATCAACTGATTTTAACTCAATACTATATTTAACTTTAGTTCTTTCTTCCGCAGTTAAATTAATGATTAAATTAGGTTTATTATCAGAGATCAAATCTATTTTTTTTGTCAGAATAATCATTACTAATATTAACTAATTGGATTATGAACAGTAACTAATTTTGTCCCGTCAGGAAAAGTAGCTTCTACTTGTACATCTTCAATCATTTCTGCGATACCTTCCATCACCTCATTTTTTGTCAATAAGGTTGTGCCATAACTCATTAATTCTGCTACAGTTTTACCTTCTCTTGCACCCTCTAAAATTGCAGAAGAGATATAAGCAATAGCTTCAGGATAATTCAACTTTAAGCCTTTTGCTTTGCGTCTTTCTGCTAATAATCCAGCTGTAAAAATTAGTAATTTATCTTTTTCTTGGGGAGATAATTGCATATATAAAAAGATTGATATTTTTAGTTTTTAATACAAAATTTTATTTTATAATAAAATCAAATTATTAACCTTATTTTTTATTGATTATGATTCCAGGAGAAATATTTACCCAAGAAGGTGACATTGAGTTAAATCAAGGCAGAAAAATTTTAATTATTACCGTTGCCAATACAGGCGATCGCCCCATCCAAATTGGTTCACATTTTCCTTTTATAAAAGTCAATCAATCCTTACGTTTTGATAGAGAAAAAACTATGAATATGAGGTTAAATATCCCCGCAGGTACAGCTATTCGTTTTGAGCCCGGAGACGAAAAAGAAATAGAATTAGTAATGGTAAAAAGTACTAATTAGTGATTAACTAATTAATTGAAATCACCAAGCCTTAATTATTAGTTGCTGAAAAACCACTTTTAAATTTATTCCATTAATCCTAATTCCGAGGAATTTTCTTGTTGAAAACAAATTATACAAATACCCCAACGTTTTAATTCTCCTTCAGGGCAATTAGTTTTACAATGAGGACAAGTTTTCCATACAATTGCTCTTTTTTTGACAATTTCTAGCCATTTCTCTAAGACTTTTTGAGGAGTATCTGTAGGAAATAAATTTAAGGAAGATTCAGGAATAATAGTGCTAGGATGTTCTTTATTATGATCTTCTTTATCAATCGGTATAGTTTGATTCTGATACCATTTTACCGATGCAAAATGTAAATCATTAATAGGAGATTCTACACAACGATTAATTTTGATAATCAGAGAGCGTCTTTGTAAGTTTAAATCTTGAGACCATGATGAACTAGATGTTGCAATAAATAATATATCATCTTTCAAAGAAACTGGGCGAGTATTTTGTGCTATTTTTTTATTAATTATTTGATACCAAAATTTAGTTAACAGATGGTATCTCTTCTGTTTTTCCCATTCAGGTTGTGAGAGAATTTGATTTAATAATTTGTCAATAGAATAAAGTGTCATTATATTATGAATTTATCAGTAGTGCCAGTACATCCACAAATCAAAAAAATTATTCAAAACCTTGATTTAGACTTAGGTTTAGAGTTAGATAGATATGAAAATAGTCATTATCAAGAATCTATCTCTGCTATCGATCCTATTGTAGAAGAATTTATCTCTTCCCCTGAAAAAAAACTTAATCATCAAGAGTTGTCATCATCTTTAGTTTATAATCCTAATGATATTGATTCAGAAGAGGCTATTCCCGTCGCTTCTCGTCTTATTAATAGTAGCTCTTCAATTTTAGATATAATACTAACTCCTTGGGGTATAATCGGAATTTTATTATTTTTTGGTGCTAATATTTTTATTTTTTTTAGCCTAGATGAAGAAAGTTTAATTGATAATAATCAAGTAAGTAACATCACTGAAAATAATCTTAATTTTCCAAATACACAAAAAACAGAAAATAATAACAATAATATTAATTTAGATAATATCAAAAAAAATCAAGATATTGCTCCTCAAACTATCTCCTCATTACCAGAAATAAATAACTCTATTTCTAAGAATAGTTCATCTCAAAATTCTTCTATTTATCCTGATTTAAAAAGTGCTTTATTCGCAGAAATAAATAAAACTCAACAACCATCATCTTTATCAAATGATCAGAAAAATACTCTTCCAACTTCTATTAATTCTTCTAATTCAAAAATAGAAAAAAAATATTATTTATTAAGTAATTATCAAAATATGGATAATTTTAACCGTATTAAAAAAATAGTACCTAACGCCCTAATTATGAATCTAAATCAAGAAATGAAAATTCAACTAGGATTATTTAATACAGAAATTGAAGCTCAAAATCAAGGAGATAAACTAAAAAATCAGGGTATCGAAGTTTATATTCAGCCTATTAATAATTAATAATTAGAATCTACTTATAGAAAGATGATAGCAAAAGGTTGATAGCTACTTTCATCAAAATAAAATTATTGTTCATCAGAGCCTAATTCTATCCTAAAGTGCGGAACTCGGGACTTGAACCCGAAAGTCCTTACGAACACTAGAATCTGAATCTAGCGCGTCTGCCAATTCCGCCAGTTCCGCATTACTTCTTTAGCAATTTTAGCGTATTTAACACTATTTTGCACAATGATTATATCTGTTTAAATAAAAAAGTTTAGTAATGAATCAGAGCGAATAATTAATAATATTAAAATTAAAACAAAATTAGTATTATGTTTACTCTATTTTTTGTCGGAATAGGCTCTGTATCTTACAGGTGATTGAATGAGAATTTAATTCATGATCAACTATCGAGCAACTATTTAATTGTTAAACATTCCCTGATTATTTTACCCAAAATTTTTGCACTATCTGTTAAAGCCAAATTTCCTGATTTTTCTCCCATAGAGACTAACTTTTCAGAATTATTTAATAAGTTTAATACAGTTTCTGTTAATAAATCTGGGTTTAATTGATCTTGTCTAAAAAGTAATGAAGCCTCACCATTAACAAACTCTTGTCCATTATAAAATTGATGATCTTCTGCGGCAAAAGGATAAGGGATTAAGATAGAAGGAGTTTTTGTAATCGCTAATTCTGTTAGTGTACCTGCACCAGATCGACTTATAGCTATATTTGCTCTTTGTAATAATCCCGCCATATTATTGTAAAAAGGCATCTCCAAATAATGATCATGGTGAAATGTACCTATTTCCTCATCTTGTTTCCCTGTTAAATGAACTATGTAAGCCCCTTTTTCTAGTAAACGAGGTGCTGATTGTCTCACTAATTTATTAAGCCCTACAGCTCCTTGTGAGCCTCCTACTGCCACAATTAAAGGTACATTTTCAGGAATATCTAATTCTAATAGTTGAGGTGAAAAAAATTCTTCTCTGACAGGAGTGCTTACCCATTGAGTTTTTGCCTTCGGTAAATATTTACTTGTGCCTGTAAAACCAATACCTACCACATTACACCAACCTCCAAATAATTTAGTAACTTTTCCGGGTATATAGTTAGATTCGTGCAAAATAACGGGAATTTTAGCTAATTTTGCTCCAATAATTGCTGGAGCGGCAATATATCCACCTGTAGTAAAAACTATGTCTATTTTTTTTGACTTTATGAGTTGATAAGTTTTAATGATCGCCTTAAACATTTTAAACATTACAAAAATAGTTTTAATACCGAAGCTAGTTTGAAAACCATCAATATCAACAGTAATAAGAGGATAAGATTTCGGCACTAAAGAAGTTTCGAGACGATGAGGTACTCCCAACCATAAAATATTATAATCAGGTAATTGTTGGGCGACGGCTAAGGCAGGAAATAAATGTCCACCAGTGCCACTAGCAGCGATTAAAAGATTTGGATTGTTAACAGACACAGCAATCAATAAAGGATTTAACAGGTTACGAAAGATCAATTATACTTTGAAAGGATAGATTTTAAGCTGATAGCTAAAGACTTCATCCGTCAACGTAACTAAACAGGGAAAAAAGATGATTTATTTTTGGCAAGAAGTATATAATTTTTGTCGGCAAATAACTTACCGTATCGGAGAAAAATTATTAGAAGATTTTGCCAAACTAGAGCCAACTCGTAAAGCAGATGGTAGCTTAGTAACAGAGGCGGATAAATGGGCAGATTCTGAATTAAGAAAAGCAATTAAGCAATGTTTTCCTACTCATGGAGTTTTGACAGAAGAAACCGAGCATATTTTACCTTATACAGATTGGTGTTGGGTAATTGATCCTATTGATGGTACAACCAATTTCACAAGAGGTATTCCTATATGGGGTATTTCTATCGGTTTACTTTATCAGGGAATACCAGTATTTGGGTTTGCACATTTTCCCCAGATTCAGCAGACATATCATGGTTATTATTTTGAAAATACTGATTTAACTGGACCTAAAGGTGCTTTTCTCAATAATACTCCTATTTTTAGCAGTTACGATGATCCTAGTTTTAATCATGTTTTTATGTTATGTAATAGAAGTTTAGACATATTAAAGCATAACTTTCCTTGCAAAATTAGGATAACGGGAGTAACTAGTTATGATCTAATATCTGTTGCTTGTGGTGCTACTCTAGGAGCGATAGAAGCCAGTCCTAAAATATGGGATATAGCTGGAGCTTATCCGATTTTAAGAGCTGCTGGAGGTAATTTAGTTCATTTCAATCAAAAAAATAATTTTCCTTTAATTAAAGGCTTAAATTATGGAGAAATTAATTTTCCTATTTTAGCAGTTGCTCAAGAAAATTTAATTACCATGTTTAAACCTTTAGTAGAAATTACTTTTAGAGAAAAACAATTAATTGGTAAAAATTATTGAAAATATTATTCAATATATGGAATAAGCAATAATCTTAATTTCTTTGTTAGACTTTTTCCAAGAAGTTAGATGATAAGAAATAAGTACTCTTGCAATGGTGCTTCAATTTGATAAGTTTTTTTCTTAAATTGATTCTATTTTTATGTTTATTATTAATGATAAATTTGGGCGAACATAGCAAAAAATAAGTTAATTTGGGGATTATAAAAGAATAAGAAGTTATTGTAGTCTATATTTCTCCTTTGTCATTTTTCTTTTCCTTATTCCTTACTACTATTCACCCCTCGTGTTAAAAAATTAACTATCTTCAGATTCAGGGATTTTAAGCCCATGACTACTTAAAACAGCTTGTAATTGCTCTTCATCATCTTTACTTAAAGATGTACGTAAAACTGTACCGCCATATTTACTAACTTCGTCTAATACTTTATCAGGAGTAACTTTTTTGACAAGAATAAATAATGCAGAAGTTTCTGGTTTTAAGGTTTCTCCTAATTCCCTCATAAAGTTATCATCAACTCCAATATCTGTTAATGCTCCTCCTAATGCACCTGTCGCAGCACCTACGGCAGCACCAAACAAAGGTACTAAGAAAAGAGTTCCGATTAATAAACCCCAAAAACCACCACTAGCAGCACCTGTAGCTGTTAAATTGATGGCTTGTTTTAGTTTTACCTTTCCATCTGCATCTTTGACGACTACCGCCGCATCTTCTAATTCAATTAAATGCTCTCTTTGGAGTTTAGCCAAAGTTAATCTAACTTCTTCAGCTTTGAAGGTATCATCGTAGGCGATCGCAATTAAATCACTCATATGTTATGGTTTTATAAAAAATACACTGACACCAATGTAACAATTAATTCGCAAGAATGGATACCAATAATACCTCATTTCGACAGCAGAAAAATTTTCAAGACAAGACAGATGAACAGGTGTAAGGTGAAAATGACGTTTACTGGTGGTAGGTAAGCTAAGATGTATTTTACTTGAATTTTTTCAAACTAATGAAAATACCTCAAAATATTACCTATTGCCCATTGCTTGTCTTTATCAGTAAACTTAGATGCGTTCTAGCTTAATAAGTTATGGATTATTAAGAATAAAGTCTTTAAATTGAGCAAAAAGTTTTGGATTGCGCCAACCTTTTACCATTTCTTCTTCCATAATAGCTAATGCTTGTTCTTGACTATATGCTGGTTTATATATACGCTCACGGGTAAGTGCATCATAAATATCCACCATTTGAAATACTTGTGCCAAATAAGGAATATTTTCTGTGGCTAATTTGTCGGGATAGCCGTTACCATCCCATTTTTCATGATGATGACGAATAATTGCTAATAGATTAGGTCTATTATACAGAGGTTGACAAATTTGTTCGCCAATGATTACGTGTTGATCAATAATTTTTTTTTCTGTAGTAGTGAGTTGAGTTGTTTTACCGAGAATATGTTCTGGAATACCAACTGTACCAATATCATGAAGATAAGCCGCTAATACTAAATCGTCAATATTTTGATCACATAAGTTCAAATATTGACCAAAACTCATGGCTAAATTAGCTAATTTCAAAGGTGATTGGTGACTATTTATACAACGAGCTTCGATTGCCATTGCTAAACTAAGTAAAACTTTTTGAGTTTGATCTAATCCTTCATTAAGACGTTTTTGTTGAGCTAAAATTTTTAATTTGGGTGATAAAGAATTATGATCTAAGGGTTTTAAAATAATTTCTTCAACACCAATTTGTAAGGCTTTTTGCCAAAGTTCAGGATCGTCTGCCACAGACATTAACACAATGGGAATAGATTTAGTTTGAGGTTGCAATTTGAGCATTTTAGCCAATTCTAACCCGTCAATCTCAGGCATAAAAATATCCATGAGAATTACATCAGGTTGTTCCTCAAAAGCTAATGATAAAACCCTATTACTATCACTATTTTCGATGACATTATACCCTTGATAAGTTATTAAATCTACTGCGTGTAAAAGACTGAGGGGTTGATCATCCACCACCATAATTTTACTAGGGGTGGAAACTGCGGACATAAATCTGCTTTGGAAGTTTAATTCTGTTATAGTCTCGTAGTTACTCATCTCAACTCCTATCCTGCAATAAAATTGTAGATAATGTTTTGTGCAAGAGACTAACTTTATCTATTTATATTGTCAAACATTTATAAATTATTGTCATCAGTTGATTTACGGAAATTATTTTTAGAAAACCAACGTTTTTTCCACTGACTCGTAAATTCTAAATTACTTAAGGCTTGTTCTTCTTCCCTACGTTTTTTAATCATTTCTGCTGTATTATCCAAATTTGGATCTCGAAAAGGTATTGCACCACGGGTTTTTAAATGCTCTAATTCTTTTTCTGATAATGGTGATAAATATGTATCTGTAAAAGCGGCTAATGTTCCGGGCGATCGCCAACCAATACCAACATTAGAACCAATTTTTAAGCCTACCAATTGAAAAGCCGCACGAATTGCCGCAGAGCATGAATAAGTTGCGATGATACCATCTGTGTTTAAACACTGAGAAAGAAGAGATAAAAATTCCACTGTCCATAATTGAGGACACTTAGGTGGAGAAAAGGGATCAAGAAAAATAGCATCTACTTGGAGATTTTGTTGTACTAATTTGATCATACTTTGTCGAGCATCATCAATCCATAAACTCAATTTTAGTTGCGGTGTATCTACCTGTCGAAAATAAAATAATTGAGTTAAAAGTTCAATAATTTCTGGTTGCCAATGATTTAATAGATTATATTCTAAGGCTTGACGAGGTACGTTTTCATCTAATTCTAAAGCGATTATTTCAACTTGACATTGAGGATTAATCTTAAAAATACAATCAATAGCGGCGGCGGTGTTATATCCCAAACCATAACAAATATCAATAATTTTAATTTGCTCTTGTTGTTTTATTTTTTCAGCAAGATGACAACCTTGAACATAAGTAATTTCAGCTTCGGCTTTAGCACCATATTTAGTATGAAAAGTCTCGCTAAATTCATGAGAATAAAAAGTTTTTGAACCATCGGCGGTATTTCTCGTATCAAATATATTCATAAAACAAAAAGTAAAGGAATTAATAATGTCAAGTTGTCATTTAAAAGATTTGGCTGGGTGCTAAAAATTTGATGATTAATGTAATCACTGCGATTAATGTTCCACCTACAATGCTAATGAATATACCTCCATTAGTAAACTCAAGGTTATCTAGTCTTTTGCTAAAACCTTCTTGATTACCTTTGATTGAGGCTATCTCTACTCTCATATCATTCAGCTTATTATTTACTTGCTCAAAACGAGAGTCTATTTTTTCATTAACTTGCTCAAATTTAGAGTTAATTAAATCTTTTAACTCCTTTAAGTGGTTATCGGTAATGGTAGTCATGTCAAAATCCCCTTAGATTTTCAAGTATTTGATTAGAAATAATTACCCATTACTCCTAAACTCATTCTACTCTACAGCACTGATTTTCAAATCCTTCTTACCTGAGTATCACTCCCATTAGTTTTAAACTCGGAGTCTTGGTTATCATCTAATAATTAGATTTATCGGGGATATAGATTTTAAAACTTCAACTAATGAAGAGTGTAAATAACCATTGGTAGCCAAAATTCTACCACTATCTAAATTAAATTCACTACCATCATAGGCGGTTATTTTTCCACCAGCTTCGGTTAAAATAACAACTCCTGCTAATAAATCCCAAGGTTTTAATCCTCTTTCCCAATATCCATCCAGTCGCCCTGTTGCCACGTGACATAAATCTAACGACGCACTACCTCCTCGTCTTACTCCTTGGGTTAAATGGGTAAAAGTACAAAATTCTGCATAATTATTATCTTCTACTTCTTTGCGATCGTATGCAAAACCTGTTACTAAAAGACTATCCGCTAAATTTTTGGTAGTCGAAACCTGAATGGGAATATCATTTAAAGTCGCCCCTAAACCTTGCGCACCAACCCACAATTCATTAAGCATAGGATTATAAACAACTCCAACCAAAGGTTTTCCTGATACCATTAAACCTACTGAAACTGCGGCTTGAGGATAACCATGAGCGTAATTAGTTGTACCATCAAGGGGATCAATTACCCATAAATATTGATTATCAGAAGTTCCCGTTTTACCTGATTCCTCCGCTAAGATACCATGATCAGGTAAATGACGCTTGATTACTGAAATTATTTCTGCTTCCGCTTGTTGATCTACTTCTGTAATTAAATCACCTGCTCTACCTTTTTCCCTGATGTTGAGTTGTTTTCCCCAATAATTTTGTAAAACGACACCTCCAGCTTTAGCCGCCAAAAAAGCGATGTCACGCAATTTCAAGATTTCTTCGGAGGAAATATTACTCATAAATTTAAGATAAAAAAGATTAATTTATAGCGAGTTGATTAACAGATTAGGCATCTCCAATAATTGACAAAATTATGGAAACTAAAGCCTTTACGAAAAGCCGATTAATTTTTTTCTGGAGAAGTCTATTGTTAATTATTAATTATTAATTGTTAATTGCTCTTTGCTATATTTCTAAGGGGTTGTTTAGGATTCCAAATCCCTTTTTCCATGATACGAGCATAACTTTGTGCCTGTAATAATTTTTGGTCATATTTTCCGTCAGTATAAGTTAAATTAACTACTCCAAATCCTTCTGCTAATATTTTTTCATTGATTAATTCATTGTTAAACCATCCATAACCGCTAATTCTGTTGAATTTATCTTTAACTTTCACATCAGTTTCTAAAATTATCATGGCAGATTTTAGAGGTATGGTGTTATTAGCTGTCAGAAAATCAACTAAAAATTTTTTACCATCATCTCCCCAAGGTTGTTGTTTACGACTAGGAGTGTCTAACCCTGACAATCGAAGTTGATAGGATTTGTTATTGATAATCACCTCAATAGTTTGGGCACTAACAACTCGTCTTAATTTTGCGTCAATGCCGTTAATAGCAGTTTGATTTTGACAACCAGTAACTACTAAATATAAACAAATAAAAATAATTAATAACTTATATTTCAACGGTGAATAATTTTATAAACTAATTGTGGGAGTAAATGACATTCACGCAATTTAAAATCATATTTCAGAAATTAATCATCTTCAATGGGAAAACCAAAACGCACTTTACCCTTACCAAAATAACGTCCGAATTGTAACTCATAAACTTCATCTTCATCTTGAGTTTCTACCACTAAATCTGAGCGAGGATAAGACACACACAATAAAGCGTAACCTTTTCTTTGTAAATCAGGAGATAAACCCATTGCCTCTGGTTGATAAATATCACCCCTAATTACTCTAACAGCACAAGTTGTACAAGCACCATTACGACAGGAAAAAGGTGGCTCAACTTCCTGATTTTCTGCCGTTTTTAAAATATACTCATTTTCAGGTACAGTAATTGTTTCTGTGGTATTATTTTGACGATTATGAATAGTAACTTGATAATTTTTAACCATTATTAAACAATAATTATTATGGATTTACTTGAATAAAAATAAGAATTTGATCCTTACCCTATTATAAGGTGACGAGGATTAGTAAGCCCAAACGCATTTACATTTACTGAGGGCGGTAAGACTGGGAAGACTAGAAGAGGAGGAGACAGGGGAGATTTGTTGATTTATCTATAACAACAAAATAATATGCAACTTAGATACGTCTTGGCTTACTCAAAAATCACCCTAGAAATTACCTGAATTCGATATAAAAATAGGTGATGATTGACTCTCGTTGAAAGGAAGACAGGAAGACAGGGAGATTATATTCTATATAAATCAATAAAATTATTTTAAAGTGTACAAATATTAGGAATTTTTCCACCTGTCCACTCGTTCATCTGTCTCGTTTTCACGACTTTTCTTCTGTCAAACTGAGGTTAGAAATTATCCTTTCACACAAATAACTTGCTTGAGAGTTGCTACAACTTCTACTAAATCCGTTTGTTGATTCATGACTTCTTCAATGGATTTATAAGCACTAGGAATTTCATCAATAATTCCTGAATCTTTCCGACACTCAATACCTTCGGTTTGCATGACTAAATCATGAACATCAAAACGCTTCTTAGCTTGACTCCGAGACATTTTACGTCCAGCACCATGACTACAGGAGCAAAAACTATCATGATTACCTTTACCTTTAACAATAAAAGATTTTGCCCCCATTGAACCGGGTATGATACCATAATCATTTTCCGTAGCTCTTACTGCCCCTTTACGAGTGACATAGACATCCTCGCCGAAGTGAGTTTCTTTTTCAGCGTAGTTATGGTGACAATTGACGATTAATAATGGTTTAGTGGCTTTACCACCGTTTAAATGTTTCTCCACAATGGCTTTAAAACGACTCATCATCACGTCACGGTTAAAACGTGCATAACCTTGCGCCCATTGTAAATCTCGCCAATAAGCATCAAATTCAGGGGTACCAGCAATAAAATAAGCTAAATCAGGATCAGGAAGCCTTAAATTGGCTAATTTCGCTAATTGTTTCCCTGTTTTGATGTGACAATCCGCTAATTGATTACCGATATGGCGAGAGCCTGAATGTAACATTAACCACACTTGATCTTCAGTATCTAAACATAATTCAATGAAGTGATTTCCACCGCCCAATGAGCCCAGTTGTTTTATGGCTTTACCTTCTAGCCTTTGAACTCCCGAATGTAAATCTTTGAAACCTTGCCAACCTTGCCAGTTAGTTACTTTTCTTTCTACGTCTTTATTTTCGTTAAAACCAACAGGGATATTTGCTTCAATGTCTAAGCGAATTTTTTTCAACTTTCCTTCTAATTCGGAAGCATTAAAGCTTGTCTGCAATGCATACATACCACAGCCCACGTCAACCCCGACAGCTGCGGGGATTATTGCATCTTTTGTCGCAATAACCGAACCTACTAACGCTCCTTTTCCTAAATGTACGTCAGGCATAAGGGCAACGTGTTTATAGACAAAAGGTAAGGAAGCAACATTTTTTGCCATGTTAGTTTCTTCAAAACCTAAGTCATGATTTGCCCAAGATAACACAGGCTTAGGAGTGGAAAGGTTTAATTGTTCGTAAGGCATAATGGTTAAATAAGATTAGCTATTTTTCCATCTTAATCAAATTCTTAGGAAATGGTATGGTGAGAGACTAAAATAAGCTCAGACACATTTAAACTGATGGATGAAGATAAGTAATGAGCAATGAATAAAAGTTTTAAAAATTTTTTACTAATTTTCACAGATGCAAGTTAAATGCGTTTTACTGTAACAATAAAATTGATTGAATTGATAACAATAAAGAATGCGAATCAGAATTAACTTTATAGTTGAAAGTAAATAATTAATAAGAAGAAATGGGGCAAACTTTTACAAGAGTATAATTATAATTAAGAGTTATCAATAATATAAATTGTGAGGGTAATTTTATGGAAGACGAGAAACATCTACCATTATCGAAATGCCCAACAGGTATTCGAGGACTTGATGAAATTACCAATGGTGGATTACCCTTAGGAAGACCAACTTTAATTTGTGGTGGAGCGGGATGTGGTAAAACTCTTTTAGGTGTTGAATTTTTAGTACATGGTGCTATTATTTATGATGAGCCGGGAGTGTTAATGACTTTTGAAGAAACGGCGGCGGAAATAACCACAAATGTGACTTCTTTAGGGTGGGATTTGGATAGGTTACACAAGAAAGGAAAGTTATTAATTGATCATGTTTACATTGAAGCTAACGAAATTGAAGAAGCTGGAGAATATGATCTTGAGGGTTTATTTATTCGCTTAGGTTATGCTATTCAAAAAATTGGGGCTAAACGAGTAGTTTTAGATACAACGGAAGTATTATTCGCAGGTTTAAGTCATGCTAATATTATTCGTGCAGAATTACGTCGTTTATTTCGTTGGTTAAAAAATCAAGGTGTCACGACTATAATTACGGCAGAGCAAGGAGATAATAGTTTAACTCGTCAAGGTTTAGAAGAATATGTTTCTGATTGTGTGATCAGATTAGGGCATAAAATGGAAGGGGATATAGCTAATCGAACTTTACAAATAATCAAATATCGAGGCTCAAGTCACAGTGCAAATCAGTATCCTTTTTTAATTGAAGAAAGTGGCATTTCTGTTTTACCCATTACTTCTTTAACTTTAGATCATGAGGTTTCTGCTGAACGTATTTCTACCGGTATTACTGCATTAGATGAAATGTTTGGCGGACAAGGTTATTATCGTGGTAGTAGTATTCTTGTTACGGGAAAAGCAGGAACAGGAAAAAGTACTCTTGCCGCTTATTTTGCTCAGGCAACTTGTAAGAAAGGAGAACGATGTTTATATTTAGCTACAGAAGAGTCACCTAAACAAATTCTACGGAATTTAATTTCTATCGGTGTCGATTTGAATGAGTATGTGGAGGAAGGTTTATTGAAAATTGATTCAGTACGTCCTACAACTTATAGTTTAGAAATGCGTTTATTGAAGATTCATCATCAGGTTCAACAATTTAAGCCTAGTGCCATCATTATCGATCCTATGAGTAATCTCATTTTAAGTGGAAGCCTGATGCAAACTAAAAGTTTCTTTATGCGCTTAATTGACTATTTAAAATCGAACCAAATTACTGGTTTATTAACAAATTTAACTGAGGGAGATATAGAAGGGGAGAAAACAGACATAGGGGTTTCATCTTTGATGGATACTTGGTTGGAATTACAAACCGTGAAAGTTAATGGTGAACGCAATCGTCTTCTTTATGTGCTTAAATCTCGTGGCATGAGTCATTCTAATCAGATGCGAGAATTTATTATTACAGATAAGGGAATCAATTTAGTAGATGTTTATTTAGGTGAAGGTAAAGTATTAACGGGGACAGAACGTATTAATCAACAATTACAAGAACAATCTGAGCAAATAAAACGTCGAGAAAATCTTGAACGTCAAAAACGAGAATTTGCACGGCAAAAAATACTTTTACAAGCTCAAATTCAGGATTTACAAATACAGTTAAATAATCATGATGAAGAATTAGCTTTAATGATGCAACAAGAAGAAGAACATCAAAAAATGTTTTTAGAAAATCGCTCGGTGATGAGTAGTTTACGTCATATTAAATAGCTGAGGTTGCGCACTTATTTATATGTTAAGTTTTAATAGGTGTCAGGTATCAGGCATTAGGTTTTAGGTTTAATGAAAATGATTGAAGTAAAAAGTTATCGAGATTTAACGGTTTGGCAAAAATCAATGGATTTGGTAGTGAGATGTTATCAATTAACTTCTCAATTTCCCAAAACTGAAATTTATGGGTTAAGTAGTCAAATACAAAGAGCGGCTGTTTCAATTCCAGCAAATATTGCAGAAGGAAAAGGAAGAAATTATTTAGGTGATTATATTCGTCATCTTTCAATTGCTAATGGTTCACTCAAAGAACTAGAAACTCATTTATTGATTGTTGAACGATTAGAATATATTAAACAGGAAGAATTAAAAATCCTATTAAACAAATGTGAAGAAATTGGCAGAATGTTACATAGTTTAATAGAAAAACTAAGTCAAAAGAAAAAATAGTGAATTTTTTTTATTTTTAAACCTGAAACCCGACACCTGAAACCTGACACCTCCAATCAAAAATTAATTCTATTTTTGCGTAACATAACATTAGTTAAAAGGAGATTTAAAATTATGATAGATAATTCATCAGAATCACTGAAAACAAAGAATTTACCAAAGTGGCAATTGCGGTTATATGTAGCAGGACAAACTCCGAAATCTTTGATGGCTTTTTCTAATTTAAAAAATCTTTGCGAGGAGTATCTTCATGGTCAATATAGTATTGAAATTGTCGATCTAATCAAAAATCCTCATTTAGCACAACAGGATCAAATCCTGGCTTTACCTACTTTGATCAGAAAATTACCTGAACCTATTAAAAAAATTATTGGTGATTTATCAAACACCGAAAAAGTATTAGTTGGACTCGATGTTATTTCTCTTAGGGATGAAGGATAAGGCAAATAATGAAGGGCAATGGGCAAAGGGCAAGGGGCAATGGGCAAAGGAAATTATTAACATAATTAATTTCAGATTAAGGATATTGAAATAAATATGAGGACTAAAAAATGATAAACCCAGAAGAATTTGATCCTACCATCAGAGAAGTTTTTGAAGAAGCCTTGAGTCAATCTTCAGAACAGCATTATGTATTAAGACTATACATTGCGGGTACGACATATCAATCGGTTAAGGCTTTGCAAAATCTCAAGCAAATTTGTGAAGAACATCTTAAAGGACGTTACGAGTTAGAAGTAATAGATATTTATCAAGATATGGAATTAACTTCTTCTCAAAATATTGTAGCTGTGCCTACCTTAATAAAAGAATTACCTCCACCTATACAAAGACTTATTGGTAATTTATCTAATACAGAGAAAGTGTTGGTCGGTCTTGATATTATACCGAAAAAGACTACAGGAGGAAGAAACAATGACGAGTTTACGGAATTTGTTTGAAAATCCATCGGAAGAAATAGCCGCACTTCGTCTGCAATTAGAGGAAATAAAGGCACGTCTTCACACAGCAGAACAAACTTTAGAGGCAATTCACTCAGGAGAAGTGGATGCGTTGGTTGTTAGCACAAATGTAGGAAGTCAAGTTTTTACCCTTCGAGGCGCTGATCATGTTTATCAAAATTTAGTCGAACAAATGGGAGAAGGTGCAGTTACTATCTCTTCTGAAGGCTTTATTTTATATTGTAATCAACAATTTTCACAATTATTAAATTATCCTTTAAAAAATCTCATCGGCTCTAATTTACAAACTTTTATTTCTCCGAAGGAAAGAGAAACTTTTATCTTACTTTTAGAGAATATTAAGAAAGAGGAAACTGTAACTCAAGAATTATCTCTTATAACCCCAACAGAAAAAACTGAAATACCTGTTAAATTGTCTATTAAAAAACTTCAGATAGATCAACTTTTAATTAATAGCATTATCGTTACAGATATATCTTTTTATAAAGAGAAAGAAGAAAAACAAACAAATCTTATTCTTAAAACTAATATTTTATTAGAAGAAAAAGAAATTTTATTAAAAGAAATTCATCATCGTGTTAAAAATAATTTACAAGTAATTTATAGTTTACTCAATCTTCAATCCCGTTCTATCAAAGATCCCTTAATTGCTGAAAAATTTAAAGAAAGTAAAAACAGAGTTCAGTCCATGGCTCTAATTCATGAGCATCTTTACCGCTCTGATGATTTTTCTAAAATAGATTTATCTCAATATATTAAGGAATTAATTAATATTTTATCTATGTCTTATAAAATGAATAATTTAGATGTTAATATTATTATAGATATACAAAAAAATTTGTTTTTAGATATTGATACCGCAGTACCTTGTGGTTTAATTATTAATGAATTAGTTTCAAATGCTCTTAAATACGCTTTTAATAAAAATAAAAAAGGCATTTTATCCATCAAAGCAGAGTCTGATAATGATCAAAATTTAGTATTAATAATTGCTGATAATGGTCAAGGTTTACCAGCAGGTTTCGATTGGGAAGAAATACCAACTTTAGGATTAAGATTAGTTAAAAATTTGACCAATCAGTTAAGAGGAAATATTACCATAGAATATGATCAAGGAACTAAAATAACTTTAGTTTTTACTCGTATTAAAGTCGTGAATACTAAATAATAGGTAATAGGCAATGGGCAATATAAATAAAATCTAAATTGGTTAAATTAATGATCACCAAAATACCCACTAAAATCTTAATTGTTGAGGATGAAAGTATTGTAGCCCAAGATTTACAAGCTCTTTTACAAGAGATGGGATACTATGTTCCTCTTTTTGTTGATTCAGGTGAATTAGCTATTAAAAAAGTCGCAGAAATTCATCCAGATTTGATTTTAATGGATATTCGACTCATCGGTGACATGGACGGTATTGAAACAGCAGAAAAAATTACAGAGCAGTTTGATATTCCTATTATTTATTTAACCGCTCATGGTGATGAAGAGACTTTAAGTCGTGCTAAGATTACCCAACCTTTTGGTTATATTATTAAACCTTTTAATGAGCAAGAATTACGTATTCTTATTGAAATTTCCCTTTATAAACATAAATTTGACCTAAAAATCAAAGAAAACGCTCAATGGTTATCCATAATTCTTAATAGTATTGGTGATGGAGTAATTGTTACTGATATGAACGGAAATGTTACTTTTTTAAATCCTTCCGCCGAGAAAATAACAGGTTGGTCATTAACAGAAGCAATAAACCAACCTATTACTTCAGTATTTAATCTCATTCATGAAACAACTCAAGATAGTCTTAATAATTTTTTAATAGAAGTTATTAAGTCTGGTGAATTTACGAAGCTACCAGAATTAACTTCTCTAATTACTAAAACTGGTGCATTAGTTTCTATTAGTGATAGTTTATCACCCATCGCCAACACAAGGGGAATTCGTTTTGTTAAAAATTCACTAAAAGAATTAACAGGCACAGTATTAGTTTTTCGGGATAATACAGAACAAAAATTAGCTCAACAACAATTACGTCATCAAGCCTTTTACGATTCTTTAACCAATTTACCAAATCGATCATGGTTTTTAGAAAGATTGACAGATGCCATTGAACGAACTAAACGTAATCATGAATATTTATTTGCAGTTTTATTTTTAGATTTAGATCGTTTTAAAATCATTAATGATAGTTTAGGACATTGGGCAGGAGATGAAATTTTAATTATTGTAGGTAATCGACTATTAAAATTAGCACGGCCGATGGATACTATCGCTCGTTTAGGTGGAGATGAATTTGCTATCTTACTAGAAAATGTTGCTAATATTCACGAAGTTTGTAAATTTGCACAACGAGTTCAAAAAGAATTAAGTATATCTTGTCAAATCAAAGATAATAAAATATTTACAAATGCTAGTATTGGCATTGTATTTAGTTCTATTGATTATGAAACCATCGAAGATATAATTCAATATGCTGATATAGCTATGTATCGAGCCAAAGAACAAGGTCAAGGACATTATGCAGTATTTGATAATTCCATGCGTCAAGAAGTTATCAATCTTTTAATCTTAGAAAATGAACTCAGAAGAGCTTTAGAAGACAATGAGTTCGATGTTTCTTATCAACCAATTATTTCTCTAAGTGACAAAAAAATAGCAGGTTTTGAGGCTTTAGTGTGTTGGCGACATCCCCAAAAAGGATTATTATCCGCCGCTCATTTTATTAACATTGCAGAACAAACAGACTTAATTCTCGAAATTGATCACTTTGTGTTACAAAAAGCCTGTAATCAATTAAAAGCTTGGCAGAAAATATATCCTGATGCTGAAAATTGGACAGTGAGTGTTAATTTATCGGGAAAACAATTTCTTAAACCTCATCTTGATCAAGAAATTCTTCAAACATTACACGAATCAGGTTTAAAAGCTAATTGCTTAAAACTGGAAATGACTGAGGGGATTTTAGTTGAAAATCCAGAAGCCATAACAATTATTTTCTCTAGGTTAAAAGAATTAGGTATTACTTTTGCACTAGATGATTTTGGAACAGGTTATTCTTCTCTAAGTTATTTATATCATTTTCCTTTTAATACTCTCAAGATTGATCGTTCTTTTGTAAATAGAATTGATACAGATCAAAGTGGTTTAGAAATTGTACGTACTATTATATTACTGGCAAAAAACTTACAATTAGATGTCGTTGCCGAAGGTATAGAAAACTTACCACAAATAACATTACTTAAAGACTTATATTGTGAATATGGTCAAGGTTATCTTTTCGCAAAACCTTTATCATCTTCTGCTACTATCTCTTGGATAGAATCATACTTAAGTTCTACATAATAAAATTAACTCATGAGCATAGATAATGGGCAAATTGGTGTATATATATTTTTATTTTTTATTACTCGCTTTATAGAAGATGCGATCGCAAAGTGATACGTCGTAATCGCACTATTTAGCTGTATTAATTCATGCTTCTTACAGCTTAAACACCTATAATAAAACTACTTCAAGTATTAATGTTAATAAAAAAATCGACTGGGGTTGTGCTGTAGTAGAAAATCTTTTGTTTGGCGATATTGGTGCTATTATTGAATCAACTACGGTAAAAATCAACAAATACATAGTGGTTCTGGATCCGAACACTTCAAATATAACTATAAAGGAAATTTATTGACAATTCAATATTCCCATAATCGATACTATTACCCCTGTCAAAGCTTCTATACCTCCAGCAAGAGCAAAAAAATCTCCTGTTGTAATAACTGTTATAACTTCAGATATAGTAGCCCCTGCGATAATCATAGGTACAGCAATAGTTGCAAAAGTACTAGCTAAAGCAACTAAGGATGTCGCACTCACAACAATTAAAACACCTGAACCTGTAATTAGTGCTACTATAGCCATCCATTGATAAGGAGTTGGTTGTTGACAAGCGGTTGTTAAAAGTAGTGACGTTGACTCTAAAAACATAGACAATCAAGTGTAGAGTTTAAGTAGTTTTTCATATTTTAGTACAAAACAAAAAGATAGATTTATCTCATTAGGAATGAGTAATCTTTCTGGCAGAATTAAAAATCCTTAATTTGCTCCTAAAAAAAACAATCTTTGAATCTTTTTCTTGATGCTAAAATTATAAATTAGTATGAACAAAATAAGATTGATCATCAAATAGAAATTAATAATTTATTTTAATTGATAGAATAGAAGAATATCAAATATTATGAAGGTAAAAATATTATTAAATTAATATGAATATAATTGTCAATCATCATCCTGTGACAAAATATTTTAGTATCTAATATCTTAGTAATAGCTTTAACTTTTATTGTATATTATCCTTTATAAAGTAAGCTAAAAGTTCCATTTTTCCAAAAAATAAAAAAACCTAATCCAATCAAAATATAAGGAACAATATTGTTACCATATTTAGTAATAATATCAGCAATTTTAGGATTTTTAATTAATCGATAAGCTAAATAACAGGATATTGCTTTAAGAACAAAAAACACTAATAAAATAATCATTAAATTCATCAGATTATTAGTGGCAAATAAGGGTACATAAACACCGATATTATCTCCTCCATTTGCAAAAGTAATTACTGCTACTTTATAGGTTTGAGGATGAAGGATTTGAGAGACAAAGCTTAGAAAAGGATGACGATTACTTAAATTAACATACTCACTTGTTACTAATTGTACTTCTTCTGTTTCATTATCAGGCTGAATAAGTTGTTTAATACCAATAATAATAGGTAAAATTCCTAATAATCCAATCCATGATGGAGAGATAATTAAACCTCCAAAAAAACCTATTAAACTTAATAAAATAATAACAATAAATCCCCAATAAGAACCACTTATTACATGAATTTTTGTGATTTTTTCTTCTTTAACTTGAGCAAATAAAATCAATAAAATAACTAAATCATCAATGTTTGTAGCAATAAAGGCAGTAATCCCCGTAATAATAGCAATGAAAACTTGATTCATAACTAATCCTCATAGTTATAACTTCAGTAAAGATTGTAAGGAGATTTTGTGCAGTTTTTTATTATCAATTTTATTTATTAATTCAAGAAGAAACAATATTTGCTCTTATCATTCATCTTGCATACAGTTTAGTTAAGTTCTCAAAAAGATCTAATTCTTATTGTTATTTAATCAATAAACTCGAAAGATATATATGAATACTTGGCTTATTAGTACTTTAATAACTAGCGTTGCCGTCGCCTTTGCTACAACTTTTGATGACAACATTTATTTAACTATATTTTTTGGAAAAATTAATCGTACTTTTCGCCCTAGACATATTGTAATTGGCGAATATTTGGGGTTTACTTTGTTAGTTTTAATCAGTTTAGTTGGATTTTTAGGTGGTTTAGTTATTTCTCATCTCTGGATTGGATTATTGGGCTTTTTACCGATAAGTATTGGTATCGCTAATCTTTTAAATAGACAAGAAGACGAAATCCAAGATGTTAATACTAATTTTTACAATTATACTCGTCCGACACCTAAAAGAAGTTTAATTGCAACTATTCGAGATCCTCAAACTTATAAGGTTTCTGCCGTCACTGTTGCTAATGGTGGTAACAATATTGCCATCTATATCCCTTTATTTGCTAGTGCCAGTCTTCCCAGCTTAGGAATCATTTTAGCAGTACTTTATACTATTATCGGAATATGGTGTTTTCTTTCTTACAACCTTACCCGTCAACCCCATCTTGCAATTATTATCTCCCGTTATCTTAAACGCTTTTTTCCCTTTGTCTTAATTTGGTTAGGTATGTCGATTATCATTGATAATCAATCTTATGAGCTTTTCACTAGTTTGCCTCTATTCTCCTGGTAAGCTCAATTATAAATGCTTAATTGTCAAATGTTTAAGGAGGACGGGAAAAATTTTTGTAAATATAGCAATCCTAAGTTATCTGTCAATAATTAAAAATTAAAAAATAAATCTGTAAATTTTACTATACTTCAAGGCTGACCACTGGTAGCTAAACCTCTAAATATTTCATAACTTTTACAGTGGGATTGCTATAGCTTTTGTAAAAAAGTTTTGAATAAACTAATTGTCAACTTTTTTTTGATTTTCTTTTTCGATAAATACTCTACGAAATCCCAACACTACAAAAATATTAGATAAAGTTAAGAAAAATTCTGCACCTCCATGTAACCAATCTACATTCGCTAATGAAGTTTGATAGTGAGTTTTTGCATAAATCCCCGCAGGTATTGTAATTGCAACGAAGAATAATAATAAATAAAAACCTATTAAAGCCATTTGAGGCACTTTTTGCGATCGCTTTTGATCGTTATAACCATTGGCATAAGTCCATTTTTGCTATTGTGCCAAAGTTTAAAAAGAAGAATTAAAACAAAAGTTCTAATATCGACATGATGACGAAGACTAGAATAATTGTCTCGATTCCAAGAATACACTTAAGTATTTAGGTCTTGCAAAGAAAATAAATAGTAAATATACGCAAATATATTTACTTAGATATCATCAAAATAAGTTGTCAATATTAAAAAAACTGATATATACTTAAGTGAATAATATTTTATTGAGAGAAAATCACAATGAATCTAGTAAAAATACTTAGTCAATCAGTTTTTTTTATTACCGGTGCAACAATCTTTACTATGGCAACAACAGGAACAGCTCAAGCAATTGTATTAACCTTTGAGGGATTACAGGATTTAGAATCTGTTAATAATTTCTATGATGGTGGTTTCGGCGGTAACGGTAGTGGTCCTGGTCCAGATTATGATATTACTTTTTCATCAAATTCTTTAGCTATTATAGATGGGGATGCTGGAGGTAGTGGAAATTTCGGGGGTGAACCTAGTCCTGATACTGTCCTGTTTTTCCTAGACGGTCCTGCTGCCATTATGAACGTCGCTAACGGTTTTACTACGGGTTTTTCCTTCTATTATTCGGCAATTAATAACCCTGGATTTATTAATGTTTATGACGATTTAAATGGAACAGGCAATTTACTTGCGACTTTAAACTTACCACTGACTCCTTTTGATGGAGCTCCAGATCCTACAGGACAATTTAGTCCATTGCTTCCTCTTGGTGTAGCTTTTAATGGAACTGCTAAATCTGTTGATTTTGGTGGTACTGTCAATCAAATAGCTTTCGATAACATTACTTTAGGTTCAGATATACCTGATCCGACTGATGTCCCTGAACCTTTAACGATTTTAGGCACTGTAAGTGCTGGTATTATGGGAACTTTGATGAAGAAAAAACGGAAACAAAAGGCTTGATTTTTCATCTATTTTATTTGTAAAAAATGTGATTCTTTTAACCTTTCAATAACAGGAAAGAATTGCATTTTTTTTATAGAAACGACACCCTACACCTTCACTTTATAGTCTCTATCCTCAGCGAAATCTTATAGCTCAGATAGAAATACTATATCTTTCTACTTCAGATGTTAGATTCAGTAACCCCCTCTTTTTTTTCTTTTTCTTTTTCAATAACAACTCTACGAAACCCCAACACTACAAAAATATTAGATAAAGTTAAGAAAAATTCTGCACCTCCATGTAACCAATCTACATTCGCTAATGAAGTTTGATAGTGAGTTTCTGCATAAATCCCCGCAGGTATTGTAATTGCAACGAATAATAATAATAAATAAAAACCCATTAAAGCCATTTTAGGCACTTTTTGAGATCGCCCTAAAAACCATAAGAATCCGAGATAGGGAAACAGAGAAACGGCAAATAAGGTTTCTTTGCT
Organism: Geminocystis sp. NIES-3708; assembly: GCF_001548095.1. NCBI lineage: Bacteria > Bacillati > Cyanobacteriota > Cyanophyceae > Chroococcales > Geminocystaceae > Geminocystis > Geminocystis sp. NIES-3708. The sequence goes on along the minus strand of NZ_AP014815.1, from coordinate 3,160,349 downwards.
CATAAAACTAAGGGTGAATGATTCCATGATGTTAGAATGTAATTAGTACAAAATAATAAAAATTAAGAAAACCACCCACATTTTAACATTTAATGTTGATAATTTTAAGGAATATTTAGCAGAGTAAATTATCATTATTAATATAGATATTTAAGCATCATAATTAACTTAAAAATTATCAGAAATTAAAATGGAAAAATTAATTAATAATTTAAGAACTGGACAACAAGAATTGGCAAAATGGGAAGGCGGTAAAATGGCAGTTTCAGCAGTACCAGGGGCAGGAAAATCTCATAGTTTAGCGGTGGCTGCTGCTATTACTATTAATAAAAATAATCTTAATAATAATCGACAATTACTTATTGTTACTTATACGAGATCTGCCACCGCTAGTATTAAAAATAGTATAAAAAAAATATTAGAAGAATTAAATTTACCTCCCATTGGTTTTACTGTACAAACAATTCATGGATTAGCGGTTAATATTGCCAATCGTCATCCTTTATTGTCTCAACTTCATCTCGAAATTAGTACATTAATTGATGCAACTCCTAGCCATCGCATCATTCGCACAACGGTTACAGAATGGGCAAAAAATCACGAAGAATATTATCATCTACTATTGAAAGGTAAAAATACTGAAACAGAAGAAAGTGAAAGATTAAGAAGAGATTCCGTATTATTAACGGAAGTTTTGCCTAATTTTGCCCATAATGTTATTCGTCAAATTAAAAGTTCAGGTTTAACAGAATATGATCTCGATACATTACAAGATGATCCTACTAATCCTTATCCTTTAATGGCGATCGCACGAGGACTATATCACGAATATCAGGAATTGATGCAAAAAGAAAATTTAATTGATTATGATGACTTAATTTTGGGAGCATTAAGAGTTTTAGAAAACGATAATGCGAGAAAAATATGGCAAGAAGAAATTTTTGGAGTATTTGAAGACGAAGCTCAAGATTCTAGCCCATTACAAGGAAAACTACTGGAAATTTTGGCTACTGATTCTGATAATAGCGAGGTAAATTTTATTCGAGTGGGCGATCCTAATCAAGCCATTAACTCAACATTTACAGCTTCTGATCCCCTTTACTTTAAACTTTTTTGCGATCAATGTCAAGAAATAGGGCAATTTTTTGCTATGAATCAGGCAGGGAGAAGTAGTAAAATCATTATAGACACAGCAAACACGACTTTAAAGTGGATTAATCAACAAATTAGGGAAAAATTTGAAGATAAATCTTTCAATAAATTAGATTCTATTTTACCTTTTCGAGAACAAGAAATAAACATAGTTGATAGAGAAGATAAACAACTTGATGCTAATCCACAAGCCGAAGGCAAAGGAGTTGAAATCTATGAGCCAGAAAATATATATCAAACCGTTGAATTAATCAGTAAAAGAATCATTCAATTATTTAATAATCAAAAAGCAAAAGAGACTTATAATTTAGCAATTTTAGTAAGAGAAAATCGTCAAGGTTCTTTTTTATATAAACACTTAGAATTTTTAAAAAATAATTATAATATTAAAATACAACTCATCAATGATATTAATAATTATGCTCATATTCCTCGACAAATATTATCTATTCTACAGTTTATAGATTGTCCTCATTCTCGTGAATACCTCAAAAATGCCTTAGAAACTCTCCAAAATAAAATATTAATTGAAGCTCAAGACTTAAATGCTTTAAGTATTTATCCTGAAAAATTTTTATATCCTAGTGCTATTGAACCACCACAGTCTAAACAGACAAAAAAAGCAAGAAACTATTGTTTAAAATTACTAAAATCTCGCTTAGAATTACCCCATTATCGATTAATTCCCTTCATTTCTTCACTATTAGAATATCAAGCATCAGAATTAGCTACTGCTCAAAAATTAAGTGATAAAATTCATAAACAAATTATTGGTAATAGCTCATTAAAAACCATGATTTCAACTTTACAAGAAATTATTAATTCAGAAAAATTTGAAGGGGTAGAAACAGATAATCAAAACATTTATACAGAAAAAGGACAAGTTACTATTATGACTATGCACAAAGCTAAGGGTTTACAATGGGATTATGTATTTTTACCATTCTTACATGAAAATGTTATTCCGGGCAGTGCTGATCCATACGTACCAAAAAGTGCTAAATTCTTAGGTAACTATAATTTACCAGATATTACCAGAACCATTTTGCGATCGCTTACTCATCAAAAAAATTCTGGTCATAAAAATTCGCCTTTGACGAGTATTTCTTTAGCATCCCATGAAAGTCATCAACTAAAACAGGGAGAAGAATATCGTTTATTATACGTAGCAATGACTAGAGCAAAAAAATTACTATGGATGTCATCAGCAAAAAAAGCACCTTGGCGATGGAATTATTTTGAAGATAATGGTAATGTATTTCAACTGCAAGATTCAAAACCATGTTCTGTTATTATGATGTTAAAATCAGTGCAAAAATAATAAATTTAGGACAAACGAACACAAAAATTTAGAAATATTACATTAACAAAACAAGAAATTGAAAATCCAGTTTTTTATTTAAAAATTATTACCTATTAACTAGCGGAATAAAGACATTCAACAAATCTTAATTACTAAAATGACGACGAAAACGACTATCAAGATTAGCTTTTTTTGCCTGATTACATTTAACACAAAGAGTTTGTAAATTACTCATATCATTACTTCCACCTTTTGCTAAAGGAATAATATGATCAATATTTAAAGTTGTTTCTTGAATAGTTTTTCTACAGCTCTGACATTGATAATTGTCTCGATTATAGATATATTTTCTTACTTCTAAGGGAATGGGAATACGAGGAGTTTTACTCATTTTTATTCTTAATTTTCTCTAAATTCATCTAAATTTAATTCTGGTTCATCGGGGCAAAATTCAACGGTAACTTTTAATTTTAATTTACCTTTTTGCCAATCTAAAGCACCAACTTTTAATACTTCTACTTCTACCCCGTCATGTAGCCATTTTTTTCGATTTATTTTTTCATTTTCAGTGTGTAAATCCTTGCGAGAAAGATCGATTAGTTTACACTTAATTCCTTCTATTAAATGACCTAATTTAAACATAGATTCATCAACATAAAATCTATGAACATCCTGATCAATAATATGAACAACATGGGCTTCATTTTTAAGATGTTTATAATTATCTGTCATTAACTAAACAATTCTCTGATAGCAATATTTCTGCATTATTACATATCATTGCCATGATAAGCCTAGATTCCTTATATATTTACGGTAAAAGAGATGGGGAAAAAGAGAAGCAGATCTTTATCTCTCAAATAAGTAAAAACACGTATAGTTTAATGAAAAACTATTAAGAAAAATAAATTATTTAAGTATTTTTACGTAGATGTTAGTTATAGTGGAGACGAAAAAATAGATTGAGTATTTGCAAAGAAAACTCAATAGATTGTTTTAATTTATTTAAGGAAAGTCAATACCATGGATTACCCCGAAACAATTATTAAACGTGGCAGTACAGGCGAAGCCGTTAAAGAAATTCAAGAACGGTTAGGAGTTCAACAAACTGGAGTTTTTGGACCTACCACTGAATCTTGTGTCTCAGCCTTTCAGAAGGCATTCGGGCTCGAAGTTGACGGAGAAGTCGGACCCATAACATGGGCTGCACTCTTTGCTACTCAACCTTCTCAAGATTTAGGGGTAGCATCTCTTATGGAGGCACAACGGCGAGTTGGTGTCAAAGAAAGACCATTAGGGAGCAACAAAGGTCCAGAAGTAGATGAGTACCTCAAACGTGCTGGAGTCCCTTCCCCGAACCCTTGGTGTATGGCTTTTGTTTACTACTGCGTAGATGAAGCAGCCAAGAAATTAGGCAAACCCAACCCCCTAACGAAAACTGCCTTCTGTCCCACCCTCTATAACTGGGCAAAAGAACATGGTCGTCTTGTGTCCAAACCGGAGATCGGAGATATCTTTCTGTGCATCGGCACTCCACAAGGTCACTATCATACAGGTTTTGTCAACGGTCCCGTCACCAATAACCATTTTTCTACGGTCGAAGGCAATTCAAATTATGACGGTAGTGCTAATGGAACAGAAGTTGCAATGCGTAAACCCGGTCGCCTAATTACTTCATGCCACTACGTCCGTTTATAGATAAACATTAGCTAATTTAATTTAGGAGATAAATACCGTGACTACTCTAAAAGAAATCTACGATGAGAAATTGATTATTTCCCTAGACGATCTCAAAAAAGATGTCGATCTTCTGCAACAGATACAAACTCGTTTGCACGATCTAAATCTCTATACTTACGGATCAAACGATCCAGACGGTTTCTGGGGTCCCAAAACGGAAGAAGGTATCGAGCAATTTTGTAAAGCGGTTCATCTGAACAACATCGAGACAGGATTATTTGGACCTTCTTTTGCAGAAGCTCTAATGGAAACGAAGGACATCGGCAATGTTGGTCGCTTTAGTATACCCCACTGGTGGAATGGAGGAAGTAAAGAGCAACTTGCTCAGGCAATTGCCAAGGAAGCACATAATCAAGGCATAACCGATCGCAACCAAATTTGCTACATTATGGCAACCATTCAACATGAAACGGCAGGTACTTACCGACCCATAGCAGAGTATGGCGGAAAGAATCGACGCTATGCTCCTTATTATGGGCGTGGGTATGTTCAACTTACGTGGAAATATAACTATCAGAAATATAGCAACCTCCTCAATCAGGACTTTGTCAAACACCCAGACCAGGTCATGGAACCAGATATTTCTCTGTTCATCATTGTCCACGGCATGAAAAATGGAACTTTCACTGGCAAAAAGCTTAGCGACTATATTTCGGGAAGCCACGTTGATTTTCACCATGCCCGTAAAATAATTAATGGTCTTGATCGTGCTGGGCTAATCGAAGAATATGCGAAACAGTGGCAAAAAACGACTTTATTTTAGTAAGTCCTAATATTCACGAAAAAGGAAAATTATTGGAAATTTTACAGATGCGATCGCATTAAAGGTTATTGCTGAATTGTAACCTGCGTAATTCAAGAAACTTTTGCGGCGATCGCCAACGTTGATAAAAAAGTAGAGGTTAAAACCATGAATACAAACCCTTCCTCTGGAGATAAAGACATTTTTGAGATTAACAAAAATCGATCAGAAACTGTTTTGAATGAGTTTCGTATTGCTGAGGTAGTAATACTTTCTATTATTGCACTTTTAAATGTTTTAATCAATATTAATCTTAATAAGGTTAATCAAAAACTAGAGGATGCTAAATTTTTTGAAACTACTATCGATCACTTAGCCGCCGATGCAGAAAACCGAGAAATTGCCCTAAGTATTCTGTATTCTTTATATATTCTTGAGGAAAAACCGCCTAAACATCGAGATATGTTAATAGATATATCGGAGACAATTCTCGAAACTAATATTTCTCAAGTTTCTCAAGAAAAAAATATCCCAATTTCAAAAAAAGCTCTAAAAATTATTGAAGCACTCGATCCCGAAAAACTAGAAGAAATGAAATCAAAAATAGCACAAACACCAGAAAGTAAAACTGATCCTAATCTAGATACAAGTGAAAAATCAATAGATAAATCTACTATGGAAAAAAACAATGCTTTTGTGAGTGCTTTGTTAAAAACAACAGAACAAGCTAAAGATGAAAAAAAAGGTTTAGTTTTTATTCAATATAACAATCAAAGTAAGAGAGAAGATATTGATAAGTTCAGAGAAACATTATCACAGGAATGGAATGCTCCAGGGATAGAATTTATAGCAGAATATAATTCTCCTTCTGGCAAATATGGAGATGTTCGGTTTTTCCATACGGACGAAGAAGAGTTAGCTAATCAGCTACAAGCAACTCTTAACCAAAAATATTGTCCTGAAAAACCAGAAGGATGTTTTGTCATCCGTGATCTATCAGAAAATTATCCTAATCTCCCTAAAAAACAATTTGAAATTTGGATTGATGCCAACAAAATACCGTAAGGGCTAACAGGATAAATAGCCAAATTTATTAACAATTTTCACGAAATACTTACCGTAATTTTTCTAAAAATGGAGTTTTTACACTATGAATATTCAACATCGCACAATTGGCTTAACATTTTCTGGTGGCGGATTTCGAGCAGCAGGATTCTCTTTAGGAACAATGGTTTTATTGAAACGGATTGGTTTAATGGAAAAAGTTCAAGCCATTTCATCTGCCTCTGGTGGTTCAATTACAGCCGCTTTTTTTCTGGTAGCTAAAGCCCATTTCTATTCTGAACATAAAAATGATTCATTTGAGATGTCAAACTTTATGGATAAATTCTATCATCCCTTGAAAAAATTTTTAGAAAGCGACATAGTTGCAAATGCTATTTTATCTAACTTGGGTGAAGAGGAAAAAATGATCAAAAAAGCGGCGAATTGTTATCAAGAGCAATTGCAAGAAATACTTGAAAATTCAGAAAATACAATGATGACAGAGCAAATTTGGGAGTTACTAACAACAACTGATACATCTCCCGATTGCTTAAGTATTAATGCCACAAATATGACAGATGCGTCTTTATTCAGATTCGCAATGTTGCGGACGCAGACAACAAAAAAAGGAATGGTTATTGGCAATACATTTATTGATGTATCTGATCCTAATTCCGCTAATTCAGAAATGATAGAATGTTGTCAAAACTTGAAATTAGGAGACATGATTGCGGCTTCTTCTTGCTTTCCTATTGGTTTTGAACCGATAATTTTTCCCGATAATTTTTATAGTGAAGGTTGCTTAAAAGAAGTACTCAAAAATCAGAAAAGTGTTGCTTTAATGGATGCAGGTCTTTATGATAACTTAGCCTTAACTTCTATTGAATCTTTAAGACCAAATTTTGAGAATCCTAATCAAGAACAAAAAATAACTCTTCGTTATCCTATAAAACTAGTAATTGCTACAGATGCAGATAATCTTGAACCGTCAAGTGCTTTATTAGATCCCGATCAACTAAACAAAGAAAATGATCCTAATACTTTGTTTGAACAACTTCCTCATGTTGTAAATTTACTTGTCACATTACTTGATTCTATCTTTCAAAAGTTCAATCTTTATTCTAAATTGGTGAATTGGTTGGTATCTAAAGTAGGCATAAAAGAAGTTAACGCTTCAACATCTCAATCTTGGCGATCGCTTGATAAAAATAAATTAGCAAAGTTAATTCCTAATCGAATAAAAGAACTATCTCCTACATTTGGAGCATTTTTAAAAAGAAATCGCAACTTAACTTATCAGTTTTTACAGTATAAATATGAACAAGAAAACAAAAATTATGACCAAGAAAATAAGAAAATAAACCTCCTCCGTAATTTGATCTTTGATCTTTATAACAGAAATGATCCCGATACGGCATTAAGCGAACTTGTCCCGAAATTAACAGAACTTTCTCAAGAAAGTTTGGCGGATAATTCAGAATCAGATTCAGAAGCAATCTTACGAGAAATGCGTAAAATCAATACTTTAGTTTTGGCATTGATGAGTAGTCAGAATTCTGCTTCAGATTATCAGATAGAAACCTTTAAGAATGAAGATAATAACCTCAAAAGTATCATCTGCCTTACCAAACTTGCAACTGCTTTGCCGACAACTCTTTGGCTAAAATGGTACACCCATTGCAATGTAGAAAGTAAAGAAAAAAGTGGTCCATCTAAATCTTTAATTGATGATATTTTAAAAGATGAATCAACTTGTATCTGGAAAACAGATAGCACAACAGAATCATTTATCACCTTTGCCACTGAATCAGGAGACTCCAAAAAAACAACTGCCGCAGAAGTCGTTATTGCCTGTGGGTTTGTGGCGGCTTGTTATAATCTTTTAGAATATTCAGCGAATAAAATTGGTGTTCTTTATAGTAACTCAGATAATTCTAATAACTCAGGGGAAACAATGCTAAAATTACGTGAATTATACCAATATAGGAATGATCTTAAAACACTGAATGATTTTGGTCATAAATTTCGCAATGAATTAGAACAATTAGGATTCAAAGAATTTGAAAATGCAGCATTAATATGGTTCAAAATCATCTCCATATCTTTTCCTCAATCAAGTTCATCAGATGAAGAAATTTTACATCACTTTATCAAACAGATTATGGTCATAGCTACTACAGATATAACATAATCAATTAGAAAAAACATTGAAGTTATTTATCCTACTATGATGAAAGTTAGCGGTATTTTTCTTTATCCCATCAAATCTTGTCAAGGCATTAGTCTAAAAAAAGCATTAATTACTCCTAAAGGTTTACGATATTTTTCTGATTCTAATATTTATGATCGTCAATTTATGTTAGTCGATGACCAAGGTAAATTTTTGACTCAAAGACAATATCCAGAATTAGCAACTATTAAAGTGAAAATTAACAATAATTCACTTGATTTAAGTAGTGAATATGATAATATATCACCGTTTCAATTAATTCCTTCTAATACTAAAAAAAATATTAAAGTTAAGGTTTGGAGTGATCATACTATGGCCATTGATCAGGGAGATGAAGTGGCAAACTGGTTTAAAAATGCCTTAAAAATAGACATATCTTGTCGTTTAGTTCAACAATCAGATGAGTATATTCGAGTCATTAATTCTCGGTATTCCACCCGTGAAAATCAACCTGTGAGTTTCGCTGATGGGTTTCCTTTTTTATTAACTAATACCGCCTCTTTAGAAGCATTAAATCAACGTTTAAAAAATAAATATTCCTCAGAACAATTTCAGGTGAGTATGGATCGTTTTCGTCCTAATATTGTAGTGGAAAGTGAATTTTCTTTTATGGAAGATACATGGCAAAAAATTGCGATTGGGGAAGTTAATTTTTCAGTGGTTAAATCCTGTAGTCGTTGTATAATTACTACCACCGATCAAAAAACTGGTAAAACAAATCCTGAAAAAGAACCTTTATTAACATTAAGTAATTTTCGTAATACAACTGAAGGAATTATGTTTGGACAAAATCTTATTGCTATAAATGATGGAATTATCGAAATTGGTGATCAATTAAAAACTGATGAGGCTCTAATGTAAAGATTTCTTAAATAATCCTGATATTTTTCTTAAGAAATTATCTTTATCAACGTATTTCTGGGTATGCTAATATCAGAAGGATCTGTCTATAATCAAAGAATTTTATTCTCAGATTTAGTACAAGGTTCGGTGATCACTCACTAACCAACCTATCAATTATATTTTAAATCCGTCATTATATAAATAAGTTGTAACGAAAATTTACATAAATCTTGGTTTACTATTGACTCAAGTTAATACATTACCATAAATAAAAAAATCTCAAAAATGAACTTTTATTAACAATTTAACGTCTAAAGAAAAAGTAAAATACAAGTAGCACTAAGTAAAAGTTATTACGACTTCGATGAAATGAATATCAAGGTTGCTTGTAGAAACAATCTTGTTCTGAAAATAATATCGAGCTTGAAGTTAGGAGAATATAAGCCCTATGTCCACTGCCAAAGTTACCGCTAAAATAAACGACATTGATAAACGCAAAGTCAATACAGTAGATATGGTGCGTACCTATCTGCAAGAAATCGGTAAAGTCCCTCTGTTAAGTCATGAGCAGGAAATTATTTTTGGAAAGCAAGTACAGCACATGATGGCTTTGTACAATGTACAGGAAAATTTAACTGAAAAATTAGGTCGTCAACCGAGTATCGAAGAATGGTCTAATGCTGTCAATAAAACCCCTAATGAAATCAAAAAAATTATTCATCAAGGTAAACGCGCCAAACAAAAAATGATTGAGGCAAATTTACGTTTAGTGGTGGCGATCGCTAAAAAATATCAAAAAAGAAATATGGAATTTTTAGACCTAATCCAAGAAGGGAGTTTAGGTTTAGAAAGAGGTGTGGAAAAATTTGATCCTACTAAAGGCTTCAAGTTTTCTACTTATGCTTACTGGTGGATTCGTCAAGCTATTACCCGTGCCATCGCTCAACAAGCGAGAACTATTCGTTTACCAATTCATATTACAGAGAAACTCAATAAAATCAAAAAAACTCAGAGGGAATTATCTCAAAAATTAGGTAGAAGCCCATCCCCCAATGAAATCGCCATAGCTTTAGAATTAGAACCTGCTCAAATCAGGGAATATTTCAGTATAGCCCGTCAACCGATTTCTTTAGATGTTAAAGTGGGGGATAATCAGGATACCGAATTATCTGAATTGTTAGAAGATGATGGTATTTCTCCTGATGCTTATATCACTCAAGAATTGATGCGTCAAGATTTACATAAATTGTTAGGAGAATTAACACCTCAACAGCAACAAGTAGTAAAACTAAGATTCGGTTTAGAAGACGGTAAAGAACTATCTTTAGCCAAAATCGGTCAAAGAATGAGTATTAGTAGAGAAAGAGTACGTCAATTAGAACAACAAGCATTGGCACATCTACGAAAAAAACGTAGTAGTGTAAAAGAATATATTGTCGCTAATTAAATCAGGAGGTTGGGTTTGCCCAATCTCTTGAAAATAAATCGGAAAAATTGGGGTTAATAAGCCCCTTTTTTTATGGCAAACACGACAAATTGATTAGTACATTAACTATATCTCAGTTCGACACAAGAAAAGTTGTGAAAACGAGACAGGCAGAAAAATTCCTCATATTTGTACATTTTTGGGATAATTTTATATCGAACTCAGGTTAGCTATCAGTGGTTAGCTTTGGCGGTATAGTAAATTTTAAAAATCATCAGGAATAACCCATTTAGGAGGTTCTGTTAATTTCTTTAATCGAGAGGCTTCCGCCATTTCAATCATCTTATCTAAAGAAGTATTTTCAATAAATTGGGATGTTTCTTGAACAAATTCTCGATGGGGACATCCTTCACCTAAAATACAACCATTAACACACTCTATTTGGCAATTTACAGTTCTAGTCATCAAAATTCCTCACGGTATAACCAAAGATTTGCGGTTATTATATCAATTAGCGATAAAAAATTTTTTTGATCAATTATTAATTATTTTTATTATGACTAGAGATTCCGAACTGGCTCAATCTTTACCTCCTGCGGTACAAAAAGTATCGAAAAATTTGCAACGGTGGGGATTTTGGAGTTTTTGGCTACAGTTGATTTTAGGGATTATTTCTACGGTTACTCTTTTGTTTGCCACTCCCGCTTTATTTAAAACAGAACAAGATGTACAAAATGTTCAATTCGGGATTTTTTCGGCTTTTATTAGTATTGTTCTTTTAGTTGTAGCTATTTATACATCTTTTCGTTACAACAAAATTGGCAAAAAAATCGAAAATAAAGATCCAGCAATGCGCCCGAAAAAGTCTGAAACCATCGGATTAATTAAATTTGGATTGATTTTTAATTTGGTTGGAATGCTTTTTGCGATTATCGGTGCAGAAACTTTAGTTGGTTTATCCTTGGCGAAATTATTAACATTATCACCTCAGTTAATTGGTTCTAATCCTCAATTATTTGTTAATTCTCTGGATTTATTAATCATTCAAGCCAATACGAACACCATCGGAGCTCATTTTGCTGGGATAGTAACTTCTTTGATTTTAATTAATCGCATTAGTAATTAATTAGAATGATAGAATTACAACATCATCAATATTGGATGAATCAAGCGTTAGTATTAGCCGAAAAAGCTGGAAATGAAGGGGAAATTCCAGTTGGTGCAGTTATTATAGATCAAAATTATAAATTAATTGCATCAGCTTACAATCAGAAAGAAAAATTCCAAGATTGTACTGCCCATGCAGAAATTATCGCCATTCGTCATGCTTGTAAAAAATTGGATAGTTGGCGTTTAAATAATTGTACATTATATGTAACTCTTGAACCTTGTTTTATGTGTGCTGGAGCAATTATTCATTCTCGTCTCAAAACTTTAGTTTATGCAGTAGATGACTTTAAAACTGGTTGTATTCGTACTGTAATGAATCTTCCCGATAGTTTTGTTTCTAATCATAATTTACAAGTATTTGCTGGTATTCAAGAAAAAGCTAGTCGAGAATTATTACAATCTTGGTTTAACAATCGTCGTTTATATCGTTAAAGATGATTAATCTTTGTAAAATAGAGAAGAATCAAGTCTAAATTTATAAATAAAAGTAGTATTTAGTATCTAGTATTTATCATGAATAAAAAAATTATTATTTTAGACGATTTAGTAGAACAAAGTCAGTTTTTTTTAAGATTACTTCATGAAGCTAATTATAAGGTATTTATTACAGAAGAAGAATCAGAACTTTTAGACTCAATTTCTAATCAAAAGCCTGATATTATTTTGTTAAGTGCCACCTTAAAAGATAAAGATTGTTATTTAATTTGTAAAAAAATTAAGTTGTTAGAAATCAGCGAAAATATACCAGTTATTTTTATTAATAGAGATCAACGTTATTTTGATGCTGAAACCATGTTTAATTCAGGTGGTTCTGATTATATAAATTATCCTTTTAGTTCTGGAGAAATTTTACATCGAATTTCAACTCAGATAAAACTAAAAAGTTTACAAGAAGCACTCACAGAAAAAACCAATCAATTACACAAATTAATTCCTCATTACCAAAAATTAAAATTAGCCTTAGAAAAATCTAAATTAGAATTAGCAAATATTACTCAAAAAGATCAGTCTAGTTTTTTACCACAAAAAGAAGAATTTGCAAAAATTTTAGAACAAGAATGGTTAAGGGGCGCACGTCAAAGATCTTCTTTCGGGGATTTAGCTGGAACAAATATTTCTTTGATTATGGCTAAAATTAATGATTTTACTGTTTATCAAAATAATCATGAAAAAGATTTAATTGATAATTGTCTCAATATTCTCGGTAAAACCTTACAATCAGTGGTAAAAAGACCGGGGGATGTAGTTGGTACTTTTAGTCAAGGTTTATTTGTAATTTTATTACCGAATACTGATCAAGATGGTGCTGAAAAAGTTGCACAAATGGTTAATTCTAAATTAGAAAGTTTACAAATTCCTCATCATTACTCTAATTTTAGTGAGTATATCAGTTGTAGCTTTGGCATCGCTACGGGTATCCCTAGTCAGGCTTTACCCCCCACTGTTTTAATTGAAGTAGCCGAAAATGCTCTTAATACTGCTTTATCTCATCAGCAAACTAATATTATTGTTATTGACAATTTTTAACTTTTGATCATTTTGGTTAATTTATCACTGACTTTTCTTAAAACGCCATTGATAAAACGATAACCGTCATCGTCAGAATAACTTTTGGCAATTTCAATAGCTTCATTGATAGCTACTTTATGATCAACGTTTAAAAAAGCCATTTCAGCCACAGCTAAACGTAGAATATTAGCGTCTATTTGGGTTAAACGATTCAGAGTCCAATCTACCATTACTTCATTTAAAATAGCTTCTATTTCTACACGACGACGATCAACCGTACCAATTAATTCTAAAGCATATTCCCTAACTTCATGTTGACGAGATAATTGTACAAATTCAGGAATCTCAATAATACTACCAAGACGATTAATGGCTTTTTGAGTTAAAGCAATAGACTCTTTGAGCATACTTCTAGCACTACCTAAATTAGTAGCACGAGTTTCACTTTTAAATAATTGATCATTACTGCGATTTAATTCATCGGATGCTGTTTCAATAGTGCTTTCAATCTCAACAGATAATGTACGAATGGCACTAAGAATTAGATCATTAATTTCTATATCATCAATCTGTTCTGATTTTGCTCTAATTTGACTTAAACTAAGTAAGGACAATATTCTAGCTGTTCTTCTTGGTTGTTGGCGAATGGACATTTTATTCGATTCTTAAATATTCGGTAGCAATAGACAATGAACAATTAATCAATAATTAATAGCCAATCCCTCAATATACACTAATTTAGGAAATTATAAAACACTTTTTAAGACTATCTTTTAGTCTTTGATGTCGATTCAAATAAGATTGCTATATCAATATCTGATTCTGGGATCAATCAAAGCATTAATAATATCAATTAAAATACTAGCAAACACGACAATTATACCGAAAAATACCATAATTCCTTGTACGGTAGGATAATCTCTTAAAGAAATAGCCTCATATAATCTATTACCTAAACCAGGCCACGAAAAAGTAACTTCTGTTAACACTGCTCCACCTAATAGAGCCGCAAAAGTTAATCCCATGACGGTTATAACAGGAATTAAGGCATTCTTAAGGGCGTGAGATATTAAAATCGTATTTTCTTGAATTCCCCTAGCCCTAGCCGCTTCTACATACTCAGATTTTAATGTTTGCTTTAAGTTTACTCTTACAATACGCTCAAAAATACCACTTAACAAAAGCCCTAATGTAATACATGGCAATACTAAATAATAAATAGAGGTGAAAAATTGAGCAAAATTAAATGAGAATAAACTATCTAAAGTGTATAATCCTGTGATGGTTTTGGGAGTAGGCATTCCTACGGGAAACCTAGTGCCAAGGGGAAACCAACGTAATTGTACTGCAAAAATTAGTTGCATAATCATTCCTACCCAAAATAATGGTAAAGAATAGGTTATGATTCCAAATAGTCTGCCTCCTATGTCAAACAGAGTATTGGGACGAGATGCTGAAATAATACCAATACTTACACCTATAGTTATCGCCACGATAATGGCAAATAAGGATAATTCGACGGTAGCGGGAAAATATTCTTGAATTACGTCCCAAACATTTTGTCCTCGGCTACTTAAAGATGTGCCAAGATTAAAATTAAGAACTTGTATTAAATAGCGAAAATATTGTAACCATAAAGGTGCATTTAAACCTAATTCCTCTCTCAAAGCATCTTTCGCAGATTGAGGTGCCCTAGTACCAAGTATAGCATCTGCCGGATCTCCCGGAGTTGCCCTTAATAATAAAAAAACGATAGTGATAATTGTCCATATCATTAAGGGTGCTAAGAGAATACGGGCGAAGATATAGTATTGTAAAGATTTAGAGCGAGACATAAGCACAAATCAAGGTTACAGAAGCTGAATTATAACCTATTTTTTGTCATTCAAACCTAAATTTTTGATACTTGCTTTTAACTCTCCCCAAAGATTTTTAATTTGTTCATAAGCATCTTGAGAGGAAATCTTACCATTTGTTTCTAAGTTACAAATATAACTAACTTTTTGAGCAAACTCTTGTAAATTAGCATTAAAGACTAAGTTTTCTGGAGTAAATTCTCCACGATAAGGAGTATGAGGAAAAATAAAATTTTCTTTATCTCGTTTATTTTGTTCTGTCACAATCACAATCCCTTTATATTTAATGAAATTGTCAAAAATCTAGCATAACATTTAATTCATTCCGATTTTACACAATATTTTCGACTATGATTGTTATATTACATTCAAAAGTAATTTAAAAATGTGCTTTTATGGTTCAAACATTAAAAAAACGGTATCTTTTGAAGACTATTTAGCTTTATCTATCAGTGATGATTATAAATGTGAATTTGTCAATGGAGAATTAATTATTATGCCCCCTGCTAGTGGTTTTCATGCTTTAATTACTATCTTTATTTATGATTTTTAAAAACTGAAATTGAAAGACTTCAACAATCATGGAAAATTATGCCTAGTAATGTCGGTATCAGAACTTCTAAACATAAAGTTCGAATTCCTGATTTAATAATTTTATCACAGAACAATGCGAAGAATTAAAATGTTTAAATTCAGCAATTATTGAATTTTCTCCTCTGTTAGTTATGGAGATTGTTAGTAAAGGAAATAGTGAAGATGATTACCGTTATAAACGCTCAGAATATGCAGCAATAGAAATCCCTGAATATTGGATTATTGATTGTTTTGAGCAAAAAATTTCTATTTTATTATTAGTAGCAGGTTTTTATGATGTTACTGAGTTTAAGGGTGAACAAATTATTAAATCTGCTTTATTTCCTGAATTAAATATCACAGTTAATCAAGTTTTAAATCAATAAAATATTTCTACGCTTTTTCTGAGATAATAAGATTCATCAACTTTTCTTTAAATAATTGTGGGCATTGCCTACCCTACTAAATTTGATTTTGAGACTCATTAAATATGCGTGGTTTTAATTTTAGTGTTTTTAGTCGCTTTTGGGCGATCGCCAAATTATATTGGTTAGGAAGTGAAAAAAAAGGTGCATTTATTCTTTTAGGAATATTAGGATTATTATTGATTGGTTATACTCAATTAAGCGTTTTATTAAATACAGCCCAAGGAGATTTAATCTCTACTTTATCAGCTAAAAATGAAACTAAATTTTGGCAAACCGTATTAAGATTTTTGTTGATTTTAGTAGTTTATGTACCTTTATTTGCTGGTTTTTCTTACACTCAAAGTAAGTTAGGTTTATATTGGCGAAGATGGTTAACAGAAAACTTTTTAAATAAGTATTTTACTAATAGATCTTTCTATCAATTAGCGGTAAAAAATATAGAAATTGATAACCCAGATCAACGAATTTCAGAAGACATTAGAAGTTTTACTCAAGATTCTTTACTATTTTTATTAGTAGTTGTGCAATCAGTTTTACAAGTAGTTGCTTTTAGTGCTGTTTTATGGTCAATTTCGCAAAAATTAGTTATCTTTTTATTAGTTTATGCCATCGTCGGAACGTTAATAACAACAGGAGTTTTTGGCAAAAAATTAGTTACATTAAACTTTGGGCAATTGCAAAAAGAAGCTAACTTTCGTTTCGGTTTAGTAAGGGTAAGAGAAAATTCTGAATCTATCGCTTTTTATCAAGGAGAAATTCAAGAAAAGAACAACTTAAATAACCTATTTACTGATTTATTTAATAACTTTAATTCATTAATTATTTGGCAAGAATTATATTTAGGATTATTCATTAATACTTTTGAATTTTTACCTTACGTTATTCCCGCCATTGTGGTTGCTCCTAGTGTTTTATCAGGAGAATTAGAAGTAGGAAAAGTTAGTGAAGCAACGGGTGCTTTTGCGAGGGTATTTTTCTCATTAAATATTATCGTTAGTCGTTTTCAATCCCTAACAACTTTTGCGGCAGGAATTAATCGTTTATCTACTTTTCATCAATTTTTATCTCCTGAAGAAAAAGGTGATTTATTAACAAAAGTCAATCCTGAAAATAGAACTATTGATACTATTGAAAATGGACAATTAGCTATCGAACATTTAACTCTACAAACTCCTAATTATCAAAACACATTAATAGAAAATGTGAGTTTAAATTTACCTCAAGGAAAAGGTTTATTAATTATGGGTACAAGTGGTTGCGGTAAGAGTTCATTATTGCGTGCGATCGCAGGATTGTGGAATTCAGGCACAGGAGCAATTTTTCGCCCAGAATTAAACCAAATGCTCTTTTTACCTCAACGCCCTTACATGATTATAGGCACATTAAGAGAACAATTAATTTATCCTAGTCTCGAAAAAGAGATTACAGAAACAGAGTTAGAAAATATCTTAAATTTAGTCAATTTACCGAATTTAGCTGATAAATTTGGTGGTTTTAAGGTAGAAAAAGACTGGGGTGAGGTGTTATCTTTAGGTGAACAACAAAGAGTTGCTTTTGCTCGTATTTTGATTAATCAACCACGGTACGCTATTCTTGATGAAGCAACAAGTGCCTTAGATGCTAAAAATGAAGAGAATTTATACAAACATCTTTTAGAGACAAACACGACTTTTATTAGCGTTGGGCATCGTGAAAGTTTAAGGACTTATCATCAATTATTATTACAAATATCTGATAATAAATCATGGCAAATATCAACCATTAATGATTCACCATGAATAATTAACAATAAACCTGATTGATTAAGCAGAGCGAATAACATTTTAATAGGGTGAATACCATTCACCCCTAAATTATTAACTGTCAATTATAAATTGTTTGCCTATACGTCGTAAGGTGCTTTGCCAGAAAATTTGAGAGTGACAGGCTCAGGATTTTTACCAATGCTTCTGTCTTTTTTCCCATGAAATTCACGACCTTCATTAACTTTCTCAGGAAATACACCATCAGCAGGATGAAGATATTGAGTTTCACCAGTAGGATAAATACGGTAAATTTTATAATCTTCAATTTTGGGCTTAAATTTGGTGCGCAGTTGAGTGCCTAAAGCCAAACATTGCTCTTTACGGGCAAAATAGAATAAATTTTCACCTTCATTCATAATGGCTGCGCCACCAGTAGGTAATTCAAAAACTTGCTCTTTTTTACTTGTCCAAGTAATAGCATATTTTTCCTCTCTGTCAGCAGCAGAAAGTAAACCGCCAGTGCTACCACCAAATTTAGGTAATTGTCCAGTGAGTTGAATTGTTTCGCTCATACAGATATTGCTTTTATGGTAATTATATTTACTATCTAGGCAATGCTACCACTGACATTAGCAAATTTGTACATCTTTGTTATGAACTGTAACAGTTTGTTACTATATGTAATGCTTCGTGTTTTGATTTTGCTCTCGATGAGTGTCTTAAAATTGTTTTTTTCTGGGAATTTGGGCATTTTCCACCCTACTTGTTTTCTTTACTTAATTTTAATTCTAAAGGAATATCTAAGTCTAATTGTTCCAATAGATCTTTTTGGTTAAAAACTTCCTCAGGTGTACCTTGTAGAGCGATTTTTCCCCTATCCATGACGAAAATCCAATCCGCCCAACGATAAATAAAATCAAGATCATGGGTGGCTAATAAGATGGTTGTGCCTTCCTTGAAAATTTGGTCTAATTGTTTAATTAATTCTTTTCTTTGTTTCGGATCAAGGTATGCTGTTGGTTCGTCTAATAATAATATTTTTGGTTTAAGTATCATTACATCGGCGATCGCCAAGCGTTTTTTTTGCCCTAAACTAAGATAATTAACGGGAAAATGAGCTAATTCCTCTAAATTAAAATCTTTTAAAGTAATAGCTACTCTTTGCTCAATTTCTATATTTGGTATCCCCAAATTACACAATCCATAGGATAAATCTTCTTCCACTGTAGTAGCCACTAATTGTTGCTCAGGATCTTGAAAGACAAGACCTACTTGTTGATACCACTTTTTTAGGGATTGGCGATCGTAATTTAAAGGCTTCCCTGAAATGCGAATAAGTCCATGATTCGGGCGATACAAGCCATTTGCTAACCGTAAAAAAGTAGTTTTACCTGATCCATTATTACCGATTAGACCGTAACGTTTCCCCTCATTAAGTTGTAATGAAAGGTTGTTAATAGTAGGTTTTTGACTACAGGGATAAGTGTAAAATAAGTCTTCAAATTCTATCATTATAAGCACTTAAATATCTTAATAATTTTGTCTCACAACTACTACCAATAAAAAACTATAACCTGCTATAGCTTCAGTGAGATAACGCCAATTGGTTCGATAACGACGGGAATGCCATGTTCGTAATTCTCCATTAAATCCTCTGGATGTTAATCCTAATGATATTTGTCGATAATTTTCTAATGATTTTGTTAATAGTTGTGCGATCGCCAAACTTAAACTATACATTCCTCTACGCCAATTAATATAACCGAAGCGAGATTTTTGAGCCGTAATTAATTCCGATGCAGTGGTAGTTAAAATAAAAATAAAGCGATACATTAATAATAATAAATCTGTCAATAAAGTAGGGCATTTATATTTTTGCAAAACAGTAATTATTTCTCCAAAGGGGATGGTTAAAAGAATAAAATACATACAAGAAGTTAAACACCATGAGCGAGTAAAAATCATGCCACTTTGTGAAATTCCTTGCTTACTCAGATAAAGGAAAAAATCACCTAATGGGAAACCAAAAATAATATCTTGTTGAAAGTTATTCAAGGAAGAAAAAGCACCAATACCCATAAGTAAAGGTGGCAAACTCATCAACCAAAAACCAAAAGGAATTGCTAATAATTGACAATAAAAAGCCAAGGGAATACCCCCATAAATAACTACCCAAATTATTAACCAAATACTAATTAAAATCTGAATATACCAAGAAGATATATAACCTAAAATAAATAATAATATCGCAAATCCTAATTTATGTTCTGGTGGAAGTGATCGTAATTTATTACCATAAGCTAAAGAGTCAATTTGATGGTGCATTTATGGGAATTTAGAATTTAAAATTTAGCTATTGCCTATTGCCTATTGCCCATTGCCTATTTGCCACGACTTGTAGCAGAAGTCTATTTATTTCGCCCTTTATAAAGTCCAATAATATAACCGATAACTCCTGCACCCAGTGCTGCCTGAGAAGCAAATAAAAGACTTTCAATTTCGCCACTAGCAGGTTCAAATAAAGGTTTAAACCAAGGTTTATAATTAGGTTGTATCTCGTTAATTAATTCTTCTGCTTCTCCATCAGCACCAGAAAATTCTCCTTCAACAAAGACTAAGGGTAACACGGTTAAACTAATGACGGCAAAAATTAACCACCAGTTGCTTTGTTTATTTTTAGATTGAGATGTAGTTACTTCTTTATTGTCCATGATTTTTATTATCCTTCTTGAATTTTTAATAATTTCAATGTTTGTAGCTCATTAATAGCGTAAGATTGTAGCCAATTCCATACCAACACCGTTAAGAAACCTTCACTGATAGCAAGGGGAATTTGAGTAATGGCAAAAATACCACTAAATTTAATAAATGAAGCCATCACACCACCTTCAACAGCTGGAAAAACTATCGCCAATTGAATAGAAGTAACCATATAAGTCGCTAAATTTCCGGAAGTTGCACCCAAAAAAATCGCTAATTTTTGTTTACCGCTACGTATTATAAGACTATAAACAACAAAAGCAACCCAAGGACCGACAATAGCCATAGAAAAAGCATTTGCCCCTAAAGTCGTTAAACCACCATGGGCTAATAATACTGCTTGAAATAGTAACACTAAACTACCTAAAACTGACATTACAGAAGGACCAAATAAAATAGCCCCTAATCCCGTACCTGTAGGATGAGAACAACTACCAGTCACTGAAGGGATTTTCAAGGCTGATAAGACAAAGCCAAACGCCCCTGATAAAGCTAAAAGCAGTTTTAACTCGGGATTTTTTTGTGTAATATGAGAAAGAGATTTAAACCCAAATATCAAAAAGGGTATGGTGACAATCCACCAAAAAATCGCCCATGTCACGGGTAAAAAACCCTCGGCGATGTGCATGGCATAGGCTGGATTTGGAGAAGAAATAATTATAAAACAAGTCAAACCTGACATTAAACCTAAGCAGATTCGATTTTTTAGGCGTGTATTCATTCTGTACCTCGCAGATTAACACTGATCAATTTTTAGATTAATTTCGGCAGGTGTTCTGACTTATGAGAATAGCCTTCTCAATTACAGTTGCGGGACAGTGGCAGATTTTCACTACTCTTTCCCTGTTTTTTCCCACGGCTGTTATTCGTGAGAACCGATACTGAAATTATGACTATATCACATTCTGTTAGGTAATTGATTAATTATTCAGCCATTTATTATTTTATATATTCTTCTTTTTTAATGATTTGAGCGAATGGTATTCCCCCCTACAAATTCCTAAATCCTCATGACTTTTAAGGTTTAATTTCTGTCGATAATTCATAAAAATCGGTTTCTGGAGGAGATGCAAATAAATGTTTCATTTCTCCCATAATCTTCTGATAAGTTTCTCCTTGGTTTTCTTCCATATCTTCTATTTTTTCCCAAATAATGAAAGCTATTCCTTCATCAGTATTGGGTTTTTGAAATAAATATGCACCTTTGAAACCTTTATTATAGGTAGCAACAGCTTCTTCAAATAATTTTTGAGCTTCAGGAAATTTACCCGGTTTAAAAGTTGCGATCGCAACATAAGCACATTTATGACGTAAAAAATCGCTAAATTCTTGCATAGTGTAATGATGAAATGAAAATCTATTGTTAATCTTATGTTTTGAAAAGAAAAAAAGAATTAACCATTAATAAAGATTAATATTGTCGAAGTTTTAATACTATTTTTTATTTTGAAAGAAGTTTAATTGTTAATTGTTAATTGTTAATTATTAGTTAGTGCCAGAGAATACCACTTCGGGAAACTTCTGTTGAGCTTGAAGCATACTGGTAACTCTTCCTTTCTCTTGCCAGAAATTAATAACTTCGGTAGCTTGATTGAGTAATTGGATTTTTTCACTATCAGTAATCCAATTTTTTTTATCTAACTCGTCTTTCAATTCCTGCCAAGCATCACTACGAGGCCAGAAATAATAAGCTGTTAAGGGGCTAGTACCTTTACTAATTACATAATCAACTGCAAGAGCTACATCTTTATCTAACCACACAACTTTTAATACAAATCGAGAATCAATTTTAGTTTCTACGGCTTCCAAGTAAACCTCCAAATAACAATTTTTATAGACAGATAATTTAGCACAGTACTATATTATAACCTAAGATTGATCATAGTCAAAATTGTTATCTATAAGGTTCTTTTTAAAATGAAAAATATTATTATTTTTGATATTGATGGAGTGATTCGAGATGTAACAGGCTCATATCGTCGAGCTTTAGCAGATACCGTCGAACATTTTACCAACAATAATTATCGCCCCAGTATGGATGACATTGATAATCTTAAAGGTGAAGGAATTTGGAATAATGATTGGGAAGGCTCACAAGAATTAATTTATCGTTATTTTGAGAGTATGGGTAAATCTCGTGGAGATGTTACTTATACTTATGAGGAAATTGTCAATTTTTTTCAACGGCGTTATCGAGGTAGCCAACCCGATAAACCCGAAACATGGGAAGGTTATATTACTACTGAGCCATTATTATTAACTCAAGAATACTTTACCACTTTAACTACTAAAAACTCAGCTTGGGGTTTTTTTAGTGGTGCCACCAGAGGTTCGGCAGAATACATTTTAAAACATCGTTTAGCCTTGGAAAATCCTCTGTTAGTAGCCATGGAAGATGCACCGGGGAAACCAGATCCGACGGGTCTATTTTTAGCAGTAAAATTAATAGAAGAAAAATTATCTTTACTATCATCATTACCTGTGGTGTATTTAGGTGATACCGTAGCAGATATGACAACTATCATCAAAGCTAGAGAAATTCAACCTGAAAGAGAATGGGTTGCGGTAGGTGTATTACCTCCTCATATTCAAGGTGATGTTAATATCAGTACATATAGTCAACAATTATTTAAAGCTGGGGCAAATCAGGTTGTTTCAAAAGTAACAGATTTTCCTTAACATCAAATTTATTAATTTTTTATATTTTTTTACCTGTTTATAAAATATCAATAAATCATAAAGTTAACCAAATAAAATAAAGATAATGACAGATTTTATAGAAATTTTAAATAATGCTATTAGTGGTAAAAATTTATCCCCTAAAAGTAAGGTATTAGTGGAGGCTTTATTAGCGGCAGAAAAAGATAGTCATAAACATAAAACTCAATATCAATTTGAGCAACTAATCGGAGATTGGCAATTGCATTTCATTACTGGCACTAAAAATAGTCAAAAAAAGTTGGGTAATTTTCTCGGTAGTGGTTTTTATCTTCCTTCTATTTTTCAAGTGATTATTTCTTATTCTTCATCTGAAAATTTAGAGCAAAATAACCGAGGAAGAATTGCTAATATTCTCAAATTTGGTCTTGTAAAATTTATTATCGATGGTCCTTCTAAATTCGTGCTGAAAAAAAATATTATGGCTTTTGATTTTACCTATTTAAAGATGTTTATTCTTGGTACGAAAACCTATGAAATGAATATCAGAAATGGTAAAAATAGTGAAGCTAAATTTTATGAGACAAATACTAATCATCAAGCCTTTTTTAGTTATTTTTATGTATCCGAAAATGCGATCGCTGCTAGGGGAAGAGGAGGCGGTTTAGCCTTATGGAAAAAATTAGATAAGTAAAAGTAAGAAATGAATTATTAGTTTACAATTAATCAATTTTATTATGTTTAAATTTACATATTTTACCAGTATATTTTTTGTATTAACATTGTTAATAAATAGCCTGAATTTATCTGTTTTTTCACTGCCCAATAATCTCAATAAAACTTCTCCTCCTATAACTAAAGAAAAAGATTGGAGTATTTGGCAACCTTGGGTGGATTTTCCTTTTGATGACATTCAAGTAGGATTATCCAATATGGATTTAGGCGGAATGATGGATTTTGAGTATAGTTGTTTTGGTTCAGTTAGTGATGAAAATAATACTCTCAAACAAGAAACTTATTGGTATCGTATCGCTGATAAAGTTGAGAGAATTGGACAAGATAATTATGTCACAATAGAAGTTGGTTGTTGGCTAAATAATGAGTTTAAATCCACCACTACTTTAACAGGAATCAAAAATTAATAATGGTGGAATAGACATTTATTTTGGCATTGGATTTTTAACTTTTACCACTGATTAAAATCTTTTTACAATAAAGTTGCGATGGAATTGGCGGCTGATTCACCAGTGCGCACTGCACCATCAAAAAACCCTGCCCAACGATTAGCCATTTCTGTACCTGCCCAGTAAATTCTTCCGACAGGAGCGATGAGAGCTTCTCCAAAGGTTGTCCACACTCCGGGGGGCATAAAAGCGGCATATCCTCCTCCAACCCATTGTTCTCTAGGCCAATCCACTTCATTATAAGTGACAGGAGAAAGGGCTTCTTCACCAAAATAATTAGCAAGATCAGAAAGTACAGAAGAACGACGCTCAACTTCACTCATCAAACACCAATCTTTATATCGGTCTCCCACCACAAAAGTAGCAATAAGTCCTACTCCCTTTTCAGGATCAGAACTGTCAGCACATAATTCAATCCATTTACAATTACCGAATCCAATCCCTGCTAAACCTTTTTCTCGCCAAAATGGTCGATCATAAGAAATAAGAAGTTTGGCACAACTACCCATCGGCATTCGTTGAGTCAGTTGTTGACGTAAAGACGGTATAGGGGGCTCATAGGTAATTCGACCAGCCAAATGGGGAGGCATAGCTACAACAGTAAACTTAGCCGAATATTTACCTTTAGTGGTTTGCACTTCTACCCCTTGAGAGTTTTGATTAATCTGTATTACAGGTTCATTAATAAGAATATTATTTACTAACTCCTCAGCAATTTTTTGAGGAATTTGCCCTGCTCCACCGTGTAAAAGTTCAGCTTCGGGATGCTCTCCCTGAGAAGCGGATTTATGCCCCCAAAGAACGTGTAATAAAGAAACTTGGTTGGGTTCAGCCGGTCCTAAAAAACCCACCGCACGGGACATATAGGAAAAGTACCATTTTCCAAAAGCGGTATGAGTATTTTCTTCAATCCACTGAGCAAAAGTTTGACTATCTAATTTCTTATAATGATCATCATTACCAATGGGATGGTTTGCGGGTAAGGTTTGAGATAGAGCTTCAAAAGATTCCCATGCTTTCATGGCATCGCTCCATTCTTTTTCACTTACTTTTGGAGCTTCTCCTTCGGGTACACCTTGAAAAAAACCGTCAAATTCATAACGTTTTCCGTCAAATAAAAGCACTTTTTTCCCCTCTAAAGGTGTGGGAAAGCGACGAATTTTGTACTCATCTAAGAGGGCAAGAAAACGATCTTGTGTAGGGCCAACCCATTGTCCACCTCGATCAATCCATTGTCCAGAAGGCAAATATTCACCATACATCCGACCACCAATACGATTTTGAGCTTCAATGACTAAAACACTATGACCTAACCTAGATAGATTACGAGCAGTAACTAACCCCGACAATCCAGAACCAACAATAATGCAATCATAAATAGTTGAGTTTAGGGAAGACATAATTTTTTCTGAGTAATTTTATTGTTTACAGATAATATCTTATTAGTAAGACATTTTGATAATTTTTAACTATGTTTTAATAATTAAGTTTATTGTTTACTTTAATATTTCTATATCCATCATTCTCTGTTTTCTAAAATTTCAAGGTAAAAAAGAAAAAGTAGTCAACTATTTAATATTCTTTTAAAAAAAACAATGAAGAAATGTTTAACATCTTTGAGGATAGATATTTGATGTTAAATAATAAAGTTATTGAAAAATATAATCAATAAATGATATAGTCTTATTTAACAACTTTTTGATTAAATGAATAGTAAAAATCGGGAGGGTTAAATAATTATGAGATATGACAACACAGATAAACAGCAATGAAAAAATTTTCTTATTGGGGTGAAAAAATGAATTTAGAAGAGAATATTACTACGACTTTAGAACAGAAATTTTCATCTTCTAGCTATCCTCTTTCCCAAGCTAAGGCTGGGGCGGAGGTGTGGGTTGTGGGATTTGCAGAAAAAGAAGGTACTAATCGACTTTTGGGTATGGGTTTAATTCCGAGTAGGAAACTTAAAATTGTAAATGCTCAACCTAGTGGCTCAGTAATGATAGCGATTCAAGATCAAAGAATGGGTATAGGAGCTGATATGGCCAACAAAATTTTAGTCAGTGATAAGCAATTAATCAATCAAGAGGAAAATTTAATGACAAATACTACTAGAATTTATTTGCGGGAAATGGTTAGTGGTACGGTAGGACGAGTTTTAGGTTATGAAAAAACCATGAGGGGTTATAAAAGTAAATTATTGTCTATGGGATTAACTCCTCGCACGGAATTTATGGTAATTAGAGTAGCACCTTTAGGAGATCCTGTAGAAATTAAAGTCAGAGATTTTCATTTAAGTTTGCGTAAACAAGAAGCTGACACTTTAATCGTAGAAATAGTTAATAGTTAATGCCGATGAAACAAGCATTTTAAATAATTAATAAGTATTTTTACTTGTTATTTTGATCATTAACTATCAACAAAACAAAAGTATGTTAAAACCAATTATAGGACTTATAGGTAATCCCAATTGTGGAAAAACCACCCTTTTTAATGCCTTAACGGGTGCAAATCAACGCACTGGCAACTGGCCCGGTGTTACAGTTGATCGTAAAGAAGGTAAATTTAATAATCATGAAGGTAAAGAAATCACCGTGGTGGATTTACCCGGAGTTTACTCTTTAGATGCAGACGATGAAGAAACAGGATTAGATGAATTAGTAGCACGAGATTATTTACTTTCAGGAGAAGCGAATTTAATTATTAATATTGTCGATGCTTCTAATTTAGAGCGAAATCTCTATTTAACGACTCAAATCATGGAAATGAACTTACCCATGGTGATTGCCTTAAATATGATGGATGTTGCCGAAAAAAGAGGGATTTCTATTAATACTAATTTATTAAGAGAAAGATTAGGTTGCCCAGTAGTTTCTCTAAGTGCAGTTAATGGGCAAGGTATCACAGAATTAATTAATGTTATTGCGGACGAATTAGGGAATTTGAGTAATTCAGCTTCTTATATAGCTTATCCACCAGTAATTGAAGAGGCTTTAGAGGAATTAGTTTCTTATATCACTGAAAATAGCACAAAACCGATTGTTGAGCCTCGTTGGACTGCTTTAAGTTTGTTACAGTATGAAGATAGAGGTATTGAAAATTTAGGTGGTGAAGAATTACCTTCCATAATCGCTAAATATCGTCGCCAAATTCATCAAGTACTTGGAGAAGACATTGATATTATGATTGCGGATAGCCGTTATGGTTTTATTCAGCAAGTTACCCAAGGAGCGACAGGGCGACAGGGAGAAATTAGTAATAATTTATCTGATCGTTTAGATCAAATTGTACTCCATCGTTGGTGGGGCATTCCCATTTTTTTCGGTGTGATGTATCTTATGTTTCTCTTTACCATTAACGTTAGTGCGGCGTTTATCGACTTTTTTGACATGACTGCCGCTACTATCTTTGTTGATGGTTTAGCTCATGTTTTACAGAGCATTAATACCCCTGGATGGTTAATTGCTTTACTCGCTGATGGTGCTGGAGGTGGTATTCAAACCGTAGCCACTTTTATTCCCGTAATTGGCTTTATGTTTTTATTTCTCTCCATTTTGGAAGATTCTGGTTATATGGCACGGGCGGCTTTTGTTATGGATAGATTAATGCGATTAGTCGGGCTTCCGGGTAAATCTTTTGTACCAATGTTGGTGGGTTTTGGCTGTAATGTACCAGCAATTATGGCAACTCGTACCCTCGAAAATTCCCGCGATCGCCTAATGACGGTGATGATGAATCCTTTTATGTCATGTGGTGCAAGGCTTCCGGTTTATGCACTGTTTGCGGCGGCTTTTTTCCCTGTGGGTGGTCAAAATATTGTCTTTGGAATGTATATATTAGGTATTGTCGCCGCTATTTTTACAGGAATAGTGATGAAAAATACTTTACTTAAAGGAGAAATTAGTCATTTTGTCATGGAATTACCGCCCTATCATTTACCCCGTGTTAAAGGTGTATTAATTAGAACATGGGATCGATTAAAAGCCTTTTTATGGAAAGCAGGGCGAGTAATTATTTTGATGGTGATGGTTTTAGGCTTGTTAAATTCCGTTAGTTTTGATGGCTCTTTTGGCAACCAAAATACAAAAAATTCGGTTTTAAGTGTTACTTCCGAAGCTGTCACCCCTATATTTTCACCGATGGGATTGACTAAAGAAAATTGGGCGGCAACGGTAGGAATTTTCACGGGAGTTTTTGCTAAAGAAGCCATGGTAGGAACTTTAGATTCCCTTTACAGTCAATTAGCAAAAGAAGATAATCCCGATGAGGAAGCCAAAATAGATGAATATAGCTTCTGGAGAGGGATAAAAGATGCTTTTGCCACGATTCCTGCCAATTTAGCTGATTTACCCTCTCAATTACTCGATCCTTTAGGTTTAAGTATTGCTAATAGTGAAAACATTGAAACCGCTGCCGAAGAACAAGAAGTCAATAAAAGTACTTTTGGAGCAATGGTGAAGCGTTTTAATGGACAAGCTGGGGCTTTTGCTTACCTTTTATTTGTTTTGCTCTATTTTCCTTGTGTTTCCGCTACTGCGGCTGTTTATCGAGAAACAACTTTATGGTGGACAGTTTTTGTCGCCGCATGGACTACTGGTATGGCTTATTGGGTAGCAACGATATTTTATCAAGTGGCTACTTTTTCCCAACATCCGGGCTTTTCTTTAACATGGATTGTGGTAATGAGTCTAATTTTAGTAGGAGTTTTATTTACTCTTAGCCAAATTCGCCCCATTAAAACCATCAAAAAAGTTATTATTTAGTGAACAAAAAATGATTTTAACAGACATACAAAATTATTTAATTAAACACCGTAAAGCATCTTTAGAAGAGTTAGCTATGTATGCTCATTCTGATGCTGATGCTATTCGTCTAATGTTAAACCGTCTGATTCGCAAAGGAAGAGTCAAGCAAATCGAAGGCAAAAAATGTGGAGGTTGTCATAGTTGTACTCCTGAATCTATCGAATTTTATGAATGGAAAATTAATAATTGTAAGTAGTTTTTATGGAGATGATAAATATGTTTAAATAAAAGTTTATTGTTAGTTAAATAATGATTTTGAATCGAAAATTATATATTATGTAATTGATTAATTTGTCGGACAAACCAACTGGTAAAAATGCCATTACTAATTACTTTGACTTTCTAAAACAGATAAAGTTTCGTTTAATAAACTAATAGGTAAATTCTTTAAGATGAGGAAAAAATCAGCTTCTTTATATAAATTATTCTCTTTTAATCGAAAATAGAAAACTCTTTTATCTAAAATATCAATTAGCCAGTATTTCAGGAATTTTTAAATAGCATAAAGATGATTTATTTTTATTATAGTCATAAAAAAGGTGGGCATTGCCCACCCTAGAATTCACAAGTTATTATTAGGCGGTAACTAAAACTTTATCTTCAGCTTTACCTTTTTTGCTGGTTTTTTCTCTCAATGCCACTAACAATGAGTCAATATTTACCTTAGCATCACCAAAAAGCATTCTTGTATTTTCTTTATAAAATAAAGGGTTATCTACTCCGGCGTAACCACTGGCTAAACTGCGTTTCATCACAATGGAGGTTTCTGCTTTCCATACTTCTAATACAGGCATACCAGCGATTGCACTATTGGGATCTTCTAATGCGCTAGGATTAACAGTATCATTCGCACCGATAACCAAAACTACGTCAGTTGTGGGGAAATCTTCGTTAATTTCATCCATTTCTAAAACGATGTCATAAGGCACATTTGCTTCAGCTAATAAAACATTCATGTGACCGGGTAAACGCCCTGCGACAGGATGAATACCAAAACGCACATTCACTCTACGACTTTTGAGAATCTTAGTAATTTCCGAAACGCCGTGTTGAGCTTGAGCGACTGCCATACCATAACCAGGGGTGATAATCACACTTTTAGCATTAACCAATAAATCGGCAACTTCATCAATATTGGTAGCTACCGCTTCCCCAACTTCCTCAGTAGTTGATGAAGCAGTAGATTTTCCACTTCCTTCTCCAAAACCGCCTAAAATTACGCTGATAAAGGAACGATTCATGGCTTTACACATAATATAACTCAGAATTGCACCACTACTACCAACTAACGCACCCGTGATGATTAACAAGTCGTTACTTAACATAAAACCTGCGGCGGCAGCAGCCCATCCTGAATAACTATTTAGCATGGAAATAACTACTGGCATATCCGCACCACCTATAGCCGCCACGAGGTGAATACCCAATAAACAAGCAATACCAGTCATGATTAATAATGGTTGTAAGCCAGATTCACTGTTAAGAAAGGCATATCCGAAATAAATTGTTGCACTTAACATCCCCAAGTTGAGAAAATGTCTAGCAGGTAACATGAGAGGTTTTGAGCTAATTATCGCACGTAATTTACCAAAGGCAACAATCGAACCTGTAAAAGTCACTGCGCCGATGAAGACACCGATATAAATTTCGATTTGATGGATAAATTCTTCAGCACCAACTAAGCCAGATGCTGGTTGTAAATAGTTACCGACACCCACTAATACGGCGGCTAAACCGACAAAACTATGTAAAATTGCCACTAATTCAGGCATGGATGTCATTGCTACCCTAGAGGCTAAAATTGAGCCGATAATAACCGCAGGAATAATGGCAGTAATGAGGGTTGCGTAATTTGTCACCTCAGCACTAAAAGCAGTAGCTATAAATGCGATCGCCATCCCTGCAATACCGTAAATGTTACCTTTTCCTGCGGTTTCTTGGTTAGATAAACCTGCTAGACTGAGAATAAATAAGGCACTGGCGGCGATATACGCAACGGTAATGAGGTTACTTGTCATAAATATTTAATTTCGTAGTTTGAGTAATTGACAATAGAGAATAAATAATGCTCTAACAATAGGTTATGCAATTTATGGGTGTTTAATTGTTAAGAATCTGTTAAAAATATCTGTATTTGCTGATTTTTATTTATTGTAAAACATAAATTTATATGAAATAGAGATACTTAAACATAATTTAGTCATTAAAAAATAAAATAATCAATATTAACTAAATAAGAAATAAAAGCCTTTTTATAGATATTAAAAATATTTATTTCCCGATAATTTATTTATAAAGAATTTGGGTATATTCTTGATAAAATTCTAGTTAAATTAGTATTATGGCTTCACCTAAAACAGAAATTCGATAAGTAACTGCGGTTTGGGTTTTTTAATCTTGAATAAAATCTTTTTTATGTTTTTAGTAATTTCAACAATTCGTTTACAAAAAATTAAAGCATCTAAAACTAAAGGTAAATTACCCTCCATAAATTGCCGTAGCCGTTGTTAATATTTCTTTTTCCTAATCTAATTATTACTGTTGTTTTAATTATCTTTAAAAATTACATCTATATCTCGATTAATATTGTTAATTGTTAATTGTTAACTTATCTCCTAAACATTTTTAACATTCTCTGAGTAACTAAAAATCCCCCAGAAATATTAATAGTACCAACTAAAATAGCGATCGCACCAAGTATAGTAGTAGGAGAAGTTAATTCACCAGAAATTTGTAACATCCCACCGATGATAATAATGCCACTAATCGCATTAGTTACACTCATTAACGGCGTGTGCAAAGCAGGGGTAACATTCCAAATCACCTGCCAACCGACAAATACTGCGAGAATAAAGACAGTAAAATGAGACAGAAAAGAAGAAGGTGCACCAATGCCGATACCAATTAAAGCTAAAACTGCTAAAACTGCCCACAATAAACCGCTATTACTTTTTTTCTCTTTTTTACTCTCAGAAGTAACGATTTTCACTTCTGGTTTAACGGTGGTAGTGGGAGAAGGTTGAGCAATTTTGGGAGGTGGAAAAGTCACATCACCTTGATAGGTTACTAACGCACCTCGAATCACCTCATCCTCAAGATTAACAGTAAAATTATCATTACCGCCCATATCCTTGAGTAAATGCCATAAATTTGTGCCGTAAAGCTGACTAGATTGACTTGCCATGCGACTGGGTAAATCTGTTAAACCGACAATGGTGACACCGTTATATTTATAAACCTCGTTAGGTTTTGTAACCTCACAGTTACCCCCTTGTTCGGCGGCTAAGTCAACTATCACCGAACCTTGACGCATACTACTCACCATCGCCTCAGTAATGAGTTTCGGGGCAGGTTTACCCGGAATTAAGGCAGTAGTGATAATAATATCAACTTCTTGGGCTTGTTCGGCAAATAAAGCCATTTCCGCATCGATAAATTCCTTACTCATGGTTTTAGCATAACCTCCTTCCCCTGAGCCATCTTCAGCAAATTCTAATTCTAAAAATTCACCGCCTAAGCTCTCAATTTGCTCTTTAACTACTAATCTAGTATCAAATGCCCTAACAATAGCCCCTAAACTTTTAGCCGTGCCAATAGCGGCTAAACCTGCAACCCCAGCACCTATAACTAATACTTTCGCAGGAGGCACTTTTCCCGCCGCCGTAATTTGCCCTGTAAAAAACCTACCAAAGTTATTTGCTGCTTCGATTACGGCTCGATACCCTGCAATATTTGCCATACTAGATAAAGCATCTAATTTTTGAGCCCGACTAATCCTAGGCACAGCATCCATTGCGAATACTGTTGCTTTTTTATCCGATAATTCTCTTAATAACTCGGGATTTTGAGCGGGATAGATGAAACTAATTAAGGTTTTCTTGCTATCTAATAAGTTTACTTCTTCTTGCTCTGGAGGACGCACTTTTAAAATAATGTCAGCTTCCTGCCACAATTGTTTTTTATTATGAATAATTTTACACCCAATTTCTTCATAGACGCGATCGCTAAAACTAGCTTTTTCTCCTGCTTGAGTTTCAATTAAAATGGTAAAACCAAGTTTTTGTAATTTAGTCGCCGTGTCGGGAGTAGCGGAAACTCGACACTCGTTAGGATAAATTTCCCTAGGAATACCTATTTTTAAAGATATTTTTTTATCGTCACTTTTTTTCTCATCAGTGAGAGTTGCTGTCATAATTCTACTTCTGTGTTATTTTGAAAGTTCGTTTTATCTATCGCTTCGGTGCACGAAGGCACAAAGGTTTATTAAGATGTTTTGGCTATGAATTTATTATTTATTTGTGATTCATTGTCCATTCTGAAAACTCTTTATTTTTGCATATTAATATCATTCCTCTGTTTTTACTTTGAATTTAAACTTCTCTTAGCAATTGAGCTTTTATTTTTTACAATTCTTTACTTTCACTAAGTAATTTATTATGGTTTTATGGAAAAAGTAGAATGATTTTTAACTTGCATCTTTTAAAATTAGTAAAAAATTAAAAACTGTATCCATTGTCTATTGCTCATCGCTAACTTTCCATCTTTTTTTCAAGAATCTTAAGTTACTATTTAATACTAACTATTTATTATTTTCCTGTGATGAAATTATTTAAAAATTATCCTTTAATTATTCTTATTAGTTTCTTTTTCTTTGGTTGTGATTTTGAATCCCCTTCTGTGTCTGATAATCAGATAAATAATTCTGTCGAAATTACTCCTGTTGATAATACTTCCTTGGCTCAGAATTTACCCATCGGTGCTAAATTACTAATTAATGATCAAGAAATTGAATTAGAAATTGCGGCAACTCCCCAACAACAATCTATTGGTTTAATGTATCGTAATTCCCTCCCTCCAAATCGTGGTATGTTATTTCCTTTCAATCCTCCCCAAACTGTTAGTTTTTGGATGAAAAATGTATCTATTCCCCTTGACATGATTTTTGTTTCTGAAGGAGTTGTTAAAAATATAGTTAAAGCGCCCCCTTGTAAAGTTGAACCTTGTCCTCTTTTTAATTCAAACGTACCAATTGATCAAGTCATTGAACTGGCAGAAAATAGATCAACAGAACTAAAAATCAACATTGGCGATCGCATCAATGTCAAAATGGTAGAGGATGAAAAAAAGAAGGAAAATTAATTAACCAAAACGAAATAAAAAGATGTATAATATTTTACTTAAACATTCCCGTAAAGTAGTTAGGTTCACAACTAACACTTATTGAAGTGAGGATTATTAGATCTCTTGTCAAGGTTACAGAAAGCTCTTAGATAGTAATTTTTAATACACATCTTTAAAGCTACTTTTTGAACATAATTTTAAAAAAAATATCGTGTAGATTATTAGTTTTATCAAACTAGAATTGTTATTCTCATATAGCTAACGATCTATTTTCAACTGAGAAGAAGTGTATCAATAATTTTTCGTGATTGAAGAAGAGATCATCATCAAAATATCAAACACCAATCCATCAAAACGTAAATCTATAAGTAGTTTTATGGTTGTGGGAACAATGTTTTTATACTCTTTCTCTATAAAAATTAGAGCAAAAAGTAAATAAAAAAAGCGATAAGAATAAGAGTTTTTGATAAAACTATCAAATCTACTTCTGATAAAAAATAACATATTTTATAACTATTTTTTCATTTTTTATTAACAATTTTTAAATCAATTAATTAATATTATGCCTACTATTACCTATAATCGTTTTGTCAAATTTTTGCAAGAGGAAATCAATTTACCTCAAGATTCTATTGCTATTGCTCAACGTTCAGTAAATCAAAACTTGGGTTTAATGCCGATGGTTTTATGGCAATATGGATTAGTTACCATCGAACAATTAGATCGTATTTATGATTGGTTAGAAACCTGTTAAATATATCTTGTTTTTTTATTTATTATTTGAATTATTATTAGATTAATTCTTACTTTTAAGCCAATATTTTTTCTTGAA
This sequence comes from Geminocystis sp. NIES-3708, assembly GCF_001548095.1. NCBI lineage: Bacteria > Bacillati > Cyanobacteriota > Cyanophyceae > Chroococcales > Geminocystaceae > Geminocystis > Geminocystis sp. NIES-3708. The sequence goes on along the minus strand of NZ_AP014815.1, from coordinate 3,125,228 downwards.
TAATTTTTAGGAGTAATTACTTTTGACCAAAGAAAGACTAGATATATTATTGACAGAAAAGCAATTGTGTGATACTAGAGCGATCGCACAAAAAATGATTAGAGCGGGAAAAGTAAGAGTCAAACAACAAATAGTAGATAAACCGGGGACTTTAATTGATATAGAGAGCTTGATTGAAGTGGAAGCTGAACCTCTTTTTGTATCCAGGGGAGGAGAAAAGTTAGTTAAAGCCTTAAATGAATTTAAGATCAATATAGAAGGAAGAATTTGCCTTGATGGGGGTATTTCTACTGGAGGATTTACAGATTGTTTATTACAACAAGGAGCTGAAAAAGTTTATGGTGTAGATGTGGGATATGGACAAGTAGCATGGAAATTACGACAAGATGAGAGGTTAATTTTATTAGAAAGAACTAATTTCCGTCATTTAACTCCAGAAAAACTCTATAACGGAGAAATTTTTGCTGATTTAGCCGTAATGGATTTATCTTTTATTTCTTTAACAAAAGTATTAGCTAAATTATGGGAATTATTAGCCCCCCCTAGAGACATTATTTTATTAGTTAAACCTCAGTTTGAAGTCGGGAAAAATAAAGTCGGTAAAAATGGTGTTGTCAGAGATGCTCAAATTCAAGCTGAAGCCATTAATCAAGTTTTAACTGAAGCACTCAGACTAAGTTGGCAATATCAAAGTTTAACATGGTCTCCCATTACAGGACCAGCAGGAAATATAGAATATCTACTTTGGCTAAATCAAATAGAGAGTAATCAACCCCCTAATATTGATGTCATTGAAAAATTAACCAAGGAAAGTCGTAAACAATTAATAATGAATAATTTAAAATCAAGTATTCCAGTCTAAGAGAAATTAATTCATCACTGTGTCTTTAGAAATATCTCTGCTAGTAAGAGGTTGAGTTTTAGGCTTATTAGATTCTTGAGTAACATTACTTTCAACACCTTGTGCTAAAGTAATTTTAATTTTAGGACCAGAACTTGCTAAACGTATTACCATTCCATCTTTCACTAAAACTTTATTAATCTTTTTACCATTGATAAAAGTGCCATTCGAGCCTAAATTCACCAATGCCCAATCATTCCCTCTAGGGCGAATTTCCAGATGATGACGAGATACGACTGCACTATACAGAACTACCTCATTATCATTAGCTCTACCAATTCTAATTACTGAATTTGGTTCAAAATTCCATTTTTGAACTGCAATTGATTTGAGAGGATGTAAGAGAGTTAAGGTAATCACCGACGTTTCATCTGAGTAAAGATTGTTACTTTTGTTATAAGTCAAAAAAAGGATTGTTTACAAGTTTGACTCGATACACTCTCATATTTTACATGATTTAGTTCATAGTTGATATTATTCACCATAGAATTAAGTAAACTCATATTCAAAACTAAGAATTTAAGACGAAAATGTTGATTGTTTGAATAAAAGTAGGCAAAATCTAAGACTTTTTTGTTGATATAGTTTTTCCAAAACTGTTACTTGACAAAATTTTTACTTATTCAGTAAATCTTAATTGTTAATTATTAATTGTTAATTATTAATTGTTACAAAAGTCCTGCATTAGATAATCCTAAGACAAAACCGGCTCCTAAAATATGTCCAAAACTCAGGGTAGCTAATAATTCAGGTAAGCCAAATTTTTTCCATAATGCAGGTTTATCTACGGGTAAATCAGGACCAATTCCCGCTTTTTGAATGGCAAATCGTCCGATAAAAACTGCCAGTAAATTTGCTGAAATCATTACTAATGCAATGTTAAAATTCCATTCTACTGTTTGGGGAATATTAGCTAGAAGATTAGATAATACTAAATAATTCATGATTTTAATTTAATTTGATTTATGTTAACTATTTTTGTTATGGTAATGTTTATAGTACCTTTTTTGCTTGTTTTCTTAAAATTTATTAATTATTTTTATTATTAACTTTTCTTACTAAAAATTGATTGATTTCTCATTATGCGCGTCAAAATATGTGGTATTACTAATTTAGAACAAGGTTTAGCTATCGTCAATTCTGGAGCTGATACTCTCGGATTTATTTGTGTGGCAAAATCTCCTCGATATGTTAACAATGAAATAATCAAAAATATTATTCAACAATTACCGAAAGAAATAAGCAAGATAGGTATATTTGTTAATGAAAATATTGATAATCTTATTAAAACAGTTCAAGAAACAGGATTAACAGGAATACAATTACATGGGGAAGAAAGTACAGCTTTTTGTGCTCAATTAAGGGAATTTTTGCCTGATATTGAAATTATTAAAGCCTTTCGCTATCAAAATCCAGAATCTTTAGCCTTATTAGATAGTTATATTCCTGTTATCGATACCATTTTATTAGACGCTTATCAACAAGGGGTTTACGGTGGTACTGGAAAAATATTAAATTGGTTAGAATTACTTAATTTTCGCCCTTCTCGCCCTTGGTTATTGGCAGGTGGTATTAATCCTGATAATGTTTTGAATGCTTTAGAAATATTGAAATGTGATGGTATTGATGTTTCTAGTGGTGTGGAAATTAGTCCTGGAAATAAAGATTTAGACAAGATTAGACAATTATTTCAAAAATTAAATACCTTGAAAAATCAACTTAATTCCTCAAATTAGCTAGAAAATAATTATATTTAAGATAATTTTTACCTAAGCCACGTCTTTCTAAAATATAAGGAATATTAGCTTGATTAAGAATCCATTGAACATAAGTGTTACTATTTGGTCCAGGATAGTAATGATAAATATAATTATAAGGATATTGTTCTGGACTTTCTCGAATAATTTTTCTTAATATTTCTGCTTCTTTTCCTATCCACTGAGTTTCTAACCAACTACTACCATTCCCAACCCCTTGAGTAGCCGTCATTAAATTTTGGTGTAAGTGTCCCCAACTTGTGGTTACTAAATGTTTACTTTGCCATATCTCCCAACGTTCAAAATTGTTATTTTCAATAATGATAAACCAATAATGCACAGCAATTAAACCTAAATAAGGAATTTTTGCCACCCTTAAATCAACTGTCAAATTCATAAAAAGGCAATAATAATGTAGAATAAAATCCGTACTTATTTTCCATGATAAGTAATTGTATAGAAGAATATTTGTTTATAAAAGTATAAACTCTTAATAACAATTTTATTTCAATCAAACTCGTGAGGAGTGATGTTTAATCTGAATACCCTAGTAACTCGATCAATTAAAGGGTCATTAAATCCTAGAAAGTATTTACATTCATCGGGTTTACTAATGACTACTTTAGTTTTAATTATTACCAATAGTCTAATTCTTGTCAAACCTAAATCAGTTCAAGCACAAACAATTCCCGTAACTGCTTCTTGGCGACAAGCATCTTTTCCAGTAGAAAATTTTCAGGCTTATACTTCTGGTTATGGTTATAGAATGCACCCCATTAGCGGAGATACCAGATTTCATCGAGGATTAGATTTAGCCGCCCCTTTAGGTAGTTATGTTCGTAGTTGGTGGAGTGGTCAAGTTGTCTCTCTTTCTGATCATACAGGGTGTGGTACAATGATTACTATTCAATCAGGTAAATGGACTCATATCTATTGTCACTTAATGGGTTCGGTGGAAAATACAGCAAAAGGAACAGTTTTAGTGGATCGTAGTGGTGGAATTGTATTATGGCAAGGACAAAATGTTCCTGCTGGTGCAAGAATTGCTAGAGTAGGAATGACAGGTAGAACTACTGGACCTCATTTACATTGGGAATTAAAGTATAATGGTAATCATATTGATCCAGCCGATGTATTACGACAAATGTTTGCCCAAAGGATTTAATTTTGCGATAAAAGTTCAAAAAAACTATCTTCCAAATCGTAACCAAAAATCTGTGCCATCGCTTTTAATCGAGAATTACCCTTAATATTTTGTTGTTTTAACCAACGATGAAGGGTAAAAATTTTATTCATTATAAAAATATCGAGAGCTTCAGAATTATACTGTATTCCTTCTGTGCGACTAAATGTATGAGGTACAAGCATGGCAGTATATCTGACTAACTCACCATCTCGCCAATTTAAAGAAAAAGGCAACCAAGGATAACGACTATCTAAAGCAATAAACCAAAGTCTTATTTCTGGGATTTCAGATAATTCACGAGGATCGGTTTCTTCTCTAGGATAATCAATATTAAAAACTATTTGTTGTTCTAATGTCAAAATTTCTTGCGGTTTTCCCAACTCTTCAATAATTATTTCTACTGGAGATAAATCTAGTTTATAAATATGATTTTGATTAATTGTAATATTAACAGTCATAATAATGAGGAAGTAGAAATTAAGTTCTGATAAAAATTTTATTACTTATTACTTATTACTTATTATTTATTAATTCCAAGCTGGATGAGAAAACAAAGCATCGATAACTCTGATACCACGTAATTGATTTGATAGAGGTAAATGCCCTATGGGAGCACTTAAATCCCAGATAAATTCTTGAGGATATTTTGTCCATTTATTGCCTGATTTCCATTTCAGTTTTTCCCATAATTGTGCATAGTCTTTTCCAAAAGATAACCACAGTTGACGCTGTATTTTATAGCCAAATTTTCCTTCAGAATAAACTTGCCAGAGTAAGTCTATTAATTGTAAATCTTGGATCGGAAATTTATCTACTTCAGTGAAATAAACCCATTTTCTTTGAATGGCTGTTTCACCTGCTAGTTCACATAATTTAACTCTTGTTAATACGTCTGCTTCCTGAAATTTTTGATGGATTAGTAATTGTTGTAAATCGCTATAGTCAATATTTTTTTCTGATGTTAATTTAATAATTCCTTTGGGAAAATATAGATTAATAAATTTTTTATCTTCTTGTTTATTGCTTTGTCTTAATATTAGATAAATTTTACCGATAATAGGGTCAACCTTATCTTTATTCGTAAATAAAAAATCTCTTAAAAATTGATAGCCATCTTCTCCTTGATCTGTTAGTTGGTTTATAATCGATAATTTATTCTTTTCAGATGTTTGATTAAATTTTTCTTTTAGAGTTTCTAAATCATTCATTTTTGATTAATATTAAAGTTTTTATTATAGAATTTTTATGATAAAATTTAGTTCAATTATTATCGAAACTAATAATATATATAGTTTAATATAAACTTATTTTATTTTAATTTAATGATAATAATTATAGGGACAAAGTTTTAAGATAAATATAAGTACAGAAAATTGCAACTATTGCTCCTATAAAAGTATTGAAAACGTTGACAATTTCATTGGTTAACCAGTCAAATTTAGTTTGTAAAGTTGCTCCAATTACACTCTCTAAATTAGTAGCAATAAAAGCGGATATTAAACAAATAATGACACCAATAATGTTAATCATACCGATACCATAACCTAATGAGGCGATCGCCAGACTAGCAATAAAACCAGCAATAGTGCCTTCAAGGCTTACAGCACCTTCTGTACCTCTGGGCACTGGTTTAAAGGTGGTAATCAAGAAAGTATTTTTACCGTATGCTTTCCCTATTTCACTAGCACAGGTATCCGATAATTTAGTGGCAAAACTAGCCAAATAACCGATTAAAAAAAACTGTTGCCAAGGGACAGGAGCAAAAACATAACCTAACGCACATAGGGTGCCAATTAAGGCACTTCCCCAGACGTTTTCAGGTCCTCTAACCCCTGAGCGTTTTTCAGCTATGCCTTCTGCTTCTTTTTGTGCTATTCCTACACGAGTAATTCCTGATCCTACAAAAAAATAAAACATTACTACCAAATAACCTTGCCATTGTAAACATCCCCATATAATCACTCCTAATACCCAACTATGAAAATAACCTATGACGGTTAATAATTTTTTGGGAGAAATTAAAGCAATAGTAATAAGAATTGTATTTAAAATAATGGCAATTAACCAAGAATTAGACCAATCAAGATTAATATTTATCATAGTTATTTGGTAAGTGTAAAAGATGCTTTTTTCTTGATTAATTTTTGATTAGACAACTACAGGTTGAGGTAAATAACCAAGTTTTTCTAAAGATTGTAATACTTTATTTACGCTTTCGTCTAATTCTTCTAAGTCAGTGCGACACTCAATTTCAGGGTTAAGAGGTGCTTCATAAGGATCACTAATACCTGTAAACATTTTGATTTCTCCGCTACGGGCTTTTTTATATAAACCTTTTACGTCTCTATCTTCACATACTGACAAAGGAGCGTTGACAAAAACTTCAACAAAATTGCCGATTTTTTCCCTGACTTCATCTCTAATTTCACGATAAGGAGAAATAGCTGAAACAATAACGATAACACCATTGCGAGTAAGTAAATTTGAGACAAAACCAATACGGCGGATATTTTCATCTCTGTCTTCTTTACTAAAACCTAATCCCTTCGTTAAATTTGTGCGAACTATATCACCGTCTAACACTTCTAATTTATAGCCTTGTTCTCTTAATTTTAATTCTACTTGATGACTAATGGTGGTTTTTCCAGCACCGCTTAATCCAGTAAACCAAATGGTTACGCCTTTTTGTTCCATGATATTTATTATAGTTATTAATAATAGAATTTAATACTCCTAAAGTATTTTACAAGTGTAAGAGGCAATTAACAATGAGCAATTAGCATTAAACTTCTTAATGCGATCGCTATTTATGTTAATCATAATAAATTCAGTAAGAGGTTAAGAAACTTTACGGAATTAATATCATCAAAAAAAAGTTGATTAAGATGAATTGATAAAGATTATTTATCTATCCCCTTAAATTATGGCTCATCCTCTCTATGTTGCATTTATCTGGCATCAACATCAGCCATTGTATAAATCTCGCCTGTCTAGTCATGATTTTGGTGGACAATATCGTTTACCTTGGGTTAGGCTACACGGTATCAAAGATTATTTAGATTTAGTTTTAATTCTTGAAAAATATCCTTTACTACATCAAACTGTCAACCTTGTTCCCTCTTTGATTTTACAGTTAGAAGAATATGCTAATGGTACAGCTATCGATCCTTATTTAGCTTTAACTCTTACTCCTGTCACTGAATTAACTAAAGAACAAAAACAATATATAATTGCACATTTTTTCGACGCTAATCATTATCATTTGATTCGCCCCCATGCTCGATATGAAGAACTTTATCAAGAACGTCATCTAAAAGGTGAACAATGGTGTTATGAACGTTGGGATGATAAAGATTACAGTGATTTGTTAGCATGGCATAATTTAGCATGGTTTGATCCTCTTTTTTGGGATGATCCTGATATTGCTGGATGGCTAGAAAAAGGTCACAATTTTACATTACGTGATCGCCAACATATTTGTGCTAAACAACAAGAAATTATTGCCCGTATTATTCCACAGCATAAAAAAATGCAGGAAACAGGACAATTAGAAGTTACCACAACCCCTTACACTCATCCAATTTTACCCTTATTAGCCGATACAAATGCAGGAAGAGTCGCCATTCCAAATATGACTTTACCTGATACTCGTTTTCTCTGGGAAGAAGATATTCCTCGTCACCTCAACAAAGCATGGAATATTTATGAAGATAGATTTGGGCGATCGCCAAGAGGATTATGGCCTAGTGAACAGTCTGTTAGTCCTTCAATTTTACCCCATGTTGCCAAAAAAGGATTTAATTGGTTATGCTCTGATGAAGCAGTTTTAGGATGGAGTATCAATCACTTTTTTCAGCGAGATGAAATGGGGAATTTATATGAACCAGAATACCTATATCGCCCTTATCGATTAGAAACCTCAGAAGGTGATTTAAGTATCATTTTTCGAGATCACCGTCTATCAGATTTAATCGGCTTTACCTACGGTGCAATGAACCCAGAACAAGCCGCAGGAGATTTAATTGGACATTTAGAAGCTATTGCTAGACGGTTAAAAGAAAGACAGTGGGGAGATGACAAAAGCACTTTAGAAAATCCTTGGTTAGTGACAATCGCTCTTGACGGAGAAAACTGTTGGGAATTTTACGAAAAAGATGGTAAATTATTTTTAGAATCCCTTTATAGTCGGCTATCTCAACAATCACAAATTAAATTAGTTACTGTTTCTGAATTTATCGATCAATTTCCTCCTACCCAAATCCTCAATAGCAAGAGTTTACATAGTGGTTCATGGGTTGATGGTAGCTTTAGTACATGGATTGGAGATCCTGCGAAAAATCGAGCATGGGAATATCTTAAAACCGCTAGAGAAATTTTAGCAAAACATTCAGAAGCCACAGAAGAAAATAATCCCGAAGCGTGGGAAGCATTATACGCTGCCGAAGGTTCAGATTGGTTTTGGTGGTTTGGTGATCCTCATCATTCTAATCATGATGCGATGTTTGACCAATTATTTAGAGAACATTTAATTGTTTTATATCAAGCCTTAGATGAAACTCCACCAGAATATTTATATAAACCTGTTGCGGAAGTTGAAACAAAATTAGCTAATGATTATTTACCTGCTAGTTTCATTCATCCCGTCATAGATGGGCGAGGGGATGAGGAAGATTGGGATAAGGCTGGAAAAATCAAAATTGGTGGAGCAAGGGGAACTATGCACCGTGCAAGTCTCATTCCTGCTATATTCTATGGTTGGGATCACCTTAACTTTTACCTGCGTTTTGACATCAAGCCGGGGGTTAAAGCGGGGCAAGACTTACCTTCTGAATTACATTTATTTTGGTACTATCCCGGCAGATTAATCCGTAATAATCAGATTTATTTGGCTAATTTGCCTGATGAAGCCCCTCTTCACTATTACTATCACCATCATTTGTGTATAAATTTAGTAACTAAAACTATTTGGTTACAAGAAGCGGGAGAAGATGGTAACTGGCACTCTCGTTATTGTGGTGCAAGAATTGCTTTTGATACCTCTATAGAAATTTCTGTACCGTGGAAAGATTTACATATCGATCCTGATGCTGAACTAAATCTATTGGCAATATTAGCAGAAAATGGTCAATATAAAGAATATTTACCCGAAAATAACTTGATTCGCCTTCAAGCACCATAAAATAATTAACAATTAACAATAGACTTTTCTAACAAGTTAGGGAATAGACAATGTGATAATAATTGATGATCTCTTAAATTTACAGTATTAATCCCTCTAAAATTAATTCTGACATCTTTTTTGTATGTTCAGATGCGGCTTTTTTTAAAACATCTTTAAATTCTGGATATTCATTTTTGATATAATTAAATTGTTTTCTATTTAAAATAAAAATTTCACAATAAGTTAAAGTTTTTACTGATGCGGTGAGTTTTTCATTAAAAATCAAAGATAAATGTCCAAAATATTCTCCTGTTTCTAATATAAATTCAAAATTAGATTCTTGTTCTGATAAAATTTCAACTTTGCCTAAAGAAATAAAATAAATGGCTTGTCCTAAATCTCCTTCTTTGACAATATAACTATTAGGTGGATAGGTTTGAAATTTAAGAGCGATAAGTAAAACATTTCTTAAACGAGGAGAGCAATATTGAAATAACGCTACTTTTTCTAATAAATCTCCTGTAATGTGTTGAAGAATATCTAAATGAAAATGTAGAGGTAAATCTTCAAAAAAATTATTTTCTGGTAAGCCTCGGTGACGTTCCCAGATATAATCATAATAATTTCTGAGTTGAAAAATTAAGGATTTTGGAACATTATGATAGGCTAAAAATTGTGTTAAAGCCTCAGTTTTATTCTTATGGGCAATTTTCGCTGAATCAAGATTACTAAAAAGAGAAGCGATATTACCAATAATAAAAGCGTAAGTAGATGCTCCCACAATCATAATCATAGTTGTGGCTACATATTCAATATCTCGATGAGGGGTAATGTCTCCATAACCAATCGTAGTCATAGTTGTCACAGCCCAATAAAGAGAATAAATATATTGTCTAATCACAGAAGCATTTTCGATTTCTAAAGCAACAACCCAAGAATCTGCGGGAAAATTGTCAATAAAGGCAAGAAAAAACCAAATACACGCAATCCAATGAGTAAGAATAATTACAGTAATAAATAATTTTGTAATTCTGACATAACCTGGATTAATGTGACTATAACTTTCCCAACGATTAAAAATTAGTAAAAGTCTGGTAATTCTTAAAAGACGTAAGAGTCTTAAAACTAAAAATAAAGGTATTTTACCAATAGTAATTTGTGGAAAGAATACAAACAAAATATCAAGAGGAATATTGGCAACAAAATCAATAAAAAAGAATTTTTTAAAGTAATGATTTTTTGTTTTTTTTAGATCTGTAATTTCTTCCCCATGATAACGATAAGAAGTAAAAAAATTTAAGAATATATCTATGAAAAAAAAAGAATCGAAGAAATAATTTAATTTTTGATAATCTAATAATAAATCTTGATTAAATGCAATTTGAAACGGTAATAATCCAACGGTAACAAAAATTAAAATCAGTATAAAACTATCCCAAATTATTCTAAATGTAGAATTTTCTCTGATTACTTTCACAAGTGATTACCCGTTAAAATAAAAACAAAATTAATTGACAATTTAATGATTTTCGTGGTGAGATTTATGAGAACTTTTATGTTGTAATTGAAGTAAATAACTACTTATAGAAATCAGTAAGATAGATAAAGCAATATATGCTAAATCACTAGCTTGTTTTACTTCTAAATTTAACATTTTTTTAAATAAACTTACGATTAATGCGACTACAATAACTTGAACCAATTTTCCTTTTAACTCTTCTAAAGATTCACTTTGAAGAATATTAATTTCGTCTTGCTCAAATCGAATATCAATTTTAGAAATAAAAAGTTCGTAAATACCAAAACTAAAAATTAATAAGACAATACCAATTAAATAATAATCGATACCACCAATAATATAAGAGACAATTTTATAAGTAATTGCTCCTTCTGGATCTTTAACATTAAACTTTAAAATTAATCCTGCCCAAATATCTAAACTACCAATAATAAAAAATTTTAAGGAACTAAATAAACTAAAAATAACAGGAAATAAAACAAAAAAACGAAAATTCCAAATAAGATTTTCAAAAATAAATTCAATTTTATTTATTCTTTTTTTCATTATTTTTTATACTCAAATAAATATAGACTAACCCATAACAATATCAATAGCATTTACTATAAAAAAAGTTATTTCTCAAATATTAATCATCAATTATTGATAATTTTTGAATCTAATAAAAGCGATCAATTAATAATCATTCTAAATTTAATTCTCCCTTTTCAATTTTAGAATTAATCAATTCTTGTAAAATTTTTAACTCTTGAATATTAATTCTATGATCAGAAGTAATTAAAGATTCAATAGTTTTCATTTCATCTTGAGAAATTTTACCATCTTCTGAAGCAAGTTGAATAAAGTTTTTTAATCTTAATAATTGTTTTTTTTCTTCCTCAGAAAGTTGTCCATCTTCTTGAAAAATTTGTTCTACTTTAACATTACAATCTCGATTAGAATCAATAATAATTTTATTCGGTAATAATGTTTTACAAATTATAGCTTTAAAAATTTGTTTTTCAGTTAAATTAATGACATTCGTTAAATCAGCTTCACTTAAATCAGCTTCATCAAAATTAGCATTAAAAACATTGGCTTGAGAGAAATTGACTTCCTGTAATATGGCTTTTTCAAAATTAGTATTACTTAAATTTGCACCTTGAAAATTACTCTTGTTTAAAATGCAACCTTGTAACTTGGCATTATCTAAAATAGCTTGACTAAAATCAGCTTTACTTAAAATTGCACCTTGTAATTTAGCATTACTTAAAACTGCTTGTTCAAAATTTGTGCCTGTTAAAGTTGCATCTTGAAGATTAACATTAAATAACATTGCATTTTTAAAATTAACCTTCCGTAAATCGGCACCTTGAAGATTAGCATTACTTAAAATTGCATTTTCTAAATTAGCACCTACTAAAACAGCTTCTTGTAAATTAGCACTAACTAAAACAGCTTCTTGTAAATTAGCTCTTTCTAAACGAGATTTTGCAAAATTAGCTTTTCCTAAATCGGCTTTTTGTAAATTAATTTTTGTTAAATCTGCTTCTATTACTGTTAAATTTTCTAAAGAAACATGATCTTTATTCAAATCTTCTAAAGCATTAATTCTTCCTCCACTTCCTCCTTGATTATGGGCAGAATTAATTACTTGCCACGCTTCATAATGTTCTCTTTTTTTGCGATTACGAGCTTCTTTAAAATAAAGTAGTATAGCTGACAAAATAGCTATTACTTCTCCTTTTTCTAATAAAATTTCAATAATATTTTTAAAGAATTTTACTTCTTCTATATCTATCCAAATAATAATAGGAATTAAGAAAAATAGGAAAACAATAATAACAACTGTGGTAGAAGTTTCATAAAACCATTCTAAATACTGTAGCCATTTTTTTTTAAATTGTTTAACATTTACAGAATTTTTCTTTATAAAAATAGTTGATAATAAATACCGAAATTTGATATAAAAACCTTGCCGAAAATAAGAGGGAAAAAGGAGTAGAAATTTATTTCCTCATCCCCCATTTTCTAACTTCTTAGAAAAGTCTAATATAAAATATATTTTGCTTAAGTATTGAAAAACTAAGCTAACTCACGAGAAGTGTATTTTTCGATAGTAGCTTGAGTTTGGTAAAGTAAATTATCACGGCTATCTTGAACTTGGTTCATAGATGGTAAAAGATTACGAGATTGAAGACTCATGTGTAGTTGTAAATGAGCAACATAATCACGAACATCATCGTTCATCGACTGAGTTAAGCTATCCGATTTGAAGTTCATCGTATTTTTGATTTATGCCTTATTTTAACATCTAAACTTTATCATTTTTTTTAAATTTAGTCAATGAAATATAGTATTAAATCCCTTTAATTATCAGCGTTTTAATAATTCTTAATAAAAAATATGCTAATATAATCTTTTCGATAATTTCCTCGATGATATTTTCTTACCTATGTTAACCTTGAAACTAAAATCATTCTTTAAATTTAATTATTCAGCTATATCTTATGAGTAGTTCTCAATCTTCTCCTATTAATAAATCTTCTTTAACTGATAAGGATTGGCATTCCATTGCTTGTAAAATCAGAAAACAAAATCAGGAATTAAAAGAAAAAATTGCCCAATTAGATAATATAATTGCAGAACAAAAAAATCAACTCACAGTACAAGTTATTAAAAATCAAGATCAAAATCAATTAATAAACGAACAATATCAAAAAATAAAAGAATCAGATATAAAAATTAATCAAAAAAATCAACAATACGAAAAACAAAAAACAACTTTTGATACTGTTAATACTGAATTAAAAAAAACTCAACAATTAGCGGCGGGGTTAGAAAGAGAATGTTCTTTACTTCAAGATAAGTACAATGAAACCCAACATCAATTAAAACAAAAAGAAAAAGAAAATAAAGAATTACAAACTAGACTCCAAAGACAGCAAAGATATAACATTCAACTAAAAACTTCATTAGATCAATATTTAACATCATCTTCTGTAAATCCTTCTGATGTCGGTAGTTTAGGAATCGAATCTTGGTCAAAGGATAAATCTAATTATTCAATACCCGTTTTGTCAATTGATCTATCATCAGATAGTGAAATGCAAAATCCTAATCAAGAAGATTCTGGGATTATTCTTAATAATTTAAAGGAACAAAATGAAGAAAAAATTATTGATGACATACCACAAAAAGTAGAAAAATTTGAGTTATTAAAAGAGAGTAAAAAAAATAGTGTATCTTCTATTTTATTAGAAAGTAATTTAAGTCTTCCACCAGTGAATAAATCAGAAAAACTTAATAATAATTTAGAGGTGAAACAAGGGGATAATTCTAAAAATGGTAAACAACGTAGGCAATCGTTTTTAAAATTACCAAAATTTGGTAAGTAATTATTAATTATTATTATTTTGATTTAATTCTAAACAATATCCTGCACCATATACCGTTTTAATATAACGAGGGCGACGGGGATCAGGCTCTAATTTTGTTCTTAGATGTCTAACGTGAACTCTAATGGTTTCAATATCATCATTTGGATCATATCCCCATACTTCTTTGAGAATATCACTAGGGGAAACAGTTTGTCCGTGACGTTGTAATAAACAATGCAACAACTCAAATTCTAAATGAGTTAGCTTGATCGTTTTCTCGAACCAAATTGCTTCAAATCTTTCAGGCACAAGGGTTAAAGATCCATAATTAAGAATTTCGCTATGCTTGGTAGATTGTGAAGTACGCTCACTTCTTCTTAATAATGCTTTTACCCTTGCCAACATTTCTTCTACTTCAAAAGGTTTTGTTAAGTAATCATCAGCACCAGCATTAAAACCATCAACCTTATCTTTAGTTTGCACTAAAGCTGTTAACATTAATACAGGAATATTAGAAGTTCTTTCATCCCGTCTCAATCTTTGACAGACAGTGAAACCATCAACTTTTGGTAACATCAGATCTAACATAATTAAATCTGGTTGAATTTGTAATGCTAAAGCTTGTCCTTTAATACCATCTTCTGCTTGACAAATATCGTATCCTGCCATTTCTAAGTTAATAGATACTAATTCTGAGATTGCTGGATCGTCATCAATAACTAATATTCGAGACATTATCAATTCTGCCTATAATAATTTTGTGAATAAAAAATATATTTATAAAAAAACAATAAAAATTTATCTTATGTTAATAATTATAAGCAATCTTGTTAAATATGAATAAGTTTTATTTACTTTTTGTAATCTATAGTTTAAGCTCATTCGATGTTCTCAAAACTAACAGTTAAAGGATCATATCCTAATTGTTCCGCAATGCGTTTTTTCGCTAAAATACGATATTCCCAAAAATGTTCTCCTGTCAAACATAAAACCAAATACATTACTAATACTTCAGGCTTTTTCCACAAAATTGTCCAAAGTTGTAGCCAAAATTGTTCTCTAATTTCTGGGCGACGAATACCCTGATGCCAAATTAAATTACTAATGACTCGTAATCCCACATCAAGAGGTAATTTTTTTGTTTGTTGCCAACGGTTTTTCACTCGAATATTAAGACATTGTTGAAAACATCGATTTAAGTAAGTTTTTGGTTCATATAATCTCCAAAATCCTTCAACATACTCTTTCGCAATTTCTGAAATCGACCTTGTTGGGATAAAATTCATCAAGGCATTTTGATCTCCCATAGCCGTACTACTGATATTTTCAATTAAACGATTTTCTTGTCGTAATCTAGTCCATAAGGCGGTATTTGGTAATGCTTGAAGAATGCCCAACATCGGTTGAGGAATATTTGTTTCTGCTATAAATTGTTGAATGCGATCGCCAGCTCCCGTACGTTCTCCATCAAAACCGAGAATGAATCCTGCATAAATTAACAACCCAGCTTGATTAATCTTGTCACAGGCTTCTACCAGGGAATTACGAGTATTTTGAACCTTTTTGGTGACGTGCAGACTATCTTGATCTGGAGTTTCAATACCGAGAAAAACTCCATAAAAACGAGCTTCCGTCATCAATTCTAATAGTTCATCATCTTGTGCCAAATTCACTGAGGCTTCTGTTAAAAAAGTAAAGGGATAATTTCGTTGTTTTAGCCAAGG
Source organism: Geminocystis sp. NIES-3708 (assembly GCF_001548095.1). Taxonomy (NCBI): domain Bacteria; kingdom Bacillati; phylum Cyanobacteriota; class Cyanophyceae; order Chroococcales; family Geminocystaceae; genus Geminocystis; species Geminocystis sp. NIES-3708. Next base: position 3,109,621 of record NZ_AP014815.1, on the reverse strand, counting down.
AATCAATTCTCGTAAAAAAATCTTGACATTACGCTGATTACCGATAAAATTATCATCAACGATAAAAACTGAACCTCTCCAACCTAAATCATAAAGAGTTTGTAATTCTGCTAAGGCTTGATCTGAATTTTTCGTCCGAGGTTTCCGACCATAAAGACTGATTATGTCACAAAATTCACAGTTGAAAGGGCAACCACGAGAGAATTGAATTGCCATCATAAAGTAAGCATTCATTTGTAACAAATCAAAACGAGGCATGGGGCTAGTCGTCACATCAGGCTTATCTATAGAGCGAAAAATGCCCTTTGTTTGTCCTTGATTTAAAGCTTCTAAGAATAAAGGTATCGTCATTTCTCCTTCATCTAAAATCAGATAATTCGCACCAGAATTTAAGGCATCTTCAGGAACAGATGTGGGATAAGGACCACCTACTGCGACTTTTTTGCCCCATTTGACCGCTTTTTTGATTAAATAGTGAAAATCTGGTTTTTGTACCAACATTGCCGAAATAATCACTATATCGCACCACTGCCAATCTGCATCGGTTTCTAAACTGACATTCCGATCAAAAAATCGAATTTCCCAATCTTGGGGCAATAATGCGGCAACGGTAATAATCCCCAATGGTGGAATTACAGATTTTAGTCCAGCCATTTCCATAGCACGATCATAAGACCAAAAGGATTGCGGAAATTGGGGATAAAGCAATAATGCTCTCATAATAAAACTCCAACAAATCAATTTTTAGCTCAAAATAAACTTTGTAATGTTATTAATTATTAATCGACTATAATTTGATCTTTACTATCAAAATTTTTGGTAATATGTGCAACTTAATATTTAACTTCTATAGTTTTCTCTATAGCTTGAATTTGGCGATCACCAATTATGTTGTCATTAAGTTTTTGGATTTTATTACTGATAAAGTAATATCCATTGATAGCAAGATTAGTTTGACGTTGAGTGAAAAACGATATTGCTGTTGTGATTAATCAACTCTATGAAGATGCAAAACTAACGAATGGTAATATTTGTGATTACTGATATAGCTAAACTTGCCGATAAAGATAATCGGTTTATATCTTAAGCATTAATACTAATATATTATTTGAACAACCATTTTATACAATGCTGATCAAAAGTTTTATCAAAAAGAAAAATTTATCTTATTCTTATTGAATAGGTCAATAAACTTATTTACTTCATCGGATACTAGAAGTAAATTTATCTGACTATTAAAAAATGTTTTAACTATTTATTCTCTAAAAAATCTTAAATAGTGTTAAAAAAAGCTATTGGTCAACAATTTTTTTTATTTCGTCTTTGATATTCTCAGTCGTGTGACGAACTTTTGCTTCAACTTGTTTTGCTTGACCTTCAAGTTGTGCTTTTGGATTATCTGTTATATTTCCAACGGCTTCTTGAATTTTACCTTCAATATTTTTGGCTGTTGCCTTCGCTCTATCTTTAATACTCATAATGTGTTCCTGTTTAAATTTTGAGAATCACTTAGTTGAGTTAACTTTACAACTTTGCGTATGTTCGATTATAAAAGATGATTTTTTTTTTTAAGTAAATTCACTGAGTTAAGATACAAATCTTAATATTAAATTTAACAGGATATGATAGTTGACCATTGTACATTTTTTTCGTGAGTACGCCGATAAGAAAAAAAGTATTCAGGATTTTGATAAGTACAATAGGGTGCGATGGCAATATTATCAGGAGAGATGCCTTGTTTTTGAATTTGTAAATTAATTACTTGAGTAACGTTTAATTTAACTTTATTGACTTCATCATCAAGAATAATTACTTGATTAGGGAATTCATAACCTTGTGTTAAAAGATCTTCAGAATCTGAATTTTTAGCATCAGGGATTATCGTATTTAAAACTTTTATCGCTACTTCTTTATCAACTTGATAAACTTTAGCATCAATAGCAGGACCTAAAGCAAATAATAAATTTTCTAACTTACTGCCTTGAGATTGAAATAGTGCGATCGCATTAGCCACAATTTGTGTAGATGTGCCTCTCCACCCTGAATGAATAGCTGCAACTTTACCGGTATGAGAATCAGCAATTAATACAGGCGTACAATCAGCACTAGCACACCAAACAGACTGTAAAGATTTTTCTGTTATAATTCCATCTGCTTCCACTAAATTATCATTACTAACTTGATGATCATTAATAGTATTTGTTGATACCACTATATTACTGTGAATTTGCTTTACTCGATAACTCGAAGCTTGAGGGTGAAGATATTTAATCAAAACTTCTGGCGATTGTTGGTGAAAATGATTAGAAAAAAAACCATGTTGCCAATCTGCCAATAATTTACAGGTGAGAAAACTTCCTTTTTCTGTTTCTTGCCACTGCCATTGAGATGAGTCCATAGTTAATAAAATAGAATTGAAAATCTTTTATTACTGGTTAATTTAATTATTGTCCTTTGCCCTTTATCACTTTTAAAACTCTGTTTACAGCATTTTGAGCAGGAGTATAATTATTATAAATACTTAAACATTTTTGAAAACTACTTATCGCTTCTGAAAATAAATTGAGTTTTTCTAAAGCTAAGCCACGATGATACCATGCTTGATAATCATTTGGTTCTAATCCTAGAGTACGATCCCAACTAGTAACGGCTTCCTGCCAACGATGTAAACTATATAAGGCATTCCCACGATCATTCCACGACTGATGATAGTTTACATCTAAAGCAATGGCACGATCAAAACTTTTTATGGCTTCCTCAAAATGTTGTAAATAAGCTAATGCACTACCTCGATTATGCCATGCTTGAGAAAAGTTATTGTTGATAGATAAGGCTTGATCCCAATAAGCGATCGCACCTTCTAAATCTCCTGTAGAGGCTTTTTCCAAACCGAGATTAAACAAATCATTAACAGTATCAGAAGAAACGGAATCTATAGGAGTAATAGGAGTAATAGGAGTAATTAACTCACTTTCCTGAACTATTTTTTCCATGATGATACCGGGATCTTTTGTATCAATACCCAATTGACGAGCAGTATCTTCAGCAAAATCGGGGTCATTTTGTAATAAATGAAGAACATCTCCTAAAGAAATAGGCTCAGAATTTTCTTGATTTTCAATGACATTAGAATCTTGAGAGTCATTATTGAGATTATGTCGCAAAGACTCAGCTAAGGAATTATTTTCCGCTCGATTTAATAATTCTTTCCCAATTTCATAGGCTAAATCGCCAACAGCACGAAGAAACGGTAAAGAAGCAGTTTTTTCACCTAAAATGATCATTCTCGCCGCAAAGTGATTATGAGGTGCAGGAGAGACAACTAATTTATTACGATATCGTTGTAACCAATCAAGCCATATTTCAACTGTAATTTTTGGCTGTAACTTCTGAAAAAATTGTTCAATCCGATTTTCTTGCCAACCATTAACGACTCCTTCTAATAATTGATGAAAAAGGAATTCTAAATCTCTATCTTTCAAAGATTTTTCTGAATTGTGAGATAATGAAATTTCAGTCGGCGAGTGATGATTATCACTTTCACTCTCAAGAGGATTATGAGCTTCAATGGTGTCAGATTGTAATTTGAGCCATTTTTGTAATTTTCTAATCATTGCTTTTCTTTATTAAAAGCGGTTTTTTAAATTTTAATATTTAATCATAATGGATAATAACAATTAACAATTAATAATTAAAAATAAGAGAAGGCAAAAAGACATAAACATTTTCTCCTAGTCTCCTTAACTCCTAATTACCCATGATTTACGAGCCTTTACATCATAAATACAGACCTCAAACCTTTGCTCAATTAGCTGGGCAAGAAGCCATAGCCCAAACTCTGATTAATGCTATCAACAGTGAGAAAATTGTTCCTGCTTATCTTTTTTGTGGACCTCGTGGTACGGGAAAAACATCTAGTGCTAGAATTTTAGCTAAATCTCTTAACTGTCTTGAAAGTGATCGTCCTACTGCTCAACCTTGTGGGGTATGTGAAGCCTGTAGAAGTATCACAAATGGTTCAGCATTAGATGTCATAGAAATCGATGCCGCTAGTAATACAGGAGTTGATAATATTAGAGAAATCATCGAAAAAGCTCAATTTGCCCCTGTTCAATGTCGTTATAAGGTATATGTTATTGATGAGTGTCATATGCTTAGTACGGCTGCTTTTAATGCTCTTTTAAAGACTTTGGAAGAACCACCTTTAAGAGTTATTTTTGTTTTAGCAACAACAGATCCTCAAAGAGTATTACCTACTATTATATCTCGATGTCAAAGATTCGATTATCGCCGTATTCCTTTAGAAGCAATGGTAAATCATTTGCAAGATATTGCCATCAAAGAAAATATTGCTATAACCACTGAAGCATTAACTTTAATTGCACAATTATCCAATGGTGGTATGAGAGATGCTCAAAGTTTATTAGATCAACTTAGCCTATTATCGGATACCATTACACCTCAAAAAGTCTGGGATTTAGTTGGTGCAGTATCTGAACAAGATTTATTAGAATTAATACAAGCGATCGCTACTGATAATCCTGAAACAGTAATAACTCAATGTCGAAAACTGTTAGATCGAGGAAGAGAACCTTTAACTGTATTACAAAATTTAGCTAATTTTTATCTAAACCTCTTAATTGCAAAAACAGCACCTGAAAGGAATGATTTAGTAGCGATTACGGCTGAAATTTGGTCAAAGTTGATCAAAGAAGCACCTAATTGGCAATTAAGCACCATTTTACAGGGATCAAAAAAACTTAAAGACAGTGAAGTACAAATTAAAAACACAACCCAACCTCGACTATGGTTAGAAATAACTTTATTAAGTCTTTTACCATCTGCTAATGAGAATACTGTTACAATGATGAGTAATCAAATTACAACATCTTCAGCAGTAGTCAAGAATCAAACTATGACAAGATCTTCCGATAATGTGGCACCACCAACCCCCTCAATTCCAAAAACTGAAACGATTGAAACCATCCCAGAAAATATCGAAAAAGTCGATTTAACTTCTTTTATTGATGTGAAAGAAAAGGTTGCTAATAGCATTAATTTGATGACTACAAAATCTTTTTTCCGTCAAAATTGTCATATTTCTAGTATCGAAGGTAATGCAATTAAAATTAGTGTCGGTAGTAAATTTCTCTTAGAAGTTGGAAATAAAAACAAAAAAGAGATAGAAAATAGTTTTCAAAAAGTTTTCGGGCAACCGATGACAGTATTTTTCTTTGAGGATAAAAATTTAAAGTCAAATAAAGAAGAATCAAAAGAAAATATTTCTGAGACAAAATTAAATGAATCGGTATCAGAGAATCCTTTTGTTAATAATAATCAAAATAATCCACCCATCAATAATGTAATTCCCTTAAAACAACCTAAAAATAAACCTCCCGTATCTTCTGCGGAAATAACTCCTTCTATCCAACAAAATAAAAATCTTACAGCTAAAAATGCAGCGGAAAATTTAGCGAAAAGTCTTAATGGTGAAATTGTTTTGATTGAAACAAAAACTATCGAATCAAAAATTTCTGATGTGAAAATTGTTAATCGTCCTCAAGTTGAAGATTTTGACGATGATGATATTCCCTTTTAAATAATAGTTCTTTTGGTAATCAGAAAATGGTTAAATAAAAGTAATATTAGAGAGTTTTCGGAAATTAAAATTATGTCTCAATCTTTATTGGCAGATGCTAGTGTCAGATTAGAACAGGCTTTGAAATATGTATCAATTTCTGACGATGCGTTTTCTAGGTTGAAATATCCTAAAGCTAGTCTTAGTGTTTCTATTCCCGTACGTATGGATGACGGTTCGTTGAGAATTTTTCAAGGTTATCGAGTACGATATGATGATACTAGAGGACCAGGTAAAGGTGGAGTTCGTTATCATCCTTCTGTCTCTCTTGATGAAGTGCAATCTTTAGCTTTTTGGATGACTTTTAAATGTGCTTTATTGAATCTTCCTTTTGGTGGGGCTAAAGGTGGTATTACTGTTAACCCAAAAGAATTATCTAGGGCTGAGTTAGAAAGATTAAGTAGGGGTTATATTGAAGCCATCGCTGATTTTATTGGCACAGATGTCGATATTCTCGCACCAGATGTTTATACCAACGAAATGATTATGGGTTGGATGATGGATCAATATAGTATTATTCGTCGTCGTATTTCCCCCGGTGTGGTAACAGGAAAACCTTTAACCATGGGTGGTAGTCAAGGTAGAGACACTGCTACGGCGACTGGTGCTTTTCATGTCATGAATACTGTTTTACCCAAATTTGGTCAGATTCCCGAAAAAACAACTATTGCAGTGCAAGGTTTTGGTAATGCTGGAGCACAGATAGCACAACTACTCAATAAAGCAGGTTATAAAGTCGTCGCCGTTAGTGATTCTCAAGGGGGAATTTATGCTTCCCAAGGTTTAGATATTCCTAGTATTCGTCAATACAAGCAAAATCATCTCACCGTTACTGGGGTTTACTGTAAAGACAGTGTTTGCAATATTATTGATCATGAAGTAATTACTAATGAACAATTATTAACTCTTGATGTTGATGTTTTAATTCCTGCGGCATTGGAAAAACAAATCACCGAAAAAAATGCCCATGACGTTAAAGCAAAATATATATTTGAAGTAGCAAATGGTCCAATTACTTCTTCTGCAGATGCTATTTTAAATACTAAAGGTATTCATGTTTTTCCTGATATTCTTGTTAATGCTGGAGGAGTAACTGTTAGTTATTTGGAGTGGGTACAAAATCGTAACGGTTTATATTGGAGTTTAACAGAAGTTCAGGAAAGACTTAAAGTAAGAATGATTGAGGAAACGGAAGTTGTTTGGCGTATTTCTCAAGAATTTGGCGTTAATATGCGTACTTCTGCTTATATTAATGCTCTTAATCGTTTAAATGAAGCAATGTCAGCAAAAGGTACAAGAGATTATTATCAAGGTATTTAACAATTCATAACCTAAAAAACTTTGAAAAAGAAGGATTTAAGACTGATGATATACCAACTTTTACCCACCGAAGAAAATTCAATTTGATAAATAATTGTCTAAAATCAATTTTAATATTTTTTAAGTCAATTCTCTTGTTGTTTTTTAGTCTTGTCGTCTAATCTTTCCTAAAAAATTTATATCGAACTCAGGTATTTTATGGTTTTTCTGGAGATTTTTAGCTTATTAAGTACATAAAAAAGCTATCTATGAACAATTTTTATGTCACCTTATTCAGTAATGTAATTTTTTGAGAAATAAAGTTAATAAAAAATATGACAAAGGATAAAAAAGAAAGCGAGTATATACAAGAAACAGAAGCCACGAGAGTTAGAGTTTTAAGTGAAGCCTTACCTTATATACAAAAATTTTCAGGGCGTACGATCGTTATTAAATACGGTGGTGCGGCGATGAAAGATAGTACTCTCAAAGAATATGTTATCCGTGATATTGTCTTTTTGGCTTCTGTGGGAGTTCGCCCTGTCGTTGTTCATGGTGGTGGACCGGAAATTAACACATGGTTGACAAAATTAGGTATTGAACCTCAATTTAAAGATGGCTTAAGAGTGACCGATGCGGCTACTATGGATGTAGTCGAGATGGTGCTAGTGGGTCGTGTTAATAAAGAATTAGTAACTATGGTGAATAATGCTGGAGGTAGAGCAGTCGGCATCTGTGGTAAAGATGGTAATTTAGTCCAAGCCAGATCCGTTGATAGGGAAAAGGTTGGCTTTGTGGGAGAAGTCCTCAGCGTTGATAGTAGCTTAGTTGACTCTTTAGTTAAAAGTGGTTATGTTCCAATTATTTCTAGTGTTGCGGCTGATCATACAGGTCAAGCTCATAATATCAATGCTGATACCATAGCTGGAGAAATTGCCGCCGCTTTAGGTGCTGAAAAATTAATTTTACTTACTGATACACCCGGAATTTTAGAAGATTATAAAGATCCTTCTACTTTACTCTATAAACTTTCTATTCAAGACGCAAGAGATTTAATTGATGAAGGAGTTGTCAGCGGTGGCATGATTCCCAAAGTCAATTGTTGTGTGCGATCGCTAGCTCAAGGAGTAAAAGCGGCACATATTATTGATGGAAGATTACCCCATGCTTTGTTACTAGAAATTTTTACAGATGATGGTATTGGTTCGATGATCGTACCGTAATAATTAATAATTAACAATTAACAATTAAAAAACTGCATTTAATTTTATTAACTGTTCAGGTTTTCTTATCATGAATTGTTAACTACTTTACAATAATGATTGAAACTCCTGTCTTAACCATTTAACATTTGCGACTCTAGCAATAATCAAATTTTGTGGATTGGAATTTTCAAAAGTTTGTTTCCATTGTTCGATGGTTTCTTCTTGCTCTAACCAAAAATTGACAATACTTTCAGTGACTTGATCCCAATTCCAGTCAGGTTTTTTGGGAATCATTTGCGTAGATTGAATAAAACTATCTAAAGTACATTGATAACTACCAAGATAGGCTTTACTACGTTTTGGATTTTGTTCTACTTGTTGTTGATAATAGAAAAAGTCCAAAATAGGTGTGACTCCAACAATGTCGAAAGAATAGGACATAATTGATTTTTTCCTCTTAATATTAAACGACAAAAAGTTATTTAAAAAAATTATCAATTGTAATAAATGCTTTTAAATAACAAGAAAATAGATAATAATTTACTAAATTGATCTTACTTGATTTATTTTAGCTAAAGTTTTTGATAGTAATTGTTATAGCTGAACTTTTTTGAATTTTGGTTTAAGAACATTAAATCAAAGTATAAGAAATTTATATCATTAATTTAAAAATAAAGTGACATTTCTTGATACATTGAGCTAGAATTTACACTTAAAAATAATAATAATTTAATGTTTCTCATGGTAGATTATCGCTAACTCGATAGTTTGCTCTCAAAAATTTAGAGTGTGACGAGTAAAAGGAAATTGTACATGAATCTAAAATCAAAATCACAAAAATTATCTCAGGGCATTTTATTAATTGCTTTAGGGTTAATCGTTTATCCTGAATCTGCTAAAGCAGCTACCTCCACTTTACCCACCGAAAGTTTAGAGCTTTCCAAGCCGACTTTATTGGTTAACAGTGTTAAACAAGTCTCAATGTTAGTAGAAGCATCCAACACTATTGACTCCGAATTGAGCAATAATCTCTCATCCACTGCCATAGATAATGTAACAAATAACACTTATACTATTGCAAAAGATGCTCAAGTGACACCCTTAGAAGAAGTAACAACGGAAACAGTAGAACTCAATGTTGTTAAAACAGCGAATCTGCCTCCACAAAATTCAGTTCAAACTCTGAATAATCCTTCTCTAATTGCATCTAATGAAGTTTCTACTTCTACTGTTGTTCAAGAAAACTCTTTGTCAATACCAATAAAAGTTGAATTTCAAGCACCAGTAAATATCAAAAATGAGCCTCAATCTATCTCTATTCCTGTAGAGGTTGAGCAAAGAAGTAATATTGCTCCTGTAATTAATAATTCTGATAGAGCAAATAACTCCATTAATATACCTGTTGTAACTTCAGTTAATGAAGAAATTTTCGTACAACAGACTGAAACAGAACCTCTAGAAACTCTGGGTAATGTAGAACGACCAACTTTAATTAGTAACACGAGAACTTCTTTTAATCAAAATTTAGATCGCAGAAATAGCAGAATTATTAATCCTGCTCCTAATCCCCAGACAAATCAAGGGCCTTCTTCTGGTAACTTAATGAGTTCTGTACCGATTCAAGTAGAATACTATAACCCAATGGTAACTCCTTCTGCAGGACAAATGGTATCCCCTGATTTACCACAAATTAATTCCCCTGATCCTTATTTACCAGATAATAGTCGTCCTTTTAATGGTTTTATTTGGCCCGCCCAAGGAGTATTTACCTCTGGTTATGGTTGGCGCTGGGGTAGAATGCACAAAGGAATTGATGTAGCTGGTCCTGTCGGTACTCCTATTGTAGCGGCGGCAGAAGGAGAAGTTATTTCCGCTGGTTGGAATTCTGGTGGTTTTGGTAACTTAGTTAAAATCCAACACCTTGATGGTACAGTTACTCTTTATGCTCATAACAGTAAGATTCATGTACGTCGAGGGCAATTCGTAAAACAAGGACAACACATCGCCAATATGGGTAGTACTGGATTTAGTACAGGCCCTCACTTACATTTTGAAATTCATCCTCAAGGTCAAAAAGCCGTTAATCCTATCGCTTTGTTACCTAAAAAATAAAGATTATGATAAATTGTGAGGCGAAGGATATTCGCCCACAATGCTCTTAAAATAACTAATGTTCAAGAGTTTCTAACCATTGTCTTAACAAAGGATTAACAATTTCTGGAGCTTCATCTTGAGGGCAATGCCCTAAACCTTCTAACTCAATAAAATCTTTTACCATAGGATAATTGGCTAACTCTCTCCCTAATTCAATGGATTCCCAAGGATCATTTGTACCCCAAAAAAAAGTTATTGGACAAGGTAGAATAGGCAATAAATCTTCGGGTAAAGCACCACCAGAATAGGCGGTAAATGCCAAAAACACATCTGACGCTCCTTTATCTTGAGAAGGTTTATAAATTATGTCTATTAATTCATCGGTAATAGCTTCTTTATTTTGATAGGCTTGGGAAAGAAGATTTTTTATTACTTTTGGTTTCGCAATTTGTCGGTAAAAAAAGTTCCCTATACTCTTATTTGTCAACAATTTTTGCATCACTGTTGCACCGACATTTTTATAAAATGGTAAACTTTCTCGTTTGCGATCGTGTAATAATCTTAAAGAACAATTAAGTGCGGCTATACCCAAAACTAAATCAGGATTATCAACAGCAGTTTGCATGGTTACGATACAACCAATAGAATTACCAATTAAATAAACAGGAGTTTTCACTATTTCTCGACAAAAATCAGCAACTTGTTTTGACCAAGTTTCAAAAGTATAATAAAAAGGTTGCCCCGGAGTTGGTTTAGCGGATGCACCAAAACCCAGTAAATCAATGGCATAACAACGATAATTTTGACCTAAAAATGGTAAATTATGTCGCCAATGTCCACTATTTGCACCAAAACCGTGGATGAAAACGATTACCTCTCCTATTTCTCCATAACTTTGATAACCAATATTAAAACCTTGCCACTGCCATATTTGATAATTAATCATTTTTGTTTTATTTTTTCTGGTATCTTTGAAATATAAATATTATTGATCATCAAAACTAATTTTATTTTTTAGTTTAATAAAAATATTATATTCAATAATTTTTTAAGTTTTAATTGATTAAAATTTACCGTGAAAATATCCAATAAAAATAAATATACACAGCTTCTTATTTACTTAATAATATTTTTTATTATTATTCCTTTTTCAGAATATTTTCCTGTTATTAATTTTATCCTTCCTTTAAGTTTTTTCCTGACTATTATTTCTGCAATTAATACATTAATTTTTCCTAAAGTAATTATTAGAATTTTCTATTTCGTTGCAGCATTATCTCTTTTAACAGATTTAATTAATATTTATAATCAAAATTATTTATCAGAATTATTAGCGATTATTACTACTACTTTTGATAGTATATTTTTGATTCTGTCTATTACCGCTATTTCTCAAAAAGTTCACTTAGAAACTACAGTTAATAAGGATGTAATTAGAGGAGGGATTTGTATTTATATTATGTTAGGAATACTCTGGTTTTTACTGTATAAAGTAATCTATTTTTTTGATGTAAATGCTTTTAATTTTCCCGAATCGAAATCGACACAGGTTAATATTAATTTGTTGCATTTTAGTTTTGTTACTTTAACAACTATCGGTTATGGTGATATAACGCCTGTCAATCATTTTGCCATGATGTTGAGTATTTTAGAAGGATTATGTGGTCAACTTTTTCCAGCTATATCTATTGCCACATTAGTGGGTTTATATAAAAAATAAAGCCAAAATAATTTAATTTTACCAACGAATTAAAGGCTCTCGAAATAACTCTTTTTTTCCTTCTGTAACTGTTAAAAAACTACCTTTAGGAGTATTAAAAATAATCAAGTAATTAACATTCCCATTATAAGCGGAAAAATAATTTCCTTGTTTATCATAATCATCTAAAACTAAACGAATACGCTTACCATTTTTTTTACTAACGCCAACATAATAACGAGGTAAATCTCCCCCACAAATATTCAGCCAAAAGTTTTTTGTTTCTGCACTTAAAAATAGACTTTCTTCTGGTTTACAATAATTTTTTTCTTGATTTTGAGCTAATAGTTGAGGCGGTTGACTAATTAAGTTATTAGCCAAAACATTCGACGGTAAAATAGTTAAAGATAAAGTAACACTAGAAAGAATTATACTCTTAAGTTGATGTTTCATATTATTATGATCAATATTATGTTTAATAGATAAAATTATTAATTGTTAATGGTTAATTATTTAACTTACATTTGCTAAATATAGTATCGCACCTAAACCAGAAGCCATTTCTGCAGGAGTTATTCTACCGTCATGATTAATATCAAGAGCATCGAATACCGCATCAGCACCTGCCCATTCTTCACGGGTAATGAAACCATCACCATCTAGGTCATATACTTGAAAAATATCACCTACTGCATGGGCTAAAGTCTCGTCACCTTCTAGTCTGGCTAAACGAGAGGCTAAAAGTTGCTCAAGAGTTTCTAAGGCTTTGGTAAATCCAATGATGCCTTCTTCTAACTTTTCTGATGCCATTTTATCTTCTTTGTGCATCTTCTCGAAGATTTCTTTATCGATAGTAATTTGTTCAATATCTAAGTTTAGAGCCGTTTCTGGGGATAATTTACGGGGTAAATCTTCTTCAGTATTACTTAATTGTTCTAATAGTTTCGGAGAAATTGTCAACAAATCACAACCTGCCAACTCACAAATTTCACTAATGTTACGAAAACTTGCTCCCATCACTTCCGTTTTATAACCAAATTTTTTATAGTAGTTGTAAATTTCGGTAACAGATTGCACACCGGGATCTTCTGCACCAATATAATCTTTACCAGTGGTTTTCTTGTACCAGTCTAAAATTCTACCCACGAAAGGAGAAATCAAGGTAACTCCTGCTTCGGCACAAGCAACGGCTTGATGAAAACCGAATAAAAGAGTTAAATTACAGTGGATACCTTCTTTTTCGAGAATTTCGGCGGCTTTGATTCCTTCCCATGTAGAGGCAATTTTGATTAAAATTCGCTCTTTTTTTATACCTGCTTTCTCATATTGAGATATTAAATAACGGGCTTTTTCGATTGTTCCTTGAGTATCATAGGATAAACGAGCATCAACTTCGGTGGAGACTCTTCCGGGTATAATATCTAATATTTTTTTCCCAAAAGCAACGGCTAACCAATCAATAGCAAGTTTTACAACTATATCTGTATCGGCTTTTTTTCCTAATTCTTCTCTAGCTTGTTTGAGGGTATCATCAACGATGTTTTGATATTCAGGCATTTGTGCCGCCGCAGTAATAAGAGACGGGTTTGTAGTGGTGTCTCTAGGAGTAAAGTTTTCGATGGCTTGGATTTCTCCAGTATCTGCAACTACAACTGTGTATAAACGTAATTGTTCGAGCAAATTAGTCATTTTTTTGTGGATTTATTTGATTGGGAGATATTATCTTTATCTTACTCCTAAGAAATAGATTGAGGAGTAATTAATGGTGAATTGTTAATTATTATTGGTATGAATCGTTACAGAATCGTTCGCAACTGAATCTATAGTCTATTAACTTGAGGTGTAAAGAAATAGGCAAAATTGATAATAATTTATGAGAATCGAACAAATCAAAGCTTTTCTAGCAGTAAGTGAAACAGGTAGTTTTGGACAAGCAGCGAAGCTTTGTGGAGTGACACAATCGACTATTAGTCGTCAAGTTCAAGGTTTAGAAGTTCATTTAAAAACAGCTTTATTTCATCGTCAAGCACAGGCAAAATTAACTGTAAGTGGCGAAAAACTTTTACCTCATGCTAGACGTATTTGTCAGGAATGGGAAAAAGTTGAAGAAAAAATTCAAGAATTACTTGGCGGTGAGCAACCAGAGTTGTGTGTTGCCGCTATTCATTCTGTATGTGCTTATTATTTACCACCTCTTTTACAGGATTTTTGCAAAAATCATCCTCAAGTACAATTACGAGTAACTGCTTTAGGTAGTGATAGAGCTTTAAAAGTGTTACGAGATGGTTTAGTCGATGTAGCTTTAGTGATGAATAATAAATATTTAACTTCTAGTTCAGATATGATAGTTAAACATTTATATTATGAAGCAATTCAAGTATTAGTATCTAATAATCATCCCTTAGCCACACAAAAAAATGTCACGATTGCCGAATTAGCAAAATATTCTCAGGTAATTTTTAAAGACGGTTATGGTATGCAACGCATAGTTCAAGATATATTTGCTAGTAACGGATTTGAATTAGAGGTAGCAATGGAGTTAAATACCTTAGATGCTTTTCGAGGGGTGATTCGTCAAGGAAATTTAATTGCTTTATTACCAGAATTGGCATTACAAGAATCGAAATTAGATCCCACTTTAGCTATTATTCCTATTAATATGCCGTCAAATTATTCAATAAATAGTCAATTAACAAGAGAAGTTGTTTTAATTACAACAAAAGATCGATTGGAAATTCCTACAGTTAGAGATTTTTTTAATTTAGTTTATGAATATGGGAAAACAAAAGATAAGTAATAATTAATAATGAGTGAGTAATGAGTGATCAGTAAAATTTGGTAACTTAAATGCTATAATTTCCCATGGAATTCATAGTGTTTCTACATTCACTTAAATAACTTTTAACCAAAAAAATGACCAAAAAGCGTGTATTATCAGGAGTACAACCCACAGGAAATTTACATATCGGCAATTATTTAGGTGCTATTCGTAACTGGGTTGAATTGCAACCTGACTATGATAATTTTTTCTGTGTCGTTGATTTACACGCTATTACAGTGCCTCATAATCCTGCTACTTTAGCACGAGACACTTATACCATCGCCGCTTTATATTTAGCTTGTGGTATCGATTTGAAATATTCTACTATTTTTGTTCAATCTCATGTTACTGCTCATAGTGAATTGGCATGGTTATTAAACTGTGTTACGCCTCTTAATTGGTTAGAACGAATGATCCAATTTAAGGAAAAAGCCGTTAAACAAGGGGAAAATGTTAGTGTTGGTTTATTAGATTATCCTATTTTAATGGCGGCAGATATATTATTATATGATGCAGATCAAGTACCCGTTGGAGAAGATCAAAAACAACATTTAGAATTAACTAGAGATATTGCTATTCGTGTTAACGATAAATTTGCTGCTGAAGATAAACCTATATTTAAAATACCAGATCCTTTAATCAGAAAAGAAGGTGCAAGAATAATGAGTCTTGCTGATGGCACCAAAAAAATGTCTAAATCTGATCCTTCGGAGTTAAGTAGAATTAGTTTATTAGATACTCCTGATGATATTAAGAAAAAGATCAAAAAATGTAAAACTGATCCCATTATGGGCTTAAATTTTGCAGATGATCGCCCTGAATGTAATAATTTATTAGGATTATATGGTATTTTAACAGGTAAAAGTAAAGAAGAAGTAACCCTAGAATGTAGCGACATGGGCTGGGGTAAATTTAAACCTTTGTTAACCGATGCCACTATTAATGCTTTAACTCCTATTCAAACTAAATATCAGGAAATCATGGCTGATAAAACTTATTTAGATTCTGTGTTAAAAGAAGGAAAAGAAAAAGCTGAAAATGTCGCAAATATAACCTTAAAACGAGTTAAAAATGCTTTGGGATATTTGGTAATTAACAGTTAACAATTATAAGGGTAATGGGCAAAATTAATAATTATCTCCCAGTCTCTTAGTCTTCTAGTCTCTCCTAATTATTACTTCTCTTTAACAAAAACATAATGAATCATTTTCAAAAGGCGATCGCCAATAAAGAGTTTTTAATCACAGCCGAGGTAACACCGCCAAAAGGTGGCAATCCTCAAAGAATGTTAGAGGTGGCAGAATTATTAAAAAATCGTGTTCATGCGGTTAATATTACTGATGGTAGTCGTGCTGTTTTGAGAATGTCATCTATCGCCGCTTGTTATTTACTTTTACAAAGGGGAATTGAGCCGATTTGTCAGGTAACTGGTAGAGATAGAAATGCTATTGCTTTACAAGCCGATTTAATGGGTGCTTATGCTTTAGGAATTAGAAACATTTTAGCTTTAACGGGTGATCCTTTAAAGGCAGGAGATCATCCCAAATCTAAAGCAGTTTTTGAGCTTGAATCTGTTCGATTATTACAGTTAATTGAGCAATTAAATAAAGGTTTTGATATTAATAATAAGCCTTTAACTGATGGTAATTTAGACTTGTTTGCTGGTGCTGCCGTTGATCCTCAATCTAATAGCTGGTCAGGATTACAGCGTCGTTTTGAAGCTAAATTATTAGCAGGAGCGAAGTTTTTTCAAAGTCAATTAATCACTGATTTTGATAAATTAGATCTGTTTATGAATCAAGTTGCGATAGGATGCGATCGCCCAATTTTAGCGGGAATATTCTTATTAAAAAGTGCAAAAAATGCGTTATTTATTAATAAAAATGTGCCAGGAGTTAACATACCAGAAACCATAATTAAAAGACTAGAAAAAGCTGAAAAACCTCTAGAAGAAGGAATAAAAATTGCCGCCGAGCAAATAAAATTAGCAAAAAATATTTGTCAAGGAGTGCATTTAATGGCAGTTAAAAAAGAGGATTTAATCCCAGAAATATTAGATTTAGCACAAATAAAAGCTATTTCTAATTCTTAATTATTTAATATTTAATTTAAAGGGTAAAATGGTATAAATTTGATTTGGATTTTCAATAATATTAGTTAATTGTAATTCGGTATTTAATTCCCAAATTATTTGAGCTAATTTTTCTTTATCACTAAAATTACTATTTATTTGACTATTACTTAATCTATTCAATAATTGTCCTTCCCAAGTTATTTGTTCAGGAAAAGATACTACTTGATAGTTATTATTTAATTGGAGTTTTTCAGTTAAATATTCGATAGATTTATCTAATCCACCAATTTCATCAACTAAACCAATTTTTTGAGCTGATTTTCCTGACCAAACTCTACCTTGTGCAATTTCTGCTACTTTAGAAATGGGTAAATTTCTTGCTGTAGAAACTCTTTCTAAAAACAACTCATAAATGTGATCTACATTTTGCTGAAAAATATTTAATTCAGCTTCATTTTTAGCATTAAAACCATTACCAAGATTCGCAAATTCATTAGTTTTGATTACGCCATTATTAATACCATTATCTTGAGCAATTTTTTCTACATTGAATAAAATACTAAGTACACCAATCGAACCTGTAATAGTATTATTACTAGCAAAAATTCTTTCTCCTGCGGTAGCTATCCAATAACCACCCGATGCGGCAACATTTCCCATCGAAATAACTAAAGGTTTTTTCTTCGCCGTCAATTGTAATTCTCTTAAAATTAATTCTGAGGCAATAGCACTTCCTCCGGGGCTGTTTATCCTTGCAATAACGCCTTTTATATTTTTATCTTGACGAATTTTTCTAATTTCCGCCACAAAACGCTGACTTCCTATTTCACCAATTCTACCTTCACCATCAACAATAGAACCTTCAAGATAAAGAATTGCAATTTGATTATTACTATTAATATCATCAGCAGGATTAGCCGCTAAATAATCTTGAATAGTAATTTCTCGAAAAGAATCTTGATTTTTTGTATTAGTAATATCTTTTAATTGAGTAATAATTTCATCTTGATAACGCAATTTATCAACTAATTTTAAATCCTGTGCTTGTTGTGCCAATAAAATACCTTTATTATCAGCAATATTATTAATTTCTCCTGTTTTTAAAGGACGATTTTTTGTAATATTTTCCAAATAAGAATCCCATAAATCCTTTATTAATTCTGTAGTTTGAGCTTCACTTTCTTTACTATAATTATCAAGAGAAAAAGGCTCGACAGCAGACTTAAATTTTCCTACTCGAATTACTTGAGCACCAATGCCATATTTTTTTAAAGCTGAAGCAAAAAATAATTGAGAAGAGGCAAAACCATTCATCTCTAATTCACCAATGGGATTCAAATTAATTTCACTAGCAATAGAAGTTAAAAAGTAATCTGCTTCATTATGAGAAACATTATAAGCAATGATTTTTTTTCCACTAGCTTTAAAATTTTCTAAAGCATTTCTAATTTCCGTTAAATTAGCATAACCAGCAGTAATATTTCCCCTACTTCCGTCTAAGTATAAAGCTTTAATACGATTATCTTTCGCCGCTTTATTGATGGCAGTAGTTACTTCCCTCAACGTTAAAGTTTGATTATTTTCACTTAAAATTGAGGATAAATCAGTACCAGACTGATAATCATTAATTTGAGTATTAAGATTAAAAACTAATACAGATTGATTTTCAATTTTTGGATTATTATTTGATAATAATAAAGCTAAAATAAAAATTAATAATCCGCCTCCACTTAAGGCGAAAAAGAAAAATAATCCAGCTAAACTACCGACAAAACTAGCTAAAGTTTGTTTAAAAAATTGTTTCATTATAGTTATTATTTAAAATCTATTCAGCATTAATTGTTCATCATT
The DNA here is from genome assembly GCF_001548095.1 of Geminocystis sp. NIES-3708. NCBI lineage: Bacteria > Bacillati > Cyanobacteriota > Cyanophyceae > Chroococcales > Geminocystaceae > Geminocystis > Geminocystis sp. NIES-3708. The sequence continues at coordinate 3,090,940 of NZ_AP014815.1, read as the reverse complement.
AATCATTAATTATTGATTATTCTCGATCTTGATTAAGAATAAAATCCTGAATATTTTGATTAATATTTTGACATATTTGATCTAATGGTAAATCATTTTCATCCAGACCAAAAGGATTTTCAATTTCATTAGCAATGGCTTCAATACCATATAAAACATAACTAACAATTGCTACAAAAGGAATACTAATCCATCTTAACGCTTCAATGGATTGAAAAGGCAATAATAGACAATAAAAAAATAAAAATTGTTGAAGATGAATATTATAGGAATGAGGAATAGGAGTTTTTAAAATTCTTTCACAACCTCCGACCATATCGATTAAGATATTAATTAATTGTTGCATCGCTATTAATTGATAACGATCAAGATTATGGCGTTGATATTCTTCCCTCAAATATTCTCCTAAATAAGCTGCTATTTGTAAAGGTATATGTTGACTGGTTTGTAGATGATGATATTGATTCAAAGATAACAAAGGTTTGACTTCGTCATTTATACCCTCTCCTCGTAAATGATTTTTAGTTGAGATAGCAAAGACGGTTAATAGCTTAAGAGTAGCAATTTTTCTTTGTCTATCATCAGCATCAACCTCTTTAACATTAATCCAAATTTGCCATGTCAGATTTCTGAGGGTATTAATTATCATACCCCATAACTTTCTGCCTTCCCAAAAACGTTCATTAGCGGAATTAGTGCGAAATACTAATAATAAACTTAAGACAATAGTTGGAATTAAGCTAGTTAAAGAAGATTTATTTAAAGGTAAACCAAAATGGTTGAGAATATAAATCACAAAAGTAAAGAAACCAAAAAACAATGATTTTTCCCAAACATCGGGTAAAATCGAAGTATTGAGCCTAAATAAAGCCCGAAACCAAGATTTTCTGTTGACAGTCAAAGTATTTATTTTCATCTAAAACTATTAACAACGAATCATTGACATACTCAGTAATATAATTGGTTGAAGAAGCCAACCTAAATAATCCTATCATCACAAGGATGCACAATGCAGTCAAAATAAAGTTCTCATCATCAGACATCTTTTGATCATAAAACTTAATACCTGAACATATATTCATGTTTTTGTGTATAATAAAAGTATCTAAATAATTTTTCACAGATCAAAATAAAATTTTAAGGAGAAAAATCCTATGACTACAGCAACAGTTACCCAAATGAAATGTGCTTGTCCTTCATGCTTGTGTATTGTTGATATTAGTAGTGCGTTAGAAAAAGACGGGCAGTATTTCTGTTCTACGGCTTGTGCACAGGGACATCAAAACGGAGAAGGTTGTTCTCATAATGGTTGTGGATGTCATAAATAATTTCTGTTTAGGGTGTGATGAATTTGATTTTAAATAACTTTCTACTTATTCAGCAAACCCTACTCATTCTAATTTGAGTAAATGTTATTAATTACCATGATTTGGGTGAAACCAATTCACCCCTAAGAATTGCCATGATTTGCAAAAAAATTATCTTTGGTTAAATCAATTAAACCTTTAGTCAGTTTCATCAAGATGTTCAGCTACAGAACGATATAATTCTAAAACGTGATGATCTAAAAGATGGTAAAAAACTTTTCTGCCTCTTTTTTGATAACCGACTAAACGCATAACCTTTAAGGTTCGCAGTTGATGAGATACTGCTGATTCGCTCATGTCTAAAGTTGCCGCTAAATCACACACGCATAACTCCTGTTGTGCCAATACTGAGAGTATTCTCAAACGGTTAGAATCCCCTAATAAACTGAAAAACTCTGCCATTTTTTGAGCTTTATCACTGGCTAAAATTTGAGTCTTACACGTCTCAATTAATTCTGGTTCAATTTGATGAGGTTTACAAAGAATTAAATCATTTTTATTTTCGGTCGATTTAATCGGTTTAGCAGAAGAAAAAACATTCATGAATTGCCATTAATTTAGATTTCGCTATGTCTATTGTAACAGTCTTATTATCTTCTACCCCTAATCAATTTCTTTGACTATTATTTATCCAAGTTTATTGTTCTAAGGTGGCAAATTTTGTTACTATTAATCAGGAAATTGTTATCATAAAATCTCAAAACATGGCGCTAATTGTCCAAAAGTATGGTGGTAGCTCAGTAGGTTCAACGGATCGGATTAAATCCGTTAGTCAAAGAATTTCTCGTACTGTCAAAGAAGGAAATCAAGTGGTAGTAGTAGTTTCGGCTATGGGGAAAACTACTGATGGCTTGGTAAAATTAGCCCAGGAAATTTCTACGAATCCCAGTCGTCGAGAAATGGATATGTTACTTTCTACTGGGGAACAAGTTTCTATTTCTTTGTTAAGTATGGCGCTACAGGAAATCGGACAAGCCGCCATTTCTTTAACAGGTGCACAAGTCGGCATCGTCACAGAAGCAAATTATAGTAAGGCACGAATTTTAGAAATTAAATCTGATCGTATTAATGGAGAATTAGCAGAAGGTAAAGTCGTTGTCGTCGCTGGATTTCAAGGGATCACTAATTCAGAAAACTTAGAAATTACTACCTTAGGTAGAGGTGGCTCTGATACTTCTGCTGTCGCTTTAGCTGTTGCCCTTCAAGCAGATTGTTGTGAAATATATACTGATGTGCCTGGTATTTTAACGACAGATCCTCGTATCGTACCTTCAGCGAAATTAATGACGGAAATTACCAGTGATGAAATGCTGGAATTAGCTAGTTTGGGGGCAAAAGTATTACATCCTCGTGCCGTGGAAATTGCTCGTAATTTTGGTATGCCCTTAGTGGTAAAATCTAGTTGGACTAATGATGTCGGTACTAAAGTTATTTCTCCCCCTAATCAAAGTAGATCTCTTGTTGGGTTAGAAATTACTAAAGCAGTTGATGCCGTTCAATTTGATTCAGATCAAGCGAAAATTGCTCTTCTAAGGGTCGCCGATCGCCCCGGGATTGCGGCAAAACTGTTTGGGGAAATTGCCCGTCAAAACGTTGATGTGGACTTAATTATTCAATCCATTCACGAAGGAAATAGTAATGATATTGCTTTTACAGTCGTTAAAGGTGTTTTACCTCATGCCGAATCCGTAGCGATGGCGATCGCACCTATATTAGATGAAAATGGAAATACAGACATTTTAGTAGAGAAAAAAATTGCTAAAATTGCTATCGCTGGAGCAGGTATGATTGGAAGACCGGGTATTGCAGCGAAAATGTTTCAATCTTTAGCTTCCGCCCGTGTTAATATCCAAATGATTTCTACCTCAGAAGTTAAGGTTAGTTGTATTGTTGATCAAGATGAATGTGATCAGGCGATCGCCGCTTTATGTGAGGCTTTTGAGATTGATAGTTCTAGTATTTTACAAGAACAAACAGGATCTAGTACAAACTTAGTACCAGTAAGAGGAGTTGCCCTAGATCAAAATCAAGCTCAATTAGCGATTTTATTTGTTCCTGATATACCCGGTATGGCGGCGAAAATCTTTGCAATATTAGCAGAGGAAAATATCAGCGTTGATATGATTATTCAATCTCAAAGATGCCGTTTAGTAGATGGTATTCCTATGAGAGATATTGCCTTTACCGTTGCACAACAAGATGCACAACTAGCGAGAAATGCTCTTTATAAACTACAATCAGACATTCAATTTAGAGAAATAGTTGTCGATGAAAATATCGCTAAAGTAAGTATAGTGGGTTCAGGAATGATTGGTTCTCCGGGGGTTGCCGCGAAGTTTTTTGAAGCATTAGCACAGGAACATATAAATATTTATATGATTACGACTTCTGAAATTAAAATTAGTTGTGTTGTCTCTGAAAGTCAAGGTATTCAAGCCTTAAAAGCTGTTCATGAAGCCTTTGGTTTGAGCGGTGATACCACCTTAGAAGTACCATCAAAAGAGGGATAAGATCATTGATTAATGAACACAACATGATAAAGTTTGTTGAATTATTCATCATTACCCTAGTCTGTTGAGAAAATAAGATAAAGTAAGAAATATTTAGAGTATAGTAATTATAATTTTTATGTTTAATTGGTTTCGTCGTAATAAAGATAATAAAGAAGAAAAACAAACAACATCTCCTGTGGTAGAAAATTATTCAACAGTGGAACAGACAAAAACAGAAGAACAAAATACAAATACTTCTGTAGCTGATCAACAATCATTAGAATGGGCAAAGGCAGCATTTGCTAACATTCAAAAACAAAAACAGCAACAAGAGGTAATTAGTAAACAAGAAATAACCCCTGAATTTGTAGCAGAAGAATTAGATAATATTGAGTCAGAAACATTAATTGATCAAGATGTTACTGTCGCTATCGATGAAAAAGAAATAGTTGAAGAAATTGACGAAGTTGAAGAAAATATCCCTGCTTGGTTGCAAAAATCTGATCGACTAGAGGTATTAAAAGAGACTGCTATTGAGTTTGAAAAAGAGCTAGACGAAGATTTTCTTTGGTCTGCTCAAGTTTTAGCCTCTCAAGGACGTTCAGCCGATGATGTGTCAGAAGATGAGTTTATTTGGCTCAAAAAACTACGTCAAGGTTTAGGTAAAACTCGTCGTAACTTAATCAATCAGTTGAAATCTGTTGTCGGACAAGGACCTCTCAATCAAGAGGCGGTAATGGAAATTGAGGCGATGTTGTTAAGTGCTGATGTAGGTATCGAAGCCACTGATTATATTATCAATACTCTACAAAATAAACTTAAAGAGGAAGCTTTACCCCCAGAAGAAGCGATCGCCTATTTGAAGCAAATTTTACAAAAAGTATTAGATGAGCCCCTCAAAAAATTTACCAAGACTCAATTTGAGCCGGTGGAAGGAAAACTTAACATCTGGCTTTTAACAGGGGTAAACGGTGCTGGAAAAACCACGACTATTGGCAAATTAGCTCACTTAGCACAAACATCAGGTTATAAATGTGTTATTGCCGCCGCTGACACCTTTCGAGCCGCGGCTGTTGAACAGGTAAAGGTTTGGGGTGAAAGAACCAATACTCCTGTAATCTCTAATCAAGGACAAAATACCGATCCTGCGGCTGTTGTTTTTGATGGTATTAATGCGGCGATCGCACGAAATGCTAATTTATTGTTAGTTGATACCGCAGGAAGATTACAAAATAAAAAGAATTTAATGGAAGAATTAGCCAAAATTCGCCGAATTATAGATAAAAAAGCAGAAAATGCTCATATCGAATCATTATTAGTGCTAGATGCCACTTTAGGACAAAACGGACTCAGACAAGCTCAAGTATTCTCTGAATCAGCACAATTAACGGGAGTTGTCTTAACAAAATTAGACGGCACGGCTAAAGGTGGTGTTGCCCTTGCCGTGTCTCAACAATTAAATTTACCCATACGCTTTATTGGTGCAGGAGAGGGAATTGAAGATTTACGCCCTTTTTCTAGCTATGAATTTGTGGAGGCTTTATTATCTGCATAATTTTCATTTTATCCTTAATAAGTTAAGCTAAAACGTATTCAAATTGCATCTTTTAAATTTGGTAAAAAATTTTAAGAAATCTTATTCGTTGCAAGAGTGCCTACTTCCACCATTATACTTAAGTGCGTGCTAGCTTATTTATAGGTAGAAATCAAATTTTTTTTGATATATTCCACGATAATAAATTAACAATCTTTCTATTAATTAATGTTTTACAAACTATAAAATAAATGTTATTAATCAATAATAAAACAAACTTAGAGCATCAATACTTCATTGTCGAAATGTTTCATTCTATACAAGGTGAAGGTTTTTGGAGTGGAGAAAATTCTTTTTTTATTCGTTTGGCAGGATGTGATGTTTATTGTCCTTGGTGTGATCAAAAAGAAACTTGGTCTATGAAAAAATATCCTTTCTTAACACTAGAAAAAATAATAAATAATTTAACTAATATTAATACTCAACATATCATTATTACTGGTGGTGAACCTTTATTACATGATCTGTTTCCTCTGACAAAAAGTCTTAAAAATTTAGGCTATAAAACTCATTTAGAAACTTCAGGATCTCATATATTTTCTGGAGAATTTGATTGGGTGACTTTTTCTCCTAAACCTTATAAAAAACCCCATGAAAGTATTTATAATCAGGTTAGTGAATTAAAAATAGTAATTAATGATCAAAATGATTTAATGTGGGCAGAATCTGAAGCACAAAAACTGCCTATTAATATTCCCAAATATTTACAACCCCAGTGGGAAAATCCTGATAGTCAAGAGCTGATTTTTGATTATATTCTCAATCATCCCCAATGGCGTTTAAGTCTGCAAACTCATAAATTTCTGGGTGTTAGATAAGATTTTCTTTTTGTTTTTTTCCCCGATCTGAATTTAACCTAAAGTGCTTGAATAGTTTTTATAGCTTCATCTACGTGGGCTTGAAAATCTAACATGGAATTAAAAATATGCCGCACAATACCTTTTTTATCGATAACGTAAGTAACTCTACCGGGTAACACAAAAAGAGTTGCTGGAACATCAAACAATTTTCTGACTTGGTTTTGAGAATCGCTTAATAAAATGAATGGTAATTGATATTTACTAGCAAATTGTTGATGAGATGCCACGGAGTCACCGCTAATACCGATAACTTCAGCACCAGCGTCAGTAAAGACATCATAATTATCTCTAAACGCACAAGATTCAGCAGTGCATCCGGGGGTATCGTCTTTAGGATAGAAATAGATAACTACTACTTTTTTACCGAGAAAGTCGTTTAAACTAACATTTTCTCCAGTGGCTGAAGATAGTGTAAAATTTGGTGCATGATCGCCTATTTTTAAAGTTGCCATATTATTGAAGATAAATTGCTTAATTAAACTAATTATAATAGAATAGTGTTTCTATATTTTTTCAGTGGAAATAAAAATAAGTTTTATGAATTTTACATTTGCTTCCTTTTACCAGTTTTTAGTATTAGATAATCTTGTGGATTTACAGACTGAATTTTTACAATGGTGTAATGAAAAGCAGATTAAAGGTACAATTTTAATTGCAAAAGAAGGTATTAATGCTAACATTGTTGGAAAAAAAGAAGATCTCGAAATAGTAATAAATAAGATAAAAAAAATTCTTAACTATGAATTATTAGAAATTAAATATGCCATAGTAGAAAGTATCCCTTTTGAAAGAATGAAAGTTAAAATAAAGCCTGAAATTATTACTTTTGGCATTCCTGAAGCCGATCCTAATATTCAAGTTGGTACTTATGTCAAACCTAAAAATTGGAATAAATTAATTTCTCAACCAGATGTAAAAGTTATTGATACTCGCAATGAATATGAAGTAAAAATTGGAACATTTAAAAAAGCAGAAAATCCTCATATTAATTCTTTTAAAGAGTTTAATGATTATATAGACAGTAATTTAAATCCAGAAAAAGATGAGAAAGTTGCTTTATTTTGTACTGGGGGAATTCGTTGCGAAAAAGTTACTGCTTTAATGTTAAGTAAAGGTTTTAAAGAGGTTTATCATCTTCAAGGAGGTATTCTTAAATATTTAGAAGAAATCCCTTCAGAGGAGAGTTTATGGGAAGGGGAATGTTTTGTTTTTGATGAAAGAGTTGCGGTTAAACACGGGTTGGAAAAGGGTACGTATGAATTATGTCCTGAAACTGGTGAACCCATCTTAGTTAATCCGAAAATTAGTGATGAAGATAAGTCAGTCAATTAAAATGGATTTATTAGATTTTTAGAAATATGTGAAAACGATTCAAACTTTAATGAAATTGTTAATTGTTTATTGTTAATTATTCATTGTTTAATGTTTTTCATGGAATCTTATACCTAAAAATAAATCATACATAAAACTCCAAAAATTCTTACCCTTTAATAAATCTAAGGATTGATCACAACCTTTCTCATCCAATAATGATTTAGTAGCATAATAAGCTGGTTGATATTTATACCAAGGAATTGAAGGCCATAAATGATGCACTAAATGGTAGTTTTGTCCTAAAATTAAGATGTTTAAAATTCTACCGGGATAAACTCTCGCATTTTTCCAGCGATCACGATCTTTAAAAGGGCGATGAGGTAAATAATCAAAAAATAAACCTAAAGCAATTCCCACCACTAAAGCTGGTACAAACCAGAAATTCATGACATAACCGATAAAGCCATAGTGAATACCTAAAAACACCACAGTAAACAGAAATAAACGACTCAGAAACCACTCTAAAAGCTCATATTTACGCCATAATTTCCTTTTGAAGAAAAATATCTCATGATAGAAAAATCTAGCGGCAATCATCCATAAAGGTCCACCCGTAGAAACAAAGTGATCTGGATCATTTTCAGGATCGTTAACATGGGCATGATGTTGCAAATGTACTCTAGTAAATACAGGAAATGCAAAACCTAACATTAAAGCACTACCATGACCAAGAATAGAATTGATAATACGATTGCTATGGGCGCTATTATGAGAAGCATCATGAATAACAGTACCAGACATATGTAAAGCTAAAACGTTAGCAGAAAAACAAATCCAATCTCTCCAACTCCATAAAAAGTAACCGCAGGTAGAGATAGTTATTAATAAAATAGCAGTAATAAACATTAACACATTGGGATTTAATCCTCCCGGTGCTTTGAGATACTCCCTTGGTACGGATGTCAACACAGGTGAAACCGACTGCATTGCTTTTGTTCGCTCCTTCCTTTAAATAAATTATTTTCTTGTGGTAGTTTACAATATTTTGCTCTTGAGGTAAAGTTTTGTAAACTTTTATCTTTGTTTTAGTAAATAATAAACAGTTTTATCAAGATGAACAAGAAGTTTATTAATAATCTCATTCTTTCAAAATTTATCTTCTTTGTTCACTCGTCCATTTATTTTTCTTTTTTTTACCTCTATTAATAATTTAATTTTTTAATCGTAATTAGGTTATGTAGGATAGTTTCAAATTGGGATAAACTAGATTTTACTAATGTATAAGAATGCACTTACTTATAGGAGAAAAAAATTGGAAACTCATAAAGAAAAAATCTTAGTAGTAGATGATGAAGCTAGTATTCGTCGTATTTTAGAAACCCGTTTATCCATGATTGGTTATGATGTTGTCACTGCAGCCGACGGAGAAGATGCCATTGCCACATTTCATGCAACTCAACCTGATTTAGTCGTGTTAGATGTCATGATGCCTAAATTAGATGGTTATGGAGTTTGTCAAGAATTACGAAAAGAATCTGATATACCCATCATTATGTTAACTGCCTTAGGAGATGTTGCCGATCGCATTACAGGCTTAGAATTGGGTGCAGATGATTATGTAGTTAAACCTTTTTCTCCTAAAGAATTAGAAGCTCGTATTCGTTCAGTATTAAGAAGAATTGATAAAACAGGAGTAGCAGGAATTCCTAGTTCTGGAGTAATATCAATTAATGCCATTAGAATTGACACCAATAAACGTCAAGTATATAAAGGAGATCAACGTATTCGCTTAACAGGTATGGAATTTAGTCTCTTAGAATTACTCGTCAGTAAATCTGGTGAACCCTTTTCTCGCTCAGAAATACTACAAGAGGTATGGGGGTATACTCCAGAGCGTCATGTTGATACTAGAGTTGTAGATGTTCATGTGTCTCGTTTAAGAGCAAAATTAGAAGAAGATCCTAGTAATCCTGAATTAATTTTAACAGCTAGAGGTACAGGTTACTTATTTCAAAGAATTTTAGAACCCGGAGAAAAAAGAGCTAATAATATTAATTAATAATGCACAATTAACAATTAACACCTCATCTATAGTAATTAATATATTCAGAGTAATTAATAATTAAATATTATATATTTTAAAATTTTGGGTAATACTCACCAAACTATCTTAAAAATTGCTGATAAAAAATGCCTCAAAAAGAAGAAAATCAATTAGTAAAAAATTTACCCTTAATAGCAGGTATTTTAGGGGGATTTTTGCTGATGATTAATCGCTTAACCACTCCCACAGTTTTAGATTCCCAAGCTCGTTCTGATGCTCTTGGAGTAATTCTTTGTGCCATGTTATTATTAGTTAGTATTTTACTAAGGCAAATCGAATCAGTGCCTCCTCAAAGCGTTACTTTAATAGGGGAAGAAACAATAGAATTTGCGAATAATTTACCAGTAAATATCAAAACAGAATTAGCATGGGCAAGTCATCTTATTCTTAATAATACGGTGTCTAAATCTATAATTATTTATTATCAAAATCAAATATTATTACGTCGAGGAATCTTAGGTTATTCTAAAACTATTAATCCCGGAACTATTTTACAAAGAGTAATGACCACCAAAAAACCAGTTTATTTAGTAGATTTAAAACATTATCCGGGTAAAGTTGAATTTGACTATTTACCTGAAAATATTCAAGGATTAATTTGTTTACCACTAAATGATCAAGGTGCAATGATTATAGCTACAAATATTCCCCGTAGCTATAGCAAACAAGATGAATATTGGATTCAAGGTATTGCCGAAAAAATAGCTTTAACTTTAAAAATGTAGTTATGTAATTGTTAATTGCTAATTATTAATTGTTAACGTACTTGTTTGAGAGTTTCTACTTTCTTGGTGAATAATTCTGTAAAAATACTCAATACCGTGCGATTTTCTTTTACTTTAATGTTGACACTTACTGACATACCTGATTGTAAAATAACAGGCTCACCTCGAATAAGTAATTCTTGGGCATTGAGTTCTATTTTTACAGGGAAACGATAAAAATTATAAACAGGATCAGGCTCTAGGGAATCCGAGCCAACAAAAGAAACCTTACCTTTTATATCTCCGAATTCACTATAAGGAAAAGAGTCTATTCTGACATCACTATCTTGTCCTACTTGTACAAAACCTATATCTTGATTAGTAACATAAACTTCTGCTATTAAAGGATTATCAGGACCGGGATCTGGTACAATTTTTAGTAATGCTTCTGACTGTCCTGTTTTCGGTACAAATCCAGGACCCGCTTGTAAATCGAATACCACACCAGACACAGGTGCTTTTAGTTCTTGATATTTAATGGTTTGTTTCGCACTACTAATTTGACTATTTGTTTCAGCAATACGTTTCTCATTATCAACAATAACTTTATTAATTTGACTATCTAATTCTGCAATTCTTTGACTATTTACTGCTATACGATCACGAACATCTTTTTCAGTAATAGCAAGGGTATTTTTAAATTGTTCTTCTGCCTGATTGATATTTAGACGTAAACGAGCTTTTTCTTCTTCTAATTGTTTAATTTCCGCTAAACGAGTTTCTACTTGTTGTTTTTGATTTTCAAACTCAATTTTACCATTAGCTTTGCGATCAACTAAATCTCTCCTTCTATCTTGTACCTGTTGTTTTTGTCGCTCAATTTGAATAGTTGCAAGAGCACCTTCTTCCGATAAAGGTGTAATATTATCAAGAATTTGTTGATCAATTTTCAAACTTTCTTCCGCTTCAATGATTGATTTTTCATTACGATTTTTAATTTCCATTAAAACTTTGCGATCATTTGCCACTTGTTTTTTAGCATCGGCTAATTTAACTTCTGTTTGAGTTAGTTGTTTTTCTAATTGCTGAGATTGTAATTTTGCAGCACCAGAACGAGAATTTAACTCAGCAAAAGCCGCTTCTAATCTTGCTAATTGTTCAGGCTTAAGTTCTGTAATACTGCTTGTACCTTCAGATAGTTGTATTTGATATAATTGATTTTCTGCTACTAATTGAGATCTATTTAAAGCTAAAGCTTCTATTTCTGGAGGAAGTTTTAATTGTCGAATAGCTTCTTGAACTTCTGTGGGATTTAAGGAAGAATTAATTAAAGTACGATAAAATTTATTTTCTTGAACTAGAGAATTTCTGATATCCTCAAGAGATTGTAATTGTGCTTCAGTTGCCTCAGAATCAAAAATTAACAGCGAATCTCCTTTCTTGATATGTTCCCCGTCTTTTACATTAACTTGTCTTACCACTCCACTTAAGGGGGCTTGGATTTCTTGAACGGTAGTTTTTGGCTTTAATTGTCCTCTGGCGGTTATAACTTGTTCTATCGTAGCAAAATAAGCCCAAGCCACAGCAAAAGTTGTGACTCCCATAATACTCCATGCCATTGTCCTTGACCAAATGGGAGATTGTTTGAGAATAACATCTTTTTCAAAATCGGAAGTATCAAGATTAATTTTCGATTCCTCCGTTTGATTTATAACCTCTGAATCCGTTGAATTTCCCTGTAACAAAGTATCTGTTTTTATATAATTCTTGCCGTTACCGTTATTCATGATCAGTAATAATTAATAATTAATAATTGATAATTGATAATTGATAATTGTCATTGATGATTCTTAATTATTCATTTCTAATTATTATTAGATTTTTGTTGTTGTTGATAAAGATAAAAATAACGCCCTGTCATCGCCATTAATTCAGAATGTTTTCCTGTTTCTACAATAGATCCAGCATCCATAACTACAATAATATCTGCATTTTGAATAGTACCTAAACGATGGGTAATAAATAAAACTGTGCGATCATGAAAAGCATGAATTAAGTTTTGACATACTTGAGCTTCCGTATTGTAATCTAACGCACTGGTTGCTTCATCTAAGATTAACATTCTCGGATTTTGTAAGACAGAACGAGCAATGGCAATCCGTTGTCTTTGTCCACCAGATAAACCAGCACCTCTTTCCCCAACTCTAGTGTTATAACCGTTAGGTAAATTCATAATAAAATCGTGAGCAACAGCTATTTGAGCCGCTTTGATAATTTCTTCCGTGGTAGCATCAGGATTTGTTAAAGCAATATTTTCTAATACTGTACCGTCAAACAACAAACTCTCTTGGGGAACTACTCCTATTTGTCTTCGCAAGGAGTAGAGTTCTACTCGGTTAACATCATAACCATCAATTAAAATACGTCCAGATTCAGGCTCATAGAGTCGAGAAACCAGCTTCGTCATAGTACTTTTACCTGCTCCACTTTCTCCCACAATACCAACGAACGTACCAGCAGGAAAATCGATACTGACGTTATTTAACTGTAAAGGACCATGAGGTTTAAAACGAAAACAAACATTATCATATTTCAAAGCACCTTCAATTAAAGGCATCGGAATATTATCACGATCTTCTTCCGCTTCTTGAGGGTGATCCACAATATCCGCTAAACGTTCGAGAGATAAAGCTGTTTGCTGGAAGTTTTGCCATAATTGAGCAAGACGTAAAATGGGTGAAGTTACATAGCCAGAAATAATACGGAAAGCAATTAATTGTCCTAATGTTAAATCTCCTTGTAGTACTAAAGAAGCTCCGACCCATAATACTAGAAGTTGTGATAACTTATTGAGGAAATTACTAGCCGAACCTGCTAAAGTTTGAGTGATAACAGTTTTAAAACCTGTACCAACATATTTAGCATAACGTTCTTGCCATTCCCAACGAGATCTTAATTCAATATTTTGAGCTTTTACCGTTTGAATCCCTGACATAATTTCCACTAAATGGGATTGGGTTTCGGCATTACGTTCAGCTTTTGCTCGTAATTGACGACGAATCAAAGGAGAAAACACTAGAGTTAAAAGTACAAAAATAGGAATAATACCTAATGCCACAAAGGTTAATAATGGGCTATAAACAAACATAACCGCAATATAAATAACCGAGAAAATTGCATCTAAGACTACTGTTAAAGCCGTTCCTGTCAAAAATGATCTAATATTTTCTAACTCGTTTATACGGGTAGAAATTTCTCCCACAGGACGTTTTTCAAAGTACCTTAAGGGTAATCTTAAAAGGTGATCAATAATATCAGATCCTAAACTCATGTCAATGCGGTTAGTTGTATCCACAAAGGAATATGTCCGCAAAGTGCTTAAAATAGCTTCAAAGACTGCTAATACAACTAAAAAGATCCCTAACACTTGAAGAGTATCAGGGCTATTTTGCACAATAACTTTATCAATGATAATTTGAATCATCAAAGGATTGGCAAGGGCAAAAAGTTGCACGAAAAAAGAAGCAATAAATACTTCTATTAAGCTCCATTTATATTTAATTAAAGAAGGTACAAACCAACTTAAACCAAATTTTTCTTGAGGAGTTTCTTTAGTTTGTTGGAGCAGTAAAACTTTACCTTCTTGTCCCCAAATTTCCAGAAAATCGTTGGTTTTATATTCTTTTACCCCCGAAAGAGTAGGATCTGCTACAATAATAGTCTTATCACTGGTAGCATAGATAACCACTAGAGAATCTGATAATTTCGTTAAAAAAGGTCCTTCTAAGCGTCCAAACGCTCCAGCAGGTACACCTATTAATTGAGCATTTAAACCAATTAGTTCTGTGATAGCACCACAAATATCAAGGGATAAACGTCCACTTCTTTGGACTTGTTCTCTGATAATCCGAACTAATACTTCACCACGGTAAGGAATCTTATAATGTTTACTTAACATCCGCATACAGGCAATACCAACGTCTGCTTCAGTTTTACCACCATAAAAAGGATATTTTTTGAGGGGTTTTTTACTTTCTATACGTAGAGTATTTGGTTGTTTTTGTAAAATGCTAGGATCTGCAATAGGAATATCTTGATTATCCATCAATATCGATGGAGTAATACTGGGGGTTTCATTATCTGTGTTAGTGGAAGAATCTTCAGCCCAAACATCTTCTATATCATCTTGTTGAATATTATTAGTATGATTAGGTTTGTGTAATTTGCGATGATCAGGTAACTCTATAGAAATAAAACGACAATCAGTGTCAAGAGTTAGTTTCGTGTTTAAAGGAATTGCTGAACCCACTTCAATATTTTTAATTGTACCGCTACTGAGTACCCATACTTGATTTTCTGGTGGAGGAGGAAGTTCTTTTTCTTTCCCTGAAGATAAATTATATACTTTTGCTTTTTCAATGGTTTCTCTTGCTAATTCTTTCAGATTACCTTCTCCTGTAGCACGATGGGTAAGTTGATAACCCAAGGAATCAAAGACTTCGATTAAACCAGCCTGATTTTGATAATATTCTTTGATAGATGGATGTTTGTTGACTAATTCTAAAAATTTTTCTCGATCTAAAGTCAAAGCGATTACTTCTGTAGATGCGATCGCCGTTTCACAAGGAATACCTCGAATTAAACCCTCCCAGCCAATAACATTACCATTACTCAGAAGTTGTAAACTAATAGGAAGAGTATTACGAGGATCATAAGCGATGCAACGAGCTTGTCCCTCATAAATAATAGCAATATAAGGAGGTATTTTCTCCTTAATAAGCATAATCTGTCCCATTTCATATTTTAAAGGTTGAAAATGCTGAGATATTTCTTGAATAGTATTTTGTGATAATTGTTTAAACGGTGTAACTGTAGAAAGAAATTCTCCTACAGAACTAACTGTATATACCATGATTAATAATTGTTCAGAAATTTAAGTAATTTTTATCGTTATTTAGATAAATGATTTTTAGATTTTTAGATATAGTTAGCGGCAGTTTTAAACCTAAAAAGAAAATAAGATAAATAAATATTAACAATTAACGCTCTAATAATTTTTTTATTCTCCCTGAAGTTGGAATTGTACTTCTTTTTGTATGCTTTCATTTAACCATGTGTTGAATAATTCATCTAATAATCTGCGCTTCATATTTTGGTCTAATTGAGCGGCTAAATATTTTTCTAACCTTAAAATGACAATCCATTCTCCGATTCTAGTCGGTGGTAAAACTTGTCCGGGCTGGGATGTCATTAATTTTTGAGCTATTTCAGGATGAGGTACAGTTAACTCCACAGGACCAATTAATCCTCCCGTTTCTGACTCTGCACCTTGAGAATGTTGTCTAGCTAACTCAGCAAATTCTTTTTCTCCTTCACTAATCCGAAAATATAATTCTTGAGCTTGTCCGGGATTTTTTGTCCTAATCAAAGAATAAATTATTTTATCTAATTGTCTTTTTCTTTTTAAATAATAAGATTCTAAATCATTACTCCAGGTTTGTTGCTTATATTTTTCTAGCTTAATACCCCTTAAAATTCTTTGCTGTAATTGTTCTCTTGTTAAATAATTTCTTTCTAACCATGTTTGTAACTGTTGCGGTTCATTAGGATTCATTTGCATTTGCATAAAAAATTGTTGTTCCGCCATCATGGTTTCTTCTGAGGTACACTCTATATTAGCAACGGCTTGATCTAAAATAATTTCTCTGGCTAAGGGGGCGATCATTTGTTTTTCTGCCAACAAAGGAAAAATATTTTCAGGAGTAATAACAATTTTACCCACTTGTAAACTAGGATTCATAAATAATAATCAATAAACATAACATCAAATACTATACCAATTAACAATTAATAATTAACAATGAACAAAAAGCTAATTCGTAATTCCTAATTTGTCATTGTCAATGCCTTATATTTACATTTCTTTACAAAATGACAAGGATTTGATATAAAATGTATCAATTTGAAAGAAAAACGAAGAGGTAAAAGCTCTCTATGTATATTGTTCATATTGCTTCAGAGTGCGCACCTGTCATTAAAGCAGGGGGATTAGGCGATGTAGTCTATGGGTTAAGTCGAGAAATTGAAAATAGAGGTCATACAGTAGAAATTATTTTACCTATGTATGATTGTATGCGTTATGATCATATTTGGGGTTTACATGATGCTTATAAAGATTTATATGTACCTTGGTACGATAGTGCAATTCATTGTTCTGTTTATTGCGGTTGGGTACATGGTAGATTATGTTTCTTTATACAACCCCATTCTAATGATGATTTTTTTAATCGAGGTTGTTACTACGGTGAAACTGATGATGATATGAGGTTTGCTTTTTTCTCGAAAGCGGCTTTAGAATTTCTCTTTATCAGCAATAAACGTCCTGATGTTATCCACTGTCATGATTGGCAAACAGGATTAATTCCTGTCATGTTATATGAGATGTATAAATGGCATGGCATGGCAAATCAAAGAGTTTGTTATACTATCCATAACTTTAAACATCAAGGCATTTGTGGCACCGAAATTTTAGAAGCTACGGGCTTAAATAATGCTCCTTATTATTATAGTTATGATCGCCTTAGAGATAATTTTAATCCTTTTGCCCTTAACATGATGAAAGGAGGTATTGTTTATTCTAATCACATTAATACTGTTTCTCCTCACCACGCATGGGAAGCAAGGTATAGCGGTGTGAGTTATGGCTTAGGTCATACTTTAGAACTTCATCACTATAAATTTAATGGTATTCTCAACGGTATTGATTACAATATTTGGAATCCTGAAATAGATACATTTATTCCTTATCAATACAACATCAATAATATTAGTAATAAAGCAAAAAATACACAAGCATTAAGACAAAGATTATTATTAAAAAATGATAAAAAACCTATTGTTGCTTATATTGGCAGACTTGATCGTCAAAAAGGTGTTGAATTAGTACATCATTCCCTATACTATTCCCTTCATCATAATGCCCAATTTGTACTATTAGGATCAGCGACAGAAGCCCCTATTAATAATTGGTTTTCCCATGAAAAATACTTTCTCAATAACAACCCTGATTGTCATTTAGAGTTAGGTTTTAATGAAGAATTAGCCCATTTAATTTATGCAGGAGCTGATATTATTGTTGTACCTAGCGACTATGAACCCTGTGGTTTAACTCAAATGATTGGATTAAAATATGGTACAGTTCCTGTAGTACGTGGAGTTGGTGGTTTAATTGATACGGTTTTTGATAGAGATAATGATCAAAATCATCAAGAAGAAGAAAGAAACGGATTTGTTTTTTATCAAACTGATCATCATGCTTTAGAATCTGGCTTGTCAAGAGCAATTTCACTATGGCATCATTATCCTGAAGAATTTGAAAAACTGCAAAAACAAGGAATGAACTATGATTATTCATGGAAAAATCCAGGTCAAAAATATATTGATCTTTACGATTTTTTACGCCATAAATAATATATATAGTAATTGCTCAACTAAAATTTAAAAGTAGGGTGTTTTCATTTTTTCAAAAAGCGATTGCTAAAAACCATATTTTAAAGAATTTTTAGTCTATTTTTTTGACTAATAAACTGATTATTATCAAAAAATCTTCCCTGGCTTTGTGAGATAAAGTCTAAACAAATTAAGTCAGACTTTGAAAAAATCTTACTTAGTAAGCGAGGCGTTTTCATTCTTCAAAAAATTGAATTTTATGAGTTCAATTTTACCCAAACCTTGAAGACACCCAGCTTAATAATATGATCTTGGGAAGATTTTTTTAATAGACACGAGTACAAAACAAAAATTAAAATCTATTTAAGGTGAAATATTATTAATTTTAATAACCATTCCTTATTGCCCGACTTTGCAGAAGTTTAATTTTAAATAACTTTAAGCTTTGCAATTAGAGGACAAATTTCTTTTGTTTCTTGATTATCTATATTTAGATCATTTATTCTCCAACTTTCCCTGTAATTTTCCAATTCAGCTTTAAAAGAAGTCATTTGTTGAATTTGTGTTTTTAATTCTTCAATTTTTTTATCCAATAGATTTTTGACCAATTCACAAGGTGGTTTCCCATAATTACGAATCTCAATAATTTGCCTAATTTCTTCCAAAGAAAATCTCAAGGATTGAGCTTTTTTAATAAATTGAACAACTTTAACTGCGTCTAATTCGTAATATCTATAACCATTTTCCCCTCGCTGTATAGGTTGAACGAGTTTTAGGGATTCGTAATATCGTAAAGTAGCAACAGAAACCCTTGTTTGTTTTGCGATTTCACCTATTTTTAAAAGATTACTCATATTGATTACCTCAACATATTATAAATTTACTTCAAACTCAAAAAATTTTTACTTACCCCTTGACTCTCTAGTTGACTATAGAGTTTATCATAGACACATTAAGTAAAAAAGTTTTTAAAAATCATTTGATCGAAAAAATAAGTACTTTTTTAAAGCTAAAATTGATAATTTATAGTCTTCTATTGATTTGATATTTGTTTTTTCTTATTCATTAATTAAAAATGAGGAAATAGAAATGATTACTATCGGTGTAAATACACAAGTAAGATTATACAGGATGTCAATGCCCGAACACGAATGTCCTTGGGGTTTAAAAGCAATTAATTTACTCAAAGAGGCTGGGATTGTTTTTGAAGATATTAAACTAATTAGCCAAGAAGAAGTCGATTTATTCAAGGCTAAATATAATGTAGCTACGACTCCACAAATATTTTTTGATAACGAGCGAATTGGCGGTTATACTGATTTAGCTAATTATTTTGGGGTAACAGCCAAAAAAGCGGATTATTCCTATACTCCTGTCATTGCCTTATTTTCTACGGCAGGTTTAATTAGTTTAGCCTCCTCTTTAGGAATGACTGGTTTTATGGGAGTTTCTCTCTCCATGTTAGCATCATTAAAATTAATGGATCTTAATGCTTTTGCTGAAAGTTTTGCTAAATACGATCTCATTTGTCAACGTTTCAAGCCTTATGGGAAAATATATCCCTTTCTGGAATCTATGATTGGCTTAGGTTTATTATCAGGAATCCTTCCCTTAGTGACGGGTATTAGTGCCTTTGGATTGGGGATTAGTGGTGCTATTTCAGTATTTAAAGCGGTTTATATTGATAAACTGGAATTGAATTGTGCTTGTGTCGGCGGTAATTCTAAAGCACCTTTGGGGGTTGTTAGTTTTGCGGAAAATGCTATTATGGCGATTATGGGAGCTAGTTTAATTTTTTCTAATGTTTCCGTTACTTTGAATCAACAACAATCTCTATCTCCATTTTATAGTTCGATCGTTCAAGAAAGTAGCATCAAAAAATAGATTTTTTTCTCACGCAAAGGTGCAAAGAGGGCATAAACAGGGGAAATCATTATCAAATTTGCGCTTGATTTATGGATAGTCATTTCATCCTCATTTCATATTCTTTTGGCACTATAGAGATTAATCAAAATTAGATCAAAAATGAGGTAAAAGACGATTGTGAAGCAAATTAGGCTTAATAGACGCAATTTCCTGCAATTTTCAGGGGGGATTGCCACCAGTTTTATTTTACATCAAATCCTACCTGCATCTGCAAAGAATATTAACGCCAATGGTTATTTAGAAGGGGATGTAATCGACTTAGTGATAGCAGAAACAAAAATTAATATCGGCGATCGAACCTCTCAAGGTAAAGTGGTAAATGGTAGCTTACCTTCTCCTACCATTAGACTCAAAGAAGGGCAAAACGTCACCATTAACATCAAGAATAATCTGAATGAAGATACTTCTATTCATTGGCACGGTTTAATTTTACCAGCAAATATGGACGGAGTGCCAGGGGTAAGTTTTCGGGGAATAAAACCAAAGGAAACCTTTACTTATCAATTCCCTGTAAACCAGAGTGGTACTTACTGGTATCATAGTCATAGCAATATGCAAGAACCATTAGGAATGTATGGTGCTATTATTATTGATCCCCTAGAGCCTGAGCCTTATAATTATAGTCGAGACTATGTAATCATATTATCAGATTGGAGTTTTGAGAATCCCCACGCCATTCTCGCCAATTTGAAAAAGATGCCCACCTACTATAATTATCAAAGACGCACCGTTGCTAACTTAGCAGAAGATTGGGAGTGGAAACAGATGCGGATGGATTCTGCGGATATTGCCGATGTGACGGGGGCGACTTATACTTATTTAATGAATGGTAAAACCAGTAATGATAATTGGACTGGTATTTTTAACAAGGGTAATAAAGTTAGACTGAGATTTATTAACGCCTCGGCGATGACATTGTTTGATGTCAGAATCCCTAACTTACCTATGACAGTCATACAAGCAGATGGGCAGAATGTGCAACCGGTGACAGTAGATGAGATAAGGATAGGAGTAGCAGAAACCTATGACGTGATAGTTGAACCAGATACCCAAGAGGCTTATACTATACTTGCGGAGAGTCTCGATCGAAGTGGTTATGTGAGAGGTACACTAGGAATAAAAGAAGGGTTATTCGCCGAAATTCCTCCTCGTAGAGAACGCCCTTTGCGTACAATGGATGATATGGGTATGGATCATAATGCTCATAGTGGTCATAATAATCACTCATCTTCATCAAGTCAAGACCACAGTAGTCATCAAACCTTATCATCTAATCATAGCAATCATCAAAGCTCATCGATCAATCATGGTAACCATAATCAGCATCAAGATCATGATATGTCGAATATGAGTCACGATGATCATAATAATCATGGTACGTCAAATATGGATCATAGTAATCATAGTAACCATGATATAAGTGAGAAAGAAACCTTAGATTTTTCATGGCAACCGAGGGGGGAAGATAATAATGGTATTGGTAACGCCGCAACGCCAATGATGGTAAAAAATCGTTTAAATGAAGCAGGGGTTGGCTTAGAAAATGTCAAACATCGAGTGTTAGTTTATACAGATTTAAAGAGTGTAAAACCCTCGAAAAACACAAGAAAATTTGATCGAGAAATAACCCTATATTTAACTGGAAATATGGAGCGTTATATGTGGTCATTTAATGGTAAAAAATACTCAGAAGACAAAGAAATAGACTTTTATTATGGAGAGAGATTAAGACTAACATTTGTCAATGATACCATGATGGAACATCCCATACATTTACACGGAATGTGGATGGAATTAGTAAACGGCAACGGCGTTTATCAACCACGAAAACATACAATAATTGTGAAACCAGCCGAGAAATTATCTACAGAAATTGACGTTGATGCTAAAGGAAAATGGGCGTTTCATTGTCATTTAATGTATCACATGGATGTCGGAATGTTTCGCACTATTAACGTTATTTCCTAAAAGAATAAAAATTAAATAACTTAGTTAAATCAAATAGTCATTGCGAGGTAACGAAGAAATCTTCTATAGCAAACTTTAGTATTTTATTTAATCTTAATTCTCAAGAATAATTTAATTCTAAAAACCTTTGCTTTTCTCTCTTTGCGTCTTTGCGTCTTTGCGTCTTTGCGTGAGAATAATAAATTTTTCTTAAAAACTGACAACAAATGTTATCATTAAAACTTACTAAATTTTTAGTTCGATCAAGCAGTACACTTTTAACATCAAGCCTTTTATCTTTATTAACTTTAACTCATTTTACCCATCAAAGTAAAGCACAAGAAATAGATAAAACTATTATCAAAAACCCGTTAACTATTAGTAAATTTATTGATAAAAGTAATAACCAAGAAAAACAACAATTTTTTAAGCAATTTGAAGATAACCAATACTTAAATCAAGAAAAAAATTTTATCTTTACTCAACATAATCATAACAATAATAATCAAGAAAATGATTTTGGTGAGCCTATCCATGATAATTTAATTTATCATAAAATCCTTTTTGATCAATTAGAATATCAAGTTAATGATAGTCAAAATATCTTTAATTGGGATGTGACAGGATGGGTAGGAGGAGACTATCAAAAATTTGTTTTTAAAACCGAAGGAGATGTGAGTTTTGATGATGGTAATGGAGAAGCAGAATTACAACTTTTATACAGTAAACAAATTTCTCCTTATTTCGATTTTCAAGCAGGTTTAAGATATGATCAACTCTATGGAGATAAGGGAAATAGTCGAGGTTTTGCTGTTATCGGAGTGGAAGGATTAGCACCTTATTTTTTTGAAATTGATAGCGCTTTATTTATTAGTCATCAAGGAGATATTTCTGCAAGATTTAAAGCTGAATATGAGTTATTACTTTCTCAAAGATTAGTTTTACAACCGAAAATAGAGACAAATTTAGCTATTCAAAAAGTCGAAGAATTTGGCATCGGTAGCGGTATTAATAATTTGGAATTAGGTTTAAGATTACGCTACGAAATTACTCGAGAATTTGCCCCTTATATTGGCGTAAGTTGGAATAAACTGTTTGGAAATACTGCTAAATTTGCTGAAGAGGAAGGGGAAAGTAGTGATGATTTAAAATTCGTAACTGGAGTGAGATTAATGTTTTAAGTTAACTTAGATAATCTAGGTAATAAAAAATTATTAAATATGGGTTTTTTTTTTTTCATCCTAATTTCATTTTTATTGTTCATAATTGTATTCAACAAATAAAAAATTGGAGAAAGTAAACAATGAAAAAATTTATCTTAACAGGATTAGTGTCTGGAATGATATTAAGCTCTTTATCTCCTAATATTTTAGCGGCAAATGTTCATAGTGGCAGTCATCCTTCTGCTTCTCAAATTCAAAATGCGACTCATCATTTTTCTTATGATGTGATAGGTAAATTTCCACTAGAAAGTTTAATAATTCAACTTCCGCAAGGTTTAACTATTAATGATGTTGAAATAGTAATGTCTAATGGAAATAAAATTAATAGTCAAACAAGTATTAGTGATAATAAAGCGATAGTAAACTTAGGAGAAAATATTAAACCTAATACTAGAATATATATTAGTTTAAGGGGAGTAAAAACTAATGGTAAACCTCATACATGGCAATACAGATTATCAGGAAAATTTGCAGGAATTAATCAAGAAATACCTCTTGGTTTAACTCAAGTGCGTACTTATTATTAATTTTATAAATTAAAAAAGGGGAGTCTAATCCCCTTCTATTTTTTGTAAAATTTATTAAATTCTATCAACTATATTAGTGATGCCCTTCGTGGCTTTCTTCTTTAGTTTCTTCTTTTTTATCTTCTGTGGTTTTATCATTATTTTTGGTTGCTTTTACTTCTTCTTTATCTTTGCCATGATGACGGCTATGAGAATGCCCTTCATGACTTAAAGCAGGAGAAGTTATAACTGCTAAATTAAAGATAATTCCTGTTAAAAACAAGAAGCTAATTAATAGTTTACTAGAAATTTTCATTGGACTAATTTCACCTTTTAGATTAGATTGATAGTTCTGATTTTAACTATTGATTATGAAATAAGGATGAAATGATAATTTAATTATGGAAAAAAATGAAACTTATAAATTTATTTAACAATCAAAAACTATTACGCCATTTACATCGTCAATTAGCACCTATAATGCTTCTACCTATATTAATTACTTTATTTACTGGTATATTTTTTGAATTAGCTATTAATATGGATAAAGGGGATAATTTTTTATGGTTGTTGTCATGGCATAGAGGTAATTTTGGTTTAATTAATTTAGAAAAATTTTATCCTTTTCTCAATGGCTTTGGTTTATTGATATTGACTATCTCAGGGATTAATTTATGGTGGCAAAATATTTACAAAAACAAAACATTTAGGAATAATGATAATAAATAAGTATAATTTTTCAATTAAAAATAACGAAAATATATTCCTTTTAGCCTCTCCAAATTTGATGAATAGTTAAAGAGAATTATTAAATATTTGATAATTAATTATTCAACCTCACAGGGATTGATTCTAAGAAAACTAATTTTTAATTTTTTGGCTGTGGTTGTTGATTATTATTATGATTTTTGTGATTTTCGTTGATTTTATGATGATTATCCATCATCTCATGATTTTCATCATATCTACATTGTCTTTGATTTTCTAAGGTATTTTTTTGAGTATCTGTAGTTTGAATAAATGCGGAATTAGTTTATAATCCAAAACTTAATCCTATGCCACTAACTCATAGAAGAATTAATGATATTTTTTTAGATTTTTCATCACTTGAATCCTTTTTATTTCTCTTGGTAACTTGATATTAACAACTAATTATGAAATTACTGTGAAACGACTTTTTTTAAGATAAATTATTCCTCTTAAAATTAATCTATTATTCCTGAATTTAAGTTAAAGATTTACAAGGCAATTACTTATAATGAATTTAATAATTTTTGTGAATTTTAAATACTGTTACTTTACTATTATTATTAAAAGCCACCACATCAAAAGGTTGCTTAATTTTATCAGATTCCATTCCGGGGCTACCAATGGGCATCCCTGCAACGGCTAATCCTTTAAAGTTAGTCGATTTTTGGGTTAGAAAACGTTTAATATCATCGGCGGGAATATGCCCTTCCATAACGTAACCATCGATAATAGCAGTATGACAAGACTCTAACTCTGAGGGTAAATTATTTTTACGTTTAATCGTCTCCATATCATCGGTTTTGATGTCTGTTACTTCAAAGCCATGTTTTTTCATGTGTGCCATCCATTGTTTACAACAACCACAAGAAGGACTATTATAAACTGTTATTTTTTTACTGCCATTATAATTAACAGTGGATTTATCCCAAACACTAGCAGTTATAGCCTTATTTTCGTGATTTTGATGGGTTTCATGGGCATAGCTTGAGTTATTAGAAGATATAGCAATGCTACCGATAATGGTAATAAGTGCAATCCCTGTTAATGATTGAATTAATTTTATTTGTAACATGGTAATTTCTCTTTTTATTTTTCTCTATTACTATTTATTTTGACAAAAGAATATGAAATTAAGATGAAATGTGTAAAAAATGAAGGTGTTGCTGATTTAAACTTAAAAACGTTCAACTGTTTAGCTATCTTTCTTCAATAATTTATTTCTTGAAAATATGGATATAAAAATTTTTTATTATTTAGGCAAATAAACAGTAAAAATACTTCCTTTATTTATAGTACTTTCTAATTCGATTCTGCCGTGATGAAATAGCAGAATCGAGCTAACAATAGCTAAGCCTAATCCACTATTTCCTTTGTCTCTACCACGGGATTTATCTACTCGATAAAAACGATTAAAAATTAATAAGTTATCTTCTTCACTAATACCTATTCCTGTATCACTAATTGCCATTATTACTTCTTTTTTATTATTTTCTAAGGATATAGTAACTAATCCACTTTCAGGAGTATTTTGAATCGCATTAACGACTAAATTAGTTAATAATCGATAAATTTGTGCTTCATTTCCTTGAATAATTAGATTATCCTTAATTTGAATATCTTGACAAAGATTTATTTTATTTTCTATAGCTAAAAATGATAATTCTTCTGTTACATCGTTAATTAGATCAATTAAATTAATATCAGTTTTTTCGAGAAGATAGTTATTTTGATTGATGGCATCAAGACGACTTAAAATTAACAAATCATTAACTAAATTAATTAATCTTTGATTTTGTCGATTAATTGTTATTAATGTTTCTTGATTGTCTTTTATTGATAAATTTTCTGTTAACATCACACTATCAATAGTTGCTTTTATTGCCGCTAAAGGTGTACGCAATTCGTGGGCAACATCGGAGCTAAATTGTTGCATTTGTTGATAAGATTTATCTAGGGGTTTCATTGCTTTTTCCGCTAAATACCAACTAGCAATTATGACCAAAATAATTAATAATGGTAAGCCTAATACTAATAACCATTTTATATTATTGAGGTATTGATCGAATTCCTCTAAACTTCTTCCTATCTGTAAATAACCCCATTCTTGATTATTTTTGCTATGTAAAAGTAAAGATATTTGACGATAATTATTGTTTTGATTATCTTGAATAGTTTTAAATTCTTCTGAGGGATGATTAAGGGATAAATTATCTATTTTTATTCCTGCATTGCCTAACAAATTCCCAGATAAATCATAAAATTTGAGATAGTATTTTCCTTGCTGAATCAGTCTTGTTATATATCGATTTTCATAATATAAATTATCACACTTCTCATCTATTAAGCACAAATCTGGTATAATTTCTCTAACATTTTTTTCTAGTTTATTTGGTTTAAGTAATAAAGGTTCAAGGGTATCATGAAAAGTTCCTGCTACGGTTTTTAATTCTTGATTAATTGTGATATAATGGGCGTGTGCGATCGCCTCATAAACTCCTAATGCACCTAATGTAATAATGCCTGAAAAAATACTGGCATACCAACAAGTTAGAGATATTTTAGTTTGATTAAATAACCTGTTTTTTGACACAAGAAATATTAATATCTATCTAAATTCTTAATTAAAATTTTTTATTCAATCTTTTACTGTTGTGGGAAGGGAAATAGAAAAATACTACTTTTTTCTAGCATTAAGACAAGACTTTTTGATAAAACCCTAATCATCTAATTTTAAACGATAACCTAAACCATAAACCGTTTCAATTAAATCACCATAACCATATTGATTAAGTTTCTTTCTTAACAGACGAATTTGAGCCGCTACTACATTACTAATAGTATCAGAACCTATTTCCCATAGTTGGTCTAAAAGTTGGCTTCTTGTTAAAATTTGTTGAGGATGACGCATAAAAAATTCCAATAGATGAAATTCTTTATTAGTCAAAGAAATTATCTCTATTTTTCCTGATTTTAACTCTATTTTAATAGTATTAATTTGATAATCTAAAATTAAATTTTGAACTTTCAATTGTTGTGGTTTTATCTCTTGATTTCGCCTTAATAATGCTCTAATTCTGGCAAATAGTTCTAACATTTCAAAGGGTTTAATTAAATAGTCATCTGCCCCAGCATCTAAACCCGTAATTTTATCTATCATTGTATCTTTTGCTGTTAACATTAATACTGGTAAAGAATTTTTTTGTCGTCGAATTATTTTTAGCAATTCAATACCTGATAACTCTGGCAACAACCAATCAAAAATACCAATGTTATAAGTAATGTTTGGATTTTCTAATAAATATAATCCTTCTTGTCCTGATGTTACCCAATCTATAACATAATTCTGCTGTAAGAGTAATCGTTTAATAGCAATACCTAAATCTTCTTCATCTTCTATGAGCAATATTCGCATTATAATTAATATATTAAAAATATAACATTAAGGGTTAAAGGTATTAACCCCTAAATTAAGTGCTTTTTAAATATTAGAAGCAAAAACAGCGATGGCAATTACTCCAGTAACGAGAATTAACCCTAAAACTCCAAGAATTAAATAGTTACGTTTTTCTTTTGTACTAGGTGGCTCAGCTTGATAAACTTTGGGCTCATTAGCAAAATTATTAACTCTGCCTCCATCTTCTGTAGTATATGGCATATCTATAACCTCTTATATTTAACTGAGTGTGATTATAGTCTATTATTCAACAATTAACAATTAGGCTTAAGGTATCCAAATTTTAAAATTATTTCAAAAAGGTTTTTCTGTTATTGTTAATGAACCATAAAAATTTACTATACAATAAGGAGCATACTCAATAAATATTTTTATAAAAAAATAATGCAAAACACTGTTTTGGGCTGTGATAGCATCACCTTGAAACCTAATTATAATATTCCTATCATCATCATCATTAGTGGAATTGCTTTGACTTTATGGTCGTCAATCTTAGCATTAGTAATCATTATTTTTGGAATATTTTTATTAATTCAAGCTAATTTAATTAGATTAACTTTTACTTCTACTGCTTTAGATGTTTATCGAGGCAAAAAAAATATTAGAACTTTTCCTTATACCGAGTGGGAAACTTGGGCAATATTTTGGCAGCCTCTACCGATTTTGTTATACTTTAAAGAAGTCAAAAGTATTCATTTTTTACCAATTATCTTTGATCCTAATACTTTAAGAGAATGTTTAGAACAATATTGCTCTGAAAAAAAATAAATTTTATCTAAAATTTTAAAGAAAAAATTAGATTATTTATAACTAAAAAATATTAAAATTATTATGACTGATAACTTAAAAGAAAATCAAATAAAAGATGTTAATTTAAACAATTTTGATGATCAAGATTTATGGGAGATGCAATCAAAAAAACAAAATCTCGAAAAACAAGATAATTTTGAGATAGCGTTAGAATCTAATAAAACACAAGATTTCAAAGAAGATCTCCCTTTAGAATTATCTGTTAATGATCAAAAATTTGATTCTCCTAATGAAGAATTAAGCTCAGAAAATGTAATCGAAACTAATTTATACATTTCAGATTTAGAACAAAACAATACTCAGCTATTAAAGGAAAAAGAGATTAATTTTATATCTAAAAATAAAGAGGAACAATCTATCATATTACCGTTAGAATCCGAAAAAGAATTAGAAAAAACTATTGAAAAAAAACTTGATGTTTCAATAACAGAAATTGAAGTTTTAGAGGAGAAAAAACAAGATTTAATTAATCAACAAGAAGCTATTACTTCGGGTATTAACTTATTAGTTAAAGAAAGCTTAAAAGAATTAGAAGAAAAGAGACAAAACCTAGAATTAACTATTCAAAAATTAGAGCTTAGAAAGAAAAAAATTGAACAGGAAATGAGAACTACTTTTTCTGGTGTTTCTCAAGATTTAGCTATTAAAGTTCAAGGTTTCAAAGACTATTTAGTCGGTAGTTTACAGGATTTAGCCGCTGCGGCAGAGCAACTAGAGTTATCAAATAACTCTTCTCAATCATGGGAAACAGAAATAACTTCTTATGATATTCCTAAAGTGCAAAATAATGTCCCCAATCCACAATTTGTAGAAAAAAATTTCAAGGAAGAAACTCGTCAAATTCGTGGTTTATTGGATAAGTATCGCACGAAACCTGACTATTATGGTTCACCCTGGCAATTGCGTCGTACTTTTGAGCCTATCCAAGCTGAAAGAGTTGCTGAATGGTTTTTTAGCCAAGGAGGGCGTGGTGCTTTACGAAGTATGGGGACTAGGTTACAAAATATTCTAGTAGCTTCAGCAATTATGTCTATTCTATATCAATTGTATGGTGATCGTAGTCGTACTTTAATCTTAGCGGATACACCAGAAAGATTGGGAGAATGGCGTAGAGGTTTACAGGATTGCTTAGGGATTTCTCGCAGTGATTTTGGTCCAAATAAAGGAGTAGTGTTATTTGAAACACCAGAGTCTCTTATTCAAAAAGGCGATCGCATTGTGGAAGAGAAAGATTTACCATTAGTAATAGTAGATCAAAGTGACGATAAGGTCAGTCTTTCTTTGTTAAAATTTCCTTTATGGTTAGCATTTGCACCAGAAACGAATATTCAATCATCTAACTATTATTATTAAAAATTTACCCAGAAAACTCATCAATTTCTTGCAGATAAAAAGAAGAAAAATATTTATAATGACTAAATTATATTAGTAAAAATTATAGTTTTATATTTATCAGTCATTCGAATTTCTTTGATTTTGCAAGAATTTCTACATTTTAAAACAATTTTAGTATCGTGATTGTTATAAAATTCTTCTTTTTTATTTATAGTAAAAATAATGTTTCCTTTTTATCAAAAAAAACCTAAACCCAAAGTAGTTATAATTCCTGAAAAAATCAATGTATCTAAACCTTTAAATCAATCTTCAAAACCCCAAGTTAAAATTCCTTATCATTTTCAGAAAAATAGCATTATCACTTACTCTCAATCACAAATAAAAAGAGAGTTAAAAAAATATCCAGGATTATTAAGAACATTAGGTCATGCTTATCAATATCAAATCATATTTAATAATGAGGATCAAGAAAAACAATATTGGTTTTGCCGTAACTTAGAATTAGTAATGCCTTTACTTAAATATTTGAATGAGCAAAATTGGATAGTTGATTGGCACGAAAAACCTTTTAAGATTATGGATTCATCTTTTGATTATCCGATCACAAATTCTACTATTTCTTAAATATTAATATTTATTAAGACTTAGATAATTTTTACCAAATAAAGAAAAAATATCTTACAATAACGTATTAGGGGATACTATTTTAAGATTAAAAATTAACAAAACCCTAGGTTAAGATCTTAATTCTAAAGTGATCACGTTTTTAAAATAATGTTGGAAAAAAAAAATAGTATAAATAATTCAACTTTAATTGATAATAAATGTTGGAGATTTTTGTTTATAGGAGATAATAATAATAATCTTTATCAACAGTTAGATGAATATTCCCAGAAAATAGTATTTTTACATAAATTTTGTGAAGTAACAAAAATTAATTGCTTGGTTGATGATTGCCAACAATATTTTAAGAATAATAATATTTCTGTGGTTTTTTTAGTTATAAATAATATTCAGGATCATCAACTTTTATCAATTAAAAATATTAATAAAAAAATTGGTTATTTCACTCCAAAAATTATAACTATTTTTTCAAAAGATTTACTAGAGTTGAGAAGTCAAGTTTTACAGGATATAGATATATTTGATTATTTAGAAATAGAAAATATTACTTTTGATATTTTAGAAAATAAAATTATAACTGTTTTAAAAACAGAAAAATGTGATCAACAATTTTTAGAAAATAAAGAAAATAATCAATTAAAAATAATTTATAAAGATTATGATTTTGACGATGAGTTTTGGTATAAAATTTTTTATAGTTTATCTATCACAGCATTTATACAAAAATCCAAACTAAAAGATTTTAGTCGGAATTTTTTGTGGAATAAAACGAAAGAAATACTATACAGTAATTATGACATTCAACATTTGAATAAAACTATCTATCAACTGTGTAGTTTAATGATAAAAACTAGCTTAGAAGGCATATGTATTCTTTCTGAGAATGGTCTAGTTTATTCTATTAATTCGCAAATGGAAGAAATATTAGGTTGCAAAGAAAAAGAAATAATAGGTAAATTATGGATTGATTTTTTGGAACAATATAATGAAAATAAAAATGATTTATTTAATAACTATTCTAAATATTGGTACAAAGAAAATTATCAATTTAAACGTCATGATAAAAAAAATATTTCTCTAATAATTTATTGTTATCCCATATATGATAATAATAAAAGATATATAGGTAGTTTATTGACATTTACAAAAATGTCTGAAAAAATAGCTATTTCTAAAAAAGTATTAAATAGTGAAAAACATTTACAAGAAATTACAGCATTAGTACCAGGTATGGTATTTCAATTAGGATGTAATATTCAGGGAAATTATTTCGTCACTTTTGCTAGTAAGGCAGTTAGGGATATTTTTGAATTTACTCCCGAAGAAGTCATTGAGGATGTCAAAAGAATTTTTAATTTAATCGAACCAAACCAACTATCAGAATTTTATCAAGCCCTTAATCTATCTCGTCAATATCTTACCGAGTTTCATTATGATTCTCAGATAATAACTCCCAGTGGTAAATACAAATATATTAGGATTAATTCATTACCGCAAAGGCTACCTAATAAAAGCGTTATTTGGAATGGAGTTGCTATTGACATCACTATTGAAAAACAAAGAGAAGTAGCTTTAAGAGAAAATGCGTTGCTCCAAAGGGCAATTAATTCTATTATGGGTAAAATGAGAGATAGTATCGACTTTCAAATCATTTGTGATACTACTACTGCTGAAGTAAGAAATATTTTAGATTGCGATCGAGTAGCAGTCTATCAATTTAACTCTGAATGGGGAGGCGAATTTGTAGCAGAAAGTGCTAAATCAGGATTAATTTCTGTGGTGGGTAATATTGTTAAACGTGTGTGGAATGATACTTATTTACAAATTCATAAAGGTGGCAGATATCGTAATAGAGAAATTCATGTTGTTAATGATGTGGATTTAGCTAATTTTACTAGATGTCATCTTGATTTGTATCAACAATTTAGTATTAAATCTTTTTGTATTATTCCAATTTTTTGCGGAGAAAAATTATGGGGATTATTAGGCGCATATTATCATACTTCTTTCTCTTGGCAATCAAGTCATATTAATCTATTAAAAAAAATTACCCGTCAATTAGGCATAGCTATCGAACAAGCACAACTATTTTTACAAATTCAGCGACAATCTCAAGAATTACAAATTGCAAAAGAAGCGGCAGAAATGGCAAATATTGCTAAAAGTGAATTTCTAGCAAATATGAGTCATGAAATTAGAACTCCCATGAATGCGATACTAGGATTTTCTCATTTATTAAAAGACTTAATTAAAGATAATAGATCACAAAGTTATCTTAATTCTATTACTTCTAGCGGAGAAACTTTATTATCATTAATTAATGATATTTTAGATTTATCTAAGATTGAAGCTGGAAAAATGCCCATTCAATATGAAACAGTAAATTTATCTTATTTAATACAAGAAATAATCAATATTTTTTCCATTAAAGCAGAAGAAAAAGAACTTGATTTAATTTTAAAAATAGAAGAAAAAACACCAGAATTAATTATTTTTGATGAAATAAGATTACGACAAATTTTATTTAACTTAATTGGTAATGCACTCAAATTTACAGAAAAAGGCTATGTTAAAATAATGATGGGTAATAGTAAAAATCGTATTAATAATGACTTAAATTGTGGATTTTATGTAATGATTGAAGATACTGGCATTGGTATTCCTTCGAGTCAAATTGAACGAATTTTTGAATCTTTTACTCAACAAGATGGACAAAGTACTCGTAAATATGGAGGTACAGGATTAGGTTTAGCGATCACAAAAAAATTAGTAACTATGCTTAATGGTAATATAAAAGTTGAAAGTAAAATTAATAAAGGTAGTAAATTTACTATCGATTTTCCTTCTGTTGCCTGTAGTTTTTTACCAATAGAAAATCCTATCATGGCTCTTGATGATAATTTAGATCAATTTAATCCTAGTAGAATTTTAGTCGTGGATGATATTTCATCTAATTTAGATTTAATTCAGGCTTATTTTGCCGATACATCTCACCAACTTATTTTTGGTAAAAATGGTAAAGATGCAATGATAATGGCAATTAAATATTATCCTGATTTAATACTTTTAGATTTAAAAATGCCTGATTATGATGCTAAAAAAGCCATTGAATTATTACGAGGAAATGATATTACTAAAAAAATTCCTATTATCATTATTACTGCTTCGATAAACCCTGACGATAGAAAGGAAATAGAACATTCAGTACAAGGTTTTTTATGTAAGCCCATTAGTCGTCATACATTAGTTCAAGAGTTTAAAAAAGTTTTACAATTACAGGATCAATTTTTTTCTCATTCTTTAGAACATAAACAACTTAAGTTTAATGATATTATTCCCGATAATACAAAAAAAATATCAGATTTAATCGCAAAATTAGAAAAAGAATACTTAGAAAAATGGCATCAAATTCAACAAACAAAAATTACTTCTCATATTAGAGATTTTGCTTCTGAATTAGAGCAAGATGCTTTAAAATATCAAAACAAAACTTTATTAAATTATGCAGTGATTTTACAAGATCAAATTAACTGTTTTGAAATTGATTTGCTAGAAAATTCTTTAAATAAATTTCCAGACATAATTCAACAAGTTATTTTATCTTGTTAATTGTTAATTATTATTTAGTCTTTATTCTTTTCATCATTAATTGTTATATCAGGAATAAAATCAGGTTTTTCCGAATCTTCCCAACCTACAGGACGCTTAGAACTATACCAAGCTATTGAACCAATTACAACGGCGGCGATAAAACCTACAACATAAACAGCAACGAAATAAACAGGAAATGTTCCAGCAGTCGCTAATATTTCTAATGACAAATTATTCATTTATATATCTCCATTTTTAAACTTTAATTAATATTTTACCTTTGGCTTTTAATATATTATTTAAGCAGATTTAGGCATTAAATGTAACATAATATTACTCATATTACTATATAAATCTTCTCTGCTTTTAAATCCTTCTAATCGATGAATTATTTCACCTCTATCTATAAGAATAAGAGTTGGTAAATTACGCAAACGATAGCTATTTGCCAATTGTAGATTTTGATCAGCATTAATATTAATAATTTTTAATTGTCCTTGCCATTCAGATTCTAATTTATTTAAAATTGGATTTAGCATAATACATAAACCACACCAAGGAGCCCAAAAATTAACTAAGACAGTTTGAGAAGATTCTAATACTTCTTGACGGAAAGTTTTTTCATCAATGTAAATCATGATTATATTAATAAGTAATATGGCTTTAAACAAAATATTATATAGATAGAAATTTTAAGGGCTATCAAATCAGATTATTATAAATATTTAAAAAATTTATTTAATCTTATATCTTCTTGATCCCTTTACTATATTTTGCAAGAAATTGATACATTTCATCCATAAAATTTAAAAATTAACTCTAGTTGTGGCTATCATCAACCAAGGATGTAACCACCAAAATAACAAAGTAAAGCCTGTAACTCCAACATAAGAAGGACGCAAAAATTCTTTAATATCTAACTTTTGTCGGCCATCTAAAATTGCTAACATTGGTATTACTGATGTTCTTTCTTTTACTTTCAAAAAAGCATCTCCGTAACGTTTACTTAATCGATAATCCCCATGCCATACAGCAAAAAGATGATGAGCAATTAAACCGAAAGAAGTAACAAGAGTAAAAGTTGTACCTAACCATAGAGTATGAGCGATACACCAGATAACTTGTCCTACCATTTGAGGATGACGGGAAATACGAATTATCCCAGTTTCATAAAGATGAACTTCAGGTTTAGCAATGGCGGCAATTTCTAATAAATTAAATGTAGCAGGATAAAGGAAAATAAAAGAGATAAAGGATAAAATCCAGACACTTTCTTTAACCCCTTGAATATCTTGTATTTGCCATAAAACCAAACCTTCATAACGGTGATTAAAAAAATAAATAATCAAAATAGTGGCTAAAGGAATACTCACCAAAGCAAACAAAACTCGGTATAAACGTGCTCCAATTTTTGACTCTCCCCACATTCTCAAGGCAGCTAAACCACTATGGGCAATGGCAAATAAAAACAATAAACCTAACATGATAAAATGACTACGGCTTAACCAATCGGGAATACTAAAAATTAAAAAATTAAAGGGAATTTTAGTCATTAAATCAAAGTCAAAAAAAATGATCATTTTTGCGTCAAAGTGGTGCATAAAGTCTATACTGAAAAATAAAAATATAACTAATACTTATTTTATAGTTTAATTAGATCTTATCAATAGTAGGTAAAAAATTGATCCCTATACTGTTAAAGTCCAATCATAATTATTTAGAAATTTAAGCACATAATTTTCACCATTAAGCATTTATAAAATTTATGTCAGATATACCTTTTTCTCTCGATCAATTAAGAATTTTGAAAGCTATTGCCGATGAAGGTAGCTTTAAACGTGCTGCGGATAGTTTATTTGTTTCACAACCTGCTATTAGCTTACAAATTCAAAACCTTGAAAAACAACTAGCCGTGCCTTTATTTGATAGAGGTGGAAGAAAAGCCCAACTGACAGAAGCTGGAAATTTATTACTCGCTTACGGTGAAAAAATTATTACTTTGTGTCAAGAAACCTGTCGTGCCATTGAAGACTTACAAAATCTTCAAGGAGGTACTTTAATCGTTGGGGCATCCCAAACCACTGGTACTTATTTATTACCAAGAATGATTGGCTCATTTCACCAAAAATATCCTTATGTTTCCGTTCAGCTACAAGTACACTCTACTCGTCGAACATCATGGGCTGTAGCTAATGGACAAGTTGATCTAGCTATTATCGGTGGAGAAGTACCGTTGGAATTACAGGAAATACTAGAAATCATACCCTATACAGAAGACGAACTTGCTCTGATATTACCACCAAATCACCCTTTCGCCGAACAAGAAACCATCGCCAAAGAAGATTTATATAATTTAAACTATATTACTCTCGATTCTCAATCTACCATCCGTAAAGTGTTAGATCAAGTGTTAACCCGTTGCAACATTAACACCAGTGAATTAAAAATTGAGATGGAATTAAATTCTATAGAAGCCATTAAAAATGCCGTACAATCAGGTTTAGGTGCGTCTTTTGTGTCTGTGACAGCCATTGAAAAAGAGTTAAAAATGGGTATTATTCATCGTGCCCATATTGAAGATGTCAAAATTGTACGAACCTTATCAGTAATAGTCAATTCTAATCGTTATCGATCGAAAGCATCAGAAGCATTTATCAAAGAAATATTACCACAATTTTGCAGTGAAAATTATTTGCTATCTCTCGATAAACTCTCGAAAAAAGATAAAAACTTTTTAGAAAAAACCGTAGAAATTACTGAGAATTAAGATTTATTTTTCTTATTTTTTTATTAGAGGTAAGTAAGTGAAAAGAGGTAAAAGTTCCGAAAAGTTAGTAAAATTAACATAGATAAAGAGAAATAATCATATCATTTTAGACGATGGAAATAAAAGTTAGTAATATTAATAAATTAGATTGGACTGGTGACGCTTTAGCTTTAGGTTTTTTAGCCGATAATGTTCAACTCAGCGATGAATTACATCAATTAGATCAAAAATTGGATGGTACAATCAGCGAATTAATTAGCGAAGCAGAATTTACAGGCAAGTCAGGCACAACTGCCACCGCTAGAATAGGAGGACAAAAATCTTTACGCAAAATTATTTTAGTAGGTTTAGGAAAGCCAGAAGAATTGACGATTAATAGTTTCCGTCAAGGGGGAGGAAGTATAGCCAGAGCCGCAAAACAGGCGAAAATTAAGACATTGGCAATCGCCCTCAATAATAATGATTATGACAATAATCTATTAGCTCAAGTTATTAGCGAAGGAATTATTCTCGCCTTACATGAAGATAAACGCTTTAAATCTGATGAAGATGATAAAAACATTCTTGAAACAGTAGAACTATTAGAATTACCAGCAGATCAAAAAGCCATTGAAACTGCTGAAAAAATAGCATCAGGAGTCATTTTGGCTAGAGAATTAGTCAATGCACCTGCCAATGTGATTAACCCTTTAACCATGGCAGAAACAGTACAAAATTTAGCCTCCGAATATGCCTTAGAATTAACAATTTTGGAACAACAAGATTGTGAAAAATTAGGTATGGGAGCATTTTTAGGAGTTGCGAAAGCCTCGGATTTACCCCCTCAATTTATCCATCTCGTCTATAAACCTCAAGGCAAAGCAAAACGAAAATTAGCTATCATTGGCAAGGGTTTAACCTTTGATTCTGGTGGTTTAAATCTCAAAATCAGTGGTAGTGGTATCGAAACTATGAAAATGGATATGGGAGGAGCAGCAGCAACTTTTGGAGCGGCTAAGGCGATCGCACAACTAAAACCTAATGTAGAGATTCACTTTATTAGTGCCGTCACGGAAAACATGATTAGTGGCAAAGCAATGTGCCCAGGGGACATATTAACCGCATCAAATGGAAAAACTATCGAGGTGAATAATACCGATGCAGAAGGACGCTTAACTTTAGCTGATGCCTTAGTTTATGCTGATAAATTGGGGGTGGATGCTATGGTGGACTTGGCAACTTTGACAGGAGCTTGTATTGTAGCATTAGGTAATGATATTGCAGGATTATGGACAAAAGATCATCAACTAGCAACAGAATTACAAACCGCCGCTCAAACTGCTGGAGAAAAATTTTGGCAAATGCCTATGGAAAGCAAATATTTTGAGCAGATGAAATCTCCTATCGCAGATATGAAAAATACAGGTAGCAGAGCAGGAGGTTCAATTACTGCCGCTTTATTTTTAGAACAATTTGTCAAAGATACTCCTTGGGTACATTTAGATATTGCAGGTCCTGTATGGGCAGAAAAGCCCAATGCCATTGATAATGAAGGAGGTACTGGTTTTGCAGTGCGAACTTTAGTAAACTGGGCTTTAAATAATTAATAATCAATAATTAACAATTAACATCTGATTTTAAACTTATTATTTAATTACGTCAAAAAAATGGGTGAATCTAAAAGAAGAAAAGAAACATTAGGAGAAGAATACGGTAAAGAAGAACGTTTTGTCTCATGCTTGCCATTAACAAAGAAACAAGCTGATGACGCTTATAAATTAACTACTCGTGGTGCATGGGTAGGTATTGGTTTATTAGCTTCTGCATGGGTAATTATTCGTTTTGTAGGACCTGCTTTTGGTTGGTGGGAAGTCTATTAATTACTTCTAGGTTTTTTAGTACTATGAAGTTTTAATATTTACACCTAATTTTAATAAGATTCGATTCTGAAAAAATATCCGTTAGAATTTAATTATATAGTAGAAGACGAGTTATTGAGGACATTACGAAACATTGACACTATTGTTCAGTAATGTTTTTGATTGTATCTCCCATAACCATTTTTCATTATCTATTGTCCATTATGGATTTATTGTTTTGTCAATTCAGAATCTGAAAATTTATTATTATTATTCATGATTAATTGTTATAGGAGCAATATATGATGATTTCTGATTTAAAACATGGCTTGTTCAAATATGATGTTAAAGATTATTATGCGATTTTAGGTGTTCCCATTGATGCAAATGTAAAAGATATTCGCTTACGTTATTTAAAAATTGCTTATCAACTTCATCCTGATACTAACCAAGCTGAAACTGAAGAGGAAAAAACAAGGGCTAGTAATATTTTGTCAAAATTGGTTAACCCTGCTTATGAGAATTTATATAAAGACAAATTGAGAAAAGAATGTGAATTAATCCTCTCGGATATTGGCAGAAGATTAGCCACAGATTCTTATAAAATTACTGTTAGTAGTGAAAGTGCAAAAAAACTTTTACAGGAAGAAAAAAACAGTAATAAAGTTTATCATGAATTGATAGAAAAATTAGCACCAGAACAATATCAAGATTTAGATAAATTGCATATCAAAATATCTTTGATGAGTGAACTAAATATGGTTTATTTAATGTCACAAAAAACCATTGAGTTTAATAAAGTTGCGGGAATTTCTAACCAATCACAAATAAATGTTGGTGAAGGTAGTATTTCTCAAAGTTCATCAAATATAGATACTTCTGCCTCTAATATTGATAGTTCAACCACAGAAGAAGCCACAACATCTAAACCTAAAATTTCCCGATTAGATAAGCTAATTAATAGTGCCAAACAACATTCAGAAAATCACAATTATGAACAAGGTATTATTGATTTACGAGAAGCCGTGAAGATTGATTCCAATAGCAGTACTGTTCATGCCCTATTAGGATCTATGTATGTAAAACAAAATAATCTTACTTATGGTCGTATTCATATTAATAAAGCCATGGCTCTCGATCCTAATGATCTGATCGCAAAACAAGCACAACAAGAATTAAAAGATATTGAAAAGGCACAAAAATCAGCTAAGACTCCATCTGCAAAATCTTCTAAAACATCGAAAGAGACTCCAGCCACTAAATCTGTTGATAAATCTAAAGATAAGTCAAAAGACAAGGATGGGAAAGGAAAAAAAGAAGCTCCGAAAATTTTTGGAATTCCTTTGTGGTAACAAATAACTATTCATTAATTGAAAATTTTATGCTGAACTCAGGCTCACACAATTTGATCATCGAACTAACATGGTTTATGGTAGGATTATCTTTGATTTGTCACGGAAATAACTTAATCACCATCAGAGTATGATTCATCAAGCACCTGCAGGCGCAAGAGATTTATTACCCCTAGAAGTCGCACAAAAAAGTTGGATAAATGATCGACTGCAAGAAGTATTCCAGCGTTGGGGATATAAAAGAATTGTCACATCCACCATTGAATGGGTTGATACTCTTATGGCAGGAGGAGCAATTCAAACCTCAACAGTAATACAACTACAAAATATTGCGGAAGGAAGACTCGGACTACGTCCAGAATTAACAGCTTCCATTGCACGGGCGGCAGTTAATCGGCTTACAACTCAAACAATTCAAAGGCTTTGTTATCGTGCCAATGTTTTTCGGAATCCCCCTCAAGGGCATCACGGAAGACAGTTGGAATTTTATCAAGCAGGAGTTGAATTATTATTTACTGATGGTGTTTTAGCTGATGCAGAAACTTTATTGCTATTAACGGATTGTTTAGAATATTTAGAAGTAGAATCTTGGCAATTACTTTTAGGTGATGCAGGTTTAACTCGCTCTTTATTAAAGGTTTTTCCTGATAATTTACGTTCAGATATTTTAAGTTGTATTGCTAATTTAGATCGAGTTACCTTAGAAAATTTACCCTTAGAATCAGAGCTAAAAAGTAGAGCATTATTAGTATTTGATTTACGAGGAAATCCTTTAGAAGTTTTAGAAAAAGTAAGTAAATTAGATTTAGATGAAAATGAAAAAAAAGCAGTCAATCATCTTAAATCATTAATTGAATTAGTTAATTATAATACTACAAAAACTTTACCAATAACCTTAGATTTAAGTTTAATTCAAACCTTTGATTATTATACAGGGATTGTTTTCGAGATAGTCAGCTTAATTAACAATAAACCTTATATTTTAGGACAAGGAGGACGTTACAATCAATTATTAGGAATTTATCATCCTCAAAAACAAACTTATCCTGGCATTGGTTTTTCCTTTAATATTGAAGATTTGCATAGTTGTCTATTAAGTAATCCTCATTTACCTAAAACAACTCCCCCTAGTGATTGGCTTGTGATTCCTGAAACACCATCTGCCGTTAAACAAGCTTTTGATTATGCTCAAAAACTCAGAAAAAATGATGACAAAATTGTCAAAGTAGAAATCGATTTAGAATCTCGTACACCAGAAGAAATCAAAAATTACGCACAAAAAGAAGGTATTTTATCTTTAGCTTGGATTTCAGAAGATGGCACGGTATCAATTAATAATTAATAATTCTAAATTGCTTTTAATATATGGCTACATTATCTGTAGAATTAAATCGTTATTTTTTTGAAGATGAAAGAGAAGAAACAGTCACTTTATCTGATATTTTAAGTTTGGCTGGAGAAAGAATTTTCGGTTTTTTATTATTAATATTATCATTACCCTCCGCATTACCAGTACCTGCCCCC
This sequence comes from Geminocystis sp. NIES-3708, assembly GCF_001548095.1. Taxonomy (NCBI): domain Bacteria; kingdom Bacillati; phylum Cyanobacteriota; class Cyanophyceae; order Chroococcales; family Geminocystaceae; genus Geminocystis; species Geminocystis sp. NIES-3708. Next base: position 3,049,409 of record NZ_AP014815.1, on the reverse strand, counting down.
GGATATTCCATCCCTTTTGGCATATTAATTTTTTTATTAGCTATACAGTTAATCGGGGGTGCGAAAATTCCTTGGTTGCCATCTAAAATGATGAATGGTTCAATGAAAACAGATACTGCTCGTAAATTTGTCAAAATGGGTTTACCTTGGTTAATGAAAATAGAAGCTATTACTAAACCTCGTTTAACTTATATTTGCACCAGTATTCCGGGTAAATTAATTATTGGCATTGCTATCGCTTTAATGGCTATTTCTATGATGATACCGATTCCGGGCACAAATACCGCCCCCGCTATGGGAATTTTTGTAACTTCATTCGGTTTACAAGAAGATGATGGATTTATCACTTTAGCTGGTTTAACAATTTGTTTACTCGCTGGTATTGTCTCTACTTCTATTATTATCGCTTTTATTTGGGGTGGATCCAGTATTATTGATTTAATCAAAGAAAATTTAAAATAATCTTTTGGAAGTAATAAACTAAGCATTTTTACTTATGTTTACTAAAATGTTAAATTTAATTAACAAAATCATTCTCCCAAGAAAACATTTGATAATCTGAAAAAGTAAGAAGTAAAAGCTCATGAAGGGTAATGAAACATTTTTCTGATGATTGGATTAAAGAATGGTGTCAAGACAATGGCTGGACAGATTTATTTGTCGAACGTTTTGACTATTGGGCATTTCCTCCTCATGCCGTGATTCCTTTACCCATTCCTAAAGAAACATTAATTCAAATTAAAGCAGAAAAAGGCTTTTGTCAGGAAGAAAGAATGTGGTTAGGTGCAGTGATAGCTATTAGTATTTCTGCTATGATTTTAAGTTATTTATTAAGTTGCCCAATGCCTTTAGTATTTGCTTTTGCGTTTACTTCTATAGTTATTGGTAATTTTGAATTAGATTAACTTGATAATTTATGTTTCCATGTACTTATGTTAAATTAAAAGAAAAATTTGCCGTGGAAAATGAATTTCAAAATTAATAAGTTTATCAAAGAAAATATATCTTTTAAATTCACCTCAATAATAAGTTTTTTAATCCTTTTAAGTGGATTAATTATTATTTTATCACCTTTAATAATTGTTCTCTATACTTCCTTTTTTGATAATTCTAGTCATCCTCATTTTACATTAAAATATTATCAAGAAGCATGGCAAAAAGGACGCTTCTTACTAGCTTTTGCTAATTCTAGTATTGTGGCGATCGCAGTAACATTTTTACAGATCATCACTTCTGTTTTAGCGGGTTATGCTTTAGCAAGACTAGAGTTTCAAGGTAAGAATTTTGTTCTGTTATTAATTTTAGCAACTCTGGTAATTCCCTTTCAAATATTAGTAATTCCAATTTTTTTAATCCTGAAATCAGGACATTTAATCAATACCTATTGGGCATTAATTTTACCCACAGCCGCCAGTGGATTTGGTATTTTTTTAATGCGTCAATATTTTGTAACAATTCCCCTAGAATTAGAACAAGCCGCCGCTTTAGATGGTGCAAATCGTTTACAAATTATTTGGCATATTCTTTTTCCTTTAGCTAAACCCGCAGTTATAACCCTGTTTCTTTTTACCTTTATCGGTGAATGGAATGACTTATTTAAACCTCTTGTATTTACCAATAACCCCAATTTAATCACGGTACAACTATCATTAGCATCTTTTCAAGAGCAGTTTACGAGTAATTGGTCATTATTAATGGCAGGGGTTGTGATTGCGACTATTCCAGTAATATTTTTATTTATAATTGGTCAAAAACAGTTTATACAAGGAGTTGGCACAACGGGCATGAAAAATTAATTTAGTTAAAGTCTATATATTCAAGTTAATTGTTAATTGTTGTTAATTGTTTAAAGTACTCTGATAATACTAGGAATGTTTTTGATAGCATTTAAACTACGAATTTCGTCGATCGCCTTACGGAAATTACCTTCTCTGACTTGATGAGTTACCACCACAATCTCGGCAAAATCTCCTTGAAAGCCTATTTGTACTACAGACTCTAAACTAACCTCATGATCACCGAAAACAGTACCTAAATGACCGATAACCCCCGGTACATCTGCACACAAGAAACGGGTATAAAAACGGGTATAAACGTCATCTATGGAACTTATTTGACAATAGTTCTGAGGAGAAGAACTTAACAAAGGATCAAGAGTTTTTCCGTCTTTATTACTATGCAAAACCCCCACTATATTCATTATATCAGCAACTACCGCACTAGCCGTCGGCCCTGCCCCAGCACCGGGTCCATAAAACATCACTTGTCCAAGGGGGTGTCCTTCCACTAAAATGGCGTTATTTACCCCGTTAATATTGGCTAGAGGATGAGATTTCGGGACAAAAGTAGGATGCACTCTTAATTGTAATATTTCAGGATCGCTTTTTGGAACTTTATGGGCAATCGCTAATAGCTTAATGACAAAACCTAATTTTTCAGCATAACTAATATCACTACTAGTAATGTTGGTGATGCCTTCACAGTAAACATCTTCACGGTTGATTTTACCACCAAAAGCTAAGGAAGCGAGAATGGAGATTTTATCAGCTGCATCTAAACCACCTACATCCGCAGTGGGATCAGCTTCGGCATAACCTAGGGCTTGGGCTTCTTTCAAGACGTCAGCAAAATCTACTCCGTTTTGAGTCATTTGGGTAAGGATATAATTAGTTGTGCCATTGACGATACCAATTATATTCTCGAAGCGATTTGCACCCAAAGACTGTTTTAAAGGTTCAACAATGGGAATACCACCACCAACGGCGGCTTCAAGGAGTACATAAACTTTAGCTTCATTGGCGGCAGCGTAAATTTCAGGACCAAATCGTGCTATAACGGCTTTATTAGCGGTGACAACGTGTTTACCATGGGTGATCGCCTTTAAAATAAGACTCCTAGCAGGTTCTAAACCACCGATTAATTCCACGACAATATCAATATCAGGATTAGTGACAATTGCTTCTAAATCAGTAGTCAGAATTTCTGTGGGTAAAGCAAGGTAACGTTGTTTTTCCAAAGATTTAACCCCAACTTGAGCAATAGTTATATCTTTAACGAGGGGGTGTCTGCCTTCAGGATTTAGTAATATTTCCGCCGTGCCTGTACCTACAGTGCCTAATCCTAATAAACCGATTTTAAAAGCCACAATATCTATCCTTCACAATTTAATCGTTATAGTAGCTATTTTACAATGAACAGTTTAACAATTAACAATTAACAATGAATAATTAACAATGAATAATAAATAGTTACATAAATAATGATAATATTAAAGGTTAGTTATTATCCATCAAAATTAATTAAATTTAGATTTTTAACACTGCGTTTAAGTAATCCTGATAAGACTTTACCCGGACCTACTTCTATCACTTCCGAGACACCTTGTAAGGGCAACTCTAGCATTATTTCTCGCCAACGAACCCCCCCTGTCATTTGTTTAATTAAGCGTTGTTTAATGGTGTCTGCATCGGTGCTAGGATTAGGATCAATATTACTTAAAATGGGGACATCAGCAGTATTAAAATTAACTCCCTCTAAAACTTGGGTAAATTCTGAAGCGGCGATCGCCATTAAGGGAGAATGAAAAGCACCTGAAACTTTCAACGGCACAACTAGTTTAGCTTTTATTTCACTTACGGCTAAATCCACTGCATTAGGTTCACCAGAAATAACTACTTGTCTTTCACTATTATCATTGGCGATAACGACATTTTCTGTCGTATTTATCACGGTTTCTAGTATTGTTCTATCAAATTTCATTAAGGCTACCATTTTCCCACCTTTCGCCTTATCCATTAACTCCCCTCGTTTTTTTACCAACTTTAACCCTGTGGTAAAATCATAAACCCCAGCCGCATAAAGAGCGACATATTCTCCTAAACTGTGCCCTGCAACGACATCAGGGTTTTTTCCTTCCGCTTTTAATAAATCAACTAAAATGGTTTCAATGGTATAAAGACAAGGTTGAGTGTAGAGAGTACGAGATAAAATTTCTTCATCACCTTGACATATTTCTACCACAGACCAACCTAAAATTTCTTCTGCTTGAGCAAACTTTTCTTGGGCGATCGCATTATCTTGTAAATTTGCACCCATATTTTGAGCTTGTGAACCTTGTCCAGGAAATACCCACGCTGTTTTAGTCATTTACAATAAAATTTTTCTTAAAGTGCCAACGTGATATTATATCATTTCAGATCATTGTTGAAAAAAAGACAAATGGAAAGGAGGCTAAGAGACTAGAAGAAAATTAACTCTTAATTCCTAAATCTTAATTCCCAAATCTTAATTCCTAATTATTTATGACTATTCCTGAAACTTTAGAAGAAACGATTTTACAAGCAAAATCAGCGTTAAAAGTTGCCTTAGATAGCGGTTGTAATCGTATTACCGTTGACTTAGTTATTCCTGAAATTGCCTTGAAAGCTCAGTATTTAGCCTTAGAATTTGCCCAATTATTCAAAGATGAATATGGCATGGGTTTAAAAGTCATTTTTCCTGATACAGGTGCGGCTGCATTAGCGAGAAGAGAATGGGGTGAGACGGAATTTAAAGTTACCGATATTGGTAGTAGTCGCACTCCTGTTGAGACTAAAATCAGTGATACAGATCAATTGTTCTTAGTAGTTTCTCCTTCGGCAGTAGAAGTTTCTTTGGTAGAAAAATTATGTAATCTTGCTGGCGATCGCCCAGTAATATTATTAATACCTCAATTAGAAGACGTCTCCATTGTAGGAATTGGTTACGCTGCGAGACAGTTAAGAGAGAGATTTTTAAGCATTTTAGAATCTTGCTATTATTTTAGACCATTAGAATCAGCAGTGGTAATACGCACTTATCCTAATCTATGGCAAATTTGGCAGGAAAAAGAAGGGGAAGAAAATTATCAATTAATAGCAGAAGTATCCCAAAAACCTTTGGGTGAAACATTAGATAGAATTTTAGCAGGGGAAAATGAAGAAGGAAATAATCAAAAATCTAGTCTATCTTTAGGGTTTTTTGGTTCAATCAAAAGTTTCTTAAAAGCCCTAAGTAATTGATGATTTATAACTCCAGTTTTTGATTTATTATTAAAGTCCAATGACGAGAAGAAGATTGATATATTTTGGCATTATGCCAACCAATTTGGGATATTATTTCCTTCATTTCATCTAAGGTTAGGGCTGCGTGTAGAGAATCTTTGAATAACTGCTTTTGACGGGGATTATAGTCTAAATTAGCTCGTTTTAATATTTCCTCAATGTCATTTTCAGATTTAGGGCGTAATAAATCCCTAATTAAAATACTGCCTTGAGGTTTAACAACTCGATTTATTTCTCTGAATAAATCTAAAGGGTTAGGAATATGATGAACTAAGCTATTCGACATTATCACATCAAAATGATGATCATCATAGGGCATTTTTTTGCCGTCAACCAAAGTTACAGCAATTTGTTGAGATTTTCCAGCTTTTTGAATATTTTGTCTAGCTAATTTAAGCATCGATTCTGCTAAGTCAACGGCGATAATATGCCATTTTGGTTGTAAATCTGCCAGAATAATGGGTATTTGTGCTGTGCCTGTGCCAATATCTAATACTTTCGCTTCTTTTCCTTTTAATTTACTGGCTAATAAGGCAAAATCAGTATTAACTTCTGTGAAGTCCATTTGATCATATTCAAAGGCTTCTGTATCATTATCCATTACTTCGGGTTCTAAAATACGATCAATCATAGGATTTATTACTAACAATAGACTTGTTGCATAAGTCAGGCAATGGTTATTAAAATTAATAATTTCTTACCTTAAGTAGATTTTAATTTTTATTTTGCAAGAGGTCTAATAATTATTTGACAAATGGAAAGTGACAAGAAAGGTTAAAGAATATCTTTTCGTTTTTGCATCATCCATGTGAGAGTTAAATAGACAACACTATGTAATACTAAAATTTTCCAGTTTAAACTTAAGTTACTGCTATCAGGATTATATACTTCAGTGATTTTGAAAGGAGCTTCAATTTTTGTACCATCAGGTAAAATTTTAACTTCTGGAACTAAATTATTAAGATCAACCAGTGAACCATAAGCTCCTACAGACCAACGACTTATCATCAGCCATGATAAATATTTACCAACACCTTGAATTTTAAATAACACTCCTGAAAAAATAATTTGTGGTAATAAAAGTAAAGGTAAAGCACTGTTAGCTTGAGTACTATTTTTTACGGTAGCTGAAATCATTAAACCTAAACTAATAGAAGCAAAAATACTCAAAAAAGTAGTAAGACTAACACCTATTAACCATGAAATTGTTTGGGATTCAGGTGGAGAAAAAGCTATACAAATTACTCCTACCATCAAGATAGTTTGTAAAAATGCTAATGCACTTAAAATTATTGTTTTTGACTTTAAATAGGCAAATAAATTGAGATTTACTAACCTTTCTCTTAAATAAATATCATTTTCTTTTACTATTTCTTGTAATGATGTAGCTAAACCAACCCAAATAGCGGCGGAAGTAAAAACAAATAAGACAGTTTGAGCTAAGGGAGCAAGAGAAGGATCGGCTTTATTTCCTAAAATGAAAGGTTCTTTTTCTTTAATCGCTAAATCTATCAAAAATACTCCTATAGGAGCTGTTAATAAAGATATGATTAAATTAACTTTATCTCTAATTATTAATTGATAATATCTAGTACATAAAATTAATAATTGTTGCAGAAAATTACCTTTAACTTTTTCAGGTTTTACTTTTACTTTACTTGCATGATCAGTTCCTAATTTCTCAGTAATATATTTAGTATAATATTGAGAATTTTTAAATTGAATTGCCGCATCAAAAACTGCTTCTTTTTTTTCCAATTGAATATAAATATCTGCAAAATCACCTGTTGTTAAATTAAAGAATTTTATGGCATCTTCATAATTACCAAAATAGCATAAATTACCTCCTTGACCTAAAAAAACAAGGCGATCACAAAGGTTGATATTGGTGGTTGCATGGGTAACAAGAATTACTGTTCTTCCTTGATTTGCTAACTTTCTGAGTAATTGCATCATTTTTTTATCTAAACCAGGATCTAAACCAGAAGTAGGTTCATCAAGAAAAAATAGCTTAGGATCTACTAATAATTCTACTCCAATAGAAACTCTTTTTAACTGTCCACCACTTAAATTTTTAATAATGACATCACGCCTTTCTAGCATATCAATATCTTGTAAAGTTTGCTCAATAATTGAATCAATATCAGCGTCTGTAGGTAACCTTAATTTAGCAGTATATCTTAAAACTTCTTCTACTTTTAAATCTCGATGAATAATATCAGATTGTGGAACATAACCAATTTGATTACGATAAATATTAAAATTATTTCTTAAACTTTCGCCGTTTAAATAAACTGTACCTGAAGTCGTAGGTTCAATACCTAATAAAGTACGCATAAAAGTTGATTTTCCTGCACCACTTCCTCCCACTAAAGCGATTAATTGTCCTGGCTCAATCGGTAAAGAAATATTGTTTAATAATGTGATAGATTTTCCTTTTTTATCTTTAACAATTCTGGAAATATTTTCAGCATCTAAACGAATATTATCTCCATCATCAGCAATTAATAATTCATCTCCTTGAATAACTAGGGTATAAGGAACAATTTTAATTATAGATCCTGAAGTTACCTCAATTTTTCCATGAACTTTTACATCATTAACAAATACTCCATTACTACTATAGTCATATAAAATATATTTTCCCTCACTTTGATAATCAATTACGGCGTGTTTACGAGAAACTGTAGGAGCAATTAATGGAAAATTTGCTGTTTCATCTCTACCTAAAACCGTTGATTTTTGTTTAAGAGAAATTGATTTTTTATTAATATTTTCAAAACTAAAATTTTTATGAGGATTAAAAAATTGAATAGTAACTAAAACATTTAAATTTTGTCCAATTCTCAAAATATCACCGTTATTTAAGCGATAACCTTCATGGGGAGTAATTAAATAATTGTTAATAAACAGTTTATTACTACTAGGAGTATTTCCATTGCCATCATAAATATAATATTCATTATCAATTTTATGAATAATAGCCTGATAACGACTAATAACAAACCAATCGGAGGGAACTAATAAATCAGCAAATTGAGGATCTCGCCCCAGAATATGTTGATTTTTTGTTAACTCAAAATGAGGAGATATTTGACCTTGATTATTGATAATAATATAGGGATTTATTTCTAAAACCGTAGCATTATTAGAATAATTATTCATAAAATTGATTGTATTTTTTATTTTTCGAGATGTCTATAACAACAAACGATATGATTAGGGCATTCATAAAATGTGAAACCTATCAATATTACGTATTTTTCTTGTGATTTCCCCCCCCCTGCTTCCTGTGGAAATGCTATATTAATTTTATTTAAGAAAGTTTTAATTTCTAAGACGACATTGTCCATCGGGGCATAAATCAATTAATTCAACAGGATGGGGATGTACTTTCCAAATATCTTTACAGTAGTCACGAATACTACGATCACTGGAAAATTTTCCAATACGTGCTACATTTAAGATAGACATTTTAGCCCAATGTTCTTTATTACGATAAACCTCAGCAACTCGATCTTGACAGTCTATATATGATTGATAATCAGCTAAAAGAAGATATTGATCATCATAAAGTAAAGAATCAACAAAAGGTTTAAAGAGATTATAATCACCGTGAGAGAAATAACCAGAGGCGATTTGATCTATTACTTCTTTGAGAGATGCGTTATTTTGATAATAATGCCAAGGATTATAACCATTATTTTTTATTTGAGCAACTTCTGGGGTAGTTAAACCAAATAAGAAGAAGTTTTCTTCCCCGACACACACTCGAATTTCAACATTAGCACCATCCAGAGTGCCAATTGTCAAAGCCCCATTCATGGAAAATTTCATATTACCAGTGCCTGACGCTTCCTTTCCTGCTGTGGAAATTTGTTCAGATAAATCGGCGGCAGGATAAATTCTTTGAGAATTGGTAACATTATAATCAGGGATGAATACAACTTTAAGGCGATCATGTATATCAGGATCATTATTGACAACTTCACCCACAGAATTAATTAACTTAATGATTAATTTCGCCATAAAGTAACCCGGTGCGGCTTTACCACCAAAGATGAAAGTACGAGGTACAATATCTAACTTAGGATTCTTTTTGAGACGATTATAGAGAGTGATAATATGTAAAACGTTGAGATGTTGACGCTTATATTCGTGAATTCGTTTTACTTGTATATCAAATAAGGATTCAGGATTGAGAATAATTTTTTGTTGTTGTTTAACCTTTTGTGCTAAATCTTTTTTGATGTCAGTTTTTACTTGTCGCCATGATTTACAAAAAATATCATCATTGATAAACTCTTCTAACTTACGTAATTCGTCTAGATTTTTAATCCAATGTGTACCAATTTTTAAGCTAATCAAATTCGTCAAACGAGGATTACTCAAAACTATCCAACGACGAGGAGTAACACCATTAGTTTTGTTGCTGAATTTTTGAGGAGATAATTGATACCAATCATGCAAAACAGTTTCTGTTAATAATTGAGAATGTAACGCCGCTACTCCATTAATAGCAAAACTACCTACACAAGCTAAATTAGCCATGCGGACAACTTTGCGATCTCCTTCGCCAATTAAAGATAAACTGTTAATAATACCCTGATTGTTAGGGAATTTTAGAGCGACTTCTTCCAAAAAACGACGATTAATTTCGTAAATAATTTCCAGATGACGAGGTAAAACTTTAGCAAATAAATCTAATCCCCAAGTTTCAAGAGCTTCAGGTAAAAGAGTATGATTAGTATAAGCAAAGGTATGAGTAGTGATTTTCCATGCCTTTTCCCAATTTAATTTATGATCATCGATCAATAAACGCATTAATTCTGCAACACCGATGGAAGGATGAGTGTCGTTAAGTTGGGCAACAAATTTTTCATGGAAAGTTTCAATTTTTCCCCCATAAAGCAAATGAAGAGTAATCATATCTTGGAGAGAACAAGAAACGAAAAAGTACTGTTGTTCTAATCGTAACTGTTTCCCCTCAAATTGTTCATCATTGGGATATAAAACTTTACTGATATTTTCACAGACAATTTTTTTATCTACTGCACCATAATAATTACCGACATTGAAGGCTTGAAAATCAAAAGATTCGGGTGCTTCAGACTTCCATAACCTTAAAGTGTTCGCATTTGTGACTTGATAACCAAGAATCGGAGTATCATAAGCAACTCCTTTTACTACTAAATCGGGATGCCAATAACTTCTATAATTACCATTGTGATCAGTATAATGGTCAATATAGCCACCTAATTTTACTTCATAGGTGATTTCCGGACGGCAAATTTCCCACGGATTACCATAACGTAACCATTTATCGGTGATTTCTACTTGCCAACCGTCACGGATTTCTTGATCAAAAATGCCAAATTCATAACGAATTCCATAACCAATAGCAGGAATTTCTAAGGTTGCCAAGGAATCCATATAACAGGCGGCAAGTCTTCCTAAACCACCATTTCCTAATCCTGGTTCTTCTTCTTGAGCAATTAATATATCTAAATTTAAGCCTAATTCTTCTACAGCCCGATGAATTTGATCATAAATTCCCAAATTAATTAAATTATTACCTAAATGAGGACCTAATAAAAATTCGGCGGATAAATAACACACCATGCGGGTTTTATTTTCAATATAGCTATTGCTAGAAGCTAACCATCTTTGTAATAGTCGATCTCTGACGGTGTAAGCTAACGCCATATAATAGTCATTTTCTGTGGCAATACTAGGGAATTTTCCTTGTACATAAAACAAATTGTCTGCGATCGCTCTTCTTAAAGTAGGAATACTTAAACCTGTACGATCATCTTCTATTTCAATGTGTTGATTAAAGGTTTCATTTAACTGATTCATAAAAATAAGCCTTATTACCAAATATTATGAGCTTGTTTTTAGTGTAGCTATATTATCAGTAAATAATAGTAAGAAAAGATTAAGAATAAACTAAACAGCCTCCAAGGGAGGAGGCTGGAAGTTAATAAGTAATAAGTAATCTATCTATTATAACTTAAATGTGAAAATAAAAAAATCATGAAAATAGACGTCATCAAAACTGATTTAGAACATTATCGCTGGTCGTTTTTAAACTTAAAATACTTAAATTTTTTGAATAGTTAATTATCTTTTATCATCGTCTTCAAATTTATAACCAACTCCCACAACAGTTTTGATAAAAGTAGGTTGTGCAGGGTTAGGCTCAATTTTTTTTCGTAAACGACGAATATGAGTATCAACAACTCTCTCATCACCAAAAAAATCTGCACCCCAAAGTTTATCAATTAATTGAGTACGACTCCATACTTTTCCGGGATAATTAGTAAAGGCGACTAATAAATTAAACTCTAAAGCAGTTAAATCTAATATTTCCTCCTGCCCATCATCTAATTGACGTATGGCACTATGTTCATCTAAATTTAAAGTAAAGTGAGGAGTTTCATTAATTTGAGCGTGTCCCCCGTGACGCATACTACGCCGTAATAAAGCTCTTACCCTCGCGACTAATTCCCTTGGACTAAAAGGCTTTACAAGGTAATCATCAGCCCCTGTCGATAACCCAATCACCCGATCAATTTCCTCTCCTTTTGCTGTTAACATGAGAATATAAGGATCTTTTGTCATTCCTAAATTTCTAACTCGATTACATACTTCTAAACCGTCAAGTTTCGGCAACATAAGATCTAAAATAATTAAATCTGGTTGTATGACTTTAGCATTTTCAAGGGCAGATAATCCATCATAAGCAATATAACATTGAAATCCCTCTCTTGCAAGACAATTATGAATCAGTTGGGCGATTTCTTTTTCGTCTTCTACTATTAAAATTTCCATCGATATAGACAATAAATTAAGTCTTATCAGTGATCATCTCCAATGTTATCAAAATTTTTAGCTTTAAAACCTCGCACTTCAGGGCAACTTTATTAATTTATTATTTTTGCTGTAAATGTTTGATTAATGTTTCTTCACTTAACGCCGTTTTTAGATGTTGCCAAGGCAAAACTTGTCCTATTTGCCAATTTTCATGAACATAATAATCCAAACTTGGTATTTCTCCTTTTAACTCCTTAAATGCCCGTTTATAACTACCTAAACTGTCGCCATAATTACGAGTTAATTCTAACAACTTACTTAATCGGCGATCGCCACGAGATATAAGAGCTTGAATTACTGACCAACTATAGCTTTCAGGTCGAAAATCTACACCTATTTTACGTAAATTTTTCTCTAAATATTGCAGTCTTTTTTTACTTTCAGAGTTAACCCCAAACCATTGAAAAGGAGTATGAGATTTTGGAACAAAAGTACTGCATCCAAGGGTTACTTTTAATTTTGGAGCGACTTTTTTTACCTGTGCCATCATCTCAATAGTGGCATCAATATCGGATAAATCTTCCTCTGGTAAGCCTACCATACCATAAAATTTAAGTGCTTTTAATCCCCCTGCTTGAGCGTTGATGGCGGCTTGAATTATTTCTTCATTTTCGAGCTTTTTGTTGATTAATTGCCTAATTTTCGCAGAACCACTCTCAATTGCTATAGTTATTGATTTAGTATCTCGTTTTGTAAGAAATTCCGCTAATTTTTCCGTTATAGTATTAGTCCGTACTGATGCTATACTTACTCGAATATCATCAAATTTTGGTTGTAATAAATAATCCATTAAGCTCTCAAATTCAGGGTGTTGGGTGACGGATGCACCTAATAAACCTAGACGATTGGTAACTTTTAAACCTCTTTCAATAGCAGGAATTAAGGAAGCTTCTAAACTAGCGGTACGAAATGGTAAGGTAAGATAACTTGCTAGGCAAAAACGGCACATTTCAGGGCAACTTCTCACCACTTCTATCATATAGATATTTTCCCATGCCGCCTTTTCTGTGACAACGGTTGAAGCGGATAAAACATTTCCTCGATAAGTCTGTTTTTCTACGGTTTCAGGAATATGATTATTTACTGGTTTTATACTTTCAATTTGACCATCTTTTTCTTGATAGTTAATATAATATAAACTAGGGATATAAACACCTTCAGTTTGAGCTAAATGAGTTAGTTTTTGGTTGCGATTACTCTGTCTAATTTGTTGGTAACTATCGATAAAATTACCTAATAAATTTTCACCATCACCTAATAAAATAATATCAAAAAAATCAGCAAAAGGTTCAGGATTAGCGGTAAATACAGGTCCACCACCAAATACTAAAGGATGATTTTCATTTCTATCTTTTGCATAAATAGGAATATTTAAAAATTCTAATAAATTAAGAATATTAACATAATCTAATTCCCAAGAAAAAGAAAAGCCAACTAATTCAGGATTTCGAGGTAAATTCTCATGGACATCCATAAATAAACGACTTACCACAACATCATCTCTTAAGGAAAAATTAGCCCATACTAATTGATAACCTAAACTGGTAATTCCTACGGTATATTCATTAGGAAAAGCAAAAATTAAAGGAATAGGATTAAGATTTTTTTGTGCTGGAGTAAATAATAACTTTTCTTGTGCAAAAAGATTCATATAAATTTTATAATTTCAGAAATAATATAGAAAATTTACTATCAGAGTTGTGAGACTTTTAGCGGTGTTAACTATCAACTTTCAGTAGTCAGCTTTTAGGTATAGTTAAATCTTTCCGTTAGTATATTTTTATTTGTGATAGTAAATACTCTAGTCTTGGGCGATCGCAAATATAGAGATAACCTAATAATGTTTCTAAACCTGTGGCTTGTTGATAGGTTTGTAAAGGTAAACGACGAGGAGATTTATTAACTGAATTTCTGCCTCTACGAACCCAGTTTAGTTCAATTTCCGTCAATAAAGGATATAAATTTTGTAAATAAGAAGCTTGTGATTCTGCTCTAACTTTTTCAACTACTTTGTGGTGATAGTCAGAAATTTTTTTGGAGGGCAGTAAAAAGTTAGTACGAATATATAACTCATATACTGCATCACCAATATAAGCAAAGGACACTGGAGAGATTTGTTGTAAAGATGAGGCAGATATTTCGCCATTAAACATCAATTTCCAGTAGGGAATAACCTCATTCTGAGGCTCAGATTGAGGGGAATTTTGGGATTCAAAGTCGTTTTTTTTGATAGACAAAGCTGGAAATTAATTTTAAATCTAATTACTATATATCTTTTAGTGCCTCATCAAGAGAATTTTTCAAGTTAAGAAACTTCTCTAGTCTCACCATTTTGACAGTTTGGGTTACTCTAGGGTTACTGACAATTTGCATTTTTCCTTTAATACCATCCATATGTTTTGCAATACGCACTAAAGCACCTAACCCTGAACTATCAATAAAATCAATTTGTGATAAATCTAAGATTATTTGATTAGCACTCTCTTTTGTATAGCTTAATATAACTCTTTGAAATGTTGGTTCAGAAAAAGCATCTAATTGACCTAGTAAATGAAAGACTTGGCAATTTTTTTTGACTTCACGAGTACCTCTAAGACTGACTGTCAGATTTAGTTGTTCTGAAATAGCTACCTCCTTACTTTCCCTGTAGTTGATCGATTAATAGTATAATATAGCTTAAAATTTCCGATAAAGTCTAATTTTTTGCTTATTATCTTGATGAATTTTTTGTATTGTTATAATACATTATGATTAACTTTTTCTTTGCCAGTTTAACCTTAATCTCTAGTTTATTAATCTCTAATTTTGCCGTTTCTGCTTTACCACCGAAAAATGATACTCCAGAAGAAATTTTAGCCACAGAAATTATTATTGAAGCACGATCTCCTATTGATAATAAACCTTTAACGGTAGAAGAATATGCTTTATTGCAAGAAAAAATAGTTACAAATCCTTTTCCTCCTAATATAAATTCAGAATTGCGTCAAAAGATTTTTTTACTACAAATACTCAAAATGATTCGTACTATTTCACCTATCAATAATTAAAATTAAGATAATATATCTTCCACTTATTAAATTCACTATGATTAACACAGCTATCGGTAATAATATTGATTATCAAACTTTAAAAAAAGCCTTTTATGAAGCTATTAATAACAAATTAACTTTTGATTTTTCTTTACAAATAGACTGTTTTAAAGAAAATAATTATTTGGTGATTTTAATTAGTGACGTTGATGAAAATATTTTAATAGAAATTATTAATCAAATTAAAGAAGTAATTAATAGCTATCAAATTATCGATGATTTTTTAATTTGTAATTTCGATAATACAGATAATGTTTATTTTAATTCTCAAGAAAATAATGATGTTATTAATCAAAATGAATTATTATTAAAAGCTGGTAAAAAATATATTTCTGCTAATTTTTCTGTTAGTTTTATTCTCTTGATTTTAGGTATTATTTCTTTAGGTACAATTGGTATTTTTTATTATTTTACTCGTCCCTGTGTCATCGGTAATTGCGAATTGATAACCACAACCGAAACTTCTATTTCTTCTTCATTTAAAAATCAATCTCAAGATTTAACTGAAACAAAAATAAAAGAGTTACAATTAAGTTTAATTAATGGCATTAATGATTTAAAACGCATTCCCTTTTGGTCAAAATCTTATGATAATGCAAATTTATTAATTAAAGATTATCAAAATCAAGTTGAACAATTAGATAATTTATTAGTGGCTTTAAAATCAGTAGATACAGCTGAAACTGTAAGTAAAAATTTACCTTTATCTTTAGATGAATGGAATCGTGTTAAAGATTTTTTTAACGAAGCTATCACAATTATTAATCAAATAAATATAGAAGAATTAGATAGTTATAAGCAAAAAAAAATAAATATTTATAATAATAAATTACAGCTAATTGATCAAAACATTAGTCAAGAAAAACAAGGTAATGAATTATTAAGTAAAGGAAAAACAATAGCAACAGATATTGAAAATCAACAAACACAAGTCACTAATTTATCAGAGTTGGAGAATCTACAAAAAAATTGGCAATTAGCTATCAAAACAATAGAATCAATTCCTGAGCAAACTAATGCTTATCGAGAAAAAGATGCGACTTTAAAAAATTATTTGCAAAAACTTATCGAAGTTCAAAATAAAATAAATGAAGAAAAAGATGCTTTAAATATTAAAAAAGAAGCAGAAGAAAAAATCAAATTAGCCAAAGAATCTCAAAAAAATAATCAATGGACAAAAGCCGTTTCATTATGGCAAGAAGCGATTTCTTTATTAAAAAAAGTTCCTTCAGAGGTTTTAGCAAAAAAAGAAATAACTGACTTAGAATCTAGTGCTAGTAAACAATTAATAATGGCAAAATCTGAATTAAAACAAGCAGTAACAAGGGAAGAAATTAAACAAGAATTGATAAAGATCTGTAAAAATACTGAGGAGATTTGTACTTTTAATGTCAGTAAAGAAAGTGTTAAAGTTTTTTTAACAGATAAATACTTACAGAAAATTGCTTCCTTATCAGCGGTGACAAAATTAACGAATAATATAGAGCAAGAAAAACAGATTAGTACTCATATAAATCAAGTGGAAAAGAACTATAAGTATATCAATGCTAAATATAAAATTCCTGTAGAAGTATATAATCCTCAAAGACAATTAATTATGATTTATAGTAAACCAATTTAAAGCCCTATTTTTTGAAATTTTTAAATAAATATCTGTAAAAATTGATGCTAAATGTTATGGTTTATATCCTTTATAATAGTCAAGTTAAAATTTAGGTGAGGATTATGTTCAAAAGTAAAACTAAGCAGAAAAAAATTAAATTAATTATTCAGAAAATAAAACAATCGTCTAGTTGGCAAGGTTGTCTTCTTTTAAGTGTTATTTTGCTTCTTTCTTCTAGCTATGCGGTGTATGCTCAAGAACCTTCTCAAGATTTACAATCTATCACTGGAGAATTAAGAGTTGGTTTAGACACCCTTTGGGTAGTATTAGCATCTATTTTAGTAATATTTATGAACGCTGGTTTTGCTATGTTAGAAACTGGTTTTTGTCGTCGTAAAAATGCAGTCAATTTATTATCTAAAAATTTGATTGTTTTTGCCGTCTCAACTATCGCTTTTTGGGCAATCGGTTTTAGTTTGATGTTCGGTGATGGCAATAGTATTATGGGACTACAAGGATTTTTTCTTAATGGAATTGATAATAGTCCAGCTACAGGAGATGCTTATAAAGGGGTTTATAGTGCTTTGAATTGGACAGGAGTACCTTTAGCCGCAAAATTCTTATTTCAAGTAGCATTTGCAGGTACAGCCGCAACAATTGTCTCTGGTGCAGTGGCGGAAAGAATTAAGTTTATTGATTTTGTTTTATTTAGTTTTTTATTAGTGGCGATCGCTTATCCCATTGTTGGTCATTGGATATGGGGGGGCGGATGGCTACAAAAATCAGGATTTCAAGATTTTGCAGGTTCAACGGTAGTGCATTCTGTAGGAGGCTGGGCTGCATTGACAGGAGCAATTATACTAGGACCTAGATTGGGAAAATATCAGAAAGATGGAGGAATAATACCATTACCCGGTCATAACCTTAGTATCGCAACATTAGGATGCTTTATTCTCTGGATTGGTTGGTTTGGCTTTAATCCTGGATCAACTATGGCTGTAGGAGAAAATATTGCTTATATTGCAGTAGTGACAAATTTAGCGGCGGCATCAGGAGCAATTACTGCTACAGTTAGCAGTTGGGTTTTAGCTGGAAAACCAGATTTATCTTTAAGTATTAACGGTATCTTATCAGGATTAGTGGCAATTACCGCCAGTTGTTCTATGGTGAGTTATGGTAGTGCCGTTACCATTGGTGCATTAGCTGGAATTTTAGTTGTTTTTGCTGTTTATTTATTAGATAGTTTAAAAATAGATGATCCTGTAGGTGCAGTATCAGTACATTTAGTTAATGGTATTTGGGGTACAATTGCTTTGGGATTATTTGCTGACGCTAATATTACCAAGAATCCAGACATCGCAGGATTATTTAGTAGTGGAAGTTTAAACTTATTAGGCATTCAATTATTAGGTATTGTCAGCGTAGGTGTTGTGATGATTATATTTAGCACTTTAGTTTGGAATTTATTAAAAGTTATTCTTGGCTTAAGAGTTTCCGAAGAAGAAGAATATTTAGGTTTAGATATAGGAGAACATGGTATGGAGGCTTATAATGGCTTTTTAGAGGTAGATAATTAATAATTAACAATTAACAATTAACAATTAACAATTAACAATTAACAATTAACAATTAACAATTAACAATTAACAATTAACAAATAGATCTCTCCAAAAAAAGAAATTAAAAATCAATTGTTGACTTGTTTTTATCAATTATCTTTCCTGTTAACTGAGTTTGCAAAAGTTGTTTAATAACCAATAACTAATATAATTTAATTGTTGGTTAACTGTTCACACATACCAATACTAACCCAACTACTAGCACCATCCTCAAAATGTTCTTTTTTCCAAATGGGAGCGTTATGTTTTAAAGTATCAATGGCATACTGACAAGCTGAAAAAGCTTCTCCACGATGAGGACATCCAACAGCAACTAAGACACTAATTTCTCCGATACTTAGTTTACCAATACGATGATGAATAATTATAGTATTGGTATCTTGCCATTTTTTGATAATGTCATCCTTAATTTGCTGAAAAATATTAATCGCCATCGGTTCATAAGCCTGATATTCTAAATATTTAACTGGTTTTCCTTCCGTTTGATTTCTCACTGTACCACTCATAACGACAATCGCCCCATTAGAAGCATTATCTGCTAATTGATAAACTTCAGTAACCGAAAGAGGGGCAAAGGTAATGGCAAAATTAGTAAAGCAACTCATCGTTATTTTTTTTCCCAACGCACTACATACCATTGTAAATAGTTATCATCATCAGGATTAAATTCACAATAGTTATGTAATAAATATCTGGCTTGTTCTTCTATTGTCTTAAATTTAGCTATATCAGGAAATAAGTCTGACTGATTTATCAAAACCGATTCTATTTTTTTTAATAACTCCGATTCTGTCATTAATTCTTCTGGTTTATTGGTTTCTAAAACCACATAACCATCTTCTTGATACATAATTGAATTAGCCATAAACGATTGGGAATTAGGAATTATGAAACATGAGGAAGAAAGACTAAAAAACTAGAAAAAGATGAACCTTTACCTTTTCTTTGCTTAATCTTTACCATTATATTTTATTTTTGATGTCAAATTTATTTTGTTTCTGTTTCTAATTCTACTTATTTACTATCAGAAAGCTCGATGGCTTTTTTCAAATCATTTCTATTTTTCTGGATAGTATCAAGACTTTCTTCTAATTGTTCTGCCATCGTGGCTTTTTTTCCTATTTTTTCTTTCTCTTTTTGTAATTTTTCTGAATTAGTTTCACCTTTTTTATCTTGTTTTAAATCATTTAATTTATTCAAAAATCTGCCTTTTTCACTACCATCCTCTACTATTTCTTCCGAAGATGACTCTGTTATGACATTTTGTCCTATTGCCCACCAATTAGCAACATGAGGAAAAGCCAAAGCAATTAAAGTTACACCGACAAAACTCGAGACAATCGTCTTAATATTTTTATTTTGAGATTCCTGATAACGAATACGTTTAAATGTTTGATGTTGTTTTCTCTGCCATTGCCTTTTAACTTTGTCAATGTTTTCTTGATCCACTTCTGAGGAGTTATCCCATAATGAAAGAGAGTTTTGAGATTTTGTTTCTATTTGCGGTATTTTCTCTGATTTTTTGTTTGAGTTATAACTCATAAACTTAATTTTTTTTATTTTCAGTGTAATAACTTAAATTGTCTTATGGAGATGATAACTCATATCTCAGCAAAAATAATGACAAACAAGTATGTTATTTGAAATAAATATCAGTAAAAATACTTAAAAATTGACAAGAAATCATTAAGAATTAACAATGATTAAGTAATGATTCTTTAGACTATTGATTATGAGCAAACATCTTTTAGTTACCGGTGGTGCAGGGTTTATTGGTTCTAATTTTGTTAATTATTGGTATGAAAATCATCCCCAAGACAAAATAATTGTTTTAGATGCCCTCACCTATGCTGGAAATCGTCAAAATTTAATTAATCTTGAAAATAATCCTAATTTTTCTTTTATTCATGGTGATATTTGCGATCGCCAATTAGTCGATAATTTGTTAGAAAAAGAAAAAATAACTACCATCGCTCATTTTGCCGCAGAATCCCATGTAGATCGTTCAATTCTAACACCTTCTGCTTTTATTCAAACTAATGTAATCGGCACATTTACTTTATTAGAGAGTTTTCGTCATTATTGGCAGAAAAAAAATCAACCTCCAGAATATCGTTTTCTTCATGTTTCTACCGATGAAGTTTATGGCAGTTTAGACATAAATGATCCTCCTTTCACAGAAAATACACCTTATGCACCCAATAGCCCTTATTCTGCATCAAAAGCAGGAAGTGATCACTTAGCACGGGCTTATTATCATACCTATAAATTACCCACAATTATCACCAACTGCTCGAACAATTACGGTGCTTATCATTTTCCTGAAAAACTTATTCCATTGATGTGTATTAACATTCTTTTAGGTAAACCTTTACCAGTCTATGGCGATGGGCAAAATATTCGTGATTGGTTATATGTTCAAGATCATTGTAGTGCCTTAGATGTAGTTTTAAATAAAGGTAAATCGGGAGAAACTTATAATATTGGTGGTAATAATGAAGTAAAAAATATTGATTTAGTACAATTAATCTGTCAAATTATGGATGAAATCGCCCCCAATTTGCCCATAAAACCCTCTAATGAATTAATCACTTACGTGAAAGATAGAGCAGGACACGATCACCGTTACGCCATTGACAGCAGTAAACTACAAAAAGAATTAGGCTGGAAACCAAAAGCAACAGTAGAATCAGGTTTAAGAAAAACTTTACAATGGTATGTCGATAATCCACAATGGTGGCAATCGCTTTTATCAGCAGATTATCAAAAATATTATCAGCAAGTTTATACAACGATTAATTCATAATTAAAGAAAGTAATCAAAACTTTTTTTCATTATGACTATAACGAATTAAAAAATAACTAACTGCTAAACAAACAATTGCAATTCCTAGAGCAATTAAATCTATTTTTTCATATTTATTAGGATCAAAAATAATAATTTTTCTAGCAACAGCAATTAAAGCCGTAGTTAAAACTAATTCTAATTGAACAATATGTTTTCTTAGATAAACTGTTATATTTTCTAGTAATTCTAAGGCAATTAATATATTTAAAAAAAAGCCAAAAATTTCTATTAAAGTTCTATTAAAAAATCCCACAGGTTCTATAAATAAATCTGTGATTAAAACTAACATTAAATCGTATAAAGATACAAAAATAACGATAATAAGGGCAATAGAAAGAAACTTAGAAACAATATTTTCTGTGATATGAATTAACTTTAAAAAATTTCTATCTTTAAAAAAATCCTGAACCAGAGCCAAAAATTTAACCATGTTTGATTTAATTGATAATTATTTTGGGGGAATATCATTCACCCCGATAGATTACTTCTTTTTAGAAAGGATTAACTAAACTTAAAAATGGTCAAGAAATACTACTTCGGACATATCCAATTGTCCTGCCCTATTTTTAGGAGATTGAGTAGCTTTCCCTACAACAATCATAAGACCTATTATATTGTCATCAGGCAAATTAATAATTTCTGCAACTTTATTACTATTAAATCCAATCATCGGACAAGAATCATAACCCATTGCCTTCGCCGCTAACATAATTGTTTGCCCTGCAATACCAGCTGATCGCATGGCTTCATCTCTTTGTAATTCAGGATTATTTTCATAAAATCCACCAATCATTGGTACAATTTGAGCTTGTACATCTTCAGTGGCATTTTTCCAATATCTTTGAGGATTTTTTGCCCACGCTTTCAAATCACCACAAATAACAATAACAATAGAAGCATCAGAAACTTGAGCTTGATTGAAAGAAGCGGCTTTTAATTGTTGTTTTATTACTTTATCTTTAACTACAACAAAACGCCAATTTTGCAGATTAAAAGAAGTAGGGGATAATAAAGCGTGTTCCATTAAAATATTAATTTCTGTTGCCGTCATTTCATGATTTGCATCAAAATGTTTGACAGATCTTCTTTTCTTAATAGCTTCTAAGGTATTCATAGACAGTATTTTTCTTAAATTTATTGTCATTTTACCTTTTTCTGTTCTCAATCAAAACTGAGGTTATTGACTAAATGTAATCACTTTTACAAAAATAGATTGAGTAACAATGTTAGAAAATAACAGGAAAATTGTATAAGTTATATAGATAAATAAAAAATAGAGGAGTTATCAATTTGAAAAAGATAGAAGCCATTATTCGTCCTTTTAAACTAGATGAAGTAAAAATTGCCCTAGTCAATGCTGGAATTGTTGGTATGACTGTTTCTGAAGTTAGAGGTTTTGGTCGTCAGAAAGGACAGACTGAACGTTATCGTGGTTCGGAATATACCGTTGAGTTTTTACAAAAACTCAAAATTGAAATCGTTGTGGAAGATAGTCAAGTGGATATGGTTGTAGATAAAGTTGTCCAAGCATCCCGCACCGGGGAAATCGGCGACGGCAAAATCTTTATTTCTCCCATTGAAGAAACCATTCGTATTAGAACTGGGGAGAAAAACTTAGAAGCTATTTAATTAATAGTTCTCAAAACTCTGTAGGGGTATATTAATTTATTACCCTTACTATTTATTTACTATTTTTCACCTCAGTTCGATATTAATTTGTTGGCGAAGATGAAACTAGGAGACTAGGAGAAAATTGACTTAAATATTATTAAAATTGATTTCTCACAATTCTTTATCAAATTTTATTCTTTTCAGTGGGTAGAATTTCGTCTGTCATCAGTCTTAAACTTTTATTTCTCAAGGTATTTTCCATTTAATGAGAATCAGTAAAAAAAAGAAAGCACGAGAAATTTTAACCATTCTCAAACAACTTTACCCTAACGCTACCTGTAGCCTTGATTATGAAACGCCTTTACAACTTTTAGTAGCTACTATTTTGTCCGCTCAATGTACTGATGAAAGAGTCAACAAAGTTACTCCCGCTTTATTTACTAGATTTCCTGATGCCCCAAGTTTTGCCAAAGCCGACAGACAAGAGATTGAAACTTTAATTCACTCTACGGGTTTTTATCGCAATAAAGCCAAAAATATTCAAAATGCTTGTCTGAAAATAGTTAATGATTTTAACGGTAATGTGCCTCAAACCATGCCTGAATTATTAACTTTAGCAGGAGTAGCTCGTAAAACAGCTAATGTCGTCTTAGCTCATGGTTTTGGCATCATTGAAGGAGTAACAGTCGATACCCATGTTAAAAGGCTTAGTAACCGTCTAGGATTGACTAAAAAAGATAATCCTGTCCAAATTGAACAAGACTTAATGCAGTTATTACCACAACCAGACTGGGAAAATTTTTCTATTAGTATTATCTATCATGGCAGGGCAGTATGTAATGCTCGTAAACCCTTGTGTAATCAATGTCAATTAATTCATTTATGTAATCATTACACAGCACAATGACCATGAATCAATCACAATAATTACATTTAGATCCATAAATCTTAAAAATACGAACAGAAATTGTAACAATTTTTAACAAACTAACTATGAAACCCCAAAAAGATTTAATCTATAACAACAGAATCAAAATTTATATTCTTCAGCTATAGGGCATATAGTGGAAGTAAAAATAAAACCCTTGTGAATTTAATCTGACGGGGTGATTGTCAGAGCGTAATATGTTATGCTCATGGCTTTTACCTAGTTGAGAAGAAAAAAAGCAAGAATCCCTCTATTTGTATGGTGGGAATGTCCAATGCCATGAATTGATAATCAAACTTGGTTTTAAAATTAAAAATAATCAATGACTATAAAAGCAAGTGGCGGTAGTTCTTTAGCAAAGCCGCAATTATACCAAACCGTTGCCGTTTCAACTATTATTCAAGCTGAACAGCAAGATCGCTTTCTCGATAACAACGAGTTAGGGGAATTAGACAATTATTTTAAATCTGGGGCGAAAAGATTAGAGATTGCTCAAGTTTTGACCGAAAACTCCGATCTAATCGTTTCTCGTGCGGCTAATCGCATCTTTACTGGTGGATCTCCCATGTCTTTCTTGGAAAAACCCCCTGTGGAAGAATCTGTAGGGGCGATCGCCAGTGTAGGTGGTTTACCAGCTGACATTAAAGCAGCTCAACAATCTATCCAAACTTTTGTTGATGGTAGTAGCAAAGGCAGTAGTGAAGGAGGAGGGTTTTTAGGTAATTTATTATCTGTCTTTACTAACCCCGGTATTGGCAAAATTCCTGCTGGTTTCCGCCCCATAAATATCTCCCGTTATGGTCCTAGCAACATGGCTAAATCTTTACGAGATATGTCATGGTTTTTACGTTATGTTAGCTATGCCGTAGTCGCTGGTGATCCTAATATCCTTGTAGTTAATACTAGAGGTTTAAGAGAAGTTTTAGAAAATGCTTGTTCTATTGATGCTACTATTGTTGCTTTATTAGAAATGCGTGTTTCTTCTCTTACTTACTTCAAAAATGACGAAGAAGCCAAAGAAATTTTAACTCAATATTTTGAAATTCTCATCAACGAGTTAAAAGCACCTACTCCATCCACAAAAGTTCGTCAACGTCCTTCTGATGATGCTCAAGGTTTAGAGTTACCTCAAAGTTATTTTAATGCTTCTGAGCGTCGTCCTAAATTTGTGATGAAACCAGGATTATCAGCTTCTGAGAAAATTTCGGTAGTTAAAGCTGCTTATCGTCAAATTTTTGAGCGTGATATTACTCGTGCTTATTCTCAGTCAATTTCTTACCTTGAATCTCAGGTAAAAAATGGTGATATTTCTATGAAGGAATTTGTTCGTCGTTTAGCAAAATCTCCTTTATATCGTCAACAATTCTTTGAGCCCTTTATCAATTCTCGTGCTTTAGAATTGGCTTTCCGTCATATTTTAGGTCGTGGACCATCTTCCCGTGAAGAGGTGCAAAAATACTTCTCCATCGTGTCTAGCGGTGGCTTAAATGCTTTAGTAGATGCTTTAGTGGACTCTCAAGAGTATTCTGACTACTTCGGTGAAGAAACCGTGCCTTATTTAAGAGGTTTAGGGGTAGAAGCTCAAGAGTGTCGTAACTGGGGTATGCAACAAGATTTATTCAGTTACAGTGCACCTTTCCGTAAAGTACCTCAATTTATTACTACTTTTGCGAAGTACGATCGCCCCTTACCAGATCAGCACGTTTATGGTTCAGGAAATGATCCTTTAGAAATTCAATTTGGAGCTATTTTCCCGAAAGAAACTCGTAATCCTAGCAGTGCCCCCGCACCATTTAGTAAAGATACTAAACGGATTTTAATTCATCGTGGTCCTGGTATCAACAACCAAAATAGTAATCCTAGCGCTCGCGGTGAATATCCCGGAAGTTTAGGAGCAAAAGTAGTTCGTTTAAATAACGAGTTACCCGGTGCTAGTAATGGTTTGGGAGTTAAATTCGGTGAAAGTTCTACCCAAGCTGTAATTCGTGCCGCTTATCGTCAAGTTTTTGGTCGTGATGTTTATGAAGGACAAAGATTAAAAGTAGCAGAAATTAAACTAGAAAATGGTGACATCAGTCTCCGTGATTTTATCCGTATGTTAGCTAAATCTGAAACTTTCTTAAAAACTTACTGGACACCTTTTTATGTTTGTAAGGCGATCGAATTCATTCACCGTCGTTTATTAGGTCGCCCGACTTACGGACGTAGTGAAATGAATACTTACTTTGATCTTGCTTCTAAAAAAGGTTTCTACGCTTTAGTTGATGCCTTTATTGATAGCCCTGAGTATAATCAAGCCTTCGGGGAAGATACTGTACCTTACGAGCGTTATGTTACCCCTAATGGTCTACAAATGCGTAATGCCAGAGTTGGTACATTAAGAGAAGACATTGGACAAAGAATTGACGTTGAAACCACACCGAGATTCATTGAATTAGGACAAGTTTCTTCCGCCCGTAGTGAAAATGATGTTAAAAATCGTGTAAATCAAGGGGTAACAGTTCAAAGAGAACAAACTAAACTCTTCAAACTTACCAATAATGCGGACAAAGTAGCGGTTAAAAACGTTATTCGTGCAGCTTATCGTCAGATATTCGAGCGAGATGTTGAACCTTATACCATTAGTGCCAACTTTACCAATCTTGAAAGTAAACTCAGCAATGGCGAAATTAGCGTCAAAGAGTTTATCGAAGGTTTAGGTACTTCTGAATTGTATTTGAAAGAGTTTTATGCACCTTTCCCCAATACTAAAGTAATTGAGTTAGGAACAAAACACTTTTTAGGTCGTGCTCCGATGAATCAAAAAGAGATTCAGCACTATAACCGCATCTTAGCCAGTGAAGGTATCCGTGCCTTTATTAGTGCCTTAGTTGGTAGTATGGAATATGCTCAAGTATTTGGTGAAGATACTGTGCCTTATCGCCGTTTTCCTACCTTACCTGCGGCTAATTTCCCCAATACTGAAAGACTATATAACAAGTTAACCAAACAAGATAGCGAGTTAGTTGTACCTAGTTTCAAGCCTGTTGTTTAATTTGTAATTTTTGAATTCCTCTTAAAAATGAGGTCGAATAGTCGTAGTTTGGGTTAAACATAAAACCTCAACACAAAAAATTAAGAGGAGTCGGGATATTATCTCTCGGCTTCTTTTTTTCAAAAACTCTATATTTACTTTTTCGCTAATATATTATTTTTATGTTATTATCCATTTTACCACTACAAAAAATTTTCATTTCTTTTAGTTTTGTTAGTTTAGCTCTCATGCAACCAGTTTTGGCACAAGAACCAATTTTAAAAACCATAACAGTTACTGGTAAAGGAATTGAACGAATACCCGCTACCGTTGCGAATGTACAGTTAGGAGTTGAAATTGAGGGAAAAAATGCAACTCAAATTCAACAAGAAGTAGCTAAACGGACCACATCTTTAGTTGAGTTATTAAAATCTAGTAATGTACAAAGATTACAAACTACTGGGGTTCAATTACGTCCTAATTATAATTACAATAACAATCAACGAGAATTAACAGGCTATGTTGCCACTAATTTAGTTAGTTTTGAGTTACCTATTGATGGGGTTGGACGTTTATTAGATGATAGTGTCAAAGTAGGAGCAACTCGTATTGATAATGTAAGTTTAACCGCAACAGAAATGGCAATTTCTCAAGCTCAAAAACAAGCATTAATAAAAGCGAGTTTTGATGCACAACAACAAGCAGAAACGGTTTTAAAAGCCTTAAATTTAACTGCCCAAGAAATTATTACTATTAACGTTAATGGTGCTAATGTTCCTAATCCTATAGTTAGAGAGGCAATGGCAGATAAATTAGTTTCTAATATGCCTAGTAGCCCTATTGTTGGCGGTGAACAAGAAATTTCAGCTTCTATAACTTTACAAATTCGTTATTAATTGAAATATATAGTTAATTAAAATAACACTGAGACAGTTAGAAAAAATATGCAGGATGAATAATGCTCACAAATCAAGGTTTTTGAGAATTTTTAATATTATTAAACTGTTTCATTCTTATTTAAAATGACTATAAGCTAAAAACCAATATTTTTTAATGATTTAATCTGATGATTACTCTATAAAAAAATACTTTTTCAGTGACTCCCAATCATATTACCATGGGTTACTTATTAGAGTAAATCCCCCCCAATAAAAAGGATGAGATAAAGTTATTTTTCCCTTTAAACCTAAAGTCTCAGGTAATTCAATATTTCCATGGGGGGTGATTAAACGGTTATCTTGAAAATATATTTTTTCTTGTAATAATAGATTTTGAGCTTTACGTAATGCTTGTGTTTTCGTGAGATTTTGTGCTGATTGATTAATTAGTTGTTCATAAAATTCAGTGATTAGTGCAAAAGTACCTAAATCACTGACACTCCATAAACTACCTAAAGCGGATTTTACTCCTGATTGTAAAGCAACTCCTGTAAAACCAAGTTCAGCATTACGATCGCCAAATGCAGTATTACAAGCACTTAAAACCAATAAATCAGGTGCAGTTTGCCAAGGAAAACTAGCCATTTTATCTAAAGTTAATTTTTGATCCCAAAATTGAATATAGGAGTTATTAGGATTACCTTGATTAAAATTAGCATGGGTAGCTAAATGAATAATATTAAAAGAATTTCCTTGTAATTGTTTTTGCATATTACTCAATGTAAATTCTTCATTAAGTAAAACTTCACTAGATCTAGATGATGATATATGATAATTGTTCTGCAATCTTTTCATTATATTTTCGAGTTCTAATGTTACGGCAGGAAGTGGATCTTGATCAGGGAAATTTGATGCACCCATCGCTAAAACTTGAGGATTTTTCAAAGATTGATACTGTGGAATAATTAAATTAAATGCAGGAATACGAGTTATATTATATTTCTCTATTAAAAAATTATTTCCATCATGTAAAGCAACTAAAGGTAATAATCTAACTCCATTTTCTAAACAAAATAAAAGATTATTGATATTGTCTTTATCCAAAAATTCTTCTTGATAAGGTTTAATAATCCATTCATATAATTGTTGAGCTTGAGTTAAATTGATCGGATTATTTATTTGATTAATTTCTGTATAAAAATCTTTAACTGTTTGAGTAAGTTTATTAAAAGAAGCATCTTCAATATCTTTAACAATAATTTTACCACTCTTTGTTAAATAGACTAAATGTAGATACTTTTCTTCAGGCGTAACCCAAATAACTGCTGAATTAGTACCTGTTTGTTGATCTAATTTAGCTAAAATAGCAGAAATTTCTAAAGAACTTTTTTCACTATTTACTATATCTCTTTGAAAATAATCTTCATATTCTTTTTCTAATCTTTGTTCCATTTTTAACATATTTTTGCTTAACATCGCCTCTTTTGAATCATCAGGTATTTGTTGAGCATTTACTAAATGTAAATTTAAAATATTCATAGATATAAAAAATGTTAATCCCAACAACACAATAAATTGTTGAAATCTATTTTTTTTCAAGTTACTCTTTATTTTTTTAAAGAAAAATTTAATTAGTTTCATCTTAAGTTTATAATATTAAAATTAATTTTACTAACGAATATTAAAAGTGAATATTTATTACTTTATAAATCTTAAACTATATTTTTAAATTTGGAAGTGAATTTTATACTATAGTAATTCTATTTGACTATTATTAACCATTAAATTTCTTCGCATTTTATGCAAAATATTGATTGGATTGTTATTCTACTATATTTAATTATTACCATGGCTCTTGGTGTTTATCTTTCCGGAAAAGCATCGAAAAGTATGGAAGATTTTTTTGTCTCTGGGCGATCGCTGACATGGTGGTTAGCTGGTACAAGTATGGCGGCTACGACCTTTTCTATTGATACACCTTTGTATATTTGCGGTATTGTAGCAACTAGAGGTATCGCAGGTAATTGGGAATGGTGGAGTTTTGGTATTTCTCACGTTGTACTAATCTATATTTTTGCACGGTTATGGCGTAGATCAGAAGTGGTGACTGATGCTGAATTAACTGAGTTACGTTATGGAGGCAAAACAGCGGCAATTCTCCGTGGCACTAAAGGTTTTTTATTTGCTGTACCGATTAATTGTATTGGCATAGGTTACGCAATGTTGGCGATGGTAAAAGTAGTTACGGCATTGCAATTATGGGAAAGTCTTGGTTTAAATGTGGGAGATAGTGGTAAGTTATGGAGTGTCATTGCTGTTAGTATTTTTGTTCTAGTTTACTCTGGCTTTTCTGGTTTATGGGGAGTTGTTGTAACTGACTTTTTTCAATTTTTCCTAGCTTTATTTGGGGCGATGATTGTAGCTATAATGGCAGTAAATCATGTTGGCGGTATTCAAGAGTTAATTCCAGCAGTACAAAAAGCTACAGACATTGATGTGTTATCAGTGATTCCTCTGACACAAGGAGAAGGGTTATTCAACTGGCGTTGGAGTGATGTAGCAGGAATTACTTTTAGCACTTTTTCCGCTTATTTATTCGTACAATGGTGGAGTTTTCGCCGTAGTGATGGCGGTGGTGAATTTATTCAACGGTTAGTCGCCGCAAAAGATGAAGCCGAAGCAGAAAAAGCAGCATGGTTTTTTAATATCCTTAATTATATTGTTCGTACCTGGCCCTGGATTATCGTCGCTCTTGTCGCTATTACTATGTATCCTGATCTCGAAGATCCAGAATTAGGCTATCCTAAATTAATGTTAGAGTTTTTGCCCCCCGTGATGTTAGGATTAGTGGTAGCGTCTCTTATCGCCGCTTTTATGAGTACAGTTTCTACTTCCATTAATTGGGGTGCATCATATCTCACTAATGACTTATACCGCCGCTTTTTTGCACCTGATGCATCTCAAGATCAATTAGTATTAGTGGGAAGGATAGCTTCTATTCTAGTTACTCTTATTGGTGGGATCGCCGCTTTTTTTGCCAAGGATATTAGTACAGTATTTCGTTTAGTAATTGCTATAGGTACAGGACCAGGATTAGTATTGATTTTACGTTGGTATTGGTGGCGTATTAATGCTACAGCAGAGTTAACAGCGATGGTAGCAGGTTTTATTATCGGCTTAACTAGTGTCATTCCCAATCTCAATATTTTTCCGACAGATTTTGGCTTAAGGTTAATGACTATCTCAGGCTTAACTGCTATTATCTGGATTACTGCGATGTATTTAACTCCCCCAGAATCAGAAGAAACCTTGATCAAATTTTATCTAAAAGTTCGCCCCGGAGGTATTGGTTGGCGAAAACAACAAGAAAAAACAGGAGTTAAACCTTTACAAAATTTAAAATTGGATAGTTTTAAAGTTGTTGCATCTATATTTTTACTATTTGGATTAATGTTATCCATTGGTGGCTTCTTATTATTACAATCATTAACTGGTTGGGTATCTTTAATATTTGCAGTTATTGGTGGTTTTTGGCTACGATACCTGAATAAGCAAAAAATATTTCCGATGCCTCGACCCGGATTAGAATAAGTAATAGGTAGGGGTGAATAATATTCACCCAAATCATAACTTTATTGATTTTGATATGAATATTTCTGAGTATGAAATAAGAATAAAGAGTTTTTTTGAAGAAGAAAAATATGAACAAGCTATTGAATATATTGAGAATATTTTAGTTGATAACTCTGAAATTAATTTATATAAAACCTATCTAGGATTAGCTTATTTTTGCCAGGGAAATGAAGAATTTTATCAAACTATTTTATTAGATTTATGCTTCAATGCTGAAGAAGAAGATTTTGCTATTATTGCTGAATTAATTTTTAATATTGCTGAATTAAAAAGTGAACAAACAAATATTAATTTAGCTATTAAATTATATCAACAAGTTTTAGAAATAAATCCTCAATATATCCTTGCTTATATAAATTTAGCTCAACTTTTTAGCCAACAAAGTAATTTTGATGACGCAGTTTATTTTTTGGAAGAGTTAATTTCTATAAAACCAAATTTCATTATTACTTATGAAAAATTAGGTTTATTATGGCAAAATATTAATGAATTTGAAAAAGCAATTATAGTTTATAGTCAAGGTTTAAAGATTCAAGAAAATAACTTGAATATTTTATCAAATTTGGCTTATTGTTATCTTAAAAATAATAATTTTTTCGATGCTAAAGAGATATTGTTAAAAGTTATTAAAATTGAACCTAAAATTTATCAAAGTTATGGGGAATTAGGTTATATTTACCTTCTTGAAAATAACTTAAACTTAACAATAAAGTTATGGACAGAATTAATCGATAATCTACCATTATTTTTTGAAAAATATTTAGATTGGTATCATAACAATCTTCAAAACTTATCCATTAATAATGAAGTAATTAAATTAAATATAAATTTAGTTAATTCCTTAAAAAATAGGCAAAATCAAGAAGGAATTGCTTTTAATATTGCTAACTTGTTGTTTCAACAAAAAAACTATCTTTTAGCTATTAATTATTATCAAATCGCTTTAAATCAAAACCTAGAATTAGAGTCTATTTACTATAATTTAATTTTAAGTTTACTTTATACTCAACAAAGGGATAAAATAGCTAGTTATTTAGATAAATTAAGTAGCATAAATTTACATAAAAGTCAATTAATTTTTGATTTGATTAATCATAGAAAATCTAACGATAAAGATAATAAAAACTTAGTGACTTCTCCCCATAACTATCATAAAACTGCATTAAACTTTGTTGAAAAAAATCAGATAATAAAGACTAATTATTATGATTTTAATTTAGATAATATCTTAAAGTTAAAGCCACCAAAAACTCTTGATAAAAATATTCATCCTAGCTTTTATTTTTCTTCAATTATCGAATTACCAAAAACTTTTTTAGTTAATATTCCAGATGGTAGATTTTATTTACGAGAAGACGAGGCAAGTAGTGCCATAATTACAAAAGAAAATTATATAATTGGTGAGCTTTCTCCTGAATCTCCAGCATTAAGTCCAAATCATCCTGATAGTCACCCCAGCAATCATTCTATTTTTAAGACTAATTTTTTACCTTCTATTCAATTAATAAAGGGCACAGTTATTATTTTGGCAGGATTAGCAAATGATATTTATTTTCATTGGTTATTTGATATATTACCTAGAATAAAACTATTAGAATTAGCTAAGATTAATTATAGAGAAATAGACTATTTTTTAGTAGATAATCGCACAAATTTTCAAAAAGAAACTCTTGAAATATTTGGTATTCCTCACGATAAAATTTTACCTTTATCTTTCCCTTTACATATACAAGCTGAAAATTTAATAGTACCTTCTTTTCCTAGTACGATCGCATGGATGCCTCCTTGGAGTTGTGATTATTTACGAAATAAAATTTTAGATAATAAAGATATACAAAATCAAGAGAGAAAAAGATTATATATTAGTCGCAAAAATTCTAGTAATCGTCGTTTAATCAATGAAGATGAAGTAGTAAATATTTTATTAAATTATAATTTTGAAATTGTAAACTTAGAATTTTTATCAGTAAAAAAACAGGGGGAATTATTATCAACAGCAGAAATTGTTGTTTCTTCCCATGGTAGTGGTTTAAGTAATCTCGTTTTTTGTCAACCTAATACTAAAGTTATCGAAATTTTTGCTCCAAATTATGTTTATCCTTGTTATTGGTTGGTGAGTAATTTAATTAATCTTGATTATTATTATTTAATAGGAGAAATAATTGGTAGTAAACACTTTCATCAATTACTTTATCCTGATTCACGTTTAGAAGATATTTATTTAAATTGTCAAAATTTACAACAACTTTTAAACAAAGTAATTTGAATTTTTAACTACTTTTTAAACAAATTATCATCATTGATACCTGTCTGTAATTACGAGCGATCGCTTCTGGAATAGAGCCTAATGTAGGAGTACCCACTACTTTATGATCACCGATAGACATCAACAACAGTAAATCATCAGGCTTCATTTCCTGTAAAACTCTACGAGTAAAATTACCTTTTAATTGTTGAAAAGAAATCCCTGTTAAACGGCTATCAACTACGATTCCTGAATTACTTGAAGACACAAGAAGAATGTGTAAATTAGCATTGATTTCGTTAGCAAGAATTTTGCTTAAATTAAATGCTTGAGAAAAACTAGAAGATTTGTACTGAAAATCAGAGATAGCTAATACTACTCGTTGAGTTGTTTTAATTGGCTCAGTGAAACGAGTAATTAAAACAGGAATCACAGACTTTTGCAACACATTATCAATGATACCGCCAAAAAAGTTGTCTTTATAAGTGGAAAAACCTTTCCAACCACAAATAATAAGATTAGCGTCAGATTCTTGAGATACATGAAGAATTCCTTGATCTACAGAACTTTCTATTCTGGCAATGCTTTTAACATCTGTAGATGTAGCATGAGCAATCATTTCTGCCGCTTCTAATAATTGTGCTTGACGGATTTTTTCTCCTTTAGAAATCACCCCATTCGCATCGGTAAGAATATGTAAAGGAAAAAGTTTTCCTTTCGTTGCATTTACTAATAATAAAGCTAGATTTAATAAATTATCTTCTGTATTTGGATTTGATACAGGTACAACTACTCGATATGTAGATATTTCTTCTTCAGTGGTTTCTAAAATTGAAGTATCATTATTCTCAGATATTGAAGATTCTTGAGTTTTAATTTGATCTGCCCATTTTGTTGTTACCCAAGGAGATAAAATACAAGTCACAAGAATCATTGCGATCGTACCATTAACGGTTAATTCATCAACTAATTTGATTTGAAAAGCGACAGTAATAGCGGCTAAAGTTGAAGCGGCTTGAGCTACAGATAAGCCAAACATCACCATAATATTAGCAAAGGAAAATTTAAAGTATTTACCCACTCCCCATGCGGGGATAAATTTAGCAACAATGGCAACCGTGATCATCACTCCTGAAACTACAAATGATTGAGGTTCTTGTATTAATGTAGCAGGATTAACCAACATCCCCACGGAAAGTAAAAATAAAGGGATAAATAATGTATTACCAATAAATTGGATACGATTCATTAGAGGACTTAACTGAGGAATTAACGGACGAATACTTATTCCTGCTAAGAAAGCACCAATAATAGGTTCAATATCGATTAATCTGGCGGCATAGGAAACCACAAACAAGGTTAACACTACAAAAGTAAATTCTACACCTTCATCTCGTCCAAAAGTACGGAAAAACCATCTTCCCAATTTAGGTACACCAAAAAGAGTTGCAAAGGTATAAATAGCTAGGGCGGGAATTAAAAATAACCAAAAACC
Source organism: Geminocystis sp. NIES-3708 (assembly GCF_001548095.1). Classification (NCBI taxonomy): domain Bacteria; kingdom Bacillati; phylum Cyanobacteriota; class Cyanophyceae; order Chroococcales; family Geminocystaceae; genus Geminocystis; species Geminocystis sp. NIES-3708. The sequence continues at coordinate 3,014,490 of NZ_AP014815.1, read as the reverse complement.
AAGGGTTAAACCTCCTTCACTTGCCCTAACAACAATGGTTAACACTAAAAGAGCTAAAATATTGACAATTAAAGTACCTCCTAATGTCACCGTCATCATTGAAGTGCGCATCAATCCTCGTTTACTGACAATCGGTAAAGACAATAGAGTGTGAGAGGCAAAACATGAAGCTACCAAAATTGCTGCTAAAATATCGTAACCGATGAATAACATTGCTCCTGTACCTAAAACCATCGGGATTACAAAAGTACTCAACCCAAAAACCGTGGCTTTATCCCCATTTTCTTTTAAATCATCTAAGCTAGTTTCTAATCCAGCCATAAACATCAAAAACAGTAATCCTACTGTACCAAACAAAATTATCGTTTTATCTCTCTCTAATAATCCGATGCCATGAGGTCCAATAACGATACCTGCTACAATTAAACCGACTAAACCCGGTAGTTTAATTTTTTCAAATAAAATCGGGGCAATTAATAATACTCCCATCATAATCAAAAATACAGCAACAGGATCTGTTATGGGATTTGTCACAAATGAAAATAAATAAAAATTAGTCATCTATTTGTCCGTGATAGGTAATGATTAATAATTGCTGTATAAATATGACGTTATTCAACTTATTTTAAAACACATATTGAATAAAAATTGATTGTAAATTCACTAAATGCTTTGTGTTATCATTAGTAATCAGAAAAACCAATTTATATCCTGACTTTGGTTGTAAATATTTTTGTACTTTGTTTATTTTGTCTTTTATTTTTCTTCATTGATAAATAAAATTAAACCTTAATGTTAATTCATTAGGGTTTTTTCCACGAAGAATCTACTGTTTGAAATAACTTGATTATTTTTTCAGAGAAAAATCACATTCACAAAAAAAAAGCTCGATTGAAAAAAAAATCGTATAACCTAAATAGTATAAAGAGTAAGGAAAATAAATATGATACAAGAAACCGCGTCAGAGTTATATTGCACTCCGACAATTAAAGTAGAAGACGATCGAACTGGCATGAGTCCAGAAACTCTAAAACGGGCGTTTTTAGACAACCTTTTCTATATTCAAGGTATTGATCGAACTCAAGCATCCAATTACGACTACTACGTAGCCTTAGCTTATACTATCCGAGATAGATTATTACGCCGTTTTTTAAAAACCACTGAAACTTATAAAAAAAATTCCCAAACAAAATTAGTTTGTTATTTTTCCGCAGAATTTTTGATGGGTAGATATTTAGGTAATAACTTAGTAAACCTTGATATTTATGAAGAAGTTGAAAAAGTCATCGCAGAATTAGGCTTAGATTTAAGCGAATTAATTGAACAAGAACCCGATCCGGGCTTAGGAAATGGCGGTTTAGGGCGATTAGCGGCGTGTTTCCTCGATTCTTTAGCTAGTTTAGAAATTCCAGCAGTTGGTTACGGTATTCGCTACGAATTTGGTATCTTTTTCCAACTTTTACGGGATGGTTGGCAAGGAGAAATGCCCGATAACTGGCTACGATTTGGCAACCCTTGGGAATTACCTCGCCCTGATGAAACAGTACCTGTAAAATTGGGAGGCTATACCCAAGGTTATTATGATAGTAAAGGACATTATCGTGTTTCATGGATACCCGAACGCACGGTTTTAGCTATTCCCCATGATACTCCTGTACCGGGTTATAAAACCAACACCGTAAACCCTTTACGTCTCTGGAAAGCGGAAGCATCGGAAGAATTTAACTTTGAGGCTTTCAACGCTGGTAATTATGATCGAGCTGTGGAAGAAAAAATCAACTCTGAAACCATCTCTAAAGTACTCTATCCTAACGATAACACTCCCGCAGGAAAAGAATTAAGACTTGCTCAACAATTTTTCTTTGTTTCTGCATCTTTACAAGATTTAATTCGTGTTCACCTGCGCAATAATAAAAATCTTGATAACTTCCATGAAAGAATAGCGATTCAACTTAACGATACTCACCCTGCCATCGCTGTTGCCGAATTGATGCGTTTATTTGTGGATGAACATGGTTTAGACTGGGATCGTTCATGGTATATTACCCAAAAAACTCTTTCTTATACTAACCATACCCTCCTACCTGAAGCCTTAGAAACATGGGATGTTAGCTTATTTGAAAAACTCCTTCCCCGTCACTTAGAAATCATCTATGAAATTAACCATCATTTCCTTAGCGATGTACGCACATGGTATCCCAATAATGAAGATTTACTGACAGCAGTATCCATTATCGGAGAAGGAAACGGTAAAAAAGTTCGCATGGCAAATTTAGCCTGTGTTGGTAGTCATGCTATTAATGGGGTTGCCGCATTACACACTCAACTCTTAAAACAAGAAACTTTAAATGCTTTTGCCTTTTTGTGGCCTGAAAAATTCTACAATAAAACCAATGGTGTCACCCCTCGCCGTTGGATGGTATTAAGCAATCCCAAATTAGCACAACTAATCACCTCCAAAATTGGAGAAGGTTGGGTAAAAGATTTAAGCCAAATTCAACAAATCGAGAAGTATGTAGATGATCCAGATTTTTGTCGTCAATGGCGTGACATCAAACAGGCAAATAAACAGAGATTAGCTGATTACATCTTTAAACAACGTGCGATCGAAGTTGATGTTAACTCTATTTTTGATGTGTTAGTCAAACGGATTCATGAGTACAAACGCCAACACCTAGACGTTTTAAACATTATCACCCTTTATAATCGCATCAAACGTGACCCTGATTTACATATTGCTCCTCAAACCTTCATTTTTGGTGGAAAAGCCGCTCCCGGTTACTTCATGGCGAAATTAATCATCAAATTGATTAACAGTGTTGCAGATGTAGTCAACAAAGACCCAGATATTCGAGGACGCTTAAAAGTGGTATTTTTACCTAACTTTAACGTTTCTTTAGGGCAAAAAATTTATCCTGCCGCCGATGTATCCGAACAAATTTCCACCGCAGGAAAAGAGGCTTCAGGTACAGGTAATATGAAATTTGCCATGAATGGTGCGTTAACTATTGGTACTTTAGACGGTGCAAACATCGAAATTCGGGAAGAAGCTGGTGCAGAAAATTTCTTCTTGTTTGGTTTAACTGCCGAAGAAGTTGCTCAAACTAAAGCTCATGGTTATAATCCTAAGTATTATTATGACACCAACGCTGAATTAAGAGAAGTCATCGATCGTATTGCTGACGGTTATTTCAGTTATGGAGATACTCAAATGTTTAAACCCATTGTGGACTCTCTTTTATATGATGATCAATATATGCTTTTAGCTGATTATCATTCCTATGTAGAGTGTCATAAACAAGTTGCCATGGCTTATCAAAATCAAGAAAAATGGACGAGAATGTCTATTCTTAATAGTGCTAGAATGGCTAAGTTTTCTAGCGATCGTACGATACAGGAGTACTGTAATGAGATTTGGAATGTTAAACCTGTTAAAATCGACTTAGAAGAATAATTAATAATTAACAATTAACAATTAACAATCAATAGTCTTCTCACTATTCACTATTCACTATTCATTACCTATGGAAGCTATTTTTACTGTACTAATTCCAGTCATAATATTTCTTTTAACAGGCTTTAAAATAGATCGAGAATATGAAAGAGGTGTCATTTTTCGACTGGGTAGAATGAATGGCATCAAAGGACCAGGATTATATTGGACAATACCATTAGTTGACCAAAAAGCCAAAATTGATATTCGGACAAAAACTGTTGATATAAAATCCCAAGAGACTATCACCGCTGATAGTGTAACGGTTAAAGTCAATGCTGTATTATATTATCGAATCTTAGATCCCGATCGTGCCATTAATAAAATAGAAGATTATGAAGTAGCCGTTTATCAGGCTTCTATGACTACTTTGCGCAATGTTTTAGGTCAAAATATCCTTGATGATATTCTGCGTAACCGAGATAAAATTAACGTTCAAATTCAAGAAATTGTAGATGAAATTTCTGAGCCTTGGGGTGTAGTGATTGAAAGAGTAGAAATGAAAGATGTGGAAATACCTCAATCAATGCAACGGGCAATGGCACAAGAAGCCGAAGCTGTAAGAGAAAAAAGATCTCGTTTAATCAAAGCCTCTGCGGAAAAAGAAGCGTCTTTAATGCTATCAGAAGCAAGTCAACAAATGTCTAATAATCCCATTGCTTTAGAATTAAGACGCTTACAAACTTTAACGGAAATTGGTGCAGAAAATAACACTACTACTGTAATGTTAGTTCCCACCGAATTAATTACTTTAACAAAGCAAATGGCAGATAAATTAGCAAAAGAGAGTGAGGATAAATAAGAGTTAAGAGAAATACTTATCAATAAAAAATGTTTATCCTTAGTATTACAATTAAATATAAAAATATTTTATTGACAGAGTCAGATTAAAAATCTTGGTTTTTTGTTATTTAAGCAGTCATCATCTAATTTTAGATCCAACTCATCTGCTGACAGCTACTTACATCAAAGTAAAATATTTTTCAGTAAACCCTAATTCCCCTAATTATTAACTGGTTCTAATATTAATTTAGATCTTTTTATATCTTCAGGAATATCAATGGGATAATTTCCATTAAAACAAGCCGTGCAAAAACTTTGAGGATTTTCATTTGTAACTTTTAACATTCCTTCCTGAGACAAATAAGTTAAAGTATCTACTTCTATCTGTTGAGCTATATCATTAACACTTCTTGTGGCAGCAATCAGATGATCTTGACTATCAGTATCAATGCCGTAAAAACAAGGATGAGTAACAGGAGGAGAAGAAATTTTCATATGTACTTCTTTTGCCCCAGCATCCCTTAAAGCTCGAACAATTTTTCTGCTGGTTGTGCCTCGAACAATGGAGTCATCAATAATAATAATACGTTTTCCTGCCAAAACATCTTTGAGAGGATTAAGTTTCATTTTAATACCATGTTCTCTCATATGTTGAGTGGGTTGAATAAATGTACGTCCAACATAACGATTTTTGATTAACCCTTCTTGATAAGTAATACCTGAATAACGGGAATAACCGATTGCCGCAGGAATTCCTGAGTCTGGCACACCCATTACCATATCAGCATCTACTAAAGATTCTTTTGCTAATTGTTCTCCTAATCTGAGGCGATAAGCATAAAGACTATCATGACCCATAATACTATCAGGACGAGCAAAATAAATCATTTCAAATACGCATAATTTATGTTCTGATTTTTGTGCCCATTGAATAGATGATAAACCTTCTTCGGTAATCCAAACTAATTCTCCCGGTTCAACATCTCGAATAAACTCAGCACCAATAATATCTAAAGCACAGGTTTCAGAGGCTAAAACGTAACGAATAGGATTACCTTCTTCCTCCATTTTACCGATTACTAATGGACGAATACCGTGAGGATCTCTTGCTCCAATTATACCTATCGGTGTACCAATGACTAAACTATAAGCCCCTTGACACCATTTAAAAGCAGTAATGGCAGCCTCAACCCAATCTTTGCCACCATCAACTTCTTTGCCCATCATCAGAGCAATCATTTCTGAGTCAGTAGTTGTAATATATTGACAGTTTCTTTTATCTAATTCTATTTTTAGTTCTAGGGTATTGACTAAGTTGCCGTTATGTGCTAAAGCTAATTTTCCTAATCTGGTATTAATTACCGCAGGTTGTGCATTTGCCTGTAAACTAGACCCAGTGGTAGAGTAACGAGTATGACCAATGGCAATTTTACCGGGTAGATTTGTTAAAATGGACTCATTGAAAACCTGAGAGACTAAGCCCATATTTTTGTAGCAATAACAGGCTTCTCCGTCAAACGTAGCTATTCCTGCGGATTCTTGTCCTCGGTGTTGTAGTGCATATAACCCAAAATAAGCTAATTTAGAAACGGTTTCTTCTGGTGCATAAACTCCAAAAACACCACAGGCTTCTTCTGGCTTGTCTCCTTTGTGGATCAACTTCTGTTCATTAGTTAGGTTGTATTGGTTATCCTTCATGTTCTGTCCTGATTTCTCTCTAACCGCTCAGTTAAATATTTTAATCTTGCACAAAGTCAATCTTAACAGACTTTAAGAGTATTATCCTTATTTTATTTAACCAATCCTTAAACAATGAATAATTAACAATTAACAATGAAGAAGTTTTATCTTCTAGTTTCCTCATCTGTTTTTCTTTATCGGAAAACTTAATCAGTTTTAACTTAATTGTGCCATTGCAAATCTATCTAAATTGGCTAAATCTTGATAAATATTAATATTAGTATAATTACCATTTTTTGTTAATAATTCTTTAACCATATCACCTTGTCCTGCCATTATTTCTAATAATAAAAAACCTTTATTAATGAGAAAATTAGGTGCATTACCAATTAAGTATCGAATATCATTTAAACCATCTTCTCCTCCATCTAAGGCTATTTTTGGTTCATGATTTACTACTTCTGGCTGTAATTCTAAGACCATTTTTGAAGGGATATAGGGTGGGTTAGAAATGATACCGCTAAAGTTGTTTCTCAAATCATTTATAGGATTAAACCAAGAGCCATGGTAAAATTTAATTTTTGATCTTAAACCTAAATTTAGAGCATTTTCTTGGGCGATTTTTAAGGCTTTTTCACTTTTATCCACTGCGTAAATTGTTGCCTGTGGAAAAATATCTGCCAAAGCAATGGCGATCGCACCACTACCTGTACCTAAATCTAACCATTTACCTAATTGTAAACTAGAATATTCTTGAGTGAGTTCTAAGGCTAAATCGATAATTAATTCAGTTTCAGGACGAGGAATTAAGACATCAGGGGTTACTTTTAAAGTAAAATTACGCCAGTGACATTCACCAATTAGATATTGAATGGGACAACGTTTTTCTACTCTTAAATTCCATAACTTTTGCAATTCTTCGAGAGAAATTTTACTGCTAATTTTACCTTTATTTTTATGATTATTGAAACGTAAATCTAAAGAAGTTAATTCTGTTAATTCTGTTACTAAATACTCCAATTCAAAAAGGGGAATATGATGATTAATAGTATCTTGTTTCCCTTGTTGATACCAGTTAAATAATTGAGAATTGGGAATTGAGAATTGAAAATTTAATACAACCATTTTCTTCCTACTTCTTAATAATTATATAGCAATCCTAAATTATTCGCTGATTTAAAGTTTATTTTTTACATCTTTTTCCATAGGTATAAAATCACAATGGGAAAAGGTTGATATTAAACGCATTTTTGCTTTATCAGGATCAAATTCAGGATCAAATTTAGTAAAGTTATCGTAACAAGCATTCGTTAAATTAGCATTAAGAAGGTCAGTTTTTTCTAAATTAACACTCCTTAAATCCGCATTAGTTAAATTGACATTAGTGAGTTTACTTCCCACAAAAATACTTTTATGTAAATTAGCTTGATTGAGATTTGCTTTCGTTAAATCAGCACCAGTAAAGTTAGCGTTAGATAAATCTAAATTTTGCAATTTTGCCTCTACCAAATTAGCATTTTTTAGTAAAGGTATCGATTTATTATAGTTGTTAAAAGTTAATAAATGTGTATCTTGTAGAAACATAATAATATAACGTTTTCTTTCACCATCAATTTCTGACAAAGCTGTTTGAGTATTAGCTCTTAATAAGTAAGGATTTTGTTGTAATTTCCAGAGAGGATAATCTAAAGTTAACTGAGCAGTATAATTTAAATATTCAGTTAAAATAGTTTGATAGTAACGCTCTAATTCTAGGTTGTAGTTAGCATTATTATCTTGGATTTGTAAAGGACGATACAGAAATTGTTCGCTAAAAATGTTAGATATAGTCAGAAAACCGATAATTAAAGTAGTAGTAGCACTGATTAAAGCTCCCACGATAGGACCAATGGCAATTTCGGGGATATGTACAGAAGAAGTGATGGCTTCTGCGATGGCATTAATAAAAGAAGATAAAGTTTTTTGAAAACGTTTAACAATTTTAATTAAAAAAGATTGAGGTTGATTATTTTCCTCAGACTCTGACATATTAAAACAAAAAAGATAGAAGATTAAGATACTATCATAATTTAATTAACTTTTCAAAATGAATTAATTATTGGGTGAATAATATCCACCCTTAGATATTCCTAATTATTCATTACTAATTATTAAATCTTCATTATAATTTTGGGTTTGTTTTTCTCTGACAATTGCTAAACCTTCTTGTAAGGCAAGAAGTCTGTCTGTCATCCAATGATATTCGGGAATTAAACCCGCAATACCCAATTTTTCTAAGCGATTTCTGACTTTACCTGTTGCACCTACTACTATAACTTCATGATCGTTATCGATCGCTTCTTTAATCGCATTTTCTAAAGCTAAGGAAGATGTCACCCCTAAAATTGGTACTTCGCTTAAATTGACAATCAATACATCATAATTGGCGATCGCATTATGTTCTCTGTCGATGGCTTTGGCAACACCAAAAATCATAGGACCACTTAAATGGAAGTATAATACTCGCCCTTCTGCTAAATCTAAGATTTGGGTTTCTTCATCAGTGAGGGGAATTTCATCATCAGCCGTACTGATTATTTTAACAGATTTTGAACGCAATTCAGATAATTTATCAATGGTTAAGATATTAGCAATAAAAACACCTACTCCAACGGCTACCATTAAATCAACAAATACCGTTAAAGCAATTACACCATAAACGATAGCGGTGGCTTTCCATGAAATTTTATGAACCCGTTTCAGGAAACCCCAGTCCATAATATTAATACCAACTTTCAGTGCAATTCCTGCTAACACAGCTAGAGGAATACTAGCGGTTAAAGGTGCTGCCCAAACTACAACTACAAATAAGACTAAAGCACGGGTTATACCTGATAAGGCAGTAGTTGCTCCAGTTTGAATGTTAACGACAGTACCCATAGTAGCACCAGCACCAGCGATACCACCAAATAGACCAGAAAATAAATTACCTAAACCTTGCCCAATTAATTCTTTATTGGAATCATGCTCCGTACGAGTTAAACTATCTGCAACCACAGAAGTTAACAGTGCATCAATACAACCTAACATTCCTAAAACTAGAGCATTAAACACCATTGTACGCAGTTGGCTAGGCTCAAAAGTTGGTATTTGTAAAGCTGGTAAACCTGTAGGAATTTCTCCAATACGACGAATATTCGCATCACCAAAAAAGACTAAAGAAGCGACTGTACAAAGAATTAATGCTAATAATTGAGGAGGTACAATACGCTTATACTTAGAAGGCACAATGTAGAGAATAACCACCGTCACTACCGCTAAAATCGTTTCTAAAGGATTTATATTAGACAGTAAATCAGGAATATTCTGAATTGTACCGATAACGCCACCTTTAGGACTAGCTTGACCTAAAAAAGGAGCGGTTTGTAAGATAATTAGGATTAAACCAATACCCGTCATAAAACCCGAAATAACGGTATAAGGCATCATGGTTACATATTTACCTAACTTTAAGAAGCCAAATAAAATTTGAAATAAACCTGCCATCATTACCACCGTAAAAGCCATCGCCATACCATTCTCAGGACTTGCAGCGATAGAGTTAGCAATAACAGCAGTCATTACAACAGTCATCGGTCCTGTAGGCTCTGATATTAAAGTAGGAGTACCACCAAATAAAGCGGCGAAAAATCCTACTAACACCGCACCCCATAAACCAGCAGATGCACCAGCACCCGAAGCGATGCCAAATGCTAAAGCCATAGGTAAGGCTATTACGGCTGCAGTTAAGCCTCCAAATACGTCACCTTGTATATTCCGAAAATTTATTTTATTTGTTATTTGCATTTAGGTTTTCCTCTTTAAGTGATTAGTTGATTACTCTATAGAGCTTCTCATAGAACTAAATCAATATTCTTTTAATTATAAATAGAAAAAAATCTATGTAAAACATCATAGAACAAAACATCCACGATAAAAAGTAAGTATTATTTATACTTTGCAACTAATTATATAATTTTAATTTAACTTAATGCTTAGAGCTTTTAACTGTATATTTATTAATTTGAAACCCTAAGCAAAACAAAACTTTTGTCATGATAACTTTCTATTAAATAGCGATCGCAATCCTACTATGTGACTTATGAGATTTTTTATAGGTGTTCGCTATCAGCTATATAGTGGTCAGCTTTGGCAGTATAGTTAAAATGCAAAAATAAATTTATTAATCTTTAACGATTCACAAATAATTTAAAGATTGCTATATATTTATAAATTCAAAAAAATTATGATTTAATATTCAATCAATGACTTTTAAGTCTCTATAATAAAAGTGAAAACTTGAAAATTAATAAAAAATCTTTTGTCAAATTAAGGAGTAAATTAGAATATGACAGCTAATCGAAGTAGAAATTTTTTCGCTGATTTTCGTGATTTTATTCTGCGGGGTAATGTTATTGATTTAGCCGTAGCAGTTATTATTGGAGGTGCATTTAATGGTATTATCAACTCTCTTGTTGAAGATATTGTAACTCCTGCAATTTTATCTCCTGCTATCAAAGCCGCTGGGGTAGATAAATTATCAGATTTAAGTATTTCTGGGATTAAATATGGTTTATTCTTATCTTCTGTTATCAATTTCCTCGTTATTGCCTTTTGTTTATTTTTCATTATCCGCATTTTTGAAGGGGTAAAGCAAAAACTAATTCGCAAGGAAGAGTTAGCATTAGCCGAAGAATCCGCCATAGAAAAAGAAGAAGCTAAAGAAGAAATTTTAGTACAAGAAAATTTAACTAAAGCTATTGAAGCTCTTACGGAAGTAATTAATAATAAATCAATTAATAATTAGGATATGATTAAAATTTTTTTGGTGAGGCGAGGAAATAGGAGTTAGCAAAAATACTTAATTTTTTATGAATAGATTATTAATATAAGGTTATAACAAAAAAAGATGAGGGGAAAAGAAGAAAAAGTTGAAAGAATAAATATAATTTCCTTTGACTTTTACCTCTTACCTCTCATCTTTTCTGTTTTGATGATTAGTTGAAGATTAATCTACACAACTACGGTTTTTTTGCTGGTAGAACTTAATTCACCTTTCGCATATTTTTTCGCAAAATCATCAAGACTAACTTGTTTAATTTTACTAGCATTTCCAGCAGTCCAGAATTGTTGATAACGCTCTAAACATACTTGTTTCATGTATTTGATAGAGGGTTTCAAGAAGTGACGAGGATCGAAGTTAGAAGGATCTTTGAAAGCTGCCTCACGAATAGCCGCAGTAATAGCTAAACGATTATCAGTATCAATGTTTACTTTACGAACACCACTCTTAATTCCTTTTTGGATTTCTTCTACAGGTACGCCATAGGTTTCAGGAATGTTGCCACCGTATTTATTGATCATGTCTAACCACTCTTGAGGTACGGAAGAAGAACCGTGCATTACTAAGTGAGTATTAGGTAATTTAGCGTGGATTTCTTCAATACGGCTAATAGCAAGAATTTCACCAGTAGGCTTACGAGTAAATTTGTAAGCACCATGACTTGTACCAATCGCTACTGCTAAAGCGTCAACTTGAGTTCTTTCTACAAATTCTACTGCTTCATCAGGATCTGTTAAAAGCTGAGAATGATCTAGTTTACCTTCAAAACCGTGACCATCTTCTGCTTCACCCATACCAGTTTCCAGAGAACCTAAACAACCTAATTCTCCTTCAACACTAGCACCTACAGAATGAGCTACTTTAACTACTTCTGCGGTAACAGCAACGTTATATTCAAAAGTAGCAGGAGTTTTTGCATCTGCTTGTAATGAACCGTCCATCATAACGCTAGTAAAACCGTTACGGATAGCAGAATAACAAGTAGCAGGACTATTACCGTGATCTTGGTGCATAGCAATGGGAATGTGAGGATAAGTTTCTGCCGCCGCTAAAATAAGGTGACGGAGGAAATTTTCTCCTGCATAACTGCGAGCGCCACGAGATGCTTGTAAAATGACGGGGCTATCAGTTTCGTTAGCCGCATCCATGATAGATAGAATTTGCTCTAAGTTGTTAACGTTAAATGCAGGAATTCCATAATCATGTTCTGCTGCGTGATCTAATAGTAACCTCATGGGAACTAAAGCCATAAATACCCTCCTTTATCTTTTTTTTATTTAATTTAAAAATTTTCTTTGTTAAGAATCTTAACTCATAATGGGTGAATCAGCAATTAACAATGAAGAATTAACAATTAAAAAATAACTGTTTGTAATTACTTAAAAAAGAGATTCTGGAAGAGGGGCATATTTCCCTAAAGATTTCTTGAGAGGTTCTAAAAATTCTTCATAACGTTTCCATTTGCCAATAGAAGAAGTATAAATGGGTTTTCTGACTTGCTCTAAACTTGCAGTTTTAACTTTACGTTCTGTTTCATGGAAGTTAAGACAAGCATCATCCCATTCTAAACCAACAAAATCAATAATTTTGCGACTTATTTCTTCAGTGTTTTCTACCATATTTTCATAACTTACGTCAAGAATAGGTATCGGCAACACGTTATGCCAGTGAGCCATTAAATCTTCATATAATTGATAATAATTTCCTAAGTCTTCTAATTGCCTCGTATAAACAATTACCTGTGTAAAATGTTGAGTAAAACAGGAAAAACAACTATCCATAGGATTTCTCCGACAGTGAATTAATTTTGCATTAGGTAACAATAGAGAAATTAAGCCCAAATTGGTAAAATTACCCGGCATTTTGTCTGTGATTCGTAAAATATTTTCTTTATCATCTTGTACTAAATCTCTAACTTTATTAACGTAAGTTTCTCCTATACTGCAAGAATTAATTGGATTCAATAAATTTAAACACGCTGGATACCCTGCCTTATTACTAAACTCACCTGCTAAGGATTGTATTATTTGCGATATATATTTTAATTCTCCAGCTCCATAAACTTGAGGATGACTAGACAAAATTTGCTCTACTAAAGTAGTACCTGATCGAGGCATTCCAAAAATAAAAACTGGTGCTTCGGAAGAACTACCAAAATGAGGATGAGTAGCAAAAAATTCCTTAGTAAAAAAAGATTTAAAAATCGAAAATACTTTAGCTTGGGTTTCATGATTATAAGGTTCTTTTCGACTGTCGATGTCATTACCCTGTTTATAATGATTAAAAGCAGTTTGGTAATTTTTCTGACCATCATAATAACGAGCTAAAGTAAAATGTAAATTACTACGATCTTCATCACTGACACTAGGATCTAAAATTAACTCTTCTAATCTTTGTAGTTGTTGAGGAGTGACTTCTAGGGCAAAATGCTTCGCTGACCGATTATAATAAGCTGAAACGTGTTCAGGATTGTATTGGATTGCTTTTCGGACATGTTCTTCAGCTTCTTCTAGTTTTCCTAAAGTTCGTAAAATATTACCGCAATTATTATGCACTGAAGCATCATGGGGTTTTTCTTTGAGTAACTCATAATAAATTTGTAGTGCTTCTTTTGTTTGAGAATCTTGTTCAAGAGCATTAGCTAAACTAAATTTTGCCTCATAATAATCTTTTTTAAGAGCGATAGCTTTGCGCAAAATCGGAATTGCCTCTTTTGTTGCTTCTAAGGTAGTTAGCATCACTCCTAAATAATGATATGCTGGTGCAAAACTAGGATCTAATTTAATCATAAATTCAAATCTAGCTCTAGCATCCTGATAGCGTTTTAAATCAATAAGGGTGTTAGCAATACCTAAATGAGCTTTAGGAAAAGCAGGTTGTACTAATAAAGCACTATGAAAACAATTTAAGGCTTCATTAAATTCCCCTTTACGACGCAATGCCTCCGCTAAATTATTATAAAAATTAGCATTGTTAGTAACTTGAGTTACCGTAATTTTAAATTTGGCGATCGCAGCATCATATTTTTGACGCATATAATAAATTAATCCTAAAGCATGGGCAACAATAGGATCGTTAGGTTGTTGTTTTTCCAACTGCAAACATTTATTTTCTGCTTCTTCTAATTTTTCTTCTAAAATCAGCTTTTCAATAATTTTAAGCTCTATATTTAAAGTTTTCTCTGGTTTTGAATACATAAATTTAATAGTTTTTTTATAAGTTTAATAAAGTCATTTATATATTATTATTTTTCTTTTTTTTATTATGTTTTCTATATACTTTTGTCTAAGTATATTTGATTAAGTATATTTAACTAAGTTTTTTGAAATTGTTTTTATATAAGACTTTGAGTATATTAGTTTCATAAAGTAACTTTATAGTTTCAATGAAAAATATTTATTTTTACTTTCTTTTACAAATTAAATTGTACAATAATTTTTATGACATAATGATTAAATATTAATTTAAAGATTTTAGGCTAATATCAACATTCACAAAAATTGAAAATAACATCATGCCGACTCAAAATATCACTGTTTCAACAAATACAACTATCTCTGCTCAGACTTTCAGTCTCATTGGCACTACTTTAGTGGACTTATTATCTATTAGTTTAGTTACTGATAATGACATAAATACCAACACAATTAATGTTAGTGGTGACTCAGGAAATGACTTAATCATTGTAAACCTTGTTGCTGAAGATAATATTTCAAGTAACAATATTACTTTATCTGGTGGCAATGGTAATGATCTTATTGAACTTAGTTTAGTCGCAAATTCTTCTATTAGTAACAATACAATCTTAGTCAATGGAGATGCAGGTAATGATACTATTAATCTTGTTCTAGCAGGTTACTCATCAACCATTAGCAATAATTCTATTACCGTTAACGGTGGTAGTGGTAATGATATAATTAACGTCAATATTTCTCAAGCATATTCAAGTGATGTACAATCTAATACAGTAGTAGTAGATGGTGGCGTAGGCAATGATAACATTAATATCGTTCTGCAGAATGGAACTTCTGACTTATACAATAATGATGTTATCGCCACTGGTAATACGGGTAATGACATCATCAATGTCTCTCTTCTCGGCATGGATGGTTCTTCTGTTTACAGTAATACGGTAACAGTTGATGGAGGTGCAGGAAATGATACCATTAATATCCTTCTGGAAAATGGCACTGATGACTTATCTAATAATGACGTTACCGTTATCGGTGGTACAGGTAATGACATTATTAATGTCTCTCTTCTCGGTGCTGATGGTTCTTATGTAAGTAGCAACAGTGTAAATATTGATAGTGGTGCAGGAGATGATACTATTACAGTTCTTTTGACTGGTGGTAGTTCAACTATCCAAGATAATGATATTACTATAACGGCTGGTGATGGTCATGATGTCATCAATGTATCTCTTCTTGATACTTATAGCAGTGGAATTACAAGTAATACAGTAAGTATTGATGGTGGCAATGGTAATAATAATATCAAAGTTTTGTTGAACTCTGGTACTTCCGAAATTTCCAATAATGATGTAACCATTAATAGTGGTACTGGAGTTGATACCATTAGTGTTAAATTCATCTCCTTCACTAGTGCGATTTATTCCAATACGGTGAATATTAATAGTGGAAGCAACAATGATACTATTAATTTTGAGTTTAATAGTGGTTCATATTCCATCTATAGCAATGATATAAACATCAACGGAGGTAGCGGCAATGATTTAATTTCCGCAAAACTCTTATCTGGTTCATCAGATATTAGCGATAATACTATAATCCTTGATGGTGGCACGGGTAACGATCTCATTAATTTGGAACTCCTCTCTGGTGATGATTCCGTAAGTTCTAATAACATAACCGTTAATGGTGATACTGGGAATGATCAAATTAGCATAATTCTCGTGGGAGCAGATGCTGACGTATATAGTAATACGATAAATGTTAATGGTGGTGCTGGTAATGATCTCATTAGCATTTCATTGACTGGTGGCTCTAATACTGCCGTTTACAGTAATACCATAAATATTGATGGTGGTGCGGGTAAAGATACGATTAATCTTGACATTAATGGTTTATTCAGCGATTTGGCAGTTACAACCCCTAGTGTTACAACCCTTGCTAAAAATGACATCAATTTAACCTATAACACCCTTGCAGACTTAGGAGATCTAATTAATGGAGTACCTACTACGGCTAATGAGGCGGTGATATTCAGATTCAATCGCACTGTATTTAACGGAGATGCAAATAATGACGGTATTTTAGATAGTCCTTTAAGTCCTTATTTTAGTTTCGATCAGGCTCAAGGTCGATTATTTTATGACGTTAACGGGGTTGCTTCTGGTGGTTCTGTATTAGTAGCTGATTTTGATTCTAGTATCATTATTACTGCTGATAATATCACATTTTTCTAATAAACAAACCTCCTTTGTAGGGATTAACAGAGCCGTTAATCCCCACATTTATCTACTATTTATTATTTTTGTGTCCCTCGATCATTTGCTCTTCTTTCTCCCATCATTTGCGAAAATTGTTGACGTTGTTCAGGAGTTAATACTTCTTGCATTTCTAACATACTTTCAAAACGTAAATTTTGCATTTTTTGATTTAACGCTGTTATAGATTGGTGTTGAGCTCTTAAACTATTTTCAGATTCATTATTGCGCATCATGGTTGACATTTTTTCTCTTTCTGTGCGCATTTGTTCTCGGAGACTGTTAATCTGTGGTTGATATTTACTACGGATAGACTCCATCTGTTGTTTTTGTTGACTCGTCAGATTCAGTTTTTCCATTAATTTATCTTTCTTACCTTCTCCTTTTTGTTTGGTAGGAGTGGTATTTTGAGCAATTTGTGTTGTTATATTAGCTTCATTGGGGATCGGTTTTTCCGCTGCAACAGCACTAAAACTGATTCCTATAGAAGATAAAATAGCCAAGCTGAGAAGATAGTTGATTTGAGTTTTCATGGTAAGATTTTCTCCTAAGATTTACAAAATTGAATTGATAACAGACAAAACTATTACTGAAATCTTGTACTTATTAATTTCTGTTTTAAAATAGTGCAAGATCCGAGTATTATTAATATTCATCACTGACAGTGACTAGATGTGATTGTGATTCTTGTGCCATTGAACCATACCAACTATTGATTAAAAACGTTTCTAAGTCTTCGGTTTGTGCGGCAATTTGAGGGGCTGATTTTTGATTGAGATTGAAGAAATAACCCCCAAGAATGACTGATAAAGTGGTAATTAAAGTACCTGATAATAACCAATACCTCATAATTTTCTGAGGTTTTTTTTGCCAATGATTAGATTCACTGGTTATCTGAGAATTATGATCGGCGATCGCCTTCATCACCAACTCCTCGCAAGATTTTGTTTCTGGGGGAGTATTGGGGCAATAAGTTTTCAAAAAATTAACCAATTCTTCATCTTCAAATCCATTATCAGAAGTTGTTTTGCTCATAAATTAACTCCTTGCTGTTGCAAAAATTGGCGTAAAATTTGTCTGGCTCTAAATAATCTTGATTTCACTGTACCTACGGGAATAGCTAAAATTTCAGCAATTTCTTTTTGGGGTAAATCTTCTAAATCATGCAAAACAATTACTGCACGATGTTCGAGACTAATATTTTGCAATGCTAACTCGATCAATTCTTGATAATGTAATTGCAATAAGCCCGTTTGAGAATAATTTACCGAACCTAAATTCGTGTTTAAAGATTGTTTTGCTTGAGCTATTTGATTTTGTTGACGATCTTGATCACGCTTACGGGATAGACTATGATCAGAAGCGACATTCCAACAAATACGATAAAGCCATGTGGAAAAATATTTTGCCTCTCGTAATTTAGGTAATGCTTTCCATGTTTTTAAAAATACCTCCTGTTGTAAATCATCGAGTAATTCGCTACCGCATAATTTATATAAAGTAGCCCTAACTTTGTATTGATACCGTTGGTAAAGTAAACGAAAAGAATTTTGATCGCCTTTTTGACATTTTCGCACTAACTCCAAATCAGTAATCTCTGCATTATTATTTGCTATTGACATTCATCATCTTTATTTTTTGCTGTAGTCATCTCTTTAGACTGACGATTATCAATAAAGGTTCATAATAATTATAAGTTGTCCAAAAATTATTTTCTTGAGGTTAGAAGGCTAGAAGACTAGAAGAATAGAAGAATAGGAGACTAGAAGACTGGGAGAATAAGAGAAATAATTATAGATAAAGATGTTTATCATCGGAATTATAATCAAGAGTTACAAAATAAATACGTAAATATTACTATACCGCCAAGGCTGACTACTGATAACTTATAGCTGATAAAATAAATTGGAATCTATTTATACAAAAGTACACTGCAACAATTCATCTTTATGACAGAAAATGATCGAGAAAGACAAGCAAAAAAACAGTTTATTTCTGAGAATAAAATTGTTAATTTAGAGTCCGTTTTAGCTACAAACCAAAAATTTCTTCAACAAATTACTGATAATTCCCCACAAATTCTTTATATTTTAGATGTCATTAATTGGACAAATCTTTATGTAAATAGTAGATGTATAAATATATTAGGTTATACTCCTCAAGAATTTGCACTAGGTGGTAGTAAAATTTTTTACGATATTCTACATCCTAATGATTTAGAGTTACTTTCTGTCAATCAAAATTTCTGGAAAACAGCTAAAGATGATGATATTTTAACCACTGAATATCGAATGCGTCATAAAGATGGTTTCTGGATTTGGTTGCGATCGCAAGATGTAGTCTTCGTCAGAGATGAAAATAATCAAGTAAGACAAATTTTAGGTACAGCACAAGATATTACAGAACAAAAAAAAATTGAACAATCTTTAATTCAAGCCAAAGAATTAGCAGAAGCGGCAACAAAAGCAAAAAGTGAATTTCTCGCCAATATGAGTCATGAAATTAGGACTCCTATGAATGGAGTTTTAAATATGGCACACTTACTTTTAAAAACAAATTTAACACCTTCACAAGAAGATATTGTTCAAATTATTGTTGATAGCGGAGAAACTCTTTTAGTAGTTATTAACGATATACTTGATTTTTCTAAAATTCAGTCAGGGAGATTAAGGTTAGAAGAGCATCCTTTTATTTTAAAAGATATGATTAAATCGGTGGTCAATCTTTTTTATCCTGAGGCTTTAAAAAAACAAATTACTCTTACTTATTTTATTAATCCTGATGTGCCTAACCATATTTTAGGCGATCGCACTCGTTTACAACAAATTTTATTCAACCTCATCGGCAATGGGATTAAATTTACCGAAAAAGGGGAAGTTTTCATTTTTGTTAACAGTAAATTATTATCAGAGAAAAAATATGAAATCAGAATTTCCATCAAAGATACTGGTATAGGCATTGAGAAAAAGCATCTCAACAAATTATTTCAATCTTTTACCCAAGGAGATACTTCTATTACTCGTAAATATGGTGGCACAGGTTTAGGTTTGGCAATTAGTAAAAATTTAGTAACATTAATGGGGGGAAAAATTTGGGTAGAAAGTAATGGTAGTATTGGCGGAAATCCTCCTTTCAAATGGTTTTCTGATATTGATGATGATGAAGAAAATATACAAGGCTCAATTTTTCATTTTACTTTCATAACTCAGGATGCTTCTGGTTATCAATTAACAGAGGAAATATCAGCAGATTTTTCTCCAAAATCCCCAGAGGAAAAATCAAACCTGAAAATTTTAGTAGCAGAAGATTATAAACCTAATCAAAAAGTCATAGATTATTTACTTACCAGTCTTGGTTATAGTGCAGATATTGTTACCAATGGATTAGAAGTATTAGAGATATTAAAAATACAATCCTATGATGTTATTTTAATGGATATGCAAATGCCAGAAATGGATGGCATCACCACCACTCGATTAATTCGTCAATCAATAATTGAACAACCCTATATCATTGCTTTAACTGCGAATGTATTAGAAGAAAATCGACAACAATGTTTAGATGTAGGAATGAATGATTTTATTAGCAAACCAATTATTATAGATGAACTTGAAAAGGCTTTAGAGAAAATTCTCTAACTCAACTTTCTTTCTTGATAGATTTGTAAATCAAACCAAAAAGTTGTACCAACACCCTCCTCACTCACTAAATGAATTCGACTGTTATGTTTATCAGTAATATTTTTGACAATGGATAAACCTAACCCCGTGCCTTCTAAAGTATGTACTCGATTTTCTACACGGAAAAAGCGATCA
Organism: Geminocystis sp. NIES-3708; assembly: GCF_001548095.1. Taxonomy (NCBI): domain Bacteria; kingdom Bacillati; phylum Cyanobacteriota; class Cyanophyceae; order Chroococcales; family Geminocystaceae; genus Geminocystis; species Geminocystis sp. NIES-3708. The sequence goes on along the minus strand of NZ_AP014815.1, from coordinate 2,994,409 downwards.
AATATAGCTTCTTGATCTTCTTGTGCAATACCAATTCCTGTATCAATAATTTCTACTCTAACATGAGAATATTCTGAAGGATTTTCGGGATTAGCTTTTACGGCATAAGCCTTAATCGTTACAGTACCTTCTTCAAGAGTAAATTTCAAGGCATTACCAACTAAATTAGTAAAAACTTGTAGAAGTAAGTCATAATGTCCCCAAATAGGTGGCAAAGAAGGCTCAATATCTTGAATTAATTCTATGTTTTTATCCTTAGCATTTAACTGATAAGTTCTTAAAGTTTGTTCTATGGGTTGAGCTAAATCTAAAGGAGTAAATTCATAACTTCTGGAAGATTCTAAACGAGATAAATCTAGGACATCATTAACTAAACGAGTTAAGCGATCAGTTTCATTATTCGCTGTTTGTAAAAACTCTAATTTTTCTGCTTCAGTTAAGTCATCACCATATTCAAAAAGAGTTTCTATAAAAGATTTAATATTAAATAAAGGAGTTCTTAATTCATGGGAAACATTACTAATAAATTGACTTTTAGCCTCATTTAATTCTGCTTCTTTTGTTATATCTTGTACAGTCATAACAATTCCTTTAATATTTTCCCTATTTTGATCTAAAACTTGGGTTAATAAAATCCTAAAAGTATTTTGATTAGGAGGATTTAAACTAATCCTAAACTCTCCTCTTGTGGGCAAAATATTATGATGATCTTTCTCATCTTCTGTATGTTCATCTTGAGAAATATGTTTTAAAGGTTCATATAATTGTTGAGTCACTTCTGGAGGTAAATATTCTAATAAATTTTCACCAATAATATGGGTTTCTTCCCACTTAAACATTCTTCTTGCAGTAGTATTAACCAAGATTAATTTTAATTGTGAATCTAATAAAATTGCACCATCAGCAATAGTAGAAACAAGGGTTTCTAGTTTCGCTTTTTCTGCTGTTAATTCTTCAATATTTTGTTCTTCAAATTTCTCTAATCTTTCTGCCATATCATTAAAACTTAAAATCAATTCACCTAATTCACCTCCAAGAGGTAAATCTATTCTTTGCTTAAAATTTCCTGTGGCGATATTTTTTACTCCTAACAATAATTCTTTAATTGGTTGGGTAATGGTTAAAGCATTGAATACACCTCCTAAAATAACCATTGCCCAAATAGAGATAAAAACAGCAATAGTTACATCTCTGGTGAGGTTAGAAGAGGCTACAACAGTCGGATTGGGGTTAATACCGATAGCTAACACTCCTAAATATTGATTCTCTAAAGATAAAGGCACAAAAACATCAGTGACTTTACCGTTTGGGGTTAAATGTTGTCTAACAACGGGATTGCTAACGTTTGGGTTATAATCTTCAGGTAATTCTAATTTTCTTTGAATAGTAAGGGAATTTTTAACTTCATCTTGAGAAAAAGGAATACCAAAAAAAATATGTCCTTCCTCATTAGCATAAATAATATATCTGACACTAGATGTACTATGAAAAAAACGTCCAGAAAATTGTGCTACTTCTGTTAACTTATCTTCCGCAATCAAAGGTGTAACGTTACTGGCTAAAAGTAACCCTAAATCTCGTCCGAAACGGGTATCATTAATTTGAGCATCTTGTTGAATGGAGTTAACCGCCCAAAAAGTCAAACTACTCATGAATAATGATACTACTAGAGTAGCGATAGCCATTAATTTAGTTTGGAGGGTAAATTCTGACCACCAACGCGCGATAATTTCCTTAAAAACTTGCACCGAATTAACTCAATAAAATCTGAATGTTAAAACTAATTTACCTTAAAATCAATTGATTATTGTTTCCTGTCATAATTAAGTGTAAAAATAATTTTGACATTTGATCATGAGTGATACTGAAATTAAAGAAAAATCAACTACCGTTAATCAAGAAGAACAAGAAAAAATAACTCCTTTACGTTGTTTTACTGGAGGTTCTATTTCTGGAGGGTTGGCGATCGCCTCTTATTTATTAACGAAATCGGTGATATTAACTTACTCTACCATGCCGATAAAATTTAATAATCCGATGGCGATAAGAATTGCGGCGACGGTAAGAACATTAATTATGGGTATCACCACCATGGCGACTTTTGTATTTTTGATGGTGACAGTAGGATTAGTAGCATTGGGGATAAAATTGATGATCGAAAAGATGAAAGGAGTTAAGGATTAATTTCTTTTATTGGCTTTTTCTCCTATTATCTTCCCGAAGTTAAGGTACAACTAACACAGGGCAAGGTGCAAGGTTTATCACCCGATTAGTGACACTATCTTCTGCACCTTCATGAGTTAATCCTAACCCTCTACATCCCATAATAATTAAATTTGCTTCTACTTCATCAGCGACATCACAGATGGTAAAAGATGGCATTCCTTCACGCTCAATAATTTCGGCAATAATATTTTCTTGAGCAAACAACTCTTTTGCACCAACTAATAATTGGTTTACACTATTTTCATCACTCATTACAGAATTATTATCCGCCGATTTCTCAACAACAGAGAGTAAAAATAACTGGCTATCGTAGGTTTTGACAATATTGCTCACTATAGCAACCGCATCCCTTGTTTCTCTGTTTTGATCAATGGGAAAAAGAACTTTTTTAAACATAATACTTACTTAAAATATTCAAGCGGTAAAACGTGATACATTCTCATATTTTATCATTAATTAGAGATGATTTCTTTTGTTTATGGCTATTGGTGATTGCTTTTAGCTTCTTTAACCATAAAATCTCATGAGATAACCTTTTATTTTATATAGCGTTAGTAATTGTCCAAATATCTATCAACCACAAAAAAAAAGTAAACAGTAATAAGAAAAAATACATCCAAGGTTGTGCTAATGGGCGAATATCATTAGTGTCAATATTAGTTTTGAGTTGTATTTCTTTAACCATTTTATTAAATCCTGCCACTCTCATGGGTAATAAATAAGCTCTATCCTTATTTTTGGTGATAAAATAATATACTATTCCACCTTGTCCAGTGGTACGCATTTTGAGACTATCAATTTCATTCCATGATAAATGCCAACCTTTACGCCATAACCATGATACCCATTGAGGATAATCAACTCTTATACCTTCTTGATTAAGGATAACTCTTTCACTTAAAATAGCCAAAATAGCGATCGCACCTAGAGCTAATAATAAATAAAACAGCCATTGAGGAAGATTAACGGCGGTAAATTTAGCTAAAAAAGGTAATGGAATTGTTAAGGCGAAATAGAGATTAAGTAAAGTAATTTTGATTAAAGGAGAAATGGGAAATTGAGATTCTTCAAAATTCTGATTCATCTTTTTCTCTTTTTTAATACCCTGTTAAAAATACAAATATTTCCTAAAAGTCATTTTATTTATTATAATTCCATAATATACTGAAATTCTTATACTTAGTGACTTTTGTCTTCTATCTCCGAACTTCTACCTTTACCAATATCTTACAAATAAAAAAGAATTGATATATTTAATTTCTTTGTTAATTGATCTATCGCCATAAATCACTGATAATTGATCCATGATAATAAGCGATCGTAGTATTAAAAATATGGTACAAACCAATTTAAAACCCACTATAGTATCTGATTCTAACTTTGACTTAAATACATATTTAGAGAGAAAAAAAGAATTAGTAGAGAAGGCTTTAGATGAATCTTTACCCATAGGTAAGCCCGAAAAAATTTATGAAGCAATGCGTTATTCCCTATTGGCAGGGGGAAAAAGATTACGCCCAATTCTTTGCTTGGCAACGGCGGAATTATTAGGAGAAAAGCAAAATACGGCTATGGCTACTGCTTGCGCTTTAGAAATGATACATACTATGTCTTTAATCCACGATGATTTACCAGCGATGGATAATGACGATTATCGCCGAGGTAAGCTAACCAATCATAAAGTTTACGGGGAAGATATAGCGATTTTAGCGGGTGATGGTTTATTAGCTTATGCTTTTGAGTATGTGGCGGAAAATACCAAAAATATTCCTGCCGAAAGAATTGTTAAAGTATTGGCAATCTTGGGTAAAGCTGTTGGTGCAAATGGTTTAGTAGGAGGGCAGGTTATGGATTTAGATTGTGAAGGTAAATCTGATGTTACCGCCGAAATTCTTACTACTATTCATCGTAATAAAACAGGTGCTTTATTAGAGGCTTGTGTATCTTCTGGTGCAGTATTAGCTGGTGCATCTTCAGAAGATTTAAGTCGTTTATCAATTTATGCTCAAAATATTGGTTTAGCTTTCCAAATTATTGATGATATACTTGATGTTACTGCTACCACTGAGGAGTTAGGTAAAACCGCAGGAAAAGATCTTTCCGCTCAAAAAGCCACTTATCCTAAACTTTGGGGTATCGAAACTTCTCAAGCAAAAGCAGAAGAATTAGTTAAAGATGCTGTGGCACAATTAGCGGTATATGGAGAAAAAGCTTTACCGTTACAAGCCATTGCAGAATATATTGTTAGACGTAAAAATTAGGCGAAAAAAAAATGAAAGTTTTTGCGGAAATATTTACTAATCGTTTAATAGTCATTCCCCTCCTTGCATGTATTTTGGCTCAAATAATCAAGGTTTCTGTAGATACTGTTACTAATCGTAAATTTAGTTTTCGCTATCTTGTAAGTACTGGTGGTATGCCTAGCTCTCATTCAGCATTAGTCGGTGCATTAGCGACAGGTGTAGGTCAAATTTTGGGATGGGCATCTCCAGAATTTGCCATTGCTTCTATATTTGCAGGTATCGTTATGTATGACGCCGCCGGGGTGAGACAAGCGGCGGGAAAACAAGCAAAAATCTTGAACCAAATTATGGATGAATTTCTTAATAATGAAGACTTAAACGAGGAAAAATTAAAAGAATTATTAGGGCATACACCCTTTCAAGTTTTAGTTGGTTTATTATTAGGAATTTTAAGTTCAATATTTTTAGTGCCTTTGTTTTCTACTTTATAAATTTTCAACTATTTATTCATAAAAATATCATGTTTTTATGTTAATCATTTCAATATTATGGTAGTTTTTGAAAGAGGATTATCATTCAAGTTAATCATTGATTATTTATTAAACTATTTACTTTTTACTTATATAGTAAAAACTGATGATTAATACTTTCTATTATTCAAAATTTATCTAATTTATTTATATGAAAACTGCATTAATCACAGGTGCATCTTCAGGAATTGGAAAGGCTTTTGCCGAAGAATTAGCTCAACGTAATTACAATTTAGTTATTGTCGCAAGATCTGAATCGGCTTTAATACAACTGGCAGAAAAATTACAATCTCAATATCAAATTAATGTTACTGTTATCGTTCAAGATTTAACTTTACCTCATGGCAGTCAAAACATTTTCAATAAGGTTAAATTTTTAGATATTTCTGTAGATTTATTAATTAATAATGCTGGTTTTGGAGATTATGGGAAATTTGGCGATCGTATTTTACAAAAACAGTTAGATATGATACAAGTCAATATTTCTGCTTTAGTGGAGTTAACCCATTTATTTTTAGAGGAGATGAAACAAAGAAAAAATGGAGAAATTATCAATGTCAGTTCGATAGCAGGTTATCAACCTCTGCCTTATTTATCCGTATATGCCGCTACAAAAGCCTTTGTTTTATCATTTTCAGAGGCACTTTGGGCGGAGTATAAAGATTATGGTATCAAAGTTTTAGCCCTGTGTCCTGGACCAACTCAATCAAATTTTCCCACAGTTGCAGAATTTCCAGATTCTAGCAGTTTTGATGACAATAATAAAAATAGTCTTACCACCCCAGAAGAAGTCGTAAAAAATGCTCTTGTAGGGTTAGAAAAACAACAACCAAATATTGTTACAGGGGGAATTGGTAATCAAATTATTGTCAATATCGGTAGATTTTTTCCCAGAGAATTTATTCTTCAGGGTGTAGAAAAACAATTTCGTCAAAAGCAAAAAAAAGAATAGATTACTTGGATTAAATCAATGAATGAGTAATGAATAATTGATCATTTCTAAACAAGAATTTTTTTTCAGATGTCTAATGAAAAAGTTAATAAAAATCACAGTTTTTCTGATAAATAATCCGCCGTTGATTCTACTAATGCGATCGCCTGTTCGTATGCTATACGAGTTGGTCCAATAATACCGACACTACCAACAGGATATTCTCCCTGATAATAATATGCAGAAATTAGACTACAAGATTGCATTGATTCTAAAGGATTTTCTGAACCGATGCGAATTTTTACTTTTTGCCAAGAATTATCAAAATCACTAATATTAAAAATTAAAGGTAAAAGCTGATCTTGCTCTTTTTCTAGTAAATTTAATATGATTTTCACTTGTTCTATACAAGAAAATTCAGGTTGTTGCACTAATTGTGAAAAACCTTGAATTAGAATCGGAGCAGTATTGGATAGACGATAACTTGATTTAATTTTTGTTAATAAACTTTTGATAAAATCAGCATAAATTTGAAAATCATCATTTAATTCACTCCAATCTAAATTACTTATTTCTGTTAAAGATTGACCTTTTAACTTATGATTTAAAAAGTTAGATAAAATTTCTAATTCTCGATCAATTATTTCTATTGAATCATCATCATTAAGAATTTTTAAGGCATTATATTCTAATAAAACCGATTCTGTTTGATAATTATCAATAACCATCACTAACATAATTTGATCATTTGCTAATCTTAATAACTGTAAGTGATGAAGAATATTACTAGGAATTTGAGGTAGAGTTATTAAAGCAATACAACCACTCAAATTAGCTAAAAGATTAGTAATTTTTTGAAAGAGTATTTCATAACGACTAAAACCATTTTTAATGTTATAGTCAAGAAATTTATTAAGAGGAAATTTAACAGTATTATCAAGATTGATTAATTGATCAACATAAACACGATAACCCGAATCGGAAGGAATTCTCCCAGCAGAGGTATAAGGCTGATAAAGAAAACCCGCTTTTTCCAGTTTTCCCATTACATTACGAATTGTAGCAGAACTAACACTAAAGTTATATTCATCAATTAGAGTTTTTGAACCAACAGGTTCAGCCGTTGCGATATAATGTTTAATGGTAGCCTGTAAAATTTTTTGATGGCGTTCATTGAGTGTAATTTGAACAGTCATCTTAGGATATATTAGTTTTGAGTAAGATAGTGTTAAATTAAGATTTTTTTAATATTCTGATAGTATAGCAATCAATAATTAACAATGGACAATGAACAATGAACAATTTTAAGTTATCCTATTATTTCTGTGCTAAAAAAAGAGTTAAACATTTAGTACAATAGAACTAAAATTAGCATTAAATAAGATTTAGGTAAAAGATTGTGAAAATTGTCTGTTCTCAAATAGATCTCAAGAATAATCTATCATTAGTTAGTCGTGCTGTGCCAACTCGCCCCACTCATCCCATTTTAGCTAATGTTTTATTAGTCGCTGATAAGACTAAAAATCGAGTTACGTTGACAGGGTTTGATTTAAGTTTAGGAATGCGCACGAGTTTTGCGGCAGAAGTAGAAGAAGCAGGAATGATTACTTTACCCTCGAAATTCTTGAATGATATAATCACCCGTTTACCTGAAGGGGAAGTCTCCTTATCCTATGAAGAAGAAGAATTAGAAGAAAATCCCTTAGTTGCCATCAACTCTTTATCAGGTAAATTTCAATTAAGGGGAGTTAAAGGGGATGAATTTCCAGAATTGCCAACGGTGGAAAAGGAAGAAGCCTTTTTATTACCTGTCACCTCTTTAGTAGAAGGATTAAAAGGCTCATTATTTTCGGCTAGTAGTGATGAAACTAAGCAAGTTTTAACAGGTGTGCATCTTACTCGTGACTTGGATACTTTGGAGTTTGCGGCTACCGACGGGCATCGATTAGCGGTAGTTAAAACCAGTGAGGAAAAAGCAGAAGCCGAAGAAGGGGAAGAAATTGAAAATACATCTGTAAGTGAAGAGCAAAATTTTACCGTTACAATTCCTGCACGGGCTTTAAGAGAGTTAGAAAAAATCTTATCTTTGGCGAAGGAGAATGAATCGGTGGCTTTGTATGTTGATCAAGGTCAAGTTGTATTTGAATTAGGAGACCAACATTTAACCAGTCGGAAGTTAGAAGGTGCTTACCCTAATTATAATCAATTAATACCTAAAAACTTTGAACGGACAATGATTGTTGAGCGTAAACGAGTTATTGAAAGTTTAGAACGAGTGTCTGTATTTGCAGATCAAAAAAATAATTTAGTTAAATTTAATTTAGATCCTGATAATAGTCAAGTCACTTTATCAGTGGAAGCCAAAGAATTAGGTAATGCAAAAGAAGCTATTTCGGCGGAAATTACTGGAGATGCTTTTGAAATTGGCTTTAATATTCGCTATTTAATGGATGGTTTAAAAGCTTTATCTGCTAATGATATTAAGTTTCAATTTAACGGTGCAACTCAACCCGTTATTACTACTCCTTTAAGTGGTTTGCAAATGACTTATTTAATTATGCCTGTGCAAATTCGAGACTAGGAGACTAACTAAAAGCTATTATTTAATTTGAGAGGGGGAGAGTTAAAGTAAAACAACTGCCTTCATTTTCTTCGGAGATAAGGGTAATATCTCCCCCGTGGAGTCTTGCTAATTCACGAGAAATTACTAAACCTAACCCCGTGCCTCGATGTTGACGGTGAAGGTGTGTAGTGAGTTGGATAAAAGGTTGAAATAATTTTGCTTGGGATTCTTTTTTGATACCAATTCCTGTGTCAATAATATTAAATTTTAAGTAATTATTGTCTTGTTTTACCTCTAAAGTAATTGAGCCATTTTCTGTAAATTTAACGGCATTAGACAATAAATTAAGTAATACTTGTTTGATGCGACGTTGATCTACATAACAATATTGTATATCAGAATCTATCTTTAATTTTAACTCTAAACCTTGTTCTTCTGCCTTAGTTTTTATTAAAGCTAAACATGATTCACATAACTCAGTTATTAATATTTTTTCAATAAATAAATCTTCTTTTCTCGCTTCAATTTTTGATATATCTAATAAATCACTAACTAAATCTAATAAGTATTTTCCTGATTGATGAATAGCATCAACATATTGAGCTTGTTTAGGATTTAATTCACCATATAATTGTTGTTGTAACATTTTTGCAAATCCTATAATAGCAGAGATAGGTGTTCTTAATTCATGATTCATATGAGATAAATATTTGCTTTGATTTTCTTTACTTTTTACTAATTTTTGTTCTTCTATTTCTAGGCTTTTTTCTTTTTCTTCCATAGAAATTTGGTAAAGATATATTGATAAATATTTACTCAATAATTTAATAATTTCATGACATTGATTTTCTGAACATTTAACTGATTCAATATCAATCAATAAACTCCCTATTTTTTTACCTTTAAAATCTATGGGAATAATATACAAAAAATTAATATTATCTTTATTATCTTCATTATATTCATCAATATTATTCTGGTTATTTACGTCTTTAAAATTTAAAAAAAGATGATTATTATTAATGCACTGATTATGAATTTTAGCCAGATTATAAATATTACTTAAATAGGTGTGATCTTTTTCAATACTATTACGATAAATAACTTTTATCTTTTCAACATCATTGACGTAATTATTAACGATAACAAAGCCGTCTAATTTTACATATTTAGATAATAATTGATAGCAACATTGACAAAAATCTTCTATATTTTGAGCTTTTTCTAATAGAGAAAATAAATAACTATGAGTTTCTTGAAAGTCAATTCTGTGTAAAATTGAGTTATCTTGCATTTTTTTTACATTTTATCTAGGCTAATCAATGAATGGAAAGCCACAAACTATTTTTTTAGAATTGTCGGCGAGAGAATATAACAATAGTGATAGTGAGCAATAAAACAATATACAAAATTGCATAAATTAAACTACTTAATAATTCTCCCGTACTAGGTAAAATATTATAAACAGCTTCATTTTTTAAATTTAATCTTTCCAAGTCGGGTAAAATCAGAAAAAGAGTTTTTGTTATTTTTTCAATACCGGGATTCTCTGTAATCTTACCTAATTGTAACAGGTCTCTACTTAAGTGTCCCATAATAAATACGCCAAAACTTAAAAGTGTTGCTAAAATAGAGCTGGTAAACACTCCGAAAGTCATAGCTACGGCGGTTAAAAGTGCTAATTCTAGTAAGATATAGACGATGGCAATTAACAGACTGTGTAGAGGATAGTTGATTGTTAATAAGCTCATCAACGAAAAATATACTATTGTCATAGTAGCAACTAATACTGTCAGTACCGCAGATAAACCTAAATGTTTTCCCACAATAAATTCTGTGGTAGTTACAGGTTTTGGAATTAGAATTAGAACGGTTTTTTTTTCTATTTCTTTATTGATCAATCCTGTTCCTACAAATATAGCAACAATTGCACCTAATAAACTGATTCCGCCAATGCCTAAATCTAAAAATATTTTTTCATCTGCACTCACGGCAATGGGTGGTAAAATACGAGAAGCTAAGACCAATAATAAAACAAAAAATCCAATTACATATAAAATCCGATCTCTAATTACTTCCCGAAATCCGTTAGTGGCGATCGCTAAAATTCGAGTAATATTCATAAATATTTTGGAAATGTCTATTTAGATAACTAATCTATTGATATAAATAAATAGTATCAGGAAATTTTCCAGAAAGATTTTCTAATCTATTAACTTTATTATATTAATTCTTACTTTTACTAATTATTGGTTGTGTTTTCCACATAGAAATATTACTAATTTTATAAGTATTATCAATAATATTTTTTCCGCTTAAATAATCTCCATAATTGCCTGACGCTTCAATCGTTATAGTATTAGGAGAAGTATTCAAACTTTTAGCCCAAATAGAGCCTTTAAAATTAGATTGTGTATTGTTACCACCACTTACACTAACGACAGCATCGGGAGCATGAATAAATATATTTCCTGATATTGCGTTTCCACGAATTAACACCTTGTTTGTTTGACATTCTACTGCATCTTTTGGACAATCATACTTAGATATTTTCTTAGTAGAATTATAAGTGTTACCATAAATTTGCAAATTAGAAGTATCTGGGATAACTATTTCAGAATCGCCACCAATATTAAAATCATCTTGTAAATAAAATACTATTTTTGTATCAGCAGCGATTGTTAATGTCTGATTGTTGCTTAATGTTACATTTGGCACAAGGTAATGATAATAACCATCAGAATCTTTTTCATCTGTTATATTGAGAGGGAAAGTAGTCATCTCAGTGATAGCACTGGCAATGTTAAGAATAGAATCATCAGGTTTGTCTGGAGTTTGAGGCATTAATTGCTTATCAATATAAATTTTTCCTCCATTAATCAAATTATCAGCATTTAGGAGAGGTTTATTATTTTGCCCCATTGCTTGAAGAGTTTTGCAAGTGGGAGAATAAATTTTGACATTCCCTGAAATTTGATTGTTGCCAAAATTATTGCCCGAATCCGTTATCCAAATTGCAGGAACTTTTTCTTTTGTTTTATCAATGTTATATTCAATAATATCAAACGTTACTTCTACTTGTGCAATGGAAGCAATGTTATCTTTTATTTTTCCTTGAATTACTAAAATACTTTTTTTGGTGATGGGATTATGATTATAGCTAACTAAACGATATTCTTTTTTTTCCTCTAAAGAAACCCAATCATTCACCCCCGGAGTTATCTTTAAATTATTGGAAGGAACTTTTATTACTTCTCCTTGTAACTTTTTAATTATTCCTTCCCCATCAAGCACTCCAGAATTAACAGATGATAAATTTTGAATAGTTCTACATTTTGTATCTTGGCTAACTTCCGAAAGTCCAATAGTTTTATTTAATGTTTGGTATAACTGATCTTTTCCTGCATTAATGATATCTGTCCATTGATTATTATTCTTTACCATAGCCAAACGTGGTTCTTTCACAAACAAATCTTGGATTTTTGTTACTCCCGTTTCAGCCACCCCTAAGGCTTGTTTTGTCTGATTGTCAGTAATTGTATTAATTTTGTCATTACTTGCTTTTGAAATAGCTAATCCTACAGCCCCAATAACTAAAACTCCCATTGTTGTAGCAACGACAAGAGTTGAACCTTTTTGACATGGCTGGTTTAAAATAAGAAAATTATTGATTAAGTTATAGAAAGAAAAATTCTGTTGAAATTTGATGTTGTGATTCTGAGAAAATTTAATCATAATTTCTGTTTTCACTATCAACGGAAGTCATATTACATAAATTATATTGTATTGATGTCAAAAATACAACAAATATAAAATATTATTATAATATATTGAAATTTTTAGTTGATTTTTCGGAGTAATGATGATTAGCTATTTTTCTTTTGCAATTCTTTCACTATTTTATAAATTTCAGGTAGTTTCTTATAAATAGCCGATACTTTTAAATATAATCGATTATTAACTGCTGGAGAGCCTGAAACTGTTTCTCCTGTTTTGACATCGTTATGTATCCCTGTTTGGGCAGATGCGATCGCACTATCACCGATATGTACTTGGTTCGCAACACCTACTTGTCCTGCTAAAATAACTCGATTACCTAATTTTACTCCTCCAGCTAAACCCACTTGAGCCGCTAAAGCACAGTTTTCTCCAATATCACCATTATGTCCCACATGGACTAAATTATCTAATTTGGTGTTTTTTCCGATGCGAGTTATACCTACAGCAGGGCGATCGATTGTACTATTGCAGCCAATTTCTACTCCATTTTCTAACACCACGTAGCCTGATTGTTGCATTTTATACCAACCTTCAGGAATCGGCACAAAGCCAAAGCCTTCACCACCAATAACTGCACCGCTATGAATCACACAATCATTACCAATTTGACTTCTTTCTTCGATAGTCGCATTACCATGAATTAAAGTGCGATCGCCAATAATAACATGGGGATAAATCACCACATTGGGGAAGATAGAGACATTATCACCAATAGTAACGCCTTTTTCGATGACAACATGAGCCGCAATAGAAACATTTTTACCTAATGTGACATCATCGGCAATGACAGCCGTAGGATGAATTTGTGGTTCAGGTTGAAAGGGTTGATAAAACAGATTAATCGCTTGGGCAAAAGTAAGACGGGGATAACTAGAAGATAACCAAGCAATTCCTCTTTGAGTGGCTAGTTCTTGTAAGGATAAATCTAATGGTAGAATAAGAGCAGAAGCGGTGGTAACAGCTACCATTTTTGCAAACTTTTCCCCTTCAATATAGCTTAATGTATTTACCTTTGCTTGATCGATCGCCATGATATGATAAAGATCAGGATTAACATCAGGGTTTTGATTAAGACTGTGACTTTGAGGGGATAATTGACTAATAAGTTCACTAAATTTCATATAAATTAGATTATGGCTATTTCACTACAAAAAGGACAAAGAATTTCATTAGCTAAAGTTGCACCAAGCCTAGTCGCAGGATTTATCGGTTTAGGTTGGGATACAAACGCAACAGATACAGGAGGAGACTTTGATTTAGATGTTTCCTTATTTCTTGTGGGTGCTAACGAAAAATTAGTTTCTGATAAACATTTCATTTTTTACAATAACCTAATTAGTCCAGATCCTGATCAATCTGTCAAACTTTTAGGAGATAATCGCACAGGAGAAGGAGAAGGAGATGACGAAGGTTTAATTGTCGATTTGCGCAAAGTGCCTTCTGATGTAGCTAAAATTGTTATAGCGGTAACGATTTATGATGCTGATAAAAGACATCAAAATTTTGGACAAGTTACTAATGCTTATATTCGCTTAGTAGATGTACAAACTAAAGAAGAAATTTTACGCTATGACTTAACAGAAGATTTTTCCACAGAAACTGCCGTGATTATGGCGGAAGTATATAACAAAGATGGAGAATGGCGTATTAATGCTGTAGGCTCAGGATTTGATGGCGGGTTACAATCTCTTCTCGATAGGTATAGCTAATAATTAATGAATAATTAACAATTAACAATCACAGAAGCCAAAAGAGAAGAAAAAAATACTTTCTCTTCATCTTCTACTCTCTTAGTCTTTTCCTTTTAACTCTTCACTGAATTATATAATGGATTTTTTTTCACTCGAACAACTTAAAGAATTGGCAACTGTTTATGGTTATTGGGCTGTTTTTGCTGGTATTGCTATCGAAAATACAGGAATTCCTATCCCGGGGGAAACAATCACCATCATTGGCGGATTTTTGGCAGGGAGTGGAGAATTAAACTATTGGTTAGTTTTACTTACAGCCATTGCTGGTGCAGTAACAGGAGATAATTTTGGTTATTGGATTGGTAGAATTGGTGGTTGGCAATTTTTGCTTAAACTATCTCGTTTTTTCCGCCTTCCTGATGAAGAGGTAGAAAAAGCAAAAGACAAATTTGTAGAAAATGCCGCTAAAGCTGTTTTTTTTGGTCGTTTTATCACATTATTAAGGATTTTTGCTGGACCTATCGCTGGAATTGTCGAAATGCCTTATCCTAAATTCTTATTCTATAATTTTATGGGAGCAGCGATTTGGGGTGTAATTGTTGTGACTTTGGCTTATTTTGTGGGTATGATTATCCCCTTAAGTCAATTAATCAGCTTAATAGCTAAATTTGGCTTTATTGCACTATTAATCTTCGCTGCATGGGTTTTTATCCCAATCTTAGTCAAATCATATCAAAAAAATCCCAGTTAATAATCTCTTAAATTAATTATTAATAATTAAATAATTTCAATTAATCTGATTTTCGCTATCATACTAATTATTATTGACAACAAAATCTATTTATTTATGTTACCTAAAGTTAAAGTTCTTCGTCCTGAAGGTATTCTTGATAATGCCAAATCCACTCAATTTCGACAACAAATCAATGAATTAATAGATGAAGGGGTTAATGTTATTCTCATTGATTTCAAGAAAGTTACTTTTATGGATAGTTCTGGTTTAGGTGCTTTAGTATTAATATTAAAAATGATTCGTGCTAGTGGAGGTAGATTATTTTTAATGTCACTAAATGATCAGCTTAAAATGTTATTTGATTTAACAAATATGGGGAATATTTTTGAGATTATTAATGATAAATCAGAATTAGAAGACAGATTGAGAAATCCTTAATGAGGGATTGATAAAAAATATAGTTATGAGAGTAGGCAATAGACAATAAACAAATTTTTTGTTTTTATTGTTTTATTTTTGCTATTTTTTAAAGATGCAAGTTAAATATATTTTAGTTTAATTAAAGGTTATCAATTTCCACAATTTTATTTTGATTAGATAATCCAGATTTAATCTTGATTTGTGACTTTTTGACTGAAAATTCTTCAGCTATCATACTAATTAATTCTTGATTTGCTTTACCATTAATAGGTGCAGATTTTAAATTGATAATCCAAATACCTTCTAAATTTTGCTCAATTTTTTGTTGTTTTGACTTAGGCTTAACTTTAACACTAATTTTCATCTCTAATCGCTTTAACTAATGCCTCAATTTCTATATCTAAAGTCAAATAATGAACACAAGCTCGGATACAATAAGGATTAAGTAAAGTACGTAAATAAAATCCCTTCTCTTCTAAAATTTTAACTATTTTATTCGCATCTTTCCCATTTCTTAAATAAAAAGATACTAATCCTGATTCTGGTGCTGTATGTTTTAAACATTCAATGCCGTCTATTTTTGCTAATTCCTTCCATAAATAACTGCTTAATTCACAAATACGATCATAACGTTGCTCTATTGTACCCCATTGTTGATGAACAGCGATCGCCTCTTGTAATGCAGCATATAAAGGATAAGCGGAAGTTGCTACTTCATAACGGCTACCGTCATCCGAAAAAGGTAAATCTGTTTTCGAGTAATTTAAACCACGCCAACCAATGAAAGTAGGAGGCAAAGAAGAAATTAAATCTTGTCTAACATAAAGAAAACCAATACCCGAAGCACCACATAACCATTTATGCCCTGTACAACCGTAAAAGTCAACCTCGGATTCTAGCAATTTTAAGGGTAAACTTCCAGCCGATTGTGCACCATCAACTAATACTTGAATTTTTTGTTGACTATGAGGATAATTGTGACATACTGACACTATTTCTTTTAACGGTAAAATTTGCCCAGTATTCCAAAGAATATGACTAATCACTACTAATCGGGTATTCCCTGTTAGATAATTTTTGATAACTTCTATCGGATTACCTTCATTAAGAGTTTCGATAATCGGACAAGTAACAATCTTAACCCCAAAACGGCTACTAATTTCTTTAACAATAGCATAAATACCCGGATGTTCCGCATCGGTTAACAAAATTTCCTCCCCCTTCTGCCATGAAATTCCCCATAAAGGAATATTACAACTGGCAGTTACATTTTCTGTTAAAGTAATTGTTTCTGGTATTACTCCAATTTCTTGGGCAATAGCTTTTTTAGTAGCGGCAATATTTTCTTGTATCCAAGTATTAATTTTTAAGCCAAAAGGGCCAACTTGATCAATATATTTATAACTATCAATTATTTTTTGTAAAGCCGATTGTGGTAGAATCCCTTGACCACCAAAGTTAAAATAGAATTTATCTTTTAAACCAGAAAATTGTTGTCGATGTTGTTGAATATCAATCATAATTTAAAATTATATAGCAGACTTCTTACAGAAATCAAGCAATAGGGACTTTTGGAATAGTTAGGAGAATTAACTATAAATTTTCTTAATTTAATTGTATTTTTTATTTTGCAAAAGATCTAGTATTACTACTTATTTATTCCCATAAACGTCTTCTTGCACTACCATTAAATCTAATATGACTATCCCTTAATAATTCTGGGATATTAAGACTTTCTGGACATTTTGGCAGACATTCGCCACAATCTGTGCATTTATCACCTTTTTTGCCCCAAAACCAATGTCCTGCATTTTCTAGCATCTGATAACGATAACTAGCATAATCAGTCATGTCTAATCCTACTCCTAAATTACGTAATCTCAAAATTTCTGGGATATTAATATTTTCAGGACAAGGTAAACATTGATAACACTGTAAACAATGATCTGTTTTTAAAGTATTTCTCAAATTTTGATCTATTTTTGTTAATGTTTCTTTTTCTAAATTTGTTAACTCCCCATCATCATTAGCAACAGATAAAGGCATAATTAAATCATCCGCATTACTCGCACCAACGCTTAAAGTAGTAATTTGAGGATGACTGAAAAGAAAACGATAATTTAAAAGTAAAGGAGTAAAAGGTTGACAAATTTGGCTTAATTTTGTTGAAGGTTGATATAAACGTCCTCCTTTATCCCCTGGGGAAATAATAAAAATTCCTAAATCTTGTTGTTTAGCTAATTCAATTATCGGTATATGACGTTGAAAAAAAAAATAATAATGTAGATTAATAAACTCGAAAAAACCTGTAAAAATTGTAGCTGAAATTAGTTCTAAACTACCGTGAGTTGAAAAACCAATATGTTTTATTTTTCCTTGTTTTTTTGCTTCTTGTAAAACTGTTAAAAAACTATTCTCTTTAGTTAATAAATCTAAATGTTGCCAAGTATTAATCCCATGAATTGCGATATTATCTATATAATCAACTCCTAAACGAGATAAAGATTCATCTAACCATTGTTGAACAATTTTACCATCATCAATAGGAGTAAATTTTGTGGTAATAAATATCTTTTCACGCTGAATATTTAACTTGTTTAACGCTAATCCTAAAAATATTTCACTATCACCATAACCTCTTGCAGTTTCAAAATGATTTATTCCTAATTCCAAAGCTTTTTTAACTGTTTCTAATAACTGAGATTGGGAATAACAACACCTCATTAAACCAAGAGAAAAAACTGATAAATTTAATTCAGTTTTTCCAAAACGCCGATATTTCATCTCAATTTTATTATTTATAACTATAAGGAATTTATATCTCTATCTTCAACAGATAAATAGACATCTCCAAAAAAGAAATTTAAAATTAAAAAATTAATTCTTGTGATGTTTTTGAGCTTAACTTTCTTCACTGGTTTTTCTGGCACGACGAATTAATTCCTCTGGGCTCAAATTAGCGACAAAATCTCGAAAAGCCTCTCTTTCTTCCTCATCAGCTTCTCTATCAACAGGAATTGAGGCATCTAAAAGTACTTCTTCCATTACCCAAATCGGACATCCGATACGTACTGCAATAGCGATGGCATCACTAGGACGACAATCAATATTTTTCTCTTTTTTACCCAATTTCATACATAATAAAGCATAAAAAGTATTGTCTTGTAGTGAATTAATAATAACTTTGTCTAATTTCAAATTCCATGCAGAAAAAACATTAACCATCAAATCATGAGTAAGGGGGCGAGGTGCGTGTTGTTGCTCTAAAACTCCAATGATAGATTTAGCTTGTTCTTGCCCTACATATATAGGTAAGGCACGGCGTTCAGAAGCATCTTTCAAAAGTACAATAGGACTACGAGTCACAGCATCTAAAGCTATTGCCGCTACCTTCATTTCGATCATCGATTTCTCTCTCTTGCATAACTCAGTAGGTCAACCTTCTTTATTATATGTCAAATTTGCGTTTTTTTTCTCAAAAATAAACAAAATTAATAGACAATATATAAAAATACTCTTTAGAGGTTGAATAAATTAGAAGAGTTAATATATAAAAGATAAAAGTAATAAAAAATATGAATAAAGTTATCACGAATGCTAAATTAATTGGTTATAAAAATTTACAAACAATCATCATTGAAAATGATATAATTACCTCCATTCAAGATTCTAATTTTTATACTAAAAAAGATTTAGACTTGCAAGGTGATTGGCTTTCTTTGGGAGGAGTAGATTTACAAATTAACGGTTGTTTGGGCTTAGCTTTTCCTGATTTAACTATTAATGATATAGATAAACTTAACGAAATTTGTACTTATTTATGGAAAGAAGGAGTAGATCAATTTTTGCCGACTATAGTAACAACTTCAGTAAAAAAAATTCATCAATCTTTAAAGGTAATTAATGAGTATATAAATTTTCCAAAAAAATCTCAACAGGCGGAAATAATCGGAGTTCATTTGGAAGGACCTTTTTTAAATTATGATAAAAGAGGTGCTCATCCTGCCCAATATTTATTACCTTTAACTTTAGATAACGTGAAGGAAGTTTTAGGGGAATATACTAACATCGTTAAAATTATCACCCTTGCCCCCGAATTAGATACCACTGGGCAAATTATTCCTTTTTTGCATTCTCATGGCATTGTAGTTAGTTTAGGACATTCTCAAGCAACGGCACAACAAGCTCAAAATGCTTTTAATCAAGGTGCTTCTATGGTAACACACGCTTTTAATGCCATGCCTACTCTTCATCATCGACAATGTGGATTATTGGGAGAAGCTATTATTAATCCTGATGTTTATTGTGGTTTAATCGCTGACGGTAATCATGTTTGTCAGACAATGTTAAAACTGATTTTACAAGCTAGTAATTATCAAGAGGGAATTTTTTTAGTCAGTGATGCCTTATCACCCATCGGTTTAAATGATGGTTTTTATCCTTGGGATGATCGCATGATTGAAGTCAAAAATGGTACGGCTAGATTACCTGACGGTACTTTATCTGGCACTACTTTACCTTTATTTATCGGTGCAAAAAATTTGGTTAAATGGGGTATTTGTGATGTCAAACAGGCGATCGCCCTTGTCACCGATGCCCCTCGCAAAGCTGTAAATTTGCCAACTTTACACATAAATTCCCCAGCTAACTTAATCCGTTGGCAATGTCATAATCAAGAATTAACTTGGGAAAGGTTAAAATAGAGAGGAGTTAAGAGACTAGGAGACTAGAAGAAGAGAGGTGAATTAATTGTTAATTGTTAATTGTTAATTATTTACGGCATTCTATATTTAAAATTAGTTTTACCACTGTAATCTGTTAACTTAGCTAACTCCTCTAAAGTTTGCACTCCCTCATGCAATTCTCCATTAATTACCCAAGAAGGAAAGGCACGAATTTTAGCATCAACACACTTTTGAGGTGCTGGTGCGATACCTTTTGGATCACATTCCACTTTGCCAACTTCTTTAAATGCTTCTTTACCAAAAAGCTGTTTTTGCTCATAACAATGAGGACACCAATAAGCAGAATACATCACCGCACCTTTAGAAGCCAAGTGTTTTGCTAAGGCAATTTCAGCGACTCCTGAAGTGGTAGTTATTTCCCATCCTAGAGGAGGTTGTGGTGCAGTTTGTGCTTGAGGAATAGCTATTTTTTCTCCAGCTGCTAATTCAATATTCGGATCGCTTACTGTGGTAGTGTTAACATTTGCATAAACTCCTAACGCACCAACAAGGGTAATCAAAGCAACAGCAATACCTGTAAAGAAAATTTGTCCCATATCTTCCCAATCATGACCAATAATAGTTAATGTTAATAGAGTAAAGGAAAAGAATGCCGAACCGATACAGTAAGGACATACTGCTTGTAGTTTAAATGCTAAAACATACATTAAATAACTGCTAAAAGCCGCCATAGTAAAGGTAACAACTAGCATTAGCCACCAAGAAGACTTTTCTAATTTTTGTCTTAATTCTTTATTTTGATCAGAGTTGATAAATAAAGGAGCTAATGCTAATATTGCCATAGTAAGATAGGCTAATGATCCAAATATGCTTAAAGGTGGTCCTGTTTTACCTTGAGGATCAAGAGGATAAGCATAAGCACTATCTAAGACGCTATTACAACCACTAGCACTATCTGCGGTACAAGCGATTTCTCCTCCACTTAATTTTATAATAGTTAAATATATTGTTAAAATTAAACCAATAATGGCGATCGCACCAATTAAAAATCGGGAGTAGCGTTGAATCCACGGCAAGTTACGACGACGACGAATCATAATAATTATCTATATAGAATTAAATTAATAAGTATTTGAATTTTAACAATTAAATAGAGGAAGAGTTTAGGTAATGGGTAATAAGCACTCTTGCAATATTGAAATCTTTATTGTGATTGATTTTTTAGTATTTTCTTCCGTTTAGTTTATTAGGTTTGATTAACGGTTTTTGTGAGGGTAGAAGTCGAAGGATTAGATGAAACCATCGGTGTTTGTGCCGCCTCAATAAACTGTGAAACCCTTGATGGATCAATAGTTTCGTCTATTCTGCCATGACGTTTTAAAGAACTTGAGACAATCACACCATCAGCAAAAGTCATTAAATCGGCGATATTATCTGGAGTTGCACCACTACCAATGAATACTGGTGTTCCTTTCGCTGCGGACTGTGCTAACTCTAAGTCTTCTATGCTAGGAGGTAAACCCGTTGCCCAACCTGATAAAATTACCGCATCAGCTAAACCTCTTTCGATGGTATCTTGCACCGCAGTAGTTAAATTTGGTGTGCCTAAAGGACGTGCGTGTTTCACTAAAACATCCGCAAAAATTGCAATATCTTCCCCTAATTCTCGGCGATAACGTTGAATTTCATGAGCTTTTCCTTCAATTAAACCTTGATCTGTTGCCATTACTCCTGTATATACATTAACTCTAATAAAATTTGCTCCTACGCAAGAAGCGATCGCTAAAGCACTTTTAGCATCATTACGCAATACGTTTAAACCGATAGGTAACATAACAAGGTTCATAATGCGATCGACAATCAAAGTCATAGCACTTACGGTGGCGGGATCTACATTATCCTTAGTAAAAGGAGCATCAAAAAAATTTTCGATAATAATACCATCAACACCACCTGCGGTTAAAGCCGTAGCTTCTTGCTCTGCTCTACGAATTACATCTCTTAAATTCCCACCCCATCTAGCAGAAGTAGGTAACGGTAATAAATGAACAACACCAATAACAGGATTTTTTTTGCCAAAAATTTTTTCAGTTATCATAAAAATTTAGTATATATTCCCCTAAAACAGAGGATTTAATCAATTTATCTCGTCCAATTAGCAAGTTTTTATTTTAATCGGGCTTGGTAATTCTCTTCAAATATTTTACTACTCATCTGTTAGCAAAAATACCTTGTTATAATATTCTGATTGACAAAAAGTACCCTTGCTTGTGATGAATATTTCTAAATCATTTATTTTTAATTCTCGTATTTTGAAAAATACTGCTTTGATAACTAGCGGTAGTTTAACTTTAATTATTCTTTTAGGTATTTTTAGTGCTGGGAAAATTACAAAGGAGATGATTAAAAATATAACTCAGATTTTTCATCACGAAATTACACCACCGCAAATAAATAACCCTCACTTAATAGTTAAACAAGTTCAAACTTTAAGTGAATTAACTACAACAAAGTTTATCATGGATGCCATTATACCCACTTCATCCAGTCGAAGGCTAGGTAATTTCGTCATCGGTGAAACTAATTTACTTTATGTCGCAAGAGGAGAGATAGAAGCAGGATTAGATTTAAGTAAAATAAGTGAAACAAATGTTGTTATGGTGGGAGATATACTAAAAATAACATTACCTTCACCAGAAATTTTAGACGAAAAAATCGATGTAAATCAATCTCAAGTATATGATTATGATCGAGGTTTTCTCAATTTAGGTCCTGATGTTGCTCCAGAATTACAAACTCAGGCACAGCGTCAAACGTTAGCAAAAATAAAAGAAACCGCCTGTCAGCAGAAAATATTAGATCAAGCCAACGAAAAAGCGATAATTTTAATTACTAAATTAATGCAAACTGCGGGTTATGAAAAAGTAGAAATCATAACCACAGAATCTAAAAATTGTTTGTAACTTATACCTTACCTGAATTTTACATAAATTTTTCGATGAAGGTAAGAGACAGAAAGACTAGAGGATTGTTAATTATTAATTGTATTAAGTACTTCTTCGGCGGCAGCTAAAGTTTGTTGAATATCAGCTTCTGTATGAGCTATGGAAGTAAACCCAGCTTCAAATTGAGAAGGTGCTAAATAAATTCCTCTTTCTAACATTCCTCGGTGAAAACGTCCAAATTTAACCGTATCAGCGTGTTTTGCATCACTATAGTTATGGACAGGATTACCAGTAAAAAATAGTCCAAACATACCGCTAATATTACCACCAGTTACTTCATGACCTGCTTTTCTAGCGATGTCTAATAAACCAGTAATTAATTGATTAGTAATTTTTTCTAAATATTCGTAAGTGCCGGGTTTTTGCAATAATTCTAAAGTTTTAATACCTGCTGTCATAGCTAAAGGATTACCTGATAAAGTTCCAGCTTGATACATAGGACCTGATGGTGCAACTAATGCCATAATTTCTTTTTTACCACCATAAGCACCAACGGGCAACCCACCACCGATAACTTTGCCTAAAGTAGTTAAATCAGGAGTAACACCAAATTTTTCTTGTACACCACCGTAAGCAATACGAAAACCAGTCATTACTTCATCAAATACTAATAAAGCGTCATTTTCTTGAGTAATAACTCTTAAACCTTCAAGAAAACCAGCATCAGGAGGAATAAAGCCAGAATTTCCTACCACAGCTTCTAAAATAACCCCAGCAATTTCTCCTTTATGTTCAGCAAATAGCTTTTTAACCGCTTCTAAGTCGTTATAGGGAGCATTTAAAGTGTCGGCGGTAACGGATTTAGGTACACCGGGAGAATCAGGTAAACCAAGGGTTGCAACTCCAGAACCTGCTTGTACTAAAAACATATCACCATGACCATGATAACATCCTTCAAATTTGATGATCTTATTTTTACCTGTATAAGCACGCATTAAGCGTAACACGGACAAACAAGCCTCAGTACCCGAATTGACAAAACGAACCATTTCAATGCTAGGCACGGCATCAATAACCATCTCAGCGAGAATATTTTCCAAGACACAAGGTGCTCCAAAACTTGTACCTTTTTCTAAAACTTCATGTAAGGCAGCAATAACTTCAGGGTGAGCGTGTCCACAAATTGCAGGTCCCCATGAGCCAACATAATCGATATACTTATTTTCATCCACATCCCAAATATAAGCCCCTTTGACTCTATCGAAAACAATAGGTTGTCCACCTACAGATTTAAAAGCCCTCACGGGAGAATTTACACCTCCTGGCATGAGTTTTTGAGCGGCGGTAAAAATTTGTTCTGATTTTGTAGTTTTAAATGATACTATATTAACCAAAATTATCTCCTTCTTTTTTTATTTTTAGATAATCAATCTATTTTACTGAGATTTTGCACAGATCTTGAAAAATAACGGATTTTTTGAGTTTTATACATCTTGTTTCAGTAAAATTTATCATAAAGTTAAGTATTTTAAAGTAAAAACAATATTTATAATTAAAACTAACCAAAAATCATTTTTTATAGTTATTTTTTAACTTTTTTTGTTATTATTTTCGATGTAAAAAATCCATAAAATTTATGCAAAAGTGGTTTGTATAAGGATATTCAGTATTAAACGTTACAAAATATTAAGAGCTAAATTTATAATCTGTTGTTCATAAGACTTACTAATTAAACTCGTAAATCAATTATTTAATCAATATCCTAAATCTATATTAAAAGAGGTTACAGCATGACGATTGCTACTAATACAAAAGTTAAATTAAATAAAATTGAAAAAGTTAAAGCAGCAAAACATGGCTTAGATGTGAAACAAGAGTTAGAATCTTTTGCTCAAATGGGTTGGGAGGCAATGGAAGAAGATGATTTAATTATACGTTTAAAGTGGCTAGGTATTTTTTTTCGTCCTGTAACACCGGGCAAATTCATGTTGCGATTACGTATACCTAATGGGATTCTTAGTAGTGAACAAATGCGTACTTTGGCAGAGATTATTGAACGTTACGGAGATGATGGCAGTGCAGATATTACCACTCGTCAAAATATACAATTAAGGGGTGTTCATTTAGAAGATATTCCCGACATTTTCCAAAAATTAGAGGCGGTGGGTATGACTTCCATTCAGTCTGGGATGGATAATGTTCGTAATTTAACAGGTTCGCCTGTAGCGGGAATTGATCCTGATGAATTATTTGATACCAGGGAATTAAATCAAAAGTTACAGGATTTAATCACTAATAAAGGGCAGGGTAGTTATGAGTTTAGCAATTTACCCCGCAAATTAAATATTGCCGTTGATGGTGCTAGGGATAATTCTATCCATGCAGAAATTAATGATATTGCTTTTATTCCTGCTTTTAAAGATGGTGAATTTGGCTTTAATGTCTTAATTGGTGGTTATTTATCAGCTCAACGTTGTGCAGAAGCGATACCTATGGATGTCTGGGTGAAACCTAACGATGAAGTCATCGAGTTATCCGCAGCTATTTTAAAAGTTTATAGTGAAAATGGCTTAGAGGAAGGTTTAAGAGAAAATCGGGGTAAATCTCGTTTAATGTGGTTGGTTGATAAATGGGGTATGAATCGATTTCGCATAGAAGTAGAAAAAAAGTTAGGTAAATCTCTCTATTTTGCCGCCCCGAAAGATGAATATACTATGGAAAAACGAGATCATTTAGGAGTCCATCCTCAAATCCAAGAGGGTTATAGTTATATTGGCATACATATCCCCGTAGGACATTTAAACGCTCAGGGAATGTATGATATAGCTCGTTTAGCAGATGTTTATGGTAATGGTGAAATTCGGGCAACTGTAGAGCAAAATTTTATTATTCCTTTTGTCGCTGATGAAAAAGTAGAAGCCTTTTTAGCTGAACCTATTTTACAACAATATCCCGTCAATCCTTCTCCTCTAGTGCGATCGCTCATTTCCTGTACAGGTGCTCGTTATTGTAATTTTGCCTTAGTAGAAACTAAGCAAAGAGGATTGAAATTAGCCCAAGAATTAGATACGGAATTAAATATACCTGAAAGAGTACGTATTCATTGGACAGGTTGCCCCAACTCTTGCGGACAAGCTCAAGCAGGTGATATAGGTTTAATGGGAACAAAAGCTAAAAAAGATGGACAAGTAGTAGAAGGTGTTAATTTATTTACAGGAGGAAAAGTCGGCAAAGATGCTCATTTAGGCAGTGTGACACAAAAAAGTATTCCCTGTGATGATCTCAAATCAGTTTTAAAAGATTTATTAATATCAGATTTTGGAGCTACAGTAAAATCCTAAACCTCTCTGATTCCCTTTTTTGAAAATCATGATTCTATATATCAACACCATACATCTTCATAATATCAAGAAAAATAATAGTCGCAAATCTTAAAAAATACTTAACAATTCTTTATAATAGAAGCAATCACGATCGATGGTTATAAATATAGTAAAACCAGTGTATTCTTTGTTACTAAGTTTTAATAACCAATAGGTAGTAATATAACGAATCTAAGTATGCAAGGTCAAGATATAATGACAAATATTGATAATAGTTTAACTCCCTTTCAAGGACAACCTTGGTTAGTGGAAGAAAGAGATGCTTGTGGTGTTGGTTTTATCGCCTATCAAAATAATCGTCAATCCCATAAATTAGTTAAAGAAGCCCTAAAAGCCTTACACTGCATGGAACATCGAGGGGGCTGTGGTGCTGACAGAGAAACGGGAGATGGTTCGGGTATTATGACTGGTATTCCCGTAGAAATTTTTAAACAGTGGTTTACAGAAAATAAAATTGAAATGCCTTCTTGTGAAGAATGGGGGGTGGGTATGGTATTTTTACCCCAAGATGAGAAGGAAGCCGAAGAAGGGCGCAAATATGTAGAAGAAATGGTTGCCGTGGAGAGTTTAAAAACCCTCGGTTGGCGTACTGTACCTGTAAATTCAGATGTATTAGGAGAACAAGCAAAAGCAAATCAGCCCCGCATTGAACAAATTATTGTTACTTCAGGAGATACTCATTATCAAGGAGATGAACTTGATCGAAGATTATATGTAGCACGATCAAGAGTAGGTAAAAAATTGAGCGATAACTTCTATATCTGTTCTTTCTCCTGTCGTACCATAGTTTATAAAGGATTAGTACAAGGAGATGTCTTAGAAAAATTTTACTTAGATTTAAGTAACCCTGCATACGAAAGCCGTTTTGCGGTGTATCATCGTCGTTTTAGTACCAATACCGTACCAAAATGGCCTTTCGCTCAGCCCATGCGAGTTTTAGGGCATAACGGCGAGATTAACACCCTCATCGGTAATATTAACTGGATGACGGTAAGGGAAGCCAATTTAGAGTTACCGGGTTGGAGTGATGAAGAATTTGACGGCGTTACTCCCGTTGTTAACATGGCGAATAGTGACTCTTACAACCTCGATAGTTCTTTAGAATTATTAGTGCGTACAGGTCGCAGTATTCCCGAAGCCTTAATGATTCTTGTACCTGAAGCCTACGAAAATCAACCAGAATTAGAAAAATATCCCGAAATTCTCGACTTCTATCATTACTATAGCGGATTAAAAGAGCCTTGGGATGGTCCTGCTTTACTCGCTTTCAGTGAAGGTAAAACCGTAGGTGCTTGTCTTGATCGAAATGGCTTACGTCCTGCCCGTTATGCTATCACAAAAGATGGTTATGTGGTAGTTGGTTCAGAAACAGGAGTTGTTGACTTAGACGAATCAGAAATTATCGAAAAAGGCAAACTAGGCCCCGGTCAGATGATTGTGGTGGACTTAGAACATAATAAAATCCTCAAAAACTGGGAAATCAAACAACAAATTGCTTCTCAAAAACCTTATGGGCAATGGTTGAAAGATTATCGCTTAGAGTTACCAAAACAGCCCATTACCCCTTTACCTTTACAAGAAAAACAGAAATTATTACAACAGCAAACCGCCTTTGGCTACACTGCTGAAGACGTAGAAATCATTATCGCCGACATGGCAAGGGATGGTAAAGAAGCAACCTTCTGCATGGGTGACGACATTCCCTTAGCAGTGTTATCCGATAAACCTCGTTTATTGTACGACTATTTTAAACAGCGTTTTGCTCAAGTTACCAATCCTCCTATTGACCCTTTACGGGAAAGTTTGGTAATGTCATTACAGATGCACTTAGGAGAAAGAGGTAATTTACTCTATATCAAACCCGAAAATGCCCATACTTTTTGGTTAGAATCCCCTGTATTGTCACGGGGTGAATTAGCAAAAATCAAGGCTGAAGATTTCGAGACTTATGAATTATCAACATTATATCCCCTCAGTGATGGACCAAACGGCTTAAAATTAGCTTTAGAAAAATTATGTAAAGATGCCACTAAAGCGGTATTAGAAGGGCATAAAATCCTGATTTTGAGCGATCGAATTGAGGGTAAAATTGACAGTGAGACTACTTATATCCCCTCTCTCCTCGCTATGGGTGCAGTACATCAACACTTAATCAAAGAAGGATTACGCTTAAAAACCTCTCTTATTGCTGACACAGCCCAATGTTGGAGTACTCATCACTTCGCCTGTTTAATCGGTTTTGGTGCATCCGCAGTTTGCCCTTACCTAGCCTTAGAATCCGTTTCTGATTGGTGGCACGACAGCAAAACTCAAAAACTGATGGAAACCGAGAAAATCGAGAAAATAACCGAGTCTGAAGCCTTAGAACGCTATCGTAAAGCAGTAGAGGCAGGATTACTCAAAATTTTGTCGAAAATGGGGATTTCTCTCTTGGCTTCCTATCATGGTGCGCAGATTTTTGAGTGTATCGGTTTAGGTGCAGATGTGATGGAATTAGCTTTCAAAGGCACAACTAGCCGTGTAGGTGGTTTAAACCTTCCAGAAGTGGCTAACGAGGTTGTTTCTTTCCATCAAAAAGCCTTCCCTGAATTACAAGGCAAAAAATTAGAAAACTACGGCTATGTCAATTATAAAAAAGGTGGTGAATATCACATGAATTCCCCCGAAATGGCAAAATCTCTACATAAAGCGGTTTCAGCCTACGGGAAACAGGAAGGTTATGATCATTATGAATTTTATCGCAAGTATCTGCAAGAGCGCCCTGCCACTGCTTTAAGGGATTTATTGGAGTTTAAGAGTGATCGAAATTCTATCTCTATCGATGATGTTGAGCCTGTAGAAGACATTGTCAAACGCTTTTGTACGGGGGGTATGTCTTTAGGGGCGTTAAGCAAAGAAGCTCACGAAACCCTTGCTATTGCCATGAATCGCATCGGTGGTAAATCCAATTCTGGAGAAGGTGGAGAAGATACTAACCGTTATACTCCCATTGATGATGTGAATGAAGAAGGCAAAAGCCCTCGTTTTCCTATCTTAAAAGGCTTGAAAAATGGCGATCGTGCCACCTCAGCTATCAAACAAATTGCATCAGGGCGATTTGGTGTCACTCCTGAGTATTTAATGAGTGGTGAACAGCTAGAAATCAAGATGGCACAGGGTGCAAAACCGGGAGAAGGGGGGCAGTTACCGGGTAAGAAAGTTAGTGATTACATCGCAACCTTGAGACTTTCCAAACCGGGGGTAACTTTAATTTCTCCTCCTCCTCACCATGACATCTATTCCATTGAGGATTTAGCTCAATTAATCCACGATTTACACCAGATTAACCCCTCTGCTAAAGTATCCGTTAAATTAGTGGCAGAAATCGGTATCGGTACGATCGCCGCAGGTGTCGCCAAAGCTAATGCGGATGTAATCCAAATTTCTGGTCATGATGGTGGTACAGGTGCATCTCCTTTAAGTTCCATTAAACACGCAGGTTGCCCTTGGGAATTGGGCGTAACTGAAGTACATCGCACTTTATTAGAGAACCAATTGCGCGATCGAGTTTTACTCCGTGCCGATGGTGGCTTAAAAACAGGTTGGGATATTGTCATGGCGGCGTTAATGGGTGCTGAAGAATACGGTTTCGGTAGCATTGCCATGATTGCAGAAGGTTGTATTATGGCTCGTGTTTGCCATACCAATCAATGCCCTGTAGGAGTTGCCACTCAACAAGAGCGTTTACGTCAGCGTTTCTCTGGTGTGCCGGGGGATGTGGTTAATTTCTTTTACTTTGTAGCGGAGGAGGTTCGATCAATTCTCGCTAAATTGGGCTATCGTAGTTTAGATGAAGTTATTGGACGTGCAGACTTATTAACCTATCGTCACGATGCAAAACTCACTAAAACAAAAGCCTTGATTCTCGACTGTTTAACCAATCTTCCTGACACGAAAACTAACCGTGACTGGTTGCAACATGGTGATACTCACACTAACGGTCATGTTTTAGATGATGAAATTTTAGCAGATGCTGACATCATGGGTGCAATTAATTCTCATGGTAAGATTACCAAAGAAATTAAGATTATTAACACTGATCGTTCCGTAGGGGCAAGAATTTCAGGGGTTATCGCCAAAAATCACGGTAATTTGGGCTTTAATGGTCAATTAAACTTGAATTTTAAAGGTTATGCTGGACAAAGTTTCGGTGCTTTCAACATTCAAGGCATGAATATTCATCTCGAAGGGGAAGCCAATGACTACGTTGGTAAAGGTATAAATGGAGGTTCGATCGTCATTGTACCGCCTTCTGAATGCACCTTTGAGGCTTCGGATAACGTCATTTTAGGCAATACCTGCTTATACGGTGCAACGGGTGGTGAATTATATGCCAATGGACGAGCTGGAGAGCGTTTTGGGGTGCGTAACTCTAAAGCAACAGCCGTAATTGAAGGTGCTGGAGATCACTGTTGTGAATATATGACAGGAGGGTTAATCGTTGTCTTAGGAAGCGTTGGGCGTAACATAGGTGCAGGTATGACAGGAGGCTTAGGCTACTTCTTAGATGAGGAGGGCAATTTTGAGCCTAAAGTTAACCCTGAAATCGTCCAAATTCAGCGTATTTGTACTGAGCAAGGTGAGGCACAATTAAAAGAATTAATCACAATTCATGTGGAAAAAACAGGTAGTAAAAAAGGTCAATTAATCTTAGATAATTGGGCGAATTATGTACCGAAATTCTGGCAAGTAGTTCCTCCTTCTGAAGCAGAAACTACTGAAGTTAAGGCTCAAAAAGAGTTAACTACTGTGTAATTTAACTTTGCGGTGGGCATTGCCCACCCTACTTTTTTTTGTAAAGAAATAAAAAAATATGCTACTTGATATTCAGATTAAAAATTTTCGTTGTTTTGAAGATACAAAAATAGAGGGATTTCAACGAGTTAATTTAATTGGTGGTAAAAATAATTCTGGTAAAACTGCTTTATTAGAAGCTATATATATATATCACCAGAACCACAAAGTATTCTTTTTTTAAAAGAGTTAAGAAAAGAGTTTTCTTCTGTTAATCAAAAATCCCCCGAAATTACATGGGAAAACTTTTTTTTGAATAGAAATACTAAAAAAGAAATTGAGTTAATAGGTACAACTAAAGAAAAAACCGAAGAAGAAATAAATAGTTTTATATTTCCTCGAACTGTTAGATTAAATACAAACCAATCAACAAGGAAATTAAGAGACAAAGAAATAGCGACAGTATCACTAAATAATATATATTCGGGAAATAAAATAGAATTACATAGCTCAAACGATCATATTTCCATTCTTAATTATCAAAACTTTTTTAGATTGTTTATTTATTCTGAGATTGATTTGATAGACAAAGAAAATAGTAAATTATACTTTAAAGAAGATTATGAAATAAAAACACAAGGAAACGATATAATCATATCAAAAGGTGTTAAAGGCCATTCTACAATAAAAAGACAAGGAATAAACAAAAATCACGAAATTATTTCTAAATATTTAATGCAATGGCTTGAAAAAAACTCTATATTTTGTGTATTGTCTCTTGCCAAAATATCAAATCGAGAATTGGCTAAAAACTTTGATTTAGCAATCTTAAATGATAAATCTGGTGAAATTTTAAATATTTTGCAAAAATTAGATCCTACTATTGCAGAAATTAGAAGTTTAACCATAAATGAGCCAGATATTTACTTAAGAAGAAAAGGGGAAAACTTTTTACCTATTTCTTTGTTTGGTGATTGCTTTAATCGAGTACTTGACATAATTTTGAGAATCATTAATAGTAAAAATAGTGTTTGTTTAATTGACGAAATAGAAAACGGTATTCATTATCAAAATCAACGAGAATTTTGGCGTAGTTTGTTTAAGTTAGTAATGGAATTAGATATTCAAATTTTTGCCACAACTCATAGTTTAGAAATGATAAAAGCCTTTGCTGATGTAGGTTTAGAATATCCAAATGAAGGGGCTTATTTTGAATTAGCAAGACATGAAAAAACGAATCAAATTGTGAGTATAAAAAGAGATTTAGATGTTTTGCAATATTCTTTAAAGCATGAAGGAGGAGTCGGGTTAAGAGGTGAGTAATATTCTTATTGTTGAAAGCAAAAACGATCGAATTTTTTTTGATGCTTTAATTAATTATCTCAATCTACCAATCGAAACGGAAATTATCCTTAATGAATATGAAACTTTAGACGGTTTATCAGAAAAAATATTAATAGAAAAACTCAAAAGTTTACAAGCTCGTAATTTGAAAAAACCAATTAATAAGTTAGGTATTATTATCGATATTGATAATTACACGGTAGCGGAGAGAATAGAATTTATTAATAATTGTTTAAATCCAGTTTTTTCGGATATAAATATATTGAAAAATACCAGTGAATTTATTGAAGTATCCAGTCCTAGTAATAAGATTAAAATAGCTTTTTATTTTACTAATGTTGAAGGAAAAGGAGAATTGGAAACGGTATTAAAAGCTATAAAATCTCAAGATTCACCCCATGCAGATTGCCTTGAAGATTGGCAAAAATGTTTAGAAAATCAAGGTGGAAATATTAAACAAAAAGACTTTGATAAATTTTGGGTTAATATTTATATTCGTTATGATACTTGTTCTAATCAAGAAAGAAAACAAGCAGGAAAAAAATGCAGTATGAATAATTTTGAATACATTATGACTAATAAAAAAGAGATTTGGAACTTTGAAGATGAAAATTTACAGAAATTAAAAGATTTTTTATCATTATTTAATAAAAAATTTAATGAGTAAAATAAAAGCTATTTTATTCTTATCTTTTAAAACCATTATCTCCTGAAGATGGTGGCGGTTATTTAATCGAATTTCCTGATTTACTTGCTTGTCTGATGATGATACGGACGAAAAAGCTATTTTAATTAGCAAAGATGCTGTAGAAGTATGGATAAATACATCAAAAGAGTGAGATTATAAAAGAAGGATACTTAGGTAAATTAAACTGATTTTTTAAATGATGATGATAAAATTGAAAAAGTTGAAACATCTTCTTCTATAGTAATTAATATAAAAACTGAAAATATTTGATCTCCCCTTGGATTCGCATCTTCAATCCTTTACTGCATCTTTTGTTTAGCTTTATTGTCGCCTCCTCAGAGAAAATATAAATTTCCCTAACTATTATTAATTTTTACTACTTTTTAAATATGCTCAAAAAGCAACTACCTACTTGGCGTTTTATACCTTTAATCGAAGGACATGGAAAATTACAAATGGCGATTGATGAATGGTTATTAAAACAACATCAACATCATAATCATCCTCCCACTCTTAGATTTTATACATGGAATCCCGTAGCCATTTCTTTGGGTATTAGTCAAAAACATCATTTTCCAAATCATTGGCAAAATATAACTTATCAAGGAAAATCTTTAGATTTAGTGAAACGTCCTAGTGGTGGGAGAGGTGTATTACATCAAGGAGATTTAACTTATGCCGTTATCACATCTAATTTAGAGGGCAATTTAGATCAGGTTTATCGACAAATTTGTCAATTTTTGATTTTAGGATGGAAAGAATTAGGAATAAAATTGTATTTTGGAGAACCGAAAAAGCTATATTTAAACTCACCAAATTGTTTTAAACTCGCCACCAATGCAGATTTAGTCAATTCCCATGGACATAAATTTATTGGCAGTGCACAACTTAAAAAGGCTAAATTTATCCTTCAGCATGGTTCAATGATGTTAAAGCCTGATTTAAAGCTGTTTGAGAAGGTTTTTAACAGCCTACCTCCTCAATCTATTATTCCCGAATCTTTATCTTTAGATGAAATTATCAACACTTTAACAAAAGCAGCAGAAAAATGTTTTAATTGTCAATTTGTTATTCAACCTTTATCAGAGGAAGAAATGAAAGAAATAAAAAGTCATTTTTAGTATATTTTTTTTATTAATTAATGAATCAATAATTACAAAAAAAATCCTCTCATCTTAGAGAAAAAGGGTTGGAGGTGAGGGCTAGACAAATTAAAATTAACCTTGACTGTGAAAATAACTCCTTCAAAAGGGAATATTTTTAACTTTAAATCAAATAATTGCCAGTTTTTTATTGTCCTGTAATCGATAAACTATCGACCCAAATACGAGGACAAACACCGCTAGGAGTAACTTCGGGAGTTTCTTCCACAAAAATAATAGATTTTAAAACATCAAGAAAATCTCCTGCTACCGTTGCGGCTTCAATGCTTATTTTTTCTCCTTGATTGACTAACCAACCATCAAAGGGTAAAGAAAATGAACCTTGTAAGGAATTGACTCCTGCGTGTAATGCTTGAACATCATCAATTAAAATGATATTTTCAGCCGTATTTAAATTATATTGAGTAGTAGGCTCTTCTCCACGAAAAACATGATAATAATTGGGGCTAATACTTACTTTTGCTCCAATACTAGCATGACCTGTAGGAGTTGTATTCATTCTTTTTGCAGTTACACTACTATGTAAAAAATTCACTAAAACTCCCTTATCAATAATAGGTAAATTACGGGTTGGTGTGCCTTCACCATCAAAGGTTTCTGCACTAATATTTCCTTCATGTAAAGCATTATCACTGACAGACAGTAAAGAAGAAGCGATTTTTTGTCCCAATGATTCAGGAGTTGATAAACTTTGTTTATCAAGAATATTTTGAGCGTTATAGAGGTTGCTAAATGCACCTAATAAACTTAAAAAGGCTTCAGGTGAAAAAACGACTCGATATTTTCCTGACTTTATTGGTTCATAATTAAGATGACTAATAGTTTTTTCTACAGTTTCTTGAAAACAACCATCGATGTCTAATTTCTGTAAGGTATTTGCTACTTTATATGCACCACCGCTACGGGGTTTTCTATTTTCTTCTTCGGTGGTAGTATATAAATAGATGGAGGAAAAAGAACGAGTTTCTTCCCTTAATGCACCATCACTGTTAATATAAAATCTTTCTATTTCTTGTTCTGCCAATCCATTATAAGGCACGGATGTGATCGCTTCATGAGAATTTAACAAATCAGCTTCAATTTTCAATAACTTATCAATTAAATCAGAAGCTAAAGAAGCCTTACCTAATTCACTATTTACGGATGGCAAAGGTAATTTTGCTTCATCACTAAAATCTGGTACATAATTAGTTACACCAAAGTTACTAGCTTCTAAGGCAGTTTTCAAAGCTAATTCAATTCCCACGGCATCAATGTCAGTAGTAGAAGTAACACCTATCTGTTGTTTTTCATTCCAGACTCTCACAATAACACTTGATTTCTGAGAAGCTTTTACTTGTTTTGGCTCACCTTGAAACACTTGTACGCTAGTTTGATCAATTGCCGAACCATATATGTCAAATTTTGTAATTCCCAATTGTGAAGCTTTTTCGGTGGCAGTTTGAGCAATAGTCTGAACTTTTGACATAATCTAATAGTTAATAATTAATAATTAATAGTTAGTATAGCAATCCTAAATGAGTCGGATAAACTTTGGTTTAGTTTGATTTGACACTCCCACGTCATTTATACGTGGGATTCTCCCATTTACACATTTACCCCGAAGGGCAACTGCTTCATAGAGTTAGGCGGATTGCCAAGTACCGCATCAACTAGACCCACTGAATCTATTACAGAATCAGCTTTCTTTAGGTCTAGCTGACAAGAGAAACCATCATATTGAGCTAGGTTTCTCGAAGCATTTAAGTCTGAGTTGCTATAGTGTCCATTGGGACAGTTAAAATGATGCCCTTTTCTGTTTCCCAATACTCCACATTTAGAACAGCTTTTAGAAGTATAAGGAGCAGGACGTTTTAACATCCTTAATCCTTTTAAAGACAACTTATAATCTAACTTTTGTTCTAAAGAATAGAAAGCCCAACTATGACGAGATTGACCCATATTTGAGCGATCTTTCTTTCTTTGTTTCATAGTTTTACGGCAACTTTCCAAGTCTTCAATAACTACATCGGCTTGATGATATTCTGCAAAGCGCACTATTCTACAAGAAACAGTATGATTAATAGCTTCCATCCATCTACGCTCTTTTTTATTCCATTTTTTTAAAGCACGGAATTTTTTTGCTTTTTGCAATTCCTCTCTACGTTTTTGGAAATAGCGTCTGCGATGTTTTACTTCTCTTCCTGAATAAAACTTGCCGAATCCTTTAGAACCAGCCACTACAGCAATTTGATTCTGTCCTCTATCCACACCTAACCTTTTCTGTGCCTTTACTTCTGGAACATCCTCCGTTATAGACACATAGGCATACCACTTATTCTTGTGACAGATAAGTTTAAATGACCCATAGCTTATCTCCCCTAACAAAATACCATCTAAGATGTATTGCCAGTGACGGGAAGCTACTTCTACTGGAACTCTTTTCTCTCCTTGAACAGTAGGGAATGATAGAGAAAAGGTGTCACCAACCTTCATCAACTTCCAATTTTGTTTGTTGATTTCAGGCGGCAAAACATTATAATGTTTTGCTTTTCTTCCAGTAGCAGAGCAAGTATGCCGAATTACCTGATTTAAGAGGGCAGATTTTAACGAAGAAACAACTTTTGCCGTTGTCATGTTTCTTCTTTCCATATATGGTATAGCTAATAATTCATTAGCAACTCTCGTACTTTCAGCCGTCATCTCTACAAAGATATCTGCTTTGCATTTATTGAGATTTTTAAATTTCAGCTTAATTGTGCGAGTTACTTCCATGACTTAAATTTGCCTTAACAAAATTATCTTAATACTTTTCTTAAGCAGTGTGTATAAAACTTAGGATTTAATTTCTTCACGCACCCTGAAGGGTGTCGCAATACATCCCATGCCTAAAGGCGATGGGCTTTATGCGAAGTCATTGTAAGAATCCTAAATTAATAAATAATTGGAGAGATAAAAGCAAAGAATTAGTATTAAGTTTAGTCAATTCTTGCTACTATCTTCTGTTTTCTGTCTTTTATCTTCTACTCTCACCAAAAAACTTTTTTATTACATCTTAGTTAATACTAGAAACTTCGCTAATACGACGGATGTTTAAAACATCACTCATATTTTTGATTTGATTAATCACGTATTGAAATTGGGTAGAATCTTGCACATCAATGGTTAGAGAAATTAAGGCAGGTTTACCAAAATCTGTTTTTACTCCAGCATTACTAACATTAATATTTTGATCTGTTAATCTTCCTAAAATATCTCGTAGAATACCGACACGATCAAGAGTTTCGATAACAATATCCACTGGATAAGTAGCATTACGACTTTTAACATCACAAGAATTCCAACTAACAGGAATTAAACGCTCACCTGGTATAGTCGCTAAATTAGGGCAATCGTGGTGATGAATAGAAATACCTCGAACATGAGTAACAACTCCGATGATATTTTCTCCTGGTAAGGGGCGACAACATCCAGCGATATGATACATTAGTCCTTCTATTCCACAAATAGGATATTTATTTCCATTTATTTCCTTATAGGTTTTTGTAGCGGTAGTGGGTAAAGGAGTTTCTCCGTCATGTTTTATTTCTGATTTTTCTGGTTGTTGTAGCTTATTTTCTTCTCGTAAACGATTAATAATTTGCATACAGGTTACTTCTCCATAACCTAGTGATGCTAATAAATCATCTACCTTGACAAAATTACATTTTTGTGCTACTTTTTGCATGGTATCAGATTTTAACAAAGATTCTAAGCCATTTTTGCCTAATTCTTTCTCTAATAATTCCCTACCTCTAGCGATATTTTCATCACGGTGGGATCTTTTATACCATTGACGGATACGATTTTTTGCACTAGGAGTTACAGCATAATTTAGCCAATCAAGACTAGGATGACTATTATTGCTAGTAACAATCTCCACTATATCGCCATTTTTAATTGGTTGATCGAGAGGACACCATTTACCATTAATTCTTGCACCTTTCATGCGATTGCCTACCTCACTATGAATGCGATAAGCAAAATCCACCACTGTTGCACCTCTAGTTAAAGGGATAACTTCACCTTTGGGAGTAAAGCCATAAACATCATCATCGAACAAATTTTCTCTGAGGTTATCTACATATTCCTGTGCATCTTTTAAATCTTTTTGCCAATCTAGTAATTGTCGTAACCATGTAAATTTTTCTTCATCACTGGATAAATGAGTGTTATTAGAATTCCCCGCTTCTTTATATTTCCAATGGGCGGCGATACCATATTCAGCAATATAGTGCATTTCAAGAGTCCGAATTTGTATTTCTAAAGGTCTTCCATTAGAATTAACCACAGTGGTATGTAAAGATTGATATAAATTAGGCTTAGGTAAACCGATGTAATCTTTAAATCTACCCGGAATTGGACGAAAGGCATCATGAACTACAGCTAAAGCTCGATAACATTCATCATTGGTATTAACGATAATTCTTACTGCGGCAATGTCATAAATTTGATCAAATTCCTTATTTTGACGTTCCATTTTATGGTATATTCCATAAAGGTGTTTTGGTCTGCCCTTAACTTCTACTGGATGAATGCCTAAACTTGCCAGACGACGATTAACAATAGCTGTTACATTTTCAATTCTAGCTTCTCTATCTTTTCTTCTTTCTGAAACCAAGTTTTTAATGCTATTGTAAGCAATAGGGTTGAGATATTTGAAAGATAAATCCTCTAACTCCCACTTAAAATGCCAAATACCAAGACGATTAGCTAAAGGTGCAAAAATTTCTTTGGTCTCCTCCGCAATTAAACGCTGTTTTTCTGGGGCTAAAAAATCAAGGGTGCGCATATTGTGTAATCTATCCGCCAATTTTACCACGATCACTCGAATATCTTGAGCCATGGCGACAAACATTCGCCGAAAATTTTCTGCTTGTCTTTCGGTTTTACTAGAAAAGTTAAATTTAGATAACTTTGTCACCGCTTCTACTAACTGGCGTACATTTGCACCAAAAAGAGTTTCAATTTCATCGGGAGTAATATCCGTATCTTCTACCACATCATGTAAAAAACCTGCAGCAATCATTTCTGCATCTCCACCCAAATCTCTTAATAACTCTGCAACAGCTACAGGATGAGCGATATAAGGTTCACCTGATTTACGATATTGTCCTTCATGTAAAGAATAAGCAAATTGAAATGCTCTACATATTAGGCTATTATAAGGATCGTTTTGGTCACTAATTAAACAATTATTTAACCAATTCGGAATATGTAATTTTTTGACTGGTTTAATTTCAGGAATGATGGTGGTGGTATTCATAAATTTGGGGTAAAAATGGATAAATTGAATATTATTCAGTTATAATTCTTGACGGTTATGATCAAGTACAAACAATTTCAGAAACTAAAATCATCTCCTCAAGGAAACCTTGAATTCTATTTCCATTGATAGAAGAATTACCCCTACTGCAATGCTTTCTTTCATTTGCTCTCACATCTAGGGGGATATTAGTAATAGTTAATCTCTTAATTAAATTTTAACTCAATTTAACCAAAATGTTACCAAAATCACATCGACAAGAATTGTTAAGTTGGTTAGAATTACTGAAAAGTTTAGAAAAATTATTCTGTGATGAAAAAGATAATTTTAAGATCGTTAAAAATCAATGGCATCAAATTCAAGACTATTTACAAACAAAAATTATGACTGTTGATAGTGGCAATTTAGAAATAAGTGAACAATTTTTATTTCAATCTTGGCAAACAGAAACTTATCGTTATATACGGCTTTTAAAAACAGATTTTTTATTTTATCAATCAGCGAAACAAGTTAATACTAAACATACTTGTTTTTTAACGATTAAACAACGTCTAAATGATACTATAAAATTAACAGAAAACTATTTAATACAGATTACCTTAAGCAATGAAAATTGACGGCAAACATCATCAAAGCATTTGGATAAATGAAAATAACGAGAAATTAATACAAGTTTTTGATCAAAGATTATTTCCCCATGAAATTAAAATATTTAACATTCAAAATACTGATGCCGCTATTTTTGCTATCAAAGAAATGGTAGTAAGAGGTGCTCCTTTAATTGGTGTTACCGCCGCCTATGGTTTATATTTAGCTTGTCTGGAAGCACAAAAAGAATCTAACCCTGATATATATATAGAAGAAATAGCTAGGAAATTAGCTCAAACTCGCCCTACAGCGGTTAATTTAGTTTGGGCAATCAATGAGATGCTAAGAGTAATTCATCAGGGCAAAAGTGTTGAGGAAAAAATCAATATTGCTTTACAAAAAGCCAATGAAATTAAAAAAGAAGATATTGAGATTTGCTTTAAAATAGGGGAATATGGGCTATTTCTTATCAAAAAAATTGCCGAGTCGAAACAAGGTAAAACCGTTAATATCCTCACTCATTGTAACGCCGGTTGGTTAGCAACTATCGATTGGGGTACAGCAACTTCTCCTATGTATCAGGCACAACAAGCAGAAATTGATATTCATGTGTGGGTTGATGAAACTCGCCCTCGTAATCAAGGTGCAAATTTGACCGCCTTTGAGTTAAATCAACAAGGTATCCCCCATACTTTGATTACTGACAACACTGGAGGGCATTTAATGCAACATGGCATGGTGGATATGGTTATAGTTGGAACTGATCGAACTACTCGTAATGGTGATGTAGCGAATAAAATTGGCACATATCTTAAAGCATTGGCGGCTTATGATAATAATATCCCCTTTTATGTTGCCTTACCTTCTTCTACTTTAGATTGTTCCATTGCGGATGGTATAAAAGAAATTTCGATCGAAACACGAGATCAAAATGAAGTAAAATACATACAAGGCAAGGTTGATGGGGAGATAAAATCTGTTTTAATTTGTCCTGAAACTACTTCGGCTATCAACTACGGTTTTGATATCACTCCTGCTAAATATGTGACGGGATTAATCACTGAGAGGGGAATCTGTAAGGCTTCGGAAGAAGGTATTAGAAGTTTATTTCCTGAGAAATTTTAATCTTTCTAACTCCTCTTAACAAAAGAGGGGAATTTCACTCAAAATTATGAAAAATTATTTATTAAAGTTTCTTATTAAGACTGTCTTATAATGGAAGAAAATATTGAAATAGAAACTTAGAAAAAAGTATAAAAACATTATCGCCTTCGGCTTAGGGAGAGAACTCCTCCACGTTTTTATCTTTTTGACTTACATTATTACGTATATGGTTAATTATTTCTTTTGAGATACTTTATTATTACCTAGTCTATAAAAACATATTATCTAAGCTATATAGTCATTTTAAATAAGAATGAAAAAGTTTAATAATATTAAAAATTCTCAAAAACCTTGATTTGTGAGCATTGTTTATCCTGCATATTTTTTATAACTGTCTCAGTGTTATTTTAATTAACTATAACTCTTTACAGAAAAACTAAACTATTTGAAAAGCAGTAATGATGAACCTAAAAATCTCATTATTAAATAAATCTTTCCATCATTTGTGCCGCCTCTTGATTAATTTCTTCTGCTAAATTAAACAATTCTCTACCAGTGTGTAAATAATAGTCATCATAAGTTATTGTAAATCTTTCTAACTCTTCAATGCCATCACTAATATGATTTAATCCATAATAAAGATTAGCGGCAATACCAGCATATAAACTGGGATTAGGTTGAGATGCTAAAATATTTCTAGCTTTATTAAAATCTTGATAACAGTTGTTTAAATAGTTTGTAAAAATTAACATTAAATTATCATCAAATACATCAGCTGATAAATCTTCAATTTCTTTTTCTAATGGTAAAATAATTTTAGAAATTAAATAATTAACAGGAAGATAAATCTCTTTTAACCATTGAAATTGAGAAAAATCTCGTTGTTTTTGTTGTTGTCTATTTTGTTGATAATATGCTGATATATTTTCACTGTTATTTTGTCTGTAATTAACAGCATTAACAAATTGTTGATTTAATTTTTGATCATAAATATGACGATTTTTTGCATCACTCAGAACTTCATAAGCGGCATTGAGTTTTATAATTAGATCATGATTAGCATTTTTATGGTTACTATCAGGATGAAATTCTTTAACTAAACGTCGATAAGCTTGTTTTATTTCTGTTGCCGAAGCATTAATTTCTATTTGTAAAATTTCGTAATAATTCATTGATTAAGCTGAAATTCATCTAACTTGCATCTTTTAATTTTAATAAAAAATCGATGAAACTTTTATATTGTCTAGCTTCATCAGTAAACTTGGATGTCTTTTTTACTTAAAATCTTTAAATAAAGCAGTACTTAAGTATCGTTCTCCAAAGCTCGGTTGAATCATCACAATTAGTTTATCTTTATTTTCTACTCTTTGAGCTAATTTTATCGCTCCAGCTAAAGCTGCACCAGTAGAAATACCTGATAAAATACCTTCTTCTCGTGCTAATCTTCTGGCATAGATGATGGCTTCTTCATCTGTAACTGTTATAATTTCATCAATTAAATCTATATTTAATACTTCGGGAATAAAACCAGCTCCAATACCTTGTATTTTATGGGGTCCAGGTTTTCCGCCTGATAATACTGGACTATTTTTAGGTTCAATGGCGATCGCTTTAAAAGTAGTTTTTTTCGGTTTAATAAACTCAGCAATACCCGTAATTGTACCACCGGTACCAACACCAGCCACCAAAAAATCAATATTTCCATCGGTATCTTCCCAAATTTCTTGTGCTGTAGTTTGATAATGAATTTGAGGATTAGCAGGATTCTGGAATTGTTGCAACATATAAGCATCAGGAATAGTATTCACAATTTCTTTAGCCCGTTGAATACAACCTTTCATACCTTCGCTACCGGGAGTTAATTCTAATTTTGCACCATAGGCACGTAACATTGCCCGTCTTTCTTCACTCATGGTTTCTGGCATAGTTAAGATTAACTCATAACCTTTTGCCGCTGCTGCCATAGCTAAAGCGATGCCTGTATTACCAGAAGTAGGCTCAACTAACACAGTTTTTTGGGGAGTAATTAAACCAGCTTTTTCTGCCGCATTAATCATATTAACCCCAATACGATCTTTTACGGAAGCAGAAGGATTCATGCCCTCTAATTTAACAACAATTTCAGCAAAACAATTTTCTTCTTGAGAAATACGATTAAGTTTAATTAAAGGTGTTTTTCCTACTAATTCAGTGATATTATTTGCAATTTTCATTATGTAATTCAAAAAATGATTTTATTTACTGTTCTTGATTATATTTTATCAATATTAATATTACTAATTAAAATTTTTTATTGATCGAATATTTTTAGTTGTGCAGAAAATTTTGGATGGTAGTTAAATAATTATTTTCATCTTCTAACATAGGAAAATGTCCAGTTTTAGGAATTTCTACATAGTCAATATTATCAGTATTTAAAACCGCAGCCGCTTTTCCCATAGAAGCAGGAATTATCTGATCTTTTTCTCCTGAAATCAACAAAGTTTTTACTTTTATTTTTGCGAATTCTTGAGGCATAATATCAACTGCTTTTTTACTTACTGATGAGTAAATAGTATTTAAAGCGGCATTATAATCAGCTAATAAAAAATCTTCTAAAAAAGCAATACTCATATCTTTTGGAATCGGCTGATATAAGAATCTAGCCATGAACATTTTATCAGCAAAAGGTACTTTTAAAAACCAATTATATCTAAATTTAACCACGTAACCACCTACTTGATGAAAAGTAGAAAAAGCTAGAGCATTATAAGAAAAAATTCCATTACAGGTTAAAATTGCTTTATAAATTCTTTCAGGTAC
This sequence comes from Geminocystis sp. NIES-3708, assembly GCF_001548095.1. NCBI lineage: Bacteria > Bacillati > Cyanobacteriota > Cyanophyceae > Chroococcales > Geminocystaceae > Geminocystis > Geminocystis sp. NIES-3708. The sequence continues at coordinate 2,950,533 of NZ_AP014815.1, read as the reverse complement.
TAAATTAAGCAATATTAAACCAATCGATGCCCCCATAGAATGAGCATTAAAATAAATTTTATCAATATTAAGAGTGTCTAATAAGATCAATAAATCTTGGGCATAATCTTCTAACTCATAACCAATATTTATCGCTTTATTTTCTTTTGATTGTCCAAAACCGCGCATATCGTATAATAAACAATCATAGTCATTAGCGATCGCCTTAGCAGTAGTGCGCCAGTATCGACAAGAACCTCCCCAGCCATGAATAAAAACCATTACAGGTTTAGGATTATGATTTTGTAAAGGTTGTCGAATCCACTCATAATAATGATTTACTCCTCTAATGTTAACTTTTCCTTTTTCCTTGAGCGTCATAATTTAATAGTTGATGATGAACAGTAATTAATCATTTATTGTATCCATTTATTTTTAGAAGGTGGATTATAGCTCCAATTATGAAATAAGGTAAGTTATCATATAAGAATTGTCCGTTAAAATTTACCTTTCCATGATTGAAAAACTACCCGTAAAAATTGTCAGTGATAACCGTCAAGCAAGATATTTATACGAAATTTTAGAAACCTACGAAGCTGGAATCGAGTTAACTGGCACAGAGGTGAAATCTATTCGGATGGGTAAAGTTAACTTAAGAGATGGTTATGCTTTAATTCGTAACGGAGAAGCATGGTTAAGTAATGTGCATATTTCTCCCTATGAAATCAGTGGTAAATATTTCAATCATGAGCCTCGCCGTAATCGTAAATTATTGTTACACAAAAAAGAAATTAATAAACTAATTGGTTTACTAGAACAACAAGGTTTAACTTTAATTCCCTTAAAAATGTATCTTAAAGGTCATTGGGTTAAAATAAGTTTAGGATTAGGCAGGGGTAAAAAACTTCATGATAAACGAGAAACCGTTAAACGTAGAGAAGATCAAAGAGAAATGGCTAGGGCGATGAAAAGATTTTAATTTAATTATCACAATGATTAACTGACATGGGTGAAAATAGAGAACAGAATCTGGATAAATTTCAACTATCATTATACTTAATGCCCATATTTGGACCTGTTTGGGCTTTAATTCATCTGAAATATTTTCCTCATAATCTTAATCAACAACAAAAAAAAACTAGCCGTCTTTCTTTACGATTAGGCATGGCTTGGCTAATTACTTATAGTACCTTGTGGGTAGGAGGTTCGATTACATCTGATCTGCTTTCTATCAGGCTACTTTATTTTAACGGAATTATTACTACTACCTATTTTTTTATTTGTTTAATTCTCATTTCTCAGCTTTGGAGTCAAAATTTAAGTCAACGTAAGTAAATAATCAACAAGAAATATGAATTGGCAATATAAAACTCCCGGTATTCCTGATGAACTTTTTGAGCGTTTACCCGGCATTCCTTTAACCAAAAGAGAAGTTAGATTATTAATATTATCAGGATTAAGATTAGAAGAAAAATCAGTTATTTGGGATATAGGTGCAGGTACAGGTACTATTTCCATTGAAATTGGTTTACTTTGTCCTAAAACGACAATTATCGCCATTGAAAGAGATCCTGATGTGGCTAATCTAATTAGAAAAAATTGTCAACTGTTTGGTGTTAAGAATGTGCAAGTAATTGAAGGAAATGCCCCCGATTGTTTTGACAGTTTAACCCCAAAACCTGATCGAGTTGTCATTGGTGGGGGTAAATCTGTTAAAGAAATTTTACGACAAATATGGGATTATTTACCCTTACAAGGAAGAGTTGTAGCGATGGCTGGTAATTTAGAGAATCTTTATTACATTTCCGAAGGATTATCACAGTTACAAGCTCGTAATGTAGAAGTAGTTCAGTCTTCCATTAATCGTTTAGAAACAAGAGGATTAAGTCAAATATTTGCAGCCATAGCACCTGTCTTTATTTTAAGCGGTGAAAAACTAGGAGACTAAATCGTTAAATCTTGCATTTTGTTTAAAATTTTCTAATCTTGTGAATTTTGAATCTCATCTTCGAAAAGACTATCTAATTCATCTATAGGATTTTGATTGTTTTCTGGAGAATAGGATTCTACATTTAAGTTAATATTTTCTTCCGTTTCCATTAATAAATCTAAATCATCTAAAGTTTCGATAATATCTTTTTGAGAAATATTTTCAGAGTTCATTTCTTTGGATTCTAAATCGGTAGATAAATCAATTTCTTCTTCTTGATTTTCAGACTCTAAATTGGCGGATAAATCAATTTTTTCTTCTTGATTTTCAGACTCTAAATTGGCGGATAAATCAATTTTTTCTTCTTGATTTTCAGACTCTAAATTGGCGGATAAATCAATTTTTTCTTCCTGATTTTCAGATTCTAAATCGGTAGATAAATCAATTTCTTCTTCCTGATTTTCAGATTCTAAATCTGCAGATAAATCAACTTCTTCTTCCTGATTTTCAGATTCTAAGATACTATCAACTATAATTTCCGTTTCTGATGTTACAATTTCTATAGATGTTTCTATAATTTCTTGTGTTTGTGCTGTGATAGTTTCTGGCAATATTTCAGCAGTAGTTTTGTTTTCTTCAGAAATATTATTAGATTCCGCTAAATCAAAATTATCGATAGCATCTTCCACTTCTATGGCAGTAGTTTTAGAATCAATTTCTAATATTTCTTCTTTTAAATCTATATCTTCTGAAGATGTTGACGGAGAAATAACTTCTTCGGATTGAGAAATTTTTTGAGGAGATGATTTGCGAAAAAATCCTAAAAATTTAGTTAGAATATTTGTCTTTGTTGAAGATGAAGGTTTGTTTTCCGACGGAGATTGTGCTAATCCTAAAGAATCCACATCAAAATCATCATCCTCTGTTTTTGAGTTATTTAAAGATAAATCTAGTGATTGATTGATATTTTCTTCTTCTTTTATCTCTTGAATAACAATTTCTTCAATAATATTTTCTTTCTGTGGAGATTCTTCTGTTAAGCTATCATTTACAATTTCTTCGATGATATGCTCTATTTTTTGAGAGTTATCTATATCACTAACAATTTCTTCGACAATAGAGTTAGATTCGGTTTTTATCTCACCAGAAGTTTTATTTTCACTATTCTTTACTAGATTTTCCTTAACAATATCAGTTTTTTCTTTGTTGGTAACAGGCTTATCAATTTTGGCTTTATTAGTAACAGATGATTTTTTCTGAATTAATTGAGACAGCTTACCAAAAGAAACTATTATCAAACTTAACAGTGAAACTCCTTCTAAAATTTGATTAGATTCTGAATCAGCCGTAATAGTTTTTCTTAGTTGGCGATTTTCCCAAATAAATGAGATCGCTACTGATATAATTGCTAATTGTCCTAATAAAACTGCCCCAGTTATTCTACCTGCACAAACCCAAAGAGTTAGGGCATAAAATAATCCCAAACCACTCCACAAGAAATCATCCTGTCGATGAATTTTCGGACTAATAAAAGCATTTAGATATAGTGTTAAACTAATAGTAGCCATAAGAGTGGCGAGAAAGTAAGCCAACATTGCCTGTTTTCCTTCGATTTATTTATTTCTTATGATTATTATAGTGTTAAATTAAGCTCAAATGTTATGATCGAAATTCGTTTTATCAATAGTTTCTTCTATTTCTTAGGAGTTATCTTTATCAAAAACTTTTTCGCAAAATCTGATTTTATTGTTAATTAATATAAGTATTCTATGTAACAGTTTCTTGACAATTGATTCGTTATGCTTAGGTATTAAAGATTCAAGATATTGGTATTGCTAAAGTGATTTATATATCTATAATTGAAGGGAATTCTAATTTACGATCGCTGTTGGGATGGCACTTACAACAAGTGGGCTATATTACCCATCAATATGGTACTATTCAACAAGCAAGAAATAATCTAGTAACTCATCCTCCGACTCTGGTTATTTTAGACTCGGATTTACCTGATGGTGACGGTATAGAATTTTGTCAATGGTTATATCAATCACATCAACCATTGATATTAATGTTATCAGCAAAAATAACAGAAAAAGATGTTGTCAAAGGTTTAAAAGCAGGTGCTGATGATTATCTGAAAAAACCTTTCGGGATGCAAGAATTTTTAGGCAGGGTAGAATCTTTGCTAAGACGTTTTCGTGTTAACAATGCACCTCTTATTTTAGACTTTGGAGACTTAAAAATTGATTTAGTGCAAAGAAGAGTGGAATTTAGAGGAGAATTTATCGATTTGACACCTCAAGAGTTTAGCTTATTATATGTCTTAAGTCAAGCTCAAGGAACACCATTAAGTCGTCCTGAATTATTGCGTAGAGCATGGCCTGAAGCCATTGAAAATCAGAGAACTATTGATACACATGTGCTATCATTACGTAAAAAAATAGAACTTGATCCTCGCCAACCTAATTTAATTCAAACTGTACGTAACGTCGGCTATCGTTTTAATTTGGAAGTATTACAACGTCAAAATAAAACTCAATATCAGGAGAATTGTATTCACAAAAATAATTTATCACAGAATAATCTTCATGACAATCAATATATCTCTAATGGTCGAGTCATGGCAGAAAAATTGATGGTCAAATAAATAATAGAGTTTTTCAAAAAAAGATTTTCATCTTCTTTCGTTGTAATAGTTTAAGCTCTCCTCAATTACAGTTATGGAAGATGTTTAATTAACAATTAACAATTAAGTATTTTTTAGTTTTTTCTTAAATCTCTCTATTACCTAGTTAATTTTTAATTTATCGAGAATTTTTTTTGTAGAAACAACATGATTATTCAAGCCTAATTTGTTGGGTTTAATTCCTAATGCTAAACCCACTAATTGCGGTAAATGTAGGATAGGAATATCTAACTTTTGATTAATAACTTTAGCAACCTCTGGTTGTCGAGAATCTAAATTTAAGTGACAAAGAGGACAAGGTGTTACTATACAATCAGCACCATTATTAATGGCATCTAATAAATTTTTTCCTGCCATTTGAAAAGATTGCTTTGTGGCATAACTGGATAAAGGCCAACCACAACATTTACTCCTACCTTCATAATAAATCGGAGTTGCTCCGAGAGTGGTAAAAACACTTTCTAAAGATTGAGGATTTAAAGGATTATCAAAAGGTAAATTTTTTTGTGCACGTAATAAATAACAACCGTAAAAAGAAGCACATTTTATACCTGTTAATGGCTTAATTACCTTGGTTTTTAATGCCTCTAATCCATAATCTCCCACTAATGCCCATAGAATATGTTTTATTTCTGTTGTGCCTTGATAGGGTGAGCAATTTTCTTTCACTAAAAAATTATTAACTTTATCTAGGTATTCAGGATTGTTTTCTTGTGCGTCTTTCAATCTTTCATCTACATGACCAATAACTCCTTGACAAGTGCTACAGTGAGTTAAAAGAGGTAAATTGAGAGATTCTGCCAAAGCAATATTTCGAGCGTTAACGGTGTCTTCTAATAGCTGAGAATCTTCTTTGTAAGTACCAGAGCCACAACAAGCGGCTTTTTTTAGTTCAATTAATTCAATGCCTAAGGCTTTACTAATAGCTGTAGTAGAAGTATGTAGCTCTTTACAAGCTCCTTGAGCGACACATCCAGGAAAATAAGCATAACGAAGCATAATCAAAATACCTTCACAGTGTTGACTGATATTATTTCTATTATCTCTATAAAAATCCAAAAAACGAACTAATTTTGTTGCATTTATTTACAGAAGATACATAAAAACCTTTACTAGAAAGTGAACCTATCTTAAACTTAATAAAGCTAAAGCTATTAAAAATTAATTATTAATCTATCAATGAAAATCGCTACATGGAATGTTAACTCAATTCGTACCCGAAAAGAACAAGTAAAACAATGGTTAGTTGATAATAATGTTGATGTAATTTGTTTACAAGAAACAAAGGTTATTGATGCTGATTTTCCCGTAAATTTTTTTACTGACATTGGATATTATTGCTATATTTATGGGCAAAAAGCTTATAATGGAGTGGCAATTTTTAGTCTTCAACCTTTAGAAGATATTAAATATGGTTTTTCAGGAGTTTTATCAGAAAATATTGTTGATAATTTTGATGAACAAAAAAGAGTAATTAGTGGTGTTATTAATAATATTAGAATTGTTAATCTTTACGTTCCCAATGGTAATTCCATAGGTTCAGAAAAGTATCGATATAAATTAGAATGGTTAAAGATATTAAAAGAATATTTAACTATTTTTAAGAATAATTATCCACAAGAACTATTAGTTTGTGGAGATTTTAATATTGCCTTGGAAGAGAAAGATATTTATAATCCTAAAGGAAAAGAAAATCATATTATGGCTTCGACATTAGAAATAGATGCTTTAAAATCTGTTTTAGATTTAAAATTAATGGATGTTTTTCGTAAATTTATTACTGATGGTAATTATTATACTTGGTGGGATTATCGTCAAGGAGGTTTTACTAAAAATAGAGGTTGGCGTATTGATCATATTTATTTGACAGATAAATTATATCAAAAAGCAATTAATTGTTATATTGATATTAATCCTCGAAAATTAACTCAACCTAGTGATCATGCACCTGTTATTTGTGAGTTTTAAGAAACTATAAATACTCAAATAATTTTATTATTTATAGTTAATATTAAGTTCAGATGATCACTAATAAAAAATGTTGTTTTTTGTTCATATAACTGAAAATAAATCAATTTTATGATGATGATTTTAGAGAAATTGAGCTAAATTATTATTGACTTCTAGTAAAAACGACTGTACTTACACTAATAGGATTTCCATTAATAATATGTCCATATAAAAAAACTCTTACTAATCGATTTTCAGAATGACTCTTCCCATTCTCGTCTTCATGTAAACAAAATCTAAACCCTCCTTTTTGATCTTTTATATCTCCCCCGTAAACTTTTGAACTTTTAGTCCAATTAACACTATTTTGACGACAAAAATCATCATAAGTAGTAAAATCACTGACAGGATTATTTTCTTTTTTACTTAATAATCCGTCAGCAATCACAATCCAATTTCTTTGTTTGCCATCATTACAAATAATTTTTCTTTTGAGAATACCGGGCTTAAGCCATATTTGATTACCTTTACTAATATCTTGAAATCCATAATAAATTTTAGGTTCATTCGCAGTACACTCTTCAGCTTCAAGAGCACCATCAGGGTAAGTTAAGACTAAACAATAGTCAGAATCCACACTTGATAAACTGCAATGTCCTCCTGATGTTGCTGGTGTTGCAGTGACGTATTTTGCACCTTTTATTTCATCCTGAATATAAGCTAAAGATTTTATTAATCCTGCACGACGAACAGTTTTTGAATCTATATCTTGGTTTAGTGTTAATAGGTTAATAAATCCACTAGCAGCTGCGGTTAAAACAATACTACCCATGGCTATCCCCACTAATAAATCTATTAAAGTCATACCTCCGCATAAAGATGTAGTTTCGGAGATATTTGCCACAACTTTGGAGATGGTTGTCATGACTTTATATTTCATAATCAAATATTGAAGCTAAAATTATTTCACTGACATTAATTTCAATTATATTGTATTATTAATAAATATGATGTGATCTAAATGACATAACAAAAAAAATCCGATTTAGAGAGTAAATATCATGGTTCTTTATTTACCTAATGTCCACATAATATGCACTTATGTTTTTACCATGTTTAGTATATGACTACTAATATATTTACTTAAATCGGACTTAAAAAATGTCTCTTACCTATATATCAGTCTCGAAAACTAAATTTATTCAGTAGTATTTAATGAAATTTGAAAATTCTTTTATTTAATTAAATAATTGATTTTTCTTCTTATCTTTTTTGTCGTAATAATATGAATAATTGTAATAGTAATAATAATTATCACTATCAGAAATAAAACAATTAAGCAATAAACCAAGAATATTGACATCTGCTTGGGATAAAGACTCACTACTACTGGCTAACATTGATGTATTAGCTTTTTCTTGACGTATAACCATTAACATTCCATCACTCATACGTCCTAAAATTTGAGCATCGGCGGCAACACTAACAGGAGGTGCATCAAGAATAATTAAATCATATTTATCGCTTAACTCATCTAGTAAATGTACCATTTGTGATGAACCAATCAACGCTACAGGATTTGATTTCGTATTACCAGCTGGTAAAAGATCCAAATTAGTCATCAGGGGAATAATAACTTCTGAGAGTGATGAATTGTGTTCTATCTGTAATAAATCACTTAAACCAGCTGATTTATCTATGCCTTCCCAAATTTTTTGTTGTCCGGGTTTCCTTAAGTCTGCTTCTATCAATAAGACTTTCGTACCTAAGCCTGAAGCGGCAATAGCCATATTAGCGGCAATAGTAGATTTTCCTTCCCCGGCAACGGAACTGGAAATAGTGATTATTTTTAAAGGTTTTTCCTCTGTCTCCATAAATTTCAACCCGGTATAAAGTGCTCTAAAATTTTCACTAATAGGGGAAGATGGATTATCTCTTACAGGAAGATCACTTTGGACTTTATCTTTGTTGTGACGATAAAAATCAGGTATTTTACCTAATACAGGTTGTGTAAAATATTCTTTAATTTGATCAACGTTATTAATTCTTTGATCAAGTTGATCTAATAAATAAGCTACCACAGAACCAGCTAAAATACCTCCTAAGAAGCCTTGTATTAAATAAGTCAATCTACGATTTATAGCAGGTTCCGTCGGTATAGATGCGAGTTCTGTGGATCTAATATTTCCTTGGGTGTTATTGATGGCAATTTGAGCATCTTGATAATTTTTAATGAGATTTTGGAGAACATCACTTCGGGCTGTAAGTTCTCTTTGTAATTGTTGCTGTTCAAATTCTAACTGTGGAAGAGTATCAACTCTTTGTCGATAAACATTGATTAATTCTTTTAATGATTTGAGTTGTGCTTCCAAACTTTTAATTTGTCTTTCAGTAGCTGCATATTCGCTTAAAAGTGTACTTTGATTTGAGCCGGGTTGATAAATCCCTTGGGAATTGTTTGCTGAATTACCTTGAATATTAGTAGTGGAAGAATAATTTTTCAGCTGTTCTTGTAAGACAGCTTCTTGTTTTTGTAAAGTTATGACTTGAGGATGTTGATCTCCGAAACGAATTTTTTCTTGTTCAATTTTCAGTTGTATTTCTTGAATTTGTTTAACTAAAGAACCAACAATAGGGGATTCATTCATAAAACTAGAAGCAATTCCGGCTTCTGAATCCACAGGAAAGATTTTTTTTAAGGAATTTAAACGGGATTTTTGGGAAGCTAATTCTGAATTAATATTAGCAATTTGACTATCTAATTCACTGATAATTGAAATAGTAGAAGTCGCTTCAGCATTAATATCTAAAATTCGATTATTTTGTTTGAAATTTTTTAATTTTTCCGCCGTATATTCTAAAGATTCTTGACTTTCAGGAATTTGTTGTTCCAAAAATTTAGCCAATGCTCTGGTTTGAGAAACTTTTTGCTCTTTATCTATTTGTACATAATTTCTAATCCAAGCATTAACAATTTCCGTTGCTTTTTTTGGATCTTCATCCGTAAAAGATAATTGAATAACATCACTTTTGTCTGGATTAACAGCGATTAAATTTTGTGCCAATTTTTTATGATCTATTTCTAAAGGCAATTTTAAATCTTCTTTAACTTTTTCAGCTAAAGATTCAGACTTGATTAAAATTAAATCATTGTTTAATTTCTTTTGTTCCCCTACCGCAAAAGGATCTGTAATACTAGGGTTTTTTTGATCAAACACAATAGTACCAGTGGCACGATAAAGAGGAATTGTTTTTTTTGATCTTTCGTAACCCAAAAATAAAAACACTACTACAAATACGAGGGATGCAGGAAGCCATCTTTTGCGAATAATACGAAAATATATTAGTAACTCTTCCATAATTTTTGTTAATAATAATTAAATTTAAAGTTTTAATCTATTCTGATAACAGAGCTATTATTGCTATTATTATCGTTATCAAATAAGTCCCAAGTTGATTTAAAGAGATTAATAGTATTCAGTAATTGATTAAGGGGATTAACGGATGAGAATATAACGTCAGCTGCTACTGCTAAAGTTGAACGTTCAATAAATACAATGTCATTATTTAATAAAGGTGGATTATTTTCTCCGTTTAAAGGGGCAGAAAAATCTACTTTAATTGATTTCTCCGTTACAGTGCCATTAGCATTGAGACGTACCAGTTTAGCGACATATTCTTTCGCTCGAACATTATTAAAGCCTCCAGCTTGTAATAAGGCTTGTTGTAAACTGACATTGGGAGGTAGTTCTTTTAATCCTGGATTTTTGACTTCTCCTACCACACTGACATTAATACGGTTAGGGGAAAAACTAGCGACGGCTACTTGACGTACTTCCGTCTCATCGATGGTTTCTGCCGCAGGAATAAAAATACGATCGCCATTTTGTAGTAAAGCATCATCTCGAAATCTTCCTGTTTGCAAAAATTCCCAAAGGTTTACTTTTAACATTTGTTCTTGTCCTGATGGTAGAGTCCGACGTACTTCAATATTGCGAATATCTGCTTTTGCGGTTAATCCTCCTGCGGTTTTTATTGCTCTTGTGGCAGTGGGAATTCCAGCTAAAACTTGTTCATCTCGAATGACATTATTATTCTGAAAAGTTAATTTATCATCCAAATTTTCAGATCTTACATCATCTCCTGTTAAGGTATAAGGACCTGGACGATTAACTTCCCCAACTATACTAACAGTAATGGGAATACTTAAGTTCGCCGAAAAATTAGCCGTCGCCATTCTCAACACTTCTACAGGATCTACTGTTTCCGCACTAGGAATTACTATGCGATCGCCATCTCGCAAAATAATATTTTGTGTTAAATCACCTTGTTCAAGAAAATTCCAAAAATTGACGGGAATCGTATATTCTTGTCCTTTATAGTTACGAATAACTTTTACTTGACGAGGATCAGCCGAAGCATTAATGCCATTCGCTAATTGTAAAGCACTGATAAGATTAGGAAATTTTCGTCCTTTATCGGTAGTACCTTCAAAAGGTATTGAATAAGAACCCGGAGTCCTAATTTCTCCGACAATGGCAACCATAACAGGACGAGGTGCAATTAAATTGACACTAATAAGAGGATTTCTTAATAATCCCTTACTAACATATTCTTGAGTAACGATAGACTCTACTTCCTCTAATGTTAATCCTGCAACAGAAATACGATTAATTAAAGGTAAATTAAGAGTCCCATCTACTAATACTTGATATTCTCTACTATATTCAGGTACATTAAAGATATCTAAGGCAATGACATCTCCTGCATCGAGAGTATAAGGAAATTCTTGACGAGAATTAATTTGTGGTGCCACAGAATAATTAGTATTTTTATTATTAGTGGGAGATAAAGGCTTTAATGACTGCCTTTGACTTAATTCTTGTGCTGAGACAGTAGAAAAAAAATTCAATAAAATAAAAATAGATATTGTTTGATAAAAAATTAATTTAAACATCATGAAAATTTCGTTTTAATTATTGAAAACTAGATTCAGAAAATCATTTTGAAAGGACTTTATTAATAACTTCTAAATATTTATTAATAGCAATATCTTTAGTAAAATAATTACAAAAATATTCCCTAGCATTGTAACCCATTTTGTATCTAAGTTGTTTATCACCATAAAGTTTTAAAAAAAAGTTAGCTAACCCTTGAGCATCATTATTTCTAAAAGTTTCACCACATTTAGCATCCATGATTAGCTTTTTCAAAAAAGAAGTGTCTGGACAAATAACTCCGACAGGAATTCCCCCAGCTAAGGTAGAATAAAGTTTACTAGGGGCAACAATTCCCTCCATTTCTTTGGCGATGGAAATTAAAGAAACATCACAAGCAGTAAGGGAATAAGGTAAAGTGTCTTTATTTTGATAAGGCAGAAATAAAAAATTATTTAAAGATAATTGATTAATAGTTTCTATAATTGACTTTTGTTGCGCACCACTACCAATAAAAAGGAATTGAAAGTCTTGTTGATAATCCTTAAGAAGATAAGCGGCTTGAATAATGGTTTCCATATCATGACAACGCCCCATATTTCCTGAATAAAGAATCGTAAATTTTTTATCTAAGTCATATTTTCTCGCAAACCAATTATCCTCCTTTTTAATAGGTTTAATTAAATCTCCATCAGACCAATTATGAATAATAGAAATTTTATCTTTTATTTGTGGACAAACTTCAATTATTCGTTGTTTCATTGTACTGGATAAGACGATGATTTGTTGGGCTTTTGTCCAAGTTTGAAAATTCAATTTATGCCATATTTTAATAATAAAGTGATTATTCGGTAAAATCCTTAAAGCTGTAACTACGTTAGGATACAAGTCATAAATTAAGCAAACATATTTCTTTTTCCAAATAAGATAAGTAAAATATCCTAACCAGGTCATAAAAGCAGGTGCAGTGGTTATGATTACTAAATCGATATTCTTCTGATGGCGTAAAATATGAGTAAAACCACGTACAAAAAATAAAACACTATTAACTACTTTCCCTCGAATACGTTCAGGCCACATTTGTGTTGTTCTTGTTCTTCTCACATGAAGCTCACCAATGTGTTCATTTTTTGGAGCTTCAGTGGTGTCAAAGGCATAACCAGGTTGTCCTGTAAACACTTCGATTTTTATTCCTTTTTTAGTGATAGCAGTTGCTAATTCTTCAATTAATTGTCCTGTAGCCGCATAATCAGGGGGAAAAAATTGATTAATTATAAGAATATTATATTTTTGACGAGGGAAAGAGTGATTCATTCTTTAGATTTTGTCGAAGTGATAATAGATAAACTCTATATTATTAGTTACAATAAAATATCATAAATAAAATAGAATTGCTATAGTATAAATCAAGACTTTAAATAAATATCAACCAATTTTAAGACAAAGTTTCTTTTTGTAGTAGAAAAACTATGCTTGACACTAGGTTTTTATCTTGTTTTATGTCAAAAAGATTGAAAATAATTCTCATTAAATTTATTTTTGATAAATGATTGTTGGCTCATCACAGTTAACAGTAAGTATTTTTTAGAGACAAGTTTTGCGAAATATAAAGCCTTTTTTATTGATAAAAGATATTACTTGAATCATTTTTTATTCTTCAAATATCATAACTACTGTAGAAAAAATGAAACCTTAATATAATTTATATAAACAAAACGAAATATTTTTGTTATAAGTCTTAGAATATGTTACTTTAATTAATACAATTGAAGAAGACATAAAAATGAATTTATTTCAAAACAATAAGTATTTTTATTATTGGAAAAATTTACTCATTTCTTCATAAACCATTTTTGATACTTTTGATAAAAATTCTACATCTTTATAGTAAGCTGGATCATCGCCAAAAATAACTAATATATAAGCTGTTTTACCACCAGAACTTTTTATGATCGCCGCATCATTTCTGTTGTTAAAAGTCCAACCCATTTTAGAATAAAATTCAACATTTTCATCCTTGATTCCTTCCCCTAAAAATCCCCTGATAGCATTAAAAGGAATATCTTGCCATGCACTAGGGTTTAAATCTCTTTTTAATAAAGCTAACATTTCATCAGACTGGGGAAATTTTTGAGTATAAATTTGATACAGTAAAGTAGCGACATCTTCACTGGTTAATTTATTTCTAATAGGTTTTTTTTCATTGTTAGGATGACGTAATTGAAATTCCAATCCTTTAGCTTTATCTAACTGTAATGAATAAATTGGTAAAGTTTTCTGAGTAATATTAAGATTTGTAAAACCCTTGTTTAAAAAATAAGTATTTATTTGATAACGCTTATCTATAATTTTCTCCAATTCTTCTCCTGTAAGTAATATTTTACTATTTTCAATAGTCATAATTTCTCCTATAATTAAATCCATTATTTTACTAGCAGATTCATTATCAGAATTTTGAATCATATTTCTTAGAAGTTGATTTATGTCTAAAGAATTTATAAGATTTATATTTAATTGATTATTATAATATTTGTCAAAAAAAATTACCAGCCAAAATAATTTTACAATACTAGCAGGATACCTAATTTCTGTTTGATTATAAAAAATAGATTCTTGATTAATAGAATTAAGATTAATTAAATTAAAAGACAGTTGATCTAATGGTAAATTTCTTGATTTAGCTATATTGATAATATTTTTTTCAATGCTTTGCAATGATTTAGATTCATAAATTACTAATGGAGGTAATTTTTGACTTGAAAAAAAATTTGCATCATTTAAATGATTATATATATACATTTTAGGTGAGAGAAATATAACTATTTTAATCCAATTTCCGCCCAAATTATTCGATTAGGAGATGAATTATAATCAACAAAAGTTTCTAAATTAAGAATAATAAATTGTTGTCCTGAAGATAAAGTACTAATTGAATTAGGTAAATCATAATTAGGATATTTAGGAAAACTATCTCTTAAATTTACCGTAGTTATAATACTTATTTTATCACCAATATTAGGGACATTTGTAGGTGCAATAGTAACTGGTTGAGTTGTTTTAATCATTGGTTGTCCAACATAAGATTCATTATCTCCATTTACCGCACCAATTCTTATCCAGCCAATAGACTTTACATTCTCAACTAAATTTGAGTTAGAATCACTTTGATTATTAGAAGAATTAGAGGCAATAGAAGTATCTTGTAAACTCATTTCTAAATCAAAAGTACTCGAACCTTTAAGTAAACTTATTTGTATGGTATATTTACCATCAATAGGCAATTCTACTCCTTCTAAAAGTTTAGTATCTGGTTGAAAAATCCATAAACAAATATCATTAGGGGTTGTGTAATTTAATTTTTGTCCTTTCTTTCCTTCAAAAGTATAACCTATATATTTTCCTGCGGTTAATTGTCCTGATTTAGCAACAGTTTCTTGTAAATTTATTTCTTCTGCACTAGACAATTCTCCCGGAGTTTTTAAACATCCCGTGTTAGGATCAATTTCGGCGACTTGTGTTGAATTATTCGTATTATTTGAGTTATTCCCAGAAGTTATATTTTCCTGTTTATTACAAGCAGTGATTAATAAAAAAATACAGATTAATAGTTTTGGAAAATGATGTTTAATTAAAATCATAGTTTATTTGGATAATTTATTAAATATTACTGATAAATCTTAGTTGGTTCACCGACACTAATAGTAGGTATTTTTTCTGATATAAATTGAGCAAAAGACAAAGCCTTATCTTCACTAAGAAAAGAAGCAACTTGAATTATTTTTTCTCCTGTAATTTTATCTTTTTTTTTATAGGAATCTTGACAATAACTTTCTCTCACAATATTGAAATAGTTCTCATTATAAGGTATATTAACAGGGTAAAAATTCACTGGATACATAGAAGAATCTGAAGGTTTTTCATCACCACAAGTCGATTGAGGATAATCGGCTAAATCCCATTGATAATTAGAGATTGTATCATTTTCATTTTTCTTTTTGGCTAATTTTTCATCTTCATTTAAACTAAAATTAATTTCAAATAATTGTGAACCTTTTGGTAAATAAATTTGTAAAGTGTATAAACCATCCATAGGTAATTCGACATCTTTAACTAAATCATTTTTTTGTGTATAGATATGAATACAAAGATCTTGATCTGTTTTATATTTGAAAATATCTCCTGCCTTAGCATTAAAACTAAAACCCATCACTTCACCTTGATTTAATTGTCCAGATTCTTTAATATATTCCCCTTCTAAATTTAATAATTTAACCTTATTTGCACTTAAAATTACATTATTTTTAGGTGAACAATTATCATTATTTGCTGTTTGAAAGTTAGACTTATTTTTATATTGACAGGCAGTAATAAATAAAAAAATAAAAATTAAATTTAACCATTTATTAACATTAAATTTAGTTATAATTAACATGATATTTTAAAGAGAGAAAGTAAAAACAATTATTGATAATAAGCGTAACTAAATTAATGATAAAACTGGTTTCCCTTCCTTATTTACCGAAGTCTAAGAAACTCATTAATTATTAATTATTCAAGGGCTTTTTGTTTGAGCATTTGTCCCCATAAATAAAATGGTAAAACCCCAAATAAACCTAAACTTAATAAAGTTAAACCGAAAATTAAAAGGCGAATATTTAACGGTAATGTACGCCCAAAAACTGGTATAGTATAAGGCTTAGGTTCAGATTTTATATTCTCTACTTGTGATATTACAGTATGAGTTGCTCCCCTTTCAGGATTTGGATCTGTATAAGTAATTTCGTACTCTCCTAACAAAGCATTAAGAAATAACTGGAGATTTTCGGCAATATCCTCTGAATCACCTGAAAATTCAGCAATTCCGCCTGTTTTTTGGGCAATTTCTTCTAATCTTTGAGCATCAACAAATTCTTCTTCAGGCACTTTACCATTATTGACATCTTGACGAGTGGCAGGTTTCGATAATTTATATTTTTGAGCTAATTGTTGAGGAGTTAAACCATAGCCTAGAGTATGAACAATAATATTATTATTTAACTCTAATTTTTCCGTTAACTTAGCAAAATCTTTGGCTTCATTTGAGCGATTATGATAACCATCTGATAATAAAATTACTGATAATCTTGGTTGTAATTCTCCTTTATTTATTTGTTCTTCAGTAAGATAAAAACGAGGATCTTTTTCATTACTGAAGAATTTAATTGCTTCTAATAAGGGATCATAAAGATTAGTAGAAGCACAAGGTTTTGTACTTGCTAAATAAGTTAAAAAATTTGTTAATTTAACATCATTAGGACTAAAAAATTTATCTAATTCTTGAGTATTAACTTCATAACCTTGACATTTTTCATTTCCTTCTCCAAAAGGCACGATGGCAACTTGAGTATTACCACCTCGTTTTGCTAAAATCTCAATAAATTGATTAATGGCTTCCATACCGCCTTCTAGCTTTGTTTTACCGCTACTATCAGGGCTCAACATACTGCCACTCATATCCACCAAAATAACAATCCATGCAGGGGGTGGCTCAGATTCTTCCGGAGATTTCCAGTTTCTAGGATTAATTTCTAAATCTTGTCCTTCAACTTGTAGCTTAAAATCTTTATAAGACAAACCCATTACGGGGCGATCGTCTTCTCCAGTAACTTTAATTCTGACAGTAACATTATCATTATTAATGGTAGGAGTGCGTACAATATCAACTTTTTTAGGATTTTTTTCTTGTGCTAAACTAGGAGTAATTAAACTAATAGAAAATAATAAAATTAGACTAACCTTGGGGATCGAAAAAGCGGTTATAATAGACAAAACGGAAGAATTTTTCATAGTTAATTAATTGCTGATTTTCTTGATTATTTTCACTATCAGCTGGAGAATAAAAAGTTAATAAATAATTATGCTTTAAGGTAATATTTTTTTTTGTTTTTAACATTTCACCATTAATCGCAATATAATTAAAGTATAGTATATGAGGAATTAATATTGCTTCACGAGATTTTATTTCAATAGTCGCAACATGATCGCCCAATGAAGGAATACAAATATCACAGTCTTTTTCTGAGCCGATTTTCAGGCTACCTTTTGATGGTAATTTGATAGATAAACCTTCTTCAATTTTGTCAGTAGTGCTATCACTTACAAAACTCAAAACTAATTGATTAATAGAAGGATAACCTTTATCAAGATTGATTGATTTAGGCATGACTTGTGCAAATTCTTGACTTACATATTCAAAACCACTACCAGCCCTAAGAGCAACTAAATAGCTCGGAGAGCCTGTTAAACTGAAAGTTAAGCCTAAAAGTAAACCTAAAATGCTAAAACCGATAGGATCTTCCATTAAAGAAAGATTTTTGGGCATTTCTTTCAGAAAAATTCTGACTAATTCAAACAAAATAGCTGCTATCAAACTGGCTAAACTTGCACCTCCCACACTGGCAATTAATCTTTGACGAAAACGTTTTTTGTCTCCTGCTTCAACAGTTTCCCAACGCCATGTCAAACCTTCAGCTAAACCAACGGCGACACCAATTAATAACCAACCAAAAGTTCTTACTATTACAGGAGGAATATTGAAAAATGGTAAAAAGAGTATTTGAGCTATACTACCAGATAGCAAACCGATAATTAATCCCAAAGAAAGAGCAATTAATAAAGGAATTATGGCTTTTCTTAAACACATTTTAGGACGTGTGGGACTTGAGATGAAAATTTCATTTAACACCATCCCAATGGCTAAAGAAATAGCAATACAAGGAAATAAAACAATTTCGGGAAAAGATTGTAATAAACCTATATCTGTGAGAAAAAATTGACCAATATTCCATCCAATTAAGGCGGAAGTGATACCAGCAATCAAATATAAATAAATGCGCATACTATCGGTGATTATTTTTATTACAATAAAAGTTTACACCTTATTTCATAATTCTTGATAATATGTAAAGATTAAGTTGTGTTTTTTGATTTGTGGCAATTACATTTAACTTGTTAAAAATCATCGCATTAACTATTAGATAAGGAATGCAAAATGATTATTAAAATTGATAATTCCTGACTTTAAATAGATTTTTTTTGCAAAAACTCTACATCGTACACAGGAAAAATTTTTAAAATTACTGGTAAAGGTGTAATTTAATTTAGTTAAGAATTTTAACAAATAAATTTTGAGATCTTAGATATTGATAGTTAAATCTATTACTTATTAATTATTTCATTGAATAAAAAATAGTTAATTGTTAATTGCAAAGTCTTAAATTATTATTCTACTGCTTGGCGATAAGGTTCAACTGCCTCACTATAGTCAATAGGAAGTACTGCACATATATTTTCATGGGGACGAGGAATGATAACCCATGATTCAAGGGTAGCACCTTCAACTTTTTCGACAGCATCAATTCCTGCCGCCATAGCAGTTTTTACCTCAGAAACATCCCCTCGAATATTAACGTTGAAACGAGCACTCCCTACACGAATATAACCAACAAGAGTTACTCTACCAGCTTTTACCATCGCATCGGCGGCGGCTAAAATACCCGGAAATCCTTTTGTCTCTAAAGATCCTACTGCTGCTTGAGAAGGCATAAAAAATTCTCCTTTAATAATGATTAAATAAAAATAAAGTTATTTATGAAATTATGGTCTTACGATCTAAAATTGTTTTTTTCTTATCGAATTATTAACAATCAAGAAATTAAATTTTTATGAGCGATAAGGTAAAGAAGTTTCTGTATATTCTATCGGTAGAACATCTACAACATTAGGAGGAGGATTAGGTACAATATAATGTGTTTGAACGACTCCGCCAAAAACATTACTTGCTTCTTTAATACCTTCAGCCATTGCTCTATTTACCTCAGAAACCGAACCTCGAATTGCAATCACAAAATCACCTTTTTCCGCTTTATCAAAATAAACTAAAGTGACACGGGCGGCTTTTACCATGGTATCAGCGGCGGCGAGAATCGAGGGAAACCCTAACGTTTGAATTACTCCTACTGCTTCAGGCATTGGTTATAAAAAATAAATAACAGAAAAATAATCTCACCTCGATATTTTTTTAACAAGCATTTAGTTGATAAATAAACATCTTGATTCGATTTTGCTGAAGGTAATTTTACCACCTATTGACCAATAATAAAACATTAATCAAACACAAGAATAAGTACTTTACTAGGTATAAATGGCATTCAGTCAAATAATAAAACGATGAATGATCAATTATTTATTAATAATAGTTACCTACTTTACGATGATGTACAGCTGTTAATCCATCTGGTTTTGAGACTCTTCCATTGGTAACTTTACTATATACTACCCAATGATCACCGCAATCCATTCGACTAACGACCTCACATTCAAGGTAAGCTAAAGCATCGATTAAAATTGGCGATCCATTCGCCCCCACTTGGGTTTTAACCCCCGCAAAACGATCAGCACCCGGGGGGAATCGTTTTAGAAAATGTTTCATTAACGGCTGATATTTCCCCTCTTCTAGGATGTTTAAAACAAAAGTATCTTCTACTTGTAGTAAAGACTCGATAGCCCGATCTTTTGCCACTGCAACGGTAAATCCGGGAGGATCAAAACTTGCTTGTGTTACCCATGAAGCTAACATCGCCCCACTAGCTTCTCTTTTTTGAGCTGTGATAATATATAAACCGCCACTAATACGCCCAATGGCTTTGTCTAAATCGCTATCAAGAGCTTTTCTTTGTTTAATACTTGCTTTTTTGGTCAGAATTTGTCCTAAATCAACCCCTGATTCTTCACATAGTTGATAGGTGGTTTCGTGGGGTGTATCCTTAATCCGTATAGCCGCAAAAGCAGAAGTTAAACCCAAATCTTGTAACTTAGTAGTAAGAGGATCAATAGGTTCATCATCTCCACCATAAGATTCATACAAACCAACAATTTGCTTATTATTAACACAGGCTAAAATTGCCCCCATTTTGTTACTGATTTGAGCATTATTTTGATCTGTTAATGGTGGCATTCCTAAAACAATTCCCGCTGATTTACCTATAATTTCAGGGATTTCGTGAATATCTGTGCCGTTAAGATCAATCATTTCAACGGTTATGCCTGTTTTTGTGATACCTTTAGCTATGGCTTGAGATAGGCGATCACTATAACCATAATCAGAAATATAAAAAACGGCAACGCTCTTCTCTCCTTTGCTTTGTTCGTTGCTCCAACGGTAATAACGATCAAGTAATTCTTTCACATTATGCTTTAAAATTGGTCCGTGACCATTAGCAACTAAGGTAATTTCTCCTAATTCTGACATCCGTTTCATAGCTGATAAGACTGATCTTGCATTAGGTCCCATCAAACATTCATAATAAAAACGATAATCAGGAGAAATGTCTCGCAAATTTTCATCATACAATTGAGCAGTGCAATAGTGCATTCCAAAAGCATCACAGGTAAAAATAGTTTGAGTGCCATGATCATAACTGAAAATAGTATCAGGCCAGTGTAAATTAGGAGCATTGATAAATTCCATTACATGACCATTACCCAAATCAAGGCGATCGCCATTTTTAACAATTTGCCGTTTAAAATCAAGATGGACAAAACCTTCTAAAAATTGAATAGCCACCTTAGAAGCCACTACAGTAATATGAGGATTAATTTCTAGCAAATCTTTGACTAAACCACTATGATCAGGTTCAGTGTGAGAGATGATTAAATAGTCAATATCTTGGGGATTAATAACTTGATTCAGACAGTCAAAATATAATTGTTTAAATTTGAGATGAGAAGTATCTACTAAAGCATTTTTCTCTCCTTCAATGACATAGGAATTATAAGTAGTTCCATTTTGTAAACCAAATTCAATATCAAATCTATCCCTATCCCAATCTAAAGAGCGAATCGCCGTGGTATTAGAGGCAATAACTTCTACTTGGGTAGTTAAACGTTGAGTAGTTTTAATAGGAGTCGTTACCATAAATTATTTTTCCTCTACAGTATTATTTTCTTATTAACCCATTATAGTTTTTCAAGCAAAAATACTTAATCATCAAGGATTTAATTACCGAATAAAATACATAAGTAAGGTCTTGAACATTTTTTAAAAATGTATTTGACGAAGAGCAAAAAAAATAAGAGATAGATACTTAATTAGCATCCTTAGGAAAACCAATTGTTAAAAAGTATTAAGAAAATTAAGCAAAAGTGGACTTCATATCGCACAATGATTTTCGGAGACAAACAAAACATCTTCAAAAAATCAAATAATTAATATAACCCTTGTCGGTTATACTAATGAAAAGAAAAAACTATCATCATGATAGAAATTTCAAAACTTCCTAACCAGTGGAAATAAAATTCTGGTTAAATTAATAAATACTATTTAATATTTTGTTTGGAGGAATCCATCAATGAGTATCGTCACGAAATCTATCGTGAATGCTGACGCAGAAGCACGTTATTTAAGCCCCGGTGAGTTAGACAGAATCAAAGCATTCGTTACTTCCGGAGAATCTCGTTTACGCATTGCTGAAACCTTAAGTGGTGCTCGTGAGCGTATTGTTAAAGAAGCAGGAAATCGCTTATTCCAAAAACGCCCTGATGTTGTTTCCCCCGGTGGAAATGCTTATGGTGAAGAAATGACCGCTACCTGTTTACGTGACATTGACTACTATCTACGTCTAGTTACCTACGGAATCGTAGCTGGTGATGTTACTCCCATCGAGGAAATTGGCTTAGTCGGCGTAAAAGAAATGTACAAATCTTTAGGTACTGACATTGGAGCTCTAGCTCAAAGTATCCGTGAAGCTAAAGAAGTTGCAAGTGGACTTCTCTCTTCTGACGATGCAAGTGAAGCTGGTTCTTACTTCGATTATGTTATCGGAGCTTTACAATAGGTTTTAGCTAAAATCCCTAAACCCTATTTGGTGCTAAATAATTTTAGTCCTGCAAAAATACTAAGCAAAAGTTAATTAAGAAGAAAGGAAAACAACAATGCAAGACGCAATTACTGCTGTAATCAACTCCTCCGACGTACAAGGTAAGTACCTCGATGCCAACGCTTTAGGTAAATTAAAATCCTATTTTCAAAGTGGTTCACTCCGTGTTCGTGCTGCTGGTGTCATCAGTGCTAACGCTGCTACCATCATTAAAGAAGCTGTAGCTAAATCTTTATTATATTCTGATGTAACTCGTCCTGGTGGCAATATGTACACCACTCGTCGTTATGCCGCTTGTATTCGTGATTTAGACTACTATCTCCGTTACGCTACCTATGCTATGTTAGCAGGTGATGTTTCTATTCTTGATGAGCGTGTACTTAACGGTTTAAAGGAAACCTACAACTCTTTAGGTGTACCCGTAAGCTCTACCATTCAAGCTATTCAAGCTATTAAAGAAGTAGCTGCTGGTTTAGTAGGTTCTGATGCTGGAAAAGAACTTGGAGTTTACTTAGATTACATCTCTTCTGGTTTAAGCTAATTGATTACTATTATTAAGTAATAAACGCTTAAAACTTAACTAAAGGTTAGGAAAGTCCAGAGTGAGTGCTAGTTTAGTTATACTTAACAACAGCTTAATTGATTTAGTATTGACTCTTGACTCCTAATCATTATTATTGAAACTTTACATAAAGTAATATTTAGCTCTAAATAATTAGGACTAAAAATTAACAGTTTTTATATAAACAAACTAATTTTCACAAAAAGTTTAAAAAGAGATTTAATCATCAAGGAGATAAATCCCCATGAGAATGTTTCAAGTTACTGCTTGTGTACCAAGCCAAAGCAGAATTAGAACTCAAAGAGAGTTACAAAATACCTATTTTACTAAATTAGTTCCTTATGATAACTGGTTTAAAGAACAACAAAGAATCCAGAAAATGGGTGGATCTATTGTTAAAGTTAAATTAGTTACTGGCAGACCTGGAGCTAATACTGGTTTACTTTAAAATAATAATTTTGATTATATTTCAATATAAAAATGAGGGCAGAAGTTAATGATTCTGCCCTTTTTTTGCCTTACAATAGGTAATTATTCGGATACATAATGATTTAATCTACGCTATTATATTTGTGTATAAACATAATATTAATATTAATCATGACAGACGTAAGTATTTTCAGTAATGGGGTAGCACTTGAAGGACTAAACACAACTTTAACCTTCACGATTGAGCTTTCTGAACCTGCATCTGATCCATTACAAGCGAATAGAACCTATTATTACAGCACTTTCAGTAATACTGCGACCGCAGGTTTAGATTTTACCGCGACCAATAATACCTCAATAGTTTTTGCTGTAGGAGAAAGAGTTAAAACCATCTCTATCATAATAGCTAATGATAACTTTGTGGAAGCTGATGAAACTTTTTTTGTCAATGTTTTTGATACCAATAATATAGCTACTCAGATATTGATAGCAACAAACTTCGGTACAATTACGGATGTTTTAACAGCAGATGTACCTACTACTTTATCAGCAAATGTTGACTCTTTAACCTTAACTGGCATCGCCAATATTAACGGTACGGGCAATGTTAACGCTAATAATATCATTGGTAATAATGGCAATAATACCCTGGATGGTGGCTCTGGTAACGATACCCTTAATGGTGGTGCAGGAGATGATAGTATCATTGGTGGTGCAGGAGATGATAGTATCATTGGTGGTACAGGTGTTGACTCTCTTTCTGGTGGTGGTGGAAATGATATTTATGTGATTGATGCCTCAGATAAAATTATCGGAGAAACTGATGGCGGTGGCGTTGACACTATTGAAGTTTCAACTAACTATGATCTAAGCGTACTCGGTATCAGTAGTAATATCGAAAATCTAACTTTAACAGGTACAGCTATAAGTGGAAATGGAAATGGATATGGTAACTTAATTCAAGGAAACAGTGTCAATAATCTCCTCGATGGGAAAGAAGAAAGTGATACCTTGCAAGGATGGGCTGGTGCAGATACCCTCATTGGTGGATTTGGTGATGATCTCCTTGACGGTGGTAGCGGTATCGATTCTTTAGTCGGTGGCGTTGGCAATGATACTTATAGTATCGATAGTGCCTCTGATAAAATTGTGGAAGTTGCTAACGAAGGTATTGACACAGTTCAAGTAGCCTACGGAAGTTATAGCATCGCCAGTCAGGCTAATTTAGAAAATATTAGCCTTATAGGATTATTACCAATTAATGCGATAGGGAATACAGGAAACAATTATCTTACTGGGAATAATCGGAATAACGTCCTTGATGGTGGTACTGGTAATGATACTCTCGATGGAAATGGTGGGATTGATACCCTTAAAGGTGGAGCAGGTAATGATACTTATATTCTTGATAATTCGGAGGATACAGTAGATTTAGTTTTAGAAACAGCTACTGGCGGTACTGATACTGTCATCACTAATTCTGACTATGTTTTAGCGGCTAATTTAGAAAACCTTCAATTATTGGGTAATGGAGATTTTTCAGGTACGGGTAACGCATTAGTTAATACGATTATTGGCAATGACGGTAATAACTTATTGGACGGGCAAGGAGGCAATGATATTCTGACCGGAGGTATTGGTAATGATACTTATTTTGTAGATAACTCAGGAGATGTAGTTCAGGAAAATAGTGCCGTAAATCAAGGCTTTGATACAGCAGTAATTAATTACAATACATCTACACCTTATGAATTAACAGACAGTGGCGATAAAAGATTTGTAGAAAATATCACCTTAGATGGACTAGCTTCAAGAGCAAAAGGTAATAGTTTAGCAAATATTTTACTGGGAAATGACGGTGCAGATACTCTTGATGGTGTTGCGGGGAATGATACCCTTAATGGTGGAGAAGGACAAGATGTTCTTATAGGTGGTACTGGTAACGACTTATATCGTATTAATCTAGGTGATAATGACCTAGTTATAGAAAATTCTTCCTCAGTAACAGAGATTGACACCATTGAAGCCTCTTATATTGGCACAATAGCCCCAGCTTATACATTATCTACAAATATCGAAAATTTCGTCTTTCTAGGTACTGCTAACCTTAATGTCACTGGTAACAGTTCTAATAATATTATTACAACAACAATTGGTAACGACATTTTGAATGGTGGAGATGGTAACGATAGCCTAAACGCTGGTGATGCTAATGATAGTTTAGTTGGCGGTGCTGGTAATGATACCCTCCTTGGTGGGAAAGGAAAAGATACCTTAATCGGTGGTGCAGGAAATGATTTTTATGTCACCGATACTGCTAGTGAAACTTTGACAGAGGCGGCCAATGAAGGTATTGATACCATTGAATCTACAGTTTCTTACACTTTGAAAGTTAACTTTGAAAATTTAACCTTATTAGGTACGACCAACATTAATGGTACGGGAAATAGTGTAAATAATATTATTACTGGTAATACTGGAAATAATACTCTTGATGGTCAAGATGGAGATGATAGTCTTCTTGGTGGAGGGGGTAATGATATTCTCTTAGGGCAAATCGGTAATGACACTCTCGACGGCGGTGTTGGAGTTGATACCTTCTATGGCAATGAAGGAAACGATGTTTATGTAGTTGACAATATTGGAGATGTCGTCATTGAAGGGATTAGTCAGGGAACTGATTTAGTTAACACTTCTATTAGCTATACTTTAACGGATAATGTAGAAAATCTTACTCTTCTGGGTACAACTGCCATCAATGGTACGGGCAATGCTTTAGATAATACTATTACTGGAAACTCAGGTGCAAATATTATTGATGGTACTTTAGGTAATGACACAATGATTGGAGGATTAGGCAATGACTCATACTATATAAATAGTCTCACTGATGTTGTCATTGAGGCTGCTACCTTAAACGGTGGTATTGATACTGCTTTTATTTCCATCAATAATGACACTTTAGACGGTAACGTAGAAAATTTAACCCTCATCAGTTCAGCTCTTAAAGGTACAGGTAATAGTCTCAATAACCTTTTAATTGGTAATAGTTTACCTAATAATCTCATCGGCTTAGATGGGAATGATTTTCTAGATGGTTTAGGTGGTAACGATACCCTTGTGGGTGGCAATGGTAATGATACTTATATCATCAATAACACTGGCGTGATAATTACAGAAGTTACAGGACAAGGTATTGGCTTTACCGACTTAGTTATTTCGTCCATTACTTATACTCTCGGTGCAAATGTAGAAAATCTCCAGTTAAGGGGTGTAGCAAATATTAATGGTACTGGTAATTCCCTAGATAATAATATCGCTGGAAATTTTGGGAATAATCTTCTTTCTGGTTCCATCGGTAATGATACCCTTATTGGTAATGAGGGAAATGACACTTTAACAGGAGATCAAGGCAACGATATATTAACCGGCGGTTTGGGTGTTGATTTATTTAATTATAAAACTAACCGCAGTTATAATGCTGCGGATATTGGTAGTGATACTATTCTGGATTTTAACAGTTCTCAAGGAGATAAATTAATTCTTGGCAAAACTACTTTTGGTTTAGCCAGTATTGTAGGAAATTCATTTAGTGTTCCTAGTGAGTTTGCTTCAGTAACTTTAGAATCTTTTGTGGATGTTAGTACGGCTAAAATTGTACATAGTCAACAAACAGGTAATCTTTATTTCAACGCCAATGGAACAACACCATTAGGTACATCTCTCATTGTTGATACTAATATAATATCAGCATTGTCTAATAGTGATTTTATTATTGCTTAAACTATCAATAGGGGTAATGGGCATTGCCCCCTATATTTATGGAGATTGGTACACGAAGTCCTGATAACTTAGAAAATAGCGGCAATTAATGTCATAATGAAAGACTGTCTAAATAGTTCGTTCCTTCAGAAATCAAGATTGATATGTTTGGGCGACACTGATAACTTTTTTTTGATGCCTTCGAGATATAATATACCCATGAAAACCAGTTGGATTAATCGTGCTGATCGTTTAAGTGCTTTACCCCCTTATGTTTTTGCTCGTTTAGATGAATTAAAAGTCAAAGCCAGAGAACAAGGTTTAGATTTAATTGATTTAGGTATGGGCAACCCTGATGGAGCAACTCCAGAACCTATTATTGAAGCAGCTAAAGTGGCTTTAAATGTCACAAAGTATCACGGTTATCCACCTTTTGAGGGAACAACAGATTTTCGTCAAGCTATTACCAATTGGTATCAAAGACGTTATCAAGTAGATTTAAGTGCTGATAGTGAAGCGTTACCATTGTTAGGCTCAAAAGAAGGCTTATCCCATCTTGCTCTAGCTTATATTAACCCCGGAGATACGGTTATTGTACCAAGTCCATCTTACCCCGCTCATTATCGAGGACCTGCTATTGCTGGGGCAGATATTTATGCACCTATTTTAAAAGCTGAAGAAGATTGGGTTTTAAATTTAAGTAGCATTCCTGAAGATATTGCTCGAAAAACAAAAATTCTTTATTTTAATTATCCGAATAACCCCACCAGTGCCACTGCACCCCGTAGCTTTTTTGAAGAAGTAGTATCTTGGGCAAAACATTATGAAATTATGTTAGTTCATGATTTAGCTTATGCAGAATTAGCCTTTGAAGGTTATGAACCGACGAGTTTACTGCAAATTCCGGGGGCAAAAGATATTGGAGTAGAATTTCATACCCTCTCCAAAACCTATAATATGGCGGGTTGGCGAGTGGGTTTTGTGGTAGGAAATAGCGATATTATTCAAGGATTGCGTACATTAAAAACTAATCTTGATTATGGTATCTTTAGCGTTATTCAAGCTGCTGCACAAACAGCATTACAATTACCTGATAGTTATATTCATGAGGTACAACAACGGTATCAAAAGCGTCGAGATTTCGTGATTGAAGGATTGAGTAAGTTAGGCTGGAGAATGAAACCCTCTAAAGCTACTATGTATTTATGGGTTCAAGTTCCTCGTAATTCCAATTCTACAGATTTTGCTCTGGATTTATTGCAAAAAACAGGGGTAGTTGTTACTCCTGGTAATGCCTTTGGAGAAGGTGGCGAAGGTTATGTGCGTTTGAGTTTGATTGGAGATTGTGATCGCCTTGGAGAAGCACTAAAACGCTGGGAAAATGCAGGAATACGTTATTAGGTTAAACACATCTAAGTTTAACTTTTTTGATTCATAATATATGCTTAATGATCAATCGCTAATTGTTTATGTTTTTTTCTCATTTATTAGCATTTCTTTTTAATTCTTCTCAACCAAAATTTTTACCCTTAATTTCATGGCAGGAGGCTTCTATTTTTCAGATACCTAGTGATCCTGATCCTCAAGTACAAACTATAATATCTAAATATCTACAAATTCTTGATGATCAAGGTCTATCCACTAATAAACAAGGGATTTGGATTCAATCGGATTGGTCTATTTTAGCCGAG
Source organism: Geminocystis sp. NIES-3708 (assembly GCF_001548095.1). NCBI lineage: Bacteria > Bacillati > Cyanobacteriota > Cyanophyceae > Chroococcales > Geminocystaceae > Geminocystis > Geminocystis sp. NIES-3708. The sequence continues at coordinate 2,921,691 of NZ_AP014815.1, read as the reverse complement.
CATCAAGGAAAAGTTCCTGCTCCAGCAGCATCTTTAACAAAAATAGCCACCACGATTGCTTCTATAGATAAATGGGGATTAAATTATCGTTTTACCACTAAAATTTATGGCATTGGGGAAATTAATAACGGTATTCTTAAAGGTGATTTAGTAGTAGAATCTGGAGGAGATCCTTTATTTGTATGGGAAGAAGCCATCATATTAGGAAATAAATTACAACAATTAGGCATTATAAAAGTAGAAGGTGATTTAATTGTTTTGGGCAATTGGCAAATGAATTATGAGGAACATTCCCTTAAATCCGGAGAGTTACTAAAACAAGCTCTAAACGAGAAAAATTGGTCAGGAATCATCGAAAAACAATATCAAAAGATGAAAGATAAGCCTATTCCGCCTAAGATACAAATAGAAGGAATAGTAAAAAAAGGCGATCACATACCTGATAATGCACAATTATTATTAACTCATCAATCTCTTACTTTAAGGGAAATTTTACGAGCGATGAATGTTTATAGTAATAATAAAATAGCAGAATCTTTAGCCCAACAAATAGGAGGAGGTGAAAAAGTTGGTGATATTGCATCTAAAATAGCCAACGTACCACAAGAAGAAATTTTATTAGAAAATGGTTCAGGATTAGGAGTTGATAACCGCATTTCACCCCGTGGAGTTTGTCGAATGTTGATGGCTTTAGATAATCAATTAGACAGTAGTGGTATTAACCTCGGTGACTTATTCCCTGTGGCGGGAGTCGATAAAAAAGGTACAGTAGAATATCGCAATATCCCCTATGGTATCCCCACCAAAACAGGAACATTATCGGTAGTAAGTGCCTTAGCAGGAGTTATACCCACTGTGCAGAGAAATCATGTTTATTTTGCCGTGATTAATTACGGTAGTGATATAGAAGATTTAAGAAAAAAACAAGATATTTTACTGAGAAATCTTGAACAACATTGGACTTTTAAACCTCTATTACCTACAAAATCAATTGATATTTCTTTCGGGGAAAATAGATTATTGTAAATGATTAATAGACTTTTTTGAGACTTTAGGCAATAGTAGTTATATAATTTTTAGTTGTTGGAGATGTTTTTTTTATTTATAACCAACAATAGAAACAGTATAAGCGATATTATTTGAATCCTCAATCAATACATTTGCCTGATAAGATTGTTTACTTGTGGAAATACGAAATGTTAAGGAATAAGTTTATCCTCTTTCCATTGCCACATTACGGCTATAAAAAGTATCAGATATATTGTCAGAATATTTGAAACGAATAGAAACTTCATAATTAGATTTTCAGGAATCATTGTAACTATCAAAAGGTTATAGGTTTTTCTTATATTAACTTCTTTAAAGCTTTCACATTTATCTTTTTAGGTTTCTGCTTGTACAGATGTGTTAATAAAACAAAGAGACGTTATTTAATAATTATTTTTATTCATTGTGATTTATTTTTGTGCCGTTTTGCTAAAAATAACTTAAACCATCCTCTTCGCCAAAAATAATAAATCATACCCCAGGCAATCAAAAACATTAACACTAAACAGACAAAATAGCCCCAACGCCATGTTAATTCAGGCATATACTGAAAATTCATGCCATAAAGTCCAGCAATAAAAGTTAAAGGAATAAAAATACTAGAAATAATTGTGAGTAAAGTAATTACTTCATTCATTTTATTACTCATGGACGAGATTAACACATCCATTAAACTTGATGCTAACTCTCGATAGGTTTCTAAAATATCTAAAATTTGGATGGTGTGATAATAACAATCTCGAAAATAAATATAAACTTCTTTTGTAATTAAATCATTATCTTCCCTCGTTAGTTCATTGAAAAGATTACGGAGAGGCCAAATTGAACGTCTTAAAGCTAATAATTCACGTCTAACATTATAAATTTCTTGTAATGTATTCTTACTAGGATCCAATACAATTTTATCTTCTAAATCTTCAATTCTTTCGCCATAATCTTCTAAAACGGGAAAATAATTATCAATCAAGGTATCTAATAACAAATAAGCTAAATAATCTGCGCCTAATTGTCTTACTTTTCCTTGATTAAGCCGAATACGTTCTCTAACTTTAAAAAAATCATCTATGGTGTCTTCTTGAAAAGTTAATAAATAATTTTTTCCTAGTATAAAACTAATTTGCTCAGAAGTAAAACCTTTTTCATTTTGATTCGGTTTTATTGAATGAATTATAATTAATAATTGATCAGGATAATCTTCGATTTTAGGTCTTTGAGGAACACTGACGACATCTTCTAAAATCAAAGGATGTAGTTTAAAAACTTGTCCAATTTCAGTGAGAATATTCTCCGTACCTAATCCATCAATATCAGCCCAAGAAATCATATTATTTGTTAGACATGAAATGCAATTTTTAGGTTGTACATTTAGTGAATGACGAACATTATTTTTATCATATTCAATCAAAGTAATATTAGATGGTAACGCTGATGGATCAATCGTAATACTACCAGGTTCACTTCCTGGTTCATCATAAGAATAATCGAAATAATCTTCTTCTTCTTCTTTGAAGGATGAATTAGATAACATAATGAAAAAATTCCGAAAATAAAACCTGATATTTTTTGAAACAAGGATATATTATCATGATTCCAATAAGCTGATTTTAGTATTCTTAAAGGAATTCATTATGATTACGGTTAAAAATGGGTCGCCTGAGATTCGAACTCAGGACCAATCAGTTAAAAGCCGAGTGCTCTACCGCTGAGCTAGCGACCCGTTGGTCAGTTGTTTGTTTTTTTCACAACGATAACCAGTATAACGCACAAAAAAAAAAGATGCAAGGGGAAAGGAAATATTTTGCGAAATTAAATTTATTAAAGATAAAATCCTCTCCTGAAAAAAATGCCGTCAATTTTTAGGAGAAGCTGAAGATTTAGCAATATGAGAGTTTAAGTCAATAATGACTTCGGGCATAATATTTTGACCAAAGACAGATCCTGTACTATGATGTTCATAAATTTCCGATGTAGGTAAATTTTCAACATTATCCTGAATTTGTGGATCTTCATTGGGTAATAATGTAATTAAGAACAAAGGTAATAAGCTAGACAAATTAGTTATTAACAGCAATAGCCAAAGATTTTCAAAATTAGTTTCTGTTACCCCTAACCAATGAGTAAGTAACGCACCTAATTCGTTGGAAATTAATCCTGCTAAATTCCAAATTGACATTAATAAGGCAAAAAAACTAGCTTCGATGCCTTCTGGGCAAAGACGTGCTGATAATACTAATACAGGCATAAAAGCGATTTGTCCCATAACGGTTAAAATCAGACTATCTCCTAAGCTAAACCAATGATCATCGATACCTAAAACACGATTAAAATGGGTTACTAATATTAGACTTGTCATGCCTAAAAGAGAGGATAAAACAACACTCCAACCCAACATCATTCGGAAAGAGATTTGTTTTAGCCATGTTTGATAACAAAATATGCCTATTAGTGCAGCTAAACTTGTAATTAATCTTATTCTACCTAAAAATTCAGGAGTGAATCCTAATTCGTTTGTAGAGAAGAAAAAAAAGGCAGAATCGGCACTAGGAGTTGCTTGCCAAAGAGAAATAAAAATTACTGGAGCAAGAATAGATTTTTGGGTGATAGTTTGCCATAATTGCTTTACTTGTCCTTTGAATGGATTAGATATATTTTCTTTTTCTCTGGGTTTTTCAATGATTAATCCCGCTACACCTACTACTAATAAAGGAAAACAAGAGGTAATTAAAAATACGGTGTTGTTACTAAATTGTTGTAGCAATGCACCACTAAAATAGGCAGTAATTAAGCCTCCAAGAGCTGAAGCTCCCCATGTTACTGATTGTAAAGAACCTGACTTAACTAAAGATTCATTTTTTGCCCTTTCTACTACTACTGAGTCAACGATAACGTCACTCATTGCGACGGAAAGAGAAGTAAATAGAATAGCAATAGTCGCACTCCACGCATTATTAACAATCGTACCTAAACTTAACCATGCCATTGTACCTAAAATGCCCGAAAGAAATAAATAACTACGACGACGATAACCGAAAAGAGGTTTACCGTCACTTAAAAAACCAATAATTGGCTTAGTAATCCAAGGAATTGCGGCTACTCCCATCAAAGCAGAAACTTCGGCTGGAGAAAGCATCAATTCATCTTTCAAGAAAAAACTAACAGCAAGTCTAGCTAATCCTAAAATACCTTGTACAAAATACACCGTCAGAATAGCAAATAATTCTGGGGTGAGCTTATTGCCAAATAATAGTTTATCTTCGATGTATTGCCTAATTTTGGTGGTTTGATAAATATTAATAAACATTAATTATCTTAAAGTTTTATTACTTTACCTATATTAGCGTGAGTTCAATTTTCTGGTTTCACTAATGAAAACTCTGATTAAATCATTTAATTTTCAAATGGCTGTTTAATCCAATAATCTTTTGGGGTTATACTGTGATAATAGTCAGCTCGATATTGACTATGAGATTTTTGCCATATTACTGCTGTGTTTACTTCTACTCTCCATTTATTTTCTAGCTTTTTTTTTATTGTTGTCATGGTAATTCCCGTATCTAATAAGTCATCAACTAATAAAACTCTATCTTTGGGGGGGTTAATATAGGATAATTTTCCCGCTAAAAATTTCTGTTGTTGATTATCTTTTGAGTAACTTTGGGTAACTATAACTGATAGGGGTAATTCTAATTTTCGAGAGATATAGTCTCCTAAATAAAATCCGCCCCTAACAATAGCAATTATCTGGGAATAAGATTTGTTGCTGTTAACAATCATGGTAGTGACTATTTCACAATATTCTCTAAATTCTTCCCATGTAAATATTAATTCTTTTTTATTTTTATTAATTTTTGTCATAATTTTAAAAATATATTTTATAGATAAATTAAAATTTTTATTAATAATCATTAAAACATTTTTATCATGAATAAAATACTTAAATCGAATCTTTAAATAATTATGGTGGATAGATAATAATGTAACATATTTGATGATTTTAATTTTTTGTTCATTCTATTATTTAAAAATATACCGAAATTTTCTATGAAAGTAATCGAAATATTTAAACATTTAGGTAACAAGAATAATAAACTTATTTTTATTAGTATTAGCTTATTATTTATTTATATATTTTTTATTATTGTTAGTAAAATTAATGTTAATATATTATGGTTTAAAGAAGTAAACTATTTTAATATTTTTTGGAAAATTTCTTTTACAAAATTATTATTATGGTTGTTAGCTTTTTCTACTTCTTTCTGTTTTTTATGGGTAAATTTCATAATGGCAGAAAAACAAAAAAAGCAACAAGAAGGTTTTAATTCTTCTGATGTTAAATTTTATTCTCAATCTCCTCCTTTAAATTTAAAATTTTTATCACTTATCATATTTAGTTTTTCTCTTTTAATAAGTATTAGTCTTGTTTATTACACAAAAATTTTACAAAGCATTAATTACTATAGTTTAGAATTACCCAATTTAAAACCCCTTGTTCTCAAACCGTTTCAGTTAAGTATATTTCAGGAAATAGTAAATAATTTTAAGGAAGAGGGATGGCAAATTATTTTAATTATATTATTTATTATTTTATTGATTTTGAGAACTAATTTATGGTTAAAAATTGTTGGTATTTATTATAGTATTTTATTTGGATTTATTCTTTCCAGTTATTGGGGAAGATGTTTAAGATATTTTCATAGTATCCCTTTCAATAAAGAAGATCCTCTTTTTCATCATGATTTAAGTTTTTATGTTTTTAAAATACCTTTTTTACAAGTAATAAATTTTTGGCTACAGGGTTTATTTCTTTATAGTATTGTTGCTGTTACTTTAATTTATTTATTAGCTAATAATAGTCTTTCTGATGGAAATTTTAAGGGTTTTTCTCGTTATCAATTAAGACATTTATATGGTTTAAGTAGTTTTTTAATGTTGGCTTTATCCATGAGTCATTGGTTAAATCGTTATCTATTTTTATTATCTCCTGAAGGGGTGGTTTATGGAGCTGGATATGCGGATATTCATATTAATTTACCAAGAGAAACGATTACTTCAATCTATACTTTATTAATGGCAATTTGGTTATTTACTAAATCTTTTACAGGAGGAATTGATAAAAATAGATATAAACTAAAAAATAATAATAAAACTTTTATTTCTGTTTCTACTATTCCATTTATTTTATATTTTAGTTTATATTCTTTTGGTCTTTTATTAGGCATTTTAGTACAAAATATGATTGTACTTCCTAATGAATTAGCTTTAGAAAAACCATATATTTTGCGTAATATTGAACAAACAAGAAATGCTTTTAATTTAGAAAAAATCGATGTACAAACCTTTAATCCTGAAGGTAATTTAACAGCAAAAGATATTGAAAATAATTTTTTAACTATTAATAATATTCGCCTTTGGGATACCCTCCCTATTCTACAAGCTAATCGTCAATTACAACAAATTCGTCCTTACTATGTATTTAAAGATGCTGATATTGATCGCTATAATATTCAAACGACTATCGATTCTGGCAAAAATATAACTATCAATAAGCAGGTAATTTTAGCGGGAAGAGAGTTAGATTCTCAATTATTACCATCTCAGGCACAAACTTGGGTAAATCAACATTTAGTTTATACTCATGGTTATGGTTTCACGATGTCTCCTGTTAACCGAGTCGATGACGGTGGCTTACCTTACTATTTTATCAAAGATATTGGCACACCAGAAGATCCAGGAGCTTTAAATACTTCATCCGAAGGAGTTAGAAACAGTATTCCCATTTATCGACCTCGTATTTACTACGGTCAAGCTACAAATAATTATGTTATGACTAATACTAAGGTACCTGAATTTGATTTTCCCAGTGGCGAAGAAAATGTTTATCATACCTATGATGGTAAAGGGGGTATTTATCTTAATTCTTTTGGGCGTAAATTATTGTTTTCTGTTTATTTAAAAGATTGGCGAATGTTGCTTACAAATAACTTTACTGATAAAACTCGTGTTTTATTTCGCCGTAATCTAGGAGAAAGATTGAAAGCGATCGCTCCATTTTTATACTACGATAGAGATCCTTACCTAGTAATCGCTAAGGGAAATAATCAAGACTCTAATCACCTTTATTGGCTTATAGATGGTTATACTATATCAGATCATTATCCTTATTCTGATGCAGGAGATAACAAATTTAACTATATTCGCAACTCTGTTAAAGTTTTAATCAATGCTGAAGATGGTGATGTTACTTATTATATTAGCGACGAGAAAGATCCTATCATACAATCATGGGCAAAAATTTTTCCAGAATTGTTTCAACCTTTAAAATCTATGCCTTTGGATATTAAACAACACATTCGCTATCCCATTGATTTATTTAACACTCAATCAGAAAGACTTTTAACTTATCACGTTACTGATCCTCAAGTATTATATAACAGAGAAGATCAATGGCAAGTACCTGAAGAAGTTTATGGAAATGAAATACTTTCTATGCAACCTTATTATTTAATCATGAAGTTGCCTATTGCCGATAAAGAAGAATTTATTTTATTACATCCTTATACCCCTATCTCTCGCCCTAATTTAATCGCATGGTTAGCCGCAAGATCTGATGAAGAAAACTATGGTAAATTGTTATTGTATCAGTTTCCAAAACAAAGATTAGTTTATGGTCCTGATCAAATACAAGCTTTAATTAATCAAGATCCTATCATTTCTAGTCAAATTTCTTTATGGGATCGTCAAGGTTCAAAAGCAATACAAGGACATTTGTTAGTTATACCCATAGAAGAATCTCTATTATATGTAGAACCAGTATATATAGAAGCTGATAAAAATAGTGTTCCTACTTTAGCAAGGGTAATTGTAGTTTATGAGAATAAAATTGTTATGGCAAATACCTTAAAAAAAGCCTTAGATAATATTTTTGGAGATGGTGAAATTGATGAATCGGCGATTATTCGCATTTTACAAAATTCATCAATTAATTAAGAGGTTTTTAAAAAGTATGTTGCTAAGGAGAGGAGTTAAAAGAAATACTTATCAATAAAGATGTCAATTTTATAAAAAATAAATACAAAAAAACATTATAAAGATAATTAATCATTAATTTTTTAAAATATATAATGAGAAATCAATTAACTTTACTCATTCCTTATCGCCGAAGAGAATTGGCTTTTAACTCTTTTTATAATTGGCTAAAGTGGACGAAAAAACAGAATAATTATTTTTCATCCATGGAAATAATTTTAATAGAAAATGATTTGAGTCCAACACTAACCATCAAACAACAAGCCTTAGATTTAAAGATAAAGTATTATTTTATTGAAGGTGATGGAATTTTTCATAAAACTTATTTATTAAATTCTGCCTTAAAATTAGTCGAAACAAAGTATCTTATGGCTTATGATATTGATTTAATTCCCTACAAAAATTCTTTATTTAAACATTGGCAATTAACAGCAAAAAGTAATGATTTTTTAGTGACAGGTTATCGACTAATGTTAGAAGAATCTTATCTATATAAATTTGATTTATTAGAAGATAATATTAAAGGAGCAAAAATTGCTCCAGAAGATCAACCTACAGCTTTAAAAAAACATTTAATTAGTTTTGAAAAAATGGGAGTTTTACCAATCTTTGAAACTGAAAAAATTATCAAAATTGGAGGTTGGGATGAAAATTTTATAGGTTGGGGTGGAGAAGATCAAGATTTAATTCAACGTTATTGCTTTGCTGATAATTTGAGTATTTGTAAAGTTCCCGAATTATTATATTTACATTTAGCTCATGATTATCAATTAGATTGGTATTCTTCTGAAATTATTACTCAAAATAGAAATTATTATTATCAAAAATATTATCATGAATCAGATTAAATTAGAGGTATTAATTCCCGTAAAAGGAAGAAATACTCTAAGTCAAACTATCACATCTCTTGTTAATATTGAACTGATTGATTTAATCACTATTATTACAGGTGATGATTTAATAGACTTAGAAGACAAACTACTAAATAATAAAAAGATTAGAAAACTTAATATAAAAGATAATAATAATTTTCAAAAAAGTTATTATCTAAACATAGGAATACAAGAAAGTTTAGGCAAAATAATTTTAGTTTCTGATGCTGACATTATCTGGAATTCAAACACTATTAAAGAATTATATAATATTGTTAATAGTAACAATAATAATATTGCTCATATTGCTGATGTTCAAGAAAGTCAAGCTGAAAATTATGCTATTAAACGTCTCAGATTTATGCCAATTATTAATAAAATTAAATCTAAATATTTTTCCATAAAAATCATTCCTGATCAATTATATTCACAACGTCCGGGGTGTGGTTTAATTTGTATTCATCGTCAAAGTTTATTAAATTTAGGAGGTTATAATGAGCGTTTACGAGGATGGGGATGGGAAGATCAAGATTTGTTAATTCGAGCACAAATATTAGATTATAAAATTGTCAAAATCTCTCAAGTAATTCATCTCAGTCATGAAGATAATTTACGCAATCAATCAGGACAAAATCCTATTAATACTCGCAATCAAAACATTCTTACTTCCTGTGAGATGCTTTCTCAAGGAATAATTAAAGGTAGTTTAAATGATTTTATTACTGATTCATCTTTGACAATTAATATTGAAATTCCAACATTTATAAATAATTGTAAGGAAATATAATCAAATTTTCTCGAAAATAAATTTTAGCTTTATAATAAGTAAATGAATGTGCAATATTGGGTATAATAATTATGAATCTTAAAATAAAATATTTAATTTTAATAAGTCTTTCTTTACTAATAACTCAACAAGTAAAAGCTCTCCAAAATTCATCAAATAAGAATAATCAAAATCTGAATCCTGACACTAATTTAATTAGTTATAAATGTGCCAAAGAATTTAAAGGAAAAGACGGTTATTCTGTTTATTCTGATTTGGTTAACTCTCAAAAATTTTATCAAATAAGAACTGAAAGTGGTCCGTTAAGAATTAGATCTACTCCAGGAGGAGATATAGTAGGAGAAATACCTAGTGGATGGCAGGTTTATGTAGCCAAATTTGATAAAACGAAAAGATGGGCTTATATTCGAGACGTAAATTCCCCTTATTATGATACCTTCTTCGGGTTTGGTTCAGCACCTAATTTTCGCTCTGATGGTTGGGTAAATGTTGACTATCTTGTTTATTTAGGGGAATTTTGTACGAAGCCAAATAGATTAGCATTATTGCCTTCAGATTTACCTATTTCATTGAATAATGATGATTTATTCGATACCATATATCATAGTTTAGAAGCAGAAATATTAGCTAAATTTAATCAAAATTAGTAGATTAAAATACATAAAAAATATCTTTTAGTTATGGATATAAATGATAAACTTTACACAATTAAGAAAATTGCTAATAAAGGGAAGTAATCTTCCAGCTTATAATGAAAAATTTAAAAAAATAGGATTAAATAAATCATTTTTGGCTAATCTTAGTGATGGGGATTTATTATCATATTTTACAAGAATTGATCCTATTAATAAAGAAGAATTAAGACAATTTCCAGAAAATTTTTTAGCTCAAGTTGATGATATTGTTTATCGGGGTGTTACCAGTGGTACAACATCAGAAGCATTTATTTATTTTCGAGATTCCCAATGGAATCAACAAAGAAAAATAGGATTAAAAAATTTCTTAAATTGGTGGAATATTGATGATAATCTGCCCATTATGAATATCAATAGTCGTTTATTTCCGTTACGAGAAAATGATTATTCACTCATAGGAATTATTGATAATTTTTTTTGGCAATCATTAAAAATTTCTACAGAAAAACCTGTTATACTTCGTGGTTTTCCTAGTCGATTATGTGAAGTAGCTATATTTGCAAATAAAAATATTAAAATTTCATCTATTAAAGCTATTATTTGTACGGGAGAACACTTATTTCCTCATCAAAAAAAACTTTTAGAAGATACATTTTCTGCCCCCATTATTAATGAATATGGAAGTCAAGAGTGTGGTGTTTATGGATTTTCTTGTCCTCTATGTAGTAATATTCACATAGATGAAAAGAGATGTTTTGTGGAAGTTAAAAATAAAGTTTTAATAGTAACGGATTTATATAGTGATATAATGCCTTTAATTCGTTATAAAAACGGTGATTTAGCAGAAATTGAGAGCGATAATTTTTGTCCGAATGGTAGCATTAATCTTAAATTTTTAGGTAGAATCGAAGAAGAAATAATATCTATCAAAAATTATCCTATTATTCCAGAGATTAGTTATTATAGAACTTTTTTTAGCACTAACAAAAATCAAAAAATAATAGGTTATTTGACTACAAAAGTCAACGAGAAAGATAATATGGAATCAATAATTAAAATAAAATTAACTGATATTTTAGATCAAAAAGATGTTATCAAATATCAAAAATTTTCATATCCTGAAGATTTTTATCAGGCAAATATTATTAACTCAGAATCATTATTGTCAGAAACTATTAAATTAAATTACCATGAAAATTATTTAGAACAGTTATCAGAAATTTTAAAGAGTCGTCGTTGGATATTTTATAGTTTACCACGTAATTTATATCAATTAGTTAATAATAATTATATAGCAAAAAATATAGATAGTTCAAAGCAACTCAGGCAAGATAAACTATTTCTATTTTTGAATGTATTGATGAATAATCATAAGGCTGATTTTGAAGAACAAACAATTAAAATATTTTCAGAATATCAAAATAAACAAAAACTATATTTAATTTATTTAGATTTATTAATTATTGCCTTATTTTTAGAACAAAAAGAATTATGGATTCACTTAAAAAATATTAAGATAAAAGAACAAATTATCCTCGATTCTTTAAGTTATCGTTTACTATTAACAAGTATTTCTCAAGCTATTAGTAGTGCTAGAACTAAAAAAGAATCTCTTTTAATCACCAAATTAACTCCTCTATTACCATTATTTATATCTGATTTAGATTTTTGTCAAATAAATAATCTCAATTGTTTACCAAGTATCTTAGTACATTGGTCTATTTTATTAGGTTGTTTAACTGATGACACAATAATAAATTCTGCATTTTTTCGTCGTCCATTGGTATTAGAAAAAAGAGAAATAAAAATTAAAAATAAAAACAATATTAATAATAAATCAAATCATTTGTCTGAACTTAGCTTGGAAGAATTAAAAGAATTAGGTATTGAGATGGTACTATTTAACTTAAAAATAAACCCTAGTATTTTTTTAGATAGAATTCAATTGAAATTAAGTAAAAATAAGTCTCAAGAAATTAGCAAAAAATTAGGTTTTATTCCGTTTATGCGTTATTTAGCTAAAAGTTTTTTAGTGAGAGGAGATAGAAAAAAAGCCTATTATTGTTTATTAATGTCTCAAGATATTTCCCTTATGCAAGATGATTTTGAATCTATAAGTAAAGTATATAATTTTAAACAAAAAATAATGTAATCTACTAATTTCAAATAATATTTATGAATTTTGTCGTTTATTTATGTAAGAATATTAGCAACCAAAAAAATTCATCTAAAAATAAATTTATTGTTCAAAAAAAATATAGTATTAATAATTTACAAGATTTATTAAATATTCCTCATAATAATTGGATTTTATCTCAAGATCATAATAAAATGATTAACCTTGAATTAATTAATATTCAAGATAATTTTATCTGGTTAATTGATAAGCCATATTATCCTTTATTAACAGCACAAGAGTTAGATATGAGTAAGATTAAATGGATTGCTAAAGCTGAATTTATAAAAAAATACTTTAAAAATAGACTCAACTTATTATCTAAACCTTTCCAACTTTTAAAAACACTAATTGAAGAAAATATATTAACTGAAATTAAATTAATTAATCCACCACAAAAAAATCTAATTAAAAATAATAATGTCACTTTTCCTCAAACAATTCTCGCGATTATCCCTCATTTAAACTGCAATCAATGGCTAAACTTTTGTTTACTAAGTTTAGTAAATCAAACTATACCGTTAACTAACATCGTAGTAGTTGATGACAACTCAAAGGAAAGTCCCGAAATAATTTGTAAAAATTACCCTCAAGTTACTTTACTTAAAACTTCAGAATCTGTTGGACCATATCAAATAATTCAATCGGTAATTAAACAAACTAACTATGATGTTTATTTATTCCAAGATGCCGATGACTGGTCAACTTCAAACAGATTAGAAACTGTGTTAACATTAATGAATGAGACTAATGCAGATTTAGTAGGTACACAAGAATATAGAGTAGATGAAATCAATCAAATTACTATACCTGTAACTTATCCTCTTGACGTTAATCTGGCATTAAAAGAAAAACCTGGTCATGGATTACTACATCCGACTTCTTTGATAAGACGTTCTGCTATTCTCAAGTTAAATGGTTTTGCCAATGGATTATTATTTGGGGGAGATACAGAATTTTTATTAAGAGCACATTTTCATCTTAAAATTCTTAATTCTCCCGAATTTTGTTATTTTCGCCGTAAAAGAGTTGATTCTTTAACTACTTCTCCTATCACGGGTTTAGATAGTGTGAGAAGAAAAGATTTACTCCAAAAACTGAAACAAATTGCTCAGAGTAATTATGATAGAATTCAGCATGGAAAAAAACCCTTAATGACTCCTTTTCTAACTCAAAAAATTATCAAACTTAGATACATTACTGGTATTAATCTTAAATATATATAACTATTTAACTAAATTGATAAATGATTTAATTTTAACTAAAAAATTAATTGATTCAACTAAAAGTAGGACATGATTAACATCTTTCTAATCGTGCTAATAAAAAAATAATATCATCAATAGTATTTCTTAAAATAACTGAATTTTCTGTTGATTGATTAACGATGATAGTAAAAACCAAATCATCGAATTTATCGATTGTTAAATACCCAGATAACGCAGAAACACCACTTAAAGTACCTGTTTTTCCTGATAATTTATTAGTTATATTTGTATTTTGATAGCGGTTTTTTAATGTACCATTGACTCCAGCAAGACTTAAAGAATTACGAAAAGTATCTTTATATTCACTATTATTTATTAATTTTAATAAAGTAACTAAGCCTTCGGGAGTAATTAAATTATGACGAGATAAACCTGAGCCATCTTTGAGTTGATAACTGTCAGATGATATTCCGAAATTATTCATAATTTGAGTTAAAGATTCAAATTCATTTAAGGATTCATATTTTAAATATTTTAGTAAAACTTCCGCAAATAAGTTATTACTATCTTGATTAGTAATTTTGATTAATTCAGCCAAAATAGGAGATTTTATTTCTAAGAATAATTTTTCACTATTTTCTGGTAAATGATTTTTTTCAGTAACAATTTGAGTAGTATTTACTTTTATACCATTATTACTTAAAATTTCTACCAATGAATCTTGAAAATAATTTGCAGGTTTAGGAATAGCTAATCTCCAAATATTATCTTGTTTATTTATGGCTAAATTTCCTGTTAACTCTAAACTCGATTTAGCAAATAAAGGACTTATCACTACATTAGATTCTGTATTTTTTTCTCTAGTATAAACATTATTTTCTATATCCCATTGTTTTCCAGCTAAGGAATCTGACCATGTTATAGATGGTTTTTCATTGATATTATTATGATTTAACGTTAAATTAACAGTATTATTTTCGAGAATTAAACTATTAACAGGTACGGCAAAATAAAAATAAGTATCTTCAAATTCCCAAGTATAATTAGTGCTTGGAGATGATAAATAACCATCAATTAAAGTTAATTTATTAATTTCTTTAATCCCTGTTTCTTTTAATTTTTTAGCTATAATATCTAACTGTTTTTTACTAAAAGTAGGATCTCCTTTTCCCTCGATAATTAAATTACTTAAATTAGGAGATTCTTGTTGAAGATAAATGGGAGTTTTTATGGTGAAATCTGAGCCTAATTTTAATAAACTAGCCGCAGTTATTAATAATTTAGTATTAGAAGCAGGAATAAAATATTTATTATTATTTAACTGATATAATACTTGATTATTATTAACACTTTCAATAGATATACCCCAATTTTCTTTTTTGCGTGAAGGCTGATTAAGAATAAGATTTATTTGATTATTAAGATTACTAGCACAGACTTTTTTTTCGTTATTTTTAAAAGATTCTTGTGCTATTATGGGGAAAGAGATAGATATAAAAATAGAACTTAATAAAATCAATAAATAACGTTGGTTAATCATGATGAGAAAATTATTATTAATTATCAATTATTTATTGTACTTTTAAGCCATAACTTTTGAAAATATTTATCACTTGATTCATTAATTGAGGAGAAGGTGGTTGAGTATCCTTGAGTTGATAATCATAGCCTAATTGTTCCCATTTATACTCTCCCATTTTATGAAAAGGTAAAATTTCTACTTTTTCGATATTTTTAAAAGGTGCAATAAACTGAGCTAATCCACGAACATTATTTTCAGGATCTGTTAAATTAGGAACTAAGACAAATCTTATCCATGTAGGTTTATTTATTTGTGCTAAATAACGAGCAAAAATTAAAGTTGGTTCGAGAGAAACACTGGTTAATTTATGATAAATATTAGGATCAAAAGATTTAATATCTAATAAGACTAAATCTGTATATTCTAAGATTGGTTTTGCTATATTTAAGTTAACATAACCAGAAGTATCTAAAGTTGTATGAATATTAATTTTTTTACAATTTTGAAATATAGCTTTAACAAAATCTGGCTGCATTAGAGGTTCACCACCAGTTATAGTTACACCACCACCAGAGGACTCAAAATACGCTCTATACTTGTCAATTTCAGTAATTAATTCATCTACTGTAACTATTTTTCCGTCTTCAAAATGCCGACAGTCAGGATTATGGCAATATAAACATCTTAAGGGGCATCCCTGAGTAAAAATAACAAAACGAATACCAGGTCCATCAACCGTGCCACAGCTTTCTACGGAATGAATTATTCCAGTTTGTGAACTATTATTAATACTTAGTGTGTTTGTCATAAGATGATATATACTTAAACTGTTATAAAAAAATTATTCCTAATTCATTTTATGTCACAATTAATTAAGAATATTCAAAAAAACTTTGGTGAAGATATTAAAAATAAGATTAATTTATTAGATAAACATTAACTGTATTGATATTATAAAAGTTATTCTTCCTCGATAAATTTCTCATCTTTATCTATTGTAAAATTAAAATCATTATTAATTATTATCTATGTTCAACGAAACTTTTTATTTATTAAGATCTAGACAAGATGGTAAATATTTAGTCGCAAATATTGGTAACTCTGATGAAGAAAAAAAATCTTATTTATTTGTTTTTAAAGAAAATTTTGATGCTTTAGGCTATATCAATCATCATAGTCCAGAATATAAAGATTTATTTAGTGTAGAATCTGTTTCTTTTCCTCAATTAAAACTATTATTATCAAGATGGGGATTTTCAGGAATAGGTATAGTAGAAGATATACTTATTCCTAGTATTAAATTTTGCACCATAGATAATTAGACAAAAAGATATTTAACTTAACTTAAATTTTACTAAGTCTTGAATTTTTTTCCCATCAGCTTTTCCTTTTAATTCTTTCATCGCAACTCTCATAACTTTTCCTAAGTCTTTG
The DNA here is from genome assembly GCF_001548095.1 of Geminocystis sp. NIES-3708. NCBI lineage: Bacteria > Bacillati > Cyanobacteriota > Cyanophyceae > Chroococcales > Geminocystaceae > Geminocystis > Geminocystis sp. NIES-3708. The sequence continues at coordinate 2,904,984 of NZ_AP014815.1, read as the reverse complement.
GCTGTTTTCGCTTCTAATTTAGTAATAATATTCGTAATAATACTGTCTAATTCTTCATCAGAAATTTGTGCAGGAAGATAAGTTTCAATAATTTCTAATTCTGCTTTTTCCTTATCGGCTAAATCCGCTCTATTTGCTTGAAGATATTGTTCGATAGAATCTCGTCTTTGTTTTGCTTGTTGTACTAAAATTTCAATTTCATCTTCCGTTGTTAAAATATCTTTACCTTTTCCTCGTAATTCTACTTCTTTTTCCAATAAAACTTTTTTAATACTTCTAACGGTTTCTAAGCGAATTTTATCTTTGGCTTTCATCGCCGACTTTATATCTTCTCCAATTTGATCTTTTAAACTCATGATTTTGATTTTTATTGTAATTGATTAATATACTTTTATTATAACAAATTTAGTGAATAAATAAAATTACAAATTATAAATATTGTTCAATAATTTTGATTAAATTTTGATTAAATTTCTTTTTATTTATATACTCATTAACACCATAAATCTTAGCTGTTAAATAGTTTAGATGATTATATTTATTAACTAAAAAAATGATAGGGATATTTTTTTTATTTTCTATATTTTTTAAAATTTTACATAATTGATATTTCTCATTATGATCAATATCTGAGTCTAAAATAATTAAATCTACTGAAGATGTTAAAATATTATTTAATCCTTGTCTAAAACTATCAGTAGTGAAGAGGTTATATTTTTTCAAATGTAATATTTTTTCTGTTTTAAAAGCCCAATTTTTATCTTGAGTTAAACAAAATATATTAAAAGTTTTTGGTGATGAATATTGACTAATAGAAGATAATAAAAAAGGAGTAATAATTTTTATCCATCCCATTTCAACATAAGGATAAATAAATTGACCAATAGTAGCTAAATCTTGGTGTAAATAACGAGATAATTGTAAAAATGAAGTTTTACCATCTATTTTTGCACATAAAGTCTGATAAAGATGATCACTAACTAATAGTTTTAATTGAGGATTATTAGTAATAAAAGGGCATTCTTGAGGAGATCTTATGTAAGGATTTAGCTGTTGCCAATTTTGAGCATAATTTGCAATTTTCGGGATAAGAAAATCAACGTTAAATCTAATTATTAATGGTTCTAAATTAATATTTTCTTGCCAACTAAAATATCCTTTTCGTAAAAAAAATACATTAAATAAAACTTCTTCAATAATGTTTTTGATAAGATTTTTTTGTTGATTTATAGAGATAATTTTTTTTTCACTTAATAGTAAAATAGCTTCATATTCAGCAATAGTATTAACATCAATTAACGACTCTTCAATAGATTGAATTTCCTGATTTAATTGGTAATAAGTTAAATATTCTTGAAGACGTTGTAAATCGAAAGATTGCTGATCTGCGGCAAAAATAATCTCTCCACGCTCAAAAAAAATAAAATAAAATAATTTTTTCATTAAAAAATTAGATTCAGTTTCAACAAAAAAAACTCCCGTTTTTTGCTGTGTACTAATAAAATAAAAAAGAGAGTTAACATCTATTTCTTGTAAATCACCATACATATAATATTCTGTTCAGTTATCATAAGAATTTATGTGTAGATTCCGAAATTATAAAATTTTAGTTATCATCAATTTTAAATTTTATCAGTATAAAATAAAAAAGAATCTACAATAATTTAAGATTACCGAATCAAAAAACAAGAATCAAGACAATTGAGATCAAAATTAACCATTTTCCAATAATTGGTTTGATAAATCTTTAATCCAATTAAAATCATTGCCTAATAAGAAATAATCAACTTATCTTACTATTCGCTATTTTTCAAACTAACAAAAAAATTTTAATATGTTTCGGATTCTATTTGATTAATAGGAATAAAATTTTCCCAAGGTAATAAAATAGGACGTTTAGTAAATAATAATTGACCTCTATGAGTTTTGCGATCAATCGCTACTCCGATGGGGGGTTTTGCTAATTTAACATGAAAATGACAGTAAGTTTGATAGATTGCCCTAGCCGACTTAAGTATATTAGGATCTAGTAAGTCAGGAACACCTTTAGTGATTTTAGTGGTATTACCATTACTGATGATGGGGATCATTTTTTCCTCCTCTGAAATTTAACAAAGTTGATAATTACTGACTAACTATTATATTAATCAAACATCCATTATCTGAGAAAAGAAAAATATTAATCCGATAAATTGTCAATTTTATCTCAAAAAAGGAAAAATAATCCTAGATAAATAGCAGAGACAATCAATTGTACTCCCATCATGGGTAATCCGTATTTAAGAAAAGTCTTAAAGGAGATTTCTCTCCCATGTTGCTCTGCAATTCCCGCCGCTACAATATTAGAAGATGCACCAACTAAAGTTCCATTACCTCCTAAAGTTGCACCAAACATCATGGCATAAAATAAAGGTAATACTTCTGGGGGGAATTGCCCAGCAAAATCTGGATTTAGTACTTCTGAACCTGTTAAGCCTACATTAACTAAATATTCTTTTAATAAGGGTACCATTGCTACTACAAGAGGAATATTTGCGACAACACTAGAAAGCAAACCAACCACAAACATTAAAACTATTGAACCAACAAAAATATTTTGTCCTAAAACAAAGGCTAATAACCCTGATAAACTTTTTATAACTCCTGTTTTTTCCAAACTACCAATTAAAACAAAAATAGACATGAAGAAAATTAAAGTACTCCAATCTACATCTTTCAAGATATTATGAACCGTATCAATTTTACTGTGATGTGCTAATAATAAAGCCAGAGCCGCACCCATTAAAGCCACTGCGGCGGGAGATACAGGTACGGTTAGAGAATCGCCAAAAATGAAAAAGAAAAGGACAAAAACCATGATTAAAGCCCCTAAAGCTAACATTCTCGGGTGATTCACTTTAGGATGAGGTAAGTCTTCTAAATGAGTAAATTTCGTATTCCAAATATCACGAAATAAAATCGGTGTCATGACAGCAACGGTGATAACAGCAATCAAGCCACCAATACTTAACCGTTGAAGATAGTCAAGAAAACTCATGTTAATAGCATCTCCCACAATAAAAGTAGCAGGATCTCCCACTAAAGTGATTAATCCAGCACTATTTGCTACAAAAACCATCAAAATAAGCAAAGGTACAAAATTAACACCTATTTCTTCTGCAAGAGGAGGAATTAAGGGAGCTAATAGCATTACGGTGGTAGCATTGGGCAAAAATGCACAAATGGGAGTAGTAATACCAATAATACCTAATAACAAGACGTTACCTCTACCTTTAGCAATTAGTACCATTTTAGTAGCTAAATATTCAAAGATTTTAGTAGGCTCAAATGCTCTAACTAAAACCATTACACCAAAAAATAAGACCAAAGTTGCATGACTTTTACTGATGTATCCAATGGCTTCTGTGAGTGTAAGGGTATGGGTAAAAATAAGTATCAGTGCACCTAATAAAGCGGCAACTGTTAAATGTATTTTATCTGCTGTAATTAGTGCTATTACTGTAACAAATACTGATGCGGAAATGATAGTAGAAATATTTTCCATAATATAAATATTTTTCTTAGAAATGATAAAAAACTCAAACGATAGATGTTTTTAGTTCTATATATTTAGATATATAAAATTAATTTACTAACGGATAAAAATACACTCATCAAGTTAGTAAATATTTTAAAAAAACTAAATTATTCAATTAGTGAAAAAATATTTTTAGTGATAATTCATCAGATAATTAAACCCCAAATTCAAAAAGGATGATCAATGAAGAGTATGGTCAAAATAGGAATACCTAATGAATTCGAGACATGAAAAACGCTCATTCTTTAGTCTCCTCTCAATGCCTACGAGGTTAGCTGACGGGCTAGAACTGAGAGATGTTCTTTTCTACAATAAAAGTAGAAATAAGCCCCGTTAATGGTTCCCCCGTTTCCAGCGATTTAATTTATTTAGATCAATGAAACTAGGCTGATTAACTCTGTGTAAATCTTTTCTATTATAGCTTGACTATCAAAAATTCGCTGTATTGCTCAACACAAATTGATTAAGATTGTAAAACGTCTAATAAAATTTTACCGATTTCTTGACATCCTACAGGTTTACATCCTTCGGACATAATATCTCCTGTGCGATAACCCAAATCAAGGACTTTTAATACTGCTGATTCGATTTTACTTGCTGGGATAGGCTCATTTAATCCGTAACGTAACATCATCGCTGCACTTAAAACCTGAGCTAAAGGATTAGCTTTATCTTGCCCTGCAATATCAGGTGCTGAACCGTGTACAGGCTCAAATAATCCTGGGCGATCGCTACCTAAACTAGCAGAAGGTAACATACCAATACTACCTGTTAACATAGCCGCCGCATCAGAAAGAATATCACCAAATAAGTTACCAGTAACAATGGTATCGAATTGCTTAGGATTGCGCACTAATTGCATAGCGGCATTATCAACGTACATATGAGTTAACTCTACATCGGGATAATCTGCGGAAATTGCAATTACACGATCACGCCACAATTGAGACACATCTAATACGTTTGCTTTGTCTACAGAACATAACCGCTTTTGACGTTTTTGAGCAGTCTCAAAGGCAACTCTAGCAATGCGATCAATTTCTGATTCACTATAAACCATAGTATTTATGCCTCGTTTTTCTCCTGTTTCCGAGGTAAAAATGCCTTTAGGTTTACCAAAATAAATACCTCCTGTTAATTCTCGTACTACCATAATATCAACTCCTTCCACTACTTCTCGTTTCAGGCTAGAAGCATCAATTAATTGAGGTAAAATAGTAGCAGGACGTAAATTGGCGAATAAACCTAAAGCCGCACGAATACCTAATAATCCTGTTTCTGGGCGTTGCTCACGGGGTAAATTATCCCACTTATAACCTCCAATAGCCGCTAATAAAACAGAATCGCTTTTTTTACATATTTCAATAGTTTCTGGGGGTAAAGGATTACCTGTAGCATCAATAGCCGCACCACCAATTAAAGCCTCTTGAAATTGAAATTCTATATTACATTGTTTAGCTACTACTTTTAAAACTTCAACGGTGACAGCCATAATTTCTGGACCGATACCATCACCCGGCAATAAAGTAATAGAATATTTATTAGTCATTATTAATATCTGTATATATATTTTGAACAACCTTTCATCATATCAGAACTAGGCAATAGCCAATGAGCAATGGGTAATTAACAATTAATAATGGTTTTAGGCAAAAAAGCTAGAAGATTCTTTATAGTCAGAATGAAAATTCTATCATTTTACAAACGTCCTAACATTACTTAGTAGGACTATACGATTATATAATCTTGGTAGGAAAAGAATATCTAAAGTCATTGACAAATAACTTCGCAAATTGCTAAGATTAAGAAATTGTTAACCAACCATAAAGTAAAGGAAAACAGATGATACCAGTTAACCTTATATTGAAAATAACTTGCGTATGCACATTATCAGTAAAACCGCCTTGAGAGAATTTTGGGAGAAAAATCCTAATGCTGAAACAGGCTTAAAATTTTGGCATAAAATTACTAACCAAAGTCGATGGAAACATTTAGATGATGTTCGTCAAACTTTCTCTCATGCTGATCCCGTTGGGCAATTAACTGTTTTCAATATTAGTGGAACTAATTATCGACTTATTACCAAAATCGATTTTTCGAGAGCAAAAGTATATATTAGGGCTGTTTTGACTCATTCAGAATATAATAAAAGTCACTGGAAAAAAGACTCTTGGTTTTTCAAGTAAAAGTCTAATTTAGATAGATACTTAAGTTATATCTAAAAAATATTTTTTAATCATTTTGTTTTCCTTTACATAACAATTAACGATAATTTGAGCAATTCAATTTTTATCGAACTTTTAAACTACTAAGATATATGATAACAACTGAGAAATATCTTCAACTCCTTTACGAATTCCCTCCTCGCCCGGTTGTCACTGATGCTGATTTTCAAGCCACTCAATCAGTGATTAATCAATTACTTGATAAACCATTACTTACTCCAGAAGAAGAAGATTATCTAGATGTCTTAGGTACATTAGTGTATAACTATGAACAACAACGAGAGGAGCTTATTCCTGATATTTATGGGGTAGAGTTATTAAAAGTGCTTATGGAAGAACATAATTTAAAACAAAAAGATCTAATTTGTATCTTTAAAACTGAATCGATCATTTCTGATATTTTAAGGGAAAAACGTCAACTTACTAATCGCCATATCCAAGAATTAGCAGAGTTTTTTCATGTTTCTCCGTCGGTATTTTTTCCCTTAAAATCATCTAATAATTTAGTCTCTGTTTAGAAACAAAAATGTAAGTGTTGGGTATTAAGTATTAGGTTGTATTTTAAAATATTAAATATAAACTATAAAAAACTATGTACGGGCGAACGACTGTTCGCAACTATCACAGAAAATCTACCTTTATGACAACTTTTGTTGTTACCCCGTCAGTTATCATCACCTAATCCACCCTACTATTTTGAGGACAAATAATTGTTAATTATTCAGTCTTCTTTGCTAATTTTTATATGAATGCTATCACTTTAGATTTTAATACCATTTTTCCTTACAAATTAGATGATTTTCAACAAGAAGCGATGGCTTACTTAGATGAAAATAAATCTGTAGTTGTAACTGCACCTACAGGATCTGGTAAAACTTTAATAGGTGAATATGCTATTTATCGCGCTTTAAATGAGGGAAAAAGAGTTTTTTATACCACTCCATTAAAAGCCCTTTCTAACCAAAAATTTCGTGATTTTCAAGAAAAATTTGGTCAAACTTTACTGCCTGAAACTAGTATTTATGCAGAAATTGGTTTAATTACTGGGGATGTCTTAATCAATCCTTCTGCACCTGTTATTGTCATGACCACAGAAATTTTTCGTAATATGCTTTATAGCACTCCCATCGGTGAAGTGGGGACTTCCGTGCGAGATGTGCAAACAGTAGTTTTAGATGAATGCCATTATATCAGTGATCCCGGACGTGGTACAGTGTGGGAAGAATCAATTATTTATTGTCCTCCTCATATTCAATTAGTGGCATTATCAGCAACTATCGGTAATCCTCAGGAATTATGTCGTTGGATTAATAATGTTCGTCAAGCAAATTTTCAGCAGGGTAAAATTAGCGAATGTAAATTAGTTAATTCTGATTTTCGTCCTGTACCATTAAAGTTTTATTTTAGTCATAATAAAGGTCTATTTGCACTTTTTAACGAAAAAAATCATAAACTAAATCCACAATTAAAAAGTGTTTTAGCCACTAATCAAAGAGGAAAATTTAATCAAAAAGATTGTCCTACCATTAAAACTATTGTCCAACAATTAAGCAATAATAATATGCTTCCGGCTATCTATATAATTTTTAGTCGTAGGGGTTGTGATCAAGCAGTAGAATCTTTAAGTTATTTTAATTTAGTTAATGTAGAAGAAAGTAGAAAAATTTTACTTTATTTACTTTATTTTTTAATGATAGAAAATTTAGAATTACAGGAAAAAATAGTAATATTTGCGAAAAAAGAACATGAAATTGCTTATGAAAAGATTTTAGCTTTTATTGCTAACTATGAACAAGCAGGAGAAGAATTAGTAGATTATTTAATTGATAAACCCTTATTTAAAGAACGTTTATTAAGATTTTTAGCTGATAATAGTGAATTAGTTAGAAGTAGTCAAATTGAACCATTAACAAGAGGAATTGCCGCCCATCATGCTGGAATTTTACCCGCTTGGAAAGAATTAGTTGAGCGATTATTTGAGTTAGGTTTAGTAAAAATTGTTTTTGCAACGGCTACCCTTGCCGCAGGGATTAATATGCCTGCACGTACTACTGTTATTTCTGCGTTGAAAAAAAGAAGTGATGATGGACACCGTTTACTTACTCCCTCTGAATTTATGCAAATTGCGGGAAGAGCAGGGCGTAGAGGTATGGATAAGGTAGGCTACGTTGTCACTGTGCAAACACCCTATGAAGGGGCTTTAATTGCTTCTAAACTAGCTAAATCACCCCCTGAGCCTCTCCGTAGTCAATTTACTCCTAGTTATGGTATGGTTTTAAACTTATTACAAAAACATAACATAGATGAGGTTAAGCAGTTATTAGAGTTAAGTTTTGCAGAATATTTAGCACAATTACAACTTTCACCCCAAGAGGAAGCAATCGCTGATTATACTACAGAGTTAACAAGACTAGATATTATGTTAGCTGGATTTAACAGTAAAGATTTAGCTAGTTATGAAAAATTAAAAGAAAGGCGCAAACAAGAAAAGAAAGTTCTTAAATTATTCTATCGAAATTGGATACAACAAAGACAACGGGCAATTATGCCTTATTTAGAGAATTTATCGCCTGGTAGTATTCTTAATTTAAGTCGAGAAAATAAGAAAAATCCCTATAGTATTCAAGGGGTTTTTGTGGCACATATTCCTAACGGAAATCAAAAATTTTTATTATGTTTAGGAAAAGATAATAACTGGTATATTGCTTCTTTTAGTGATGTTATTGATATTAATAGTGGTAGAATTCCGACTACTTCAATTGAACAATTATATACTCCTGATGGACAAGACTTTAAAATTGGTTTATGGTGTCATGGGGATGAAAATACATTATCGGTGAGTAAAATTATTAGTCAGAATGAACAAGAATACGCTCAACCAACGGAGGAAATTATCCAACAACAACAAAGAATTTTAGAGGTAGAAGAAGCTATCATCAATAATCCTTTAGATAAAGTTGAAAAAATCTCTCAAATTCTCAAAAATAACCGTAAAAGACAGATATTAAAACAAGAATTAAGCAAAATTCAAACTCAATATCAAAGATATAAATCAAGTAGCTCATATTATTGGCAAGAATTTATAGCATTAATCGAGATTTTAAGAGAATTTGGTGCATTAGAAGGCTTTACCCCGACTTTATTAGGAGAGGCAGCCTCTGTTATTCGAGGAGAAAATGAATTATGGTTAGGATTAGCATTGATGTCTCATCGTCTTGATTTCCTTTCTCCTCATCACCTTGCGGCGGTTATTACTGCATTGATTACTGAACCTGCACGATTTGACACATGGGTAGGTTTTCAACCATCATTAGAAGTCTTAGACGCTTTAGGATTGCAAAAAATAGAAGATATGAACTATAATCCTGAACAGGAATTATGGGAAATTCGTCGCAAATTATACCAAGTTCAAAACCGTCACGATATAAGTATTCCTGTATGGTTAGAACGAGATATGATTGGTTTATCCGAGGCATGGTGTTTAGAGGTAACGTGGGAAGAAATTTCCAAAAATACCACTATGGATGAAGGTGATATTGTTCGTGTGTTACGTCGCACAGTTGATGTGTTAGTGCAAATTCCTCAAGTTTCGGGTATATCAGGTAATCTAATAAAAACTGCCAAAGAGGCGGCATTAAAAATGAAACGTTTTCCGATATAGTAATTAGGACGTGATGAAAATAAACTCTGTTTGACAAAACAAAAATGGTGGAGACGAGACAGGTGGACAAGTTAATAAGTAAAATGGTATAAAAATTCCCAATATTTGATGGACTTTTGAGAGAATTTTATTCATTCGTAAAAAATATAATCTCTCTGTCTGCTTGTTTTCCAAGTCACTTATCACCGATAGCAATTTTAAGGACAGTTTAAGATTAATCTGTTCAAATTCGATTATTAATAGCTAAATATAAATCCTGAGCAATATTAGAAGTTACAAGATGATCGATCGCTCCACCAAATTTAGCAATTTCTTTGACAACACTGCTACTAATAAAACTAAGTTCAGTATTTGTTGCTAAAAAAATTGTTTCAATTTTATATTCTAAAGTTTTATTTATATGTGCCATTTGCAACTCTTGCTCAAAATCTGACATTACTCTTAAACCTCTTAATAATACTCCAGCCTGTTTCATTTTGGCGTATTCTACGGTTAAACCAGAAAAACTATCTACTTCTATATTTTTAATATTTTGAGTACATTCTTGGATTTGTTGTACTCTTTTTTCCACCGTGAAAAATGGTTGTTTTTGTGGATTTTTTAATACTGCTACGATGACTTTCTCAAATAAAATACTACTGCGGTTAATCAAATCGAGATGTCCAAGAGTGATAGGATCAAAACTACCGGGATAAATTGCAATCATAAATGAAAAGTGAATAATAAATAGTTAATAATAAATAATGGATAGTTAATAATTGTTAATTGTTAATTGTTACAATGCTATAGTTTTATAAAAAATTTTGCTATTTTTATTTCCCTTATGATTAACAACTCCTTATTAATAGCTCTTGCCATCGCCTTATTCTCGATAATATGGGTAGAATTAGTTAGAGACTATTATCATTATTTAGCACATATTTGGACACCCTTATCACGTTTACATTCATGGCATCATCGAGTATTTAAACCAGACTTATCCGTCAACACCGTTGAAATTTATCGTCAAGCTCACTGGTATAATGATGTACCAGAATCCTTAGTGATGTTAGTGTTTAGTATTGGTTTTGCCTTGTTAATTATTTCCCAAGAATTAATTTCTCCAAGCTATCAATGGTTGGCATGGTTGGGTTCATTCTATACTTTAACATTTACTGGAAGTGCCATCGCCAGAGGTTTGGGTGTGCCTTACGCTGACGAAATTACTGATGCTACCCATCGTCAAGGAGATTTTACGAGTATTCCAGCTCATTGGTTCGTAAATCGTACTTATCATTGGCGACACCATTTTGACGATCAAAATGCCTATTTTTGCGGTACTTTAACTATAGTTGATCGTATCATGGGTACAGCATTATCTTTAAAAGGAAAAAAAATCGCTGTCACAGGGGCAAATGGTACATTGGGACAAGAATTAGTCAAACAACTATACTTGAAAGGGGCAAAAGTTACTGCCTTAACATCGCAAAATCAGGAATTATTAATTAACGTCAAAAATGAACAAATCCCCATTAAAACGATTACATGGAAAATTGGGGAAGAATCAAATTTAAGTCAAATGTTAGAAAAGATTGATATATTAATTCTCAATCATGGTATTAATGTTTATGGAGAAAAAACAGAAAAAGCCATTGAAAAATCTTATGAAATTAACAGTTTTTCTAGTTGGCGATTAATGGAATTATTCCTGAAAACTGTGCGCAATAATCAAGATAAAGCCAGAAAAGAAATTTGGGTAAACACATCCGAAGCAGAAGTTAATCCTGCTTTTAGTCCTCTTTATGAAATGAGTAAACGTACACTAGGTGAATTAGTCACCATGAAACGAGTTAATTCTCCGATTATCATTCGCAAATTGATTTTAGGTCCTTTTAAGAGTAATCTTAATCCTATTGGTGTTATGTCGGCTGACTGGGTTGCAAAACAAATTGTTAACTTAGTAGTAAGAGATTTCCGAGATATTATTGTGACAATAAATCCTTTAACTTATATTGTTTTTCCTCTCAAAGAGTTATTTACAGCAACTTATTTTAAACTCTTTACCAAATAGAAAATGATGCCAAGGCTGTAAATATATAAAAAAGACTCATATTACACATGATCAAGATAAAAGTAAAGGTTTTAGATATTAGATAAAAGCTATACAGTTGAGAAATTATCAGCAATATTTAGAAGTTAGGCAAAACAAATATTCTTATAAGGTTTAAAAACTATAGGTGGCGGTTTGTTGATAATGCTTAATTAACATTTAGTGTCTATGGGTGATTTCTATATATTGCATATTTTTCGATGAATAACGATTATCTATTCATAATAACTATCACCCATTACTTTTTATCTATATTATTACCTTAATGTCATAAATCCTCCTGACAAAGTAAAATGTCATGAGAAAGAATTTATTATTCTAAAGAATGAGTAACAACCATAATAACCCTGATTGGCAGAGAGTAGAAAAAGCCTTAAACGTAGAAAAAGAATATGGTTATCAAAATTTACAAGGTAAGCAACATCGCTTTCATGAATTTTTATGGTTAACTTTTGGTAAAATTCCTCCCGTTAATAACTTATTAATTGCTTTTCGTTGGCAAAAAACAGCTCAACAATTTGCTATATATAATCAATTAACAACGTCACAAAGAATGGATTTAATTAGTCAAACTGAAGCGTTAATTACCGAAGTTCGTCAATTACAAATAAATGAGTTAAATTCCTACGAGATAAAAGAAAATATCGTCAATTCTCTTCCAAAAACTGCGACTCTTTCTCCTATTATTCCTCCTTCAACACCAAAAAAGATTACTTTAGATCAACCTATAACAGATTTAAGTACAATCAATTATCGACAAAAAGACTTATTAGGAAAATTAAATATTTATACTGTCAGAGATTTATTGTTTTATTATCCCAGAGATCACATTGATTATGCTCGTCAAATTAATATTTGTGACTTAGAAGCTGGGGAAACTGTAACAGTTATTGGCAAAGTTAAAAAATGTGATTGTTTTACCAGTCCAAAAAATAAAAAATTAACTATCCTTAATCTTATTCTTAAAGATGCTACCGGAGAATTAAAAATTAATCGTTTTTTTGCGGGTAATTTATTCACTAATCGAGGATGGCAAGAAAAAATGAAGCGGATGTATCCTATGGGTGCATTATTGGCAGCTTCTGGCTTAGTGAAGGAAAATAAATACGGTATTACCCTTGATAACCCTGAATTTGAGGTTTTAGATTCTCAGGGTGGTAATATTAATTCTTTGAAAATTGGGCGTTTACTACCAGTTTATCCTCTCACTGAAGGTATTCCTGCTGATGTTATTCGTAAAAGTGTGGTAGAAGCTATTCCTGCATTACAAGAAATTACTGATCCTTTACCTGTTATTCTGAAACAACAATATAATTTAATTAATCTACAAACAGCGATCGCCCAAATACATTATCCTGAAGATCAAGATAAACTAAGCCAAGCTAGACGCAGATTAATTTTCGATGAATTTTTCTATCTCCAATTAGGCTTTTTAAATCGTAAACAACAAGAAAAAGAGAGTCGTCAAGCAGTGGCATTTACCCCTCAAGGAAAACTAATTGAAGAATTTAATCACATCTTACCCTTTAAATTAACAAATGCTCAACAAAGAGTTATCAACGAAATTGAGCAGGATTTACAATCAGACTCCCCGATGAATCGCTTAGTGCAAGGTGATGTAGGTTCAGGGAAAACAATTGTAGCAGTTTTTGCTCTTTTAACTGCTTTACAATCAGGTTATCAAGGTGCATTAATGGCACCCACAGAAGTTTTAGCCGAGCAACATTATCGCAAGATAGTAGAGTGGTTTAACCTCTTACATTTGCCCGTAGAATTGCTTACAGGTTCAACAAAAATAGGTAAACGTAGAGAAATACACGCTCAACTAGAAAGTGGAGAATTACCTCTTTTAATCGGCACTCATGCCTTAATTCAAGATCCTGTAAACTTTTGTAATCTAGGTTTAGTTGTAATTGATGAACAACACAGATTCGGAGTACAACAACGAGGAAGACTACTGGCGAAAGGAAAAGCACCTCATGTATTAAGTATGACAGCAACACCAATTCCACGCACTCTAGCTTTAACCCTTCACGGTGATTTAGACGTGAGTCAAATTGATGAATTACCACCTGGCAGACAAGCAATTCAAACTACAGCATTAACTGGCAGACAACGACAAAATGCCTATGACTTAATTAAGCGAGAAGTAGCACAAGGAAGACAGGCTTATGTGATTTTTCCTATGATTGAAGAATCTGAAAAGTTAGACGTAAAGGCAGCAGTGGCTGAATATGAAAAATTTAAAGAAAAAATCTTTCCTGACTTTAAAATTGGCTTGTTACATGGGCGAATGTCATCAGCGGAAAAAGATGTTGCGTTAAACGCTTTTCGGGATAACAAAACTCAGATAATTGTATCAACAACAGTGATTGAGGTAGGAGTTGATGTGCCTAATGCTACTGTTATGTTAATTGAAAATGCTGAACGTTTTGGCTTATCCCAATTACATCAGTTAAGGGGTAGGGTAGGGCGTGGTAGTCATAAATCTTATTGTTTGTTACTCAGTAGCAGTAAAACTGGGGATGCAATGCAAAGATTAAGTGTTTTAGAACAATCACAAGACGGTTTCTTTATCTCGGAAATGGATTTAAGATTACGTGGTCCTGGTGAAGTTTTAGGTAGTCGTCAATCGGGTTTACCAGATTTTGCGTTAGCTAGTTTAGTGGAAGATCAAGAAGTGTTAGTATTAGCTAGGGAAGCGGCTGAGAAGATTTTATTACAGCATCAATATTTAAAAGATACACCTTCTTTAAAAAATGAATTAGAAAGACGTTATCAAAAGTTAATTGGTAGTCAAATTTTAACTTAGTTTTTTAGACTGAAAACTACTAATAAACTATTATGAATTGTAGAAATATTTTTCTCAAAAACCGAGCCTATGTGTTTCATTAATCTTTGTTGAGAAACCGAGCAAATTTGAAAAGTATCAGCAACAGAAATGAATGAGCAGTTTTACTTTAAATTGAGATTTATCCCAATTTTACTCACCTCAACAGCGTAACCTCCTATGGTTAAATATACGGTATTTGCCATACTTCCTATTAGACGAATAAGTTTACCTAAACGATTACGAAATAAACGCCCTAAAGGATAAGCAGGAATAACACCCCAACCCGTTTCTTCCCCTACTAAAATAATGTTACTGGAGGCATTTTTTAAACTAAAAATCAATTTTTCAACTTCAATTTGCCATTGAGATTCATCTTTTTCTAAGAAGTTAGTAACCCATGTACCTAAAGAGTCAATTAATATACAATTATCTTGAGGAATTTTCTTAATTGCTAAAGATAAATTATCAGGAATTTCCCATGTTTGCCAGTTTTTTGGTCGTCTTTTTTGATGTTGTTTTATTTTTAACATCCATTCTTCATCATCTTTTATTTTTTGTGCAGTTGCTATATAAATTACTGGTTTTTGACTATTTTTCGCCAGAGATTCTGCCCATTCACTTTTACCAGAATTTGCCGCACCCGTGACTAAAATTATTTGAAAATCTTTCATAAAATTTTGTGTATTTTGAAATTAGTAATAGTTAATTTTATTTTTTGATATTTATTTATATCATAAACTTTTCGAAAAAACTATACGAAAAAACTATAATTTCATATTATTATTATTTTCTATTTATTAGTATTTATTTAAAAAAACTCTAATTTTTTAACTAAAATATAAAATTTACTGCTAAACTATCCCTATTAATTATTAATTTTTTTATACATTAATATTTCTATGGATAATCAAAACCCAATCCTACCAGAATTAGAGCCTATTTTAGATGAGAAATCTTGGCTTGATTTAAGTCAATATAATTCTTCTTTTAATAGAGGTAAACCTCAATGGTTTATTTTTTTATGGTGGTTAATTGAAGCAATTATTTTTCCGATTACCCCTCATAATTTCAATAGTTTTCGGTGTAGTTTATTAAAACTATTTGGTGCAAAAATCGGTAAAAATGTTGTAATTCGCCCCAGTGTTAAAATATATTTTCCTTGGAAAGTCGAAATTGGTGACTATAGTTGGATTGGAGATCAAGTTAACTTATATAGTTTAGATAAAATTAAAATTGGGTCTAACTCTATCTTATCTCAAAAATGCTATCTCTGTACAGGTAGTCATAACCCTAATCATGTGAATTTTCCTCTGATTATTGCACCTATCTTTATTGGTAACGGAGTTTGGATTGCGGCGGATTGTTTTATCGCTCAAGGTGTTAAAATTGGCGCTAATACGATAATTGGTGGTAGAAGTAGTGTTTTTAAAAGTATTCCTGCCGAAACGATTGCATGGGGAAATCCTTGTCAACCTCAAAAATCTCGTAATTTTCATGACATCAAAAAAGATTAGTATTTTTAAACTACTATTTTAGTCTGATTGTGGCAAAATAGAAGATAGTTAAAAATCATGACCTTATAGTTAAGTAAGAAGTAAAAATCATGAATAGTTGCATTTTAATGGCAAAAATCGTTCGTAATCCTCAATTAAGATACACTCAAGATAATCAATTAGCGTTTGCTGAGATGATGGTAGAATTTGAAAATCCTTCTCCTAATAATCCTCCTTCAACTCTTAAAGTAGTTGCATGGGGTGGTTTGGCTACAGATATTGAACAAAAATATACCGAAGGTAATCAAGTTGTATTGACTGGACGTTTAAAAATGGATTTAGTTGAAAGACAAGGATATAAAGAGAAAATTGCTGAGTTGACGATTTCTCATATTTATCCTTTGGGTGGCAATAATAACGATAATTCTCCTCGAAATAAAGTTGTAAGTTTAAATGATTATAAAACTGATGATAATGAAGATGATTCTATTTTAGATGATAGTATTAATTCTAATAACTTAGATAATATTCCCTTCTAAACAACTAACAATTAACAATTAACAACTCATTTTTTTATTAAAAATTTTATTTTATTGACTATTTTGACAATAATTTCCTCTAGCCATAGGATAAATTGATCAAGTTTTTCTAAGATTATTTCTAATAAATGTTTTTCATATTTTATTTCCGTAATTTGCACCTCTATTTCCTCTAAAGTTATTTCTTTTTTTTGTATTTTGACTGTTTGTTTATCTTGAATAACTATATTTTTTTGATTATTTTTTCCTTTTGTTATCTGCTCAATTTCTGAATCATTAATTATTAGTTCTAATGATTCCGAAGTTGATTCTAACACTCTATCCTCAAAACTACCAGTAATTTCTCCATTAAATTGTTTATCTTCTATTACTATATTAGAATTATTCTTAACAGAAGAGTCAAGTAAAATATTATTACCAAATAAATCTTCCCATGATAACCAAGGATCAGTAATTTCTTCATTTATAATAATAATTTCTGTTTCTAAAAAAAATCCTAAATTATGATTATTAGATGATAATTTATGGGATTGATTCTTATTATAAAAAAAGTAGTCAATAGCGGCAAAAATTAGCATTTTAACTTGAAAAGGATCGTCAGAATTATTAAGTTTATTATATAAATTATTTTTAGCAATATTTAATTGATTTAAACCCTGACTAATGATTTGTTCGGTGCTATCTTGTACAAGAGGTATAATATTTTCTAAACTATCTTGTGTTTGACTAATTATAGTTTTAAAGATTTTATTATTAGATAAATTTGCGGGAGAAATAGCAAGATTATTTTCATTATTAAAAGACAATTCTTGATTAAAATTTTTATTATTTTCTATTAATTGATTTTTATTATTTTTTTCTTTAAAAAAGTAGTTTATAGCCTCTTGAATTAAGAGAAAAATTGATAACTTTTTTTTGTAGTCAGAGTTTAACGTTTGAGAATTATTAATTATATTATTATCTTGATTCTGACCACTAATAATTTTACCTTCAGTATCTAAAATATTTTGATCATCATCTAATTGTTTAGAGTGACTTAAAAATGCTATATTCTCTAAAATGGCAAAAAAACTGTCAATTAAGTAAATAATGTTATGCTTTTCAGCTAAAAATAAATCAGAAGAAGATTGATTTTTTAAAACTAAGTCAGATTTATGAAGATTATTAATATCTTGAGAAATAGTAAAGTCTAATTTTGATTTTCCAAAAATATTAAACCACGCTAAAAACCGAGAAAAAAAGTTAGATGGTGGGGCAGTGGATAAAACTTGAATATTAGTAAGTTTATCGGTTATATTATGAATAATATTATTCACTTCTTCTTGTTTATTCAAAGGAATAATATCCGTAAATTTATTATTTTCTAAAACACAAATAATTTGTTTGTCTTTAATTCTACTAGCAAAACCTTGAAAATTTTTAATGGGGAAAGATGTTAATTGAGGATGAAAATTAATAACTTCGTTGACACTATTTATGACATCATCTGAGGAAACTAAGGCTTTTCTTTGATTAGAATTCTTTAACTGAGATGAAACAGAGGAAGAAGTAGGAGAAAAAGTTTGATTAATTTTTTTTGTAGTTTCCCATAACCAAAATAATGGCAAAACTAGATTTTGTAAACCAGTTTTTGCTACATAACCTAATTCACGAAATTTAATATTGACTTGACTATTAAACTTGATATAATGTCGGTTGAGAAAATTAAATAATCGACTTTTATAGGGCTTATTTGATGGTAAAGACATAAGAATTAGAAATTAAGAATTAATAATGACAAATTAAGAATTAACATTCAGAGTTTTAGTCTTAATTAAGTTAATTAATCGTTGTTTTGTTTGTAAGTTATGACGGATAACCTATTATGACTCAATAATTAATGAAGAATGAATAAGTTAAGAGTTTATCAGAACTTGAAACTTTGAGTATATTATTTGTTAGACATAAATAAGTACAAAATTAAAATCTATTTTAAACACAAAAGTATTAAATCCTCATGACAGATATAAATAATTTTACGGAAGAATTAACTAAAACAAAACTGGCTTATCAACTATCTTTACAAAATAGTCGTTTTAAAGCGGGTTTTCTTGGTAGAATTGCCCATGAAATTCGCTCACCTCTAAGTAGTTTAATGGGTTTACATCAATTAATTATTAATGATTTATGTGAAAGTAAGGAAGAAGAAAGAGAATTTATTGAAGAAGCCTATAAATATGCTAAAAAACTAATGAGAATTATTGATCAATTAACAGAAGTTTCTAAAATAGAAGTAGGTAAATTAACCTTAGAAATCCAAAAAGTTGATTTATCAGAATTGTTAATAGATATACAAGAAATAATGGCTTTACAGGCAGCCAATCGTAATCTAAAGCTCAAGTTAGAAAAAATAAAAGATAATATAATAATCAATATTGATAGGGAAAAGTTAACAAATACCCTTATTTCTTTATTAGAAGTGGTAATTGATTATAGTGAGATGGGGGAAATAATTTTAACAGTTGTCAGTAAAGAAGATGATAAACAAATTATGATTAATATTGATTTTCCTTGTCAACATTTAACCATCAGTGAAAATATCGATTTTATTAAACCTCCCATAGAAGAATTGAAACAGTTAAACAGTATGCCCCAATTCTCTAATGGTATGAAAATTATGTTAGGTGAAACTTTACTGCAAATGATGGGAGGAAAATTGGTATTAAATTCTAATCAAGATAATGATGATGGAATACAATGGCAAATATTTCTTCCTCTTAATTATTAACATTAACTAAATATTTTTTTATAAATAAACATAATTCAAAGAAATTATCATCAATTATCAATTATTAACTGTTGACATTCTTTAACTAAATCATTACTGGTAGGATAACGGTTATATAAAACCATAGTAGTCGTAAGGTTTTCTGTGAAGCCAATTCTTTGATAAAACTTTTGTTGATGAGTGGTAGTTAAATAAACTCTTTCTACTCGACTAAGATGAGGATGACTGATTAAAGTTTCTACTAACTTACTACCTAAACCATAACCTTGATAATCAGGGTGAATTACCACATCCCAGATTGTAGCCCGATAAACACCGTCAGATGTTGCTCTTCCACTACCAATTAAACGTTGATTATCCCAAATAGAAACCACAGGATTGCTATTAATAACCGCAATTTTCACATCTTCTAAAGTACGATTTTGTGCCCAAAAAGCCGTATTTTTATATAACTCTAATAATTGTACTAAATCTATTTTTGTTTTATCTGTACAAAATTGGATATGGCTAAAATCCATCTATGTTACTCCTTTTTATTCCATTCAAATCAAAAATGAACAATGGACAATAAATTCTTTTTTGAAAATATCAATCTTACTAATAAAGCTATTTATGTTATTCAACAGTATCAATATTAACAATTAATAATTGATAATGAACAATAATTGTTTTCTAATTGTTATGAAAAATTAATAATTGTCTATTTTACCTAACTTTGAATAGTCAATAATAAAAGCTTCAGGTAATTCTTGTTGATAAAATAATGGCGATCTCACCTGCTCGTTATGTAGATGAAAAAGTTACAGGCAACGCATAAACACTTCAACACTGGTAAAATTAGATACATTAAATTCAACTGTGTTAGCCTGTTTAAACCTCGAAAGAAATTATATTGGTATGAAGAAAGAAGAAAAATATATTAATTTTATTAATCAAAGAGTAACTGAACATAAATTGATTCTATCCATATAATATTAGAATCGATAATTAATACTTTTCCTCTAAATGTTTTAAAACATCATAAATACCACCTATATATAATAAATCTTTTGCTTTAAAACTAATATAATCTTGAGATTTGATTTTTGATGTTATTAAAAATCCTGCTGAAATGATTTTATATTGAGAATTTTTTATATCAATTTCTTTATCAATAAACATAAAAACTATTAATTTATTTTTTTCAATTTCTTTTTCATTCACATACCAATCTACATCTAACATCAAATTTTCCGTTCTTGTTTTAACCTGTATTCCAATTTTTGGATTTTTTAATAAAGTTAAATCTATACCTCCATCATCTATCCCATTTCCATATTTTTCATAATCTACTTGATTAACAATATTTCCTAATCTTGTTTTAACAACAAATTCTCCTAATTTACCTTTAAAAAAATTATTGTAAATAGTTTTAGATTCAGGGTTATTTCTATTCTTTGAATATTTATCAATCATATCAAAAGAAAAATTACTAATAGTATCTATTTCTGATTGATTAATAATTATTAATTCGCTATGAAATCCGATTAAACTCGACTCTAATAAATTACCTTTTTTATATCTTTCTACAAAATCTAATTGTTGCCTAATCAATAAATTAAGATAGTAATCTGTTGTTTTTAAGCTAAATATTTGATTATCTTCTCGAATATTTAAACCTGTTAAATCTGATTCTTTTATAGTAATTTGCTCTGCCGATACTTTTTCAAAAATACAATAATTTAAAATGACTCTATCAAATAAAGTATTCAATATTTTACTATCACTAAAATCAGATTTCTCAAGATTTGAATTAACAAATTCTGTCCTTTCTATTACAGACTTACTAAAATTAACATTGACTAATCTTGTCTGAATAAATTGAGTATCTTGTATTTTTGTGAAAGTAAGATTTGAATTAGTAAAATCACATTTATTAAACTTACTACCAAATAAACTTACTCCTAAACGAGCATTTTGAAAATTAGAATGATTTAATGAACAATTATTAAAATTACAACTTACTAATATTGCATTTTCTAAATTGGCACCAATTAAATTAGAACCCTTAAAATCAGAATCAGATAAGTTACTGTGAAATAGGATTGCATTTTCTAAATTGGAATAATTAAAATGACAATAACTACCAATAGATTTGATATCATTTTTTAATAAATCTAGTGATGCTTTTTCTATTTTGATGTTGAGTAATTGTGAATTATTAAACTCAGTTAATATGAGTAAACATTCTTGAATATTTGCTTGATTTAAAGTACAACTATTAAATTTTGTATGAGATAAATTAGACTTAATAAAAGTAGCTTGATATAAATTTGAACCTGAAAAGTCACACCCGTCAAGATTTGCATTTTCAAAATGACTATTTTGAGCATTAATCCCCTTCAAATCACTTCCTTGAAAATTAGTATTAACTAAAATAGTATCAGTTAAATCAGTACCTTTTAAATCACATCTACTTAAATCAGCATTTGTTAAATTACATCGGCTAAAATCAGCACCTCTTAAATCATTTCCTTTTAAATTAATATCGCTTAAATCTTCATTAGTGAGATTGATGTCTTCTAAATCATCAGTTTTAAAATAAGCATTTTTTGTAAAATCTCTTTGACCTTCTTGATAAAATCTTAGTAATGTTTCTCTATCCATTAATTCACTTTATGTGAAAAAAGCTAGATATAAATTATAACAACTTATATCTAACTTTTATTAAACATTTTACTGGAAAATATTAATTAAAAAGTGCCGATTTTAACCGATTCTACGCTGAAAAGGATGTCCTTTGTTCCATTTTGCTTGACTTGGGGAATCTACAAATTTCACCTTTATATCTGCCTGACTAGCAGAGTTCACCCAAAAAACTTTAGTATCAGCTTGGCTAGGAGATTTGACATAAAACCATTTTTCATCACCCTTAGCTTGAGAATTTGAATTAACAACATAAACTAACACATCTGCCTGACTTGAAGACTCAACTTTATATGCTTTAACATCAGATTGACTACTAGATTCGACAACAAATATTTTCGCCATATTTATATCAATGTATAACGACTGCTCTATCATAACTTTTAAACAAAAAGGTTTCGTTGTTATACAGGTGTGGTTATCCGAATAATCTATTCTAGATAAAAATTCATTAAATAGTTCAATATCTCAATACTTGACTTTCTATGAAATTAAACTTTTAAGTGGCATCCTTTTATAATGGAAAAAAGATACAAGATAGTAAAAAATAATGTCGATCGCAACTGATACACTAATTACACCAGAAATATTTAAACCTGCCCGTTATTTAGGCAACGAATTAGGGGCAAAACATAAAGACTTCGACACAGCAAAGGTTCGATGGGTGTTGACTTATCCCGAAGTTTATGAGGTAGGAGCGTCAAATTTAGGGCATATTATTCTCTACAATATCATTAACGCTCAACCAAGGCAAATGTGCGATCGAGCTTACCTACCTGCGCCCGACTTGGCAATGAAGATGAGAGAAACCAATACCCCTTTATTTGCCCTAGAAACGAAACGAGAGGTTAAAGAATACGATATTTTAGGATTTAGCTTGAGTTATGAACTGGGAGCGACTAATATCTTAGAAATGCTGAGTTTAGCTGATATTCCCTTGACTTGGCAAGAAAGAAAAGATACCGATTACCCTTTGATATTTGCAGGAGGACAAACGGCAACCTCAAATCCTGAGCCTTATGCAGACTTTTTTGACTTCGTGGCTTTAGGTGACGGGGAGGAATTGTTACCTGAAATTGGTTTAGTTATTGAAGAAGGCAAACGAGATGGTTTAACTAGAACAGAATTACTATTGGATTTAGCACAAGTGCCGGGGGTATATGTGCCTCAATTCTATGATATGCAATCCGATGGCAGTGTCAAGCCTAATCGTGATGATGTGCCGGAAAGGATTTTAAGACGGGTAGCTACCCCTATACCTGCTTATTCTATAGGATTAGTGCCTTATGTGCAAACGGTACATGATCGCCTTACAATCGAAATTCGTAGAGGTTGCACTAGAGGTTGTCGTTTTTGTCAACCCGGAATGTTAACGCGCCCTGCCAGAGATGTTGAGCCAGAAGAAGTGGTAAATAGCATCGTTGAGGGGATGAAACAAACAGGATTTAACGAATTTAGTCTATTATCTCTTAGTTGCTCTGATTATCTATCATTACCTGCTGTTGGCATTGAAATCAAAAATCGCCTCAAGGATGAAAATATATCTCTCTCCCTTCCTTCCCAAAGAGTTGATCGCTTTGATGAAAACATTGCTAATATTATTGGTGGTACTCGCAAAACTGGCTTAACTTTTGCACCTGAAGCTGGTACGCAACGAATGCGCGATATTATTAACAAAGGGTTAACCAATGAGGAATTATTGCGAGGCATTCAGACGGCGGTAAGGGAGGGTTGGAATCAAGTTAAACTTTACTTTATGATAGGCTTACCGGGAGAAACCGATGAGGATGTTATCGGTATTGTGGAAACTGTTAAATGGTTGCGTCAAGAATGCCGTCATCTTACTAATAAACGCCTTAATTTTAATATCACCATCTCGAATTTTACCCCTAAACCCCATACTCCTTTTCAATGGCATTCTGTTTCTACTTCCGAATTTTTGCGTAAACGTAATATTTTGCGTGATGAATTTTATCCTGTCAAAGGTGTTAAAGTTAATTATACAGATGTACGTATTTCTGCCATAGAGGATTTTGTGGGACGTGGCGATCGTAATTTAGCCCCTGTGGTGCGTCGGGCGTGGGAATTGGGTGCTGGCATGGATTCATGGTGGGAAAGCATCGATAAGGCTTATAAGGCATGGCAAACTGCCATTGATGAGGCAGGGTTAACTTGGAAATATCGACTGGTGGAGAATGGCGAATGGAATGTATTTGAGGAGGCAGAAGACAGAGAGCAGAAGGCAGAAGAAGATATGATAGACTATAAGTCACAATCAGAGAATCAACTATCAACTATCAACTATTCACTATTCACTAAAAAGCTCTTACCGTGGGATCATTTAGATACAGGTATTGATAAACAATGGCTTATAGAAGACTTAGAAAAGGCGTTAAAAGAAGCTACTGTGCCTGATTGTGCCTTTGATGGTTGTAGTAGTTGTGGTGTTTGCAGCCCAGATTTTGGGCATAATATTGTGGTAACTCCTCCTCCCATTCCTGATTATGTAGGGGAGTTTAAGCCTAACCAAGAAAAAGCTCAAAAAATTCGGGTATGGTTTGGCAAACACGGCAATATGGCATTGGTTAGTCATTTAGACTTAGTGCGTTTGTTTGATCGAGCTATCAGACGGGCGGGTATTCCAATCTCTTATACTGGAGGTTTTCATCCTGGACCTAAAATTTCGATCGCATTAGCTTTATCATTAGGGATGACAAGTAATGGAGAAATTGTGGATTTTGAAAATCATACGTCTATGAATATTGATGTATTTACTGAAAAATTAAAGGCACAATTACCTCCAGAATTGCCGATTTTTCGAGTAGAAGAATTACCTATTAAATCTCCTAAAGCTACTCAAATTTTAGATACGGCTGAATATATTATTACCATTTCTGCGGATACTAAAATTAGCCTTTCTTCATGGAAAAATTGGATTACTCAAGTGCAAAACTCGTCAGAAATTATGATGGAAAAAACTGCTAAAACTGGGAAGAAAAAAATGGTTAATTTAAGAGAAAACTTAGATAAAATATTTATAATTGATGATAATTTTCAAGAGTCAGAACAAGTAAAAATTAATTATTTAGGTAGTGCTAAAAATGATGGTAGTTTATTAACTCCTGACCAAGTTTGTTATATGTTAGAACAGATTAGTAAAGAAAATTTAACTCTAATTAAGGCACATCGAGAACAAATTATCTTAGCTAATTATATTACTCAATAAAAAAGTATAGGGCAATAAAAAGCCCTCAAAATTAAGTTTAATATTAATTATTGAAATAGCTATAAATAAATCATATGAACAAAAATGAAATATTAACTTTGCAAAATAGATCTAATAAAAATATTTGGATTACTGGAATTTTAACATTCTTTGTTGCACCATTTGGTTATATTTATACTATTCGATATAAAGCCGCATTTATAGCTTTTATTGTTTATGCTATTCTCTTAGGTTTATCAGAAGAAAGTGAGACAGGAGAGATGTTATTAGGATTATTTGCTATAGGTGTTACGGTTGAAAATGTTATGTTTATTAATAGTGCTAAAAATCAAGTAAAAAAATTAGGTATAAATATAAACAAAGATAATTTTTTGTCATCATCAGGCTCTTTAGTTAATCCTGATATAATAATTTTAAAAGTTTTACAAAAAAGAGGCATAATGACTATCTCAGAAATTGTTGTTGCCACTGAACTAAGTCCTCAAATTGTTAAACAAACTTTGTTAGAATTGGAGCGTGAACAATTAATTTATGGATATAATCGAGAAACTGATGGTGCAGTTGTGTATAAAAATATTTAATTAGAATTTTTGAATCAAAGTAGTCAAAATTTTGCATTTTCTTGTTAAAATCACATTCTTAAAACCTCTATTTTTTTAAGGTTTCTGATTTATTCAACAATGCTTAAATATTCTTGGGTTTAAGAGTTAAAGAAGCAATTAGTCCAAATGTACCTCCAATTAAACCAATAAGTAACCATAAAGGAAAAAAATAACCTTTAGTGTCGGCAACAATTCCTGCTATTAAACCAATTAAACTATGTAATAGCATCAAAGAAAAAACAATATTAGGATCGATATTCATCAAAGTTTCTAACATATTAGCTTAAATTAACGCCGTTTATTGTAAAGTAATTATTTAAAGTTTTTAGCTTGTAATTGTCAACTGTCAAAATCAAAGAATCTAAATTTCTTATCAAATTTTAGACAAAAAACTTTGATTCTTTAATTATATTTTATTGCTAGTACGAAATCTAAAATATTAACTTTTTTTGGGTTTAAAAGTAGAAGCAATATGTAATTCTTTTAGTTGTTTACTGTCAACTTCTGCTGGTGCTTCGGTTAATAAACAACTAGCTTGTTGAGTTTTCGGGAAGGCAATTACATCTCTAATGGAATCTTCTTTAGCTAATAACATTACCAGTCGATCAAGTCCATAAGCAATACCTCCATGAGGTGGTGTACCATATTCAAAAGCTTCTAATAAAAAGCCAAATTTATTTTTAGCTTCTTCTGCTGATAAACCAATAGTAGCAAATACTTTTTCTTGGATTTCCCGTTGATAAATTCTTAAACTTCCACCCCCGATTTCGATGCCATTTAATACTAAATCATAGGCTAAAGCACGGGCATTGGATAAGTCTTGTAAATCCTCTGGATTAGGTGCAGTAAAAGGATGATGTAAGGCTTCGAGACGTTTTTCATCGGCATTCCACTCAAACATTGGAAATTCTGTTATCCAGACTAAGTTCATTTGATCTTCATCGATTAAGCCTAGTTGTTGACCTATTACTAATCTTAAGCGATCAAGAGATTTATTGACTGTTGCGGTATCTCCAGCACTGAATAACAGTAAATCACCATTTTTTGCTTTAGTTTTATCTAATAGTGTCTGTTTTTGCTCAGGAGTAAGATTATCTTTTATCGCTCCAATGGTATCAATTTCACCATTTTCTCTAACTCTAATATAAGCAATACCCTTAGCCCCTGCAATGGTTGCTTCAGTAAATAAATCCCCACCGGGTTTTATCCTAACGTTAGAAATTTTATCGTTACCATCAGGAATAGGTAACACTTTCACTTTTCCACCATTAGAAATAGCTGAAGCAAAAACTTTAAACCCTGAATCTTTCATAATGTCAGATACATCGACTAATTCTAAGCCAAAACGAGTATCTGGGCGATCGCTGCCATACTTATTCATGGCTTCTGCATAGGTTAAACGAGGAAAAGGACGGGGTAAATCAATATTTTTGACATTTTTGAAGATATGACAGATTAAAGCCTCGTTAAGCTCAATTATTTCGTTTTCGGACATGAAGCTCATTTCCATATCTAATTGAGTAAATTCGGGTTGCCTATCTGCCCGTAAATCTTCATCTCTGAAACATCTTGCAATCTGATAATAGCGATCAAATCCTGACACCATCAACAATTGCTTAAATAACTGTGGTGATTGAGGTAAGGCATACCATTGTCCTTCATTTACCCTCGACGGCACAAGATAATCTCTTGCTCCTTCAGGAGTGGATCTAGTTAGTACTGGTGTTTCGATTTCTAGGAAATTTTGCTCATCTTCTAAGAATCGACGCATTGCCTTAACCACTTGATGACGTAATACTAAGTTGCGACTCATCCGTTCTCGTCTTAAATCTAAATAGCGATATTTGAGTCTTAAATCTTCCCTAACATTTTCGTCTTCAATGGTGGAAACTTGGAAGGGTAACTGTTTACCCACTGCATTGAGTAACTGAATTTCTGTGGCATAAATTTCGATTTCTCCTGTAGGCAATTTGGGATTGAGAGATTCTGAAGGGCGTTGAAATACTTTTCCTGTAATTTTAACTACATATTCATTGCGCAAACTTTCGGCATTTTGATATGATTCAGGAGTACGTTGAGGATCACTAACTATTTGTACTATCCCAGAGCGATCACGTAAATCAATAAAAATAACACCACCGTGATCTCGTCTTCGATCAACCCAACCATAAACAGTTACAATTTTATCTAAATGCTCAAGGCGTAAGTCGCCACAATAATTAGTTCTCATAATAAGTTATTTTTTATACCAATATCAATATACAGTTTTTCGACTCGCCAACAAAGTCATACAAACTTTCTATTATAATCATTTATCAGTTCAAAACATTCTCACTTGATGATTTTTAGTCAACCTCAGTCAATGGTATTTAAAGTTTAAGGTGAATTGCTAATTGATAGGCAATAGTTGATAATTAAGGGAAATATAATCCTATAAATTCATTAGAATATGGCTAACTTCCTTTTAGAAATTGGAACTGAAGAACTACCAGCAGATTTTATTAATAGTGCTATTAGTCAATGGCAAAATAAGATTGAACAAAATTTGAAGGATGAATTTTTATCTGCTCATAATATTAACATCTATGCTACTCCTCGACGTTTAGGAGTCTTGATTGAAGGTTTAGAAGAAAAACAAGCTGATAGGGAAGAAGAAATAAAAGGGCCTCCTATTTCCACGGCTTTTAAGGATGGTAAACCAACTTCTGCGGCAGAAGGTTTTGCTCGTAAACAAGGAGTTTCTGTGGCTGATTTTCAGGTAAAAGCTACAGATAAAGGAGAATTTATTTTTATCAACAAAAAAACTGTTGGAGAAAAAACTACTACTATTTTACAAAAGTTAATTCCTCAATGGATTATCGGATTGGAGGGTAGAAGATTTATGCGTTGGGCGGATGGTGATTTACGGTTTCCTCGCCCTATTCGTAGTTTAATTTCTCTTTGGGATAATGATATTTTACCCATTGAGTTGGTAAGCGGCTCAACTACTATCAAGAGTGATCGTATTACATGTGGTCATAGAGTATTACATCCTAATACTGTTAATATTTCATCTGCCAAAGCTTATGTTGATTCTCTACAAAAAGCATCAGTGTTAGTCGATGTAAAAAATCGTAGGCAAAAGATTGAAGGAGAAATCAAGATTTTAGCTGATACTGTTGGCGGAAAAGCCGAAATTTATCCTGATTTATTGGCAGAAGTAACTAATTTAGTCGAATATCCTACTGCTGTTTTAGGGAAATTTGAGCAGGAATTTTTACAGTTACCTTCGGAAGTTATTTCTACGGTAATGGTTAAACATCAACGTTATTTTCCTATTAGGGATGAAAAAGGAGATTTAATGCCCTATTTTATCACTATTTCTAATGGAGATCCTCAAAAATCAGAGATTATCGCCACTGGAAATGCTAAAGTAATTCGAGCTAGATTAGCAGATGCTCAATTTTTCTATCAAGCTGATTGTGATGAACATTTAGAGACTTATTTACCCCAGCTAGAAAATGTAACTTTTCAGGAAGATTTAGGCTCAATGCACGATAAAGTCAATCGTATTATCGCCATTAGTCAACAAATTACAGAACAATTAAACTTACATGATACACAACGTATAGAGGTAGAAAGTACGGCTTCTTTATGTAAAGCAGATTTAGTTACTCAAATGGTATATGAATTTCCTGAATTACAGGGTATTATGGGGGAAAAATATGCTCTTGTCAGTGGTGAATCTCCCACAGTAGCAAAAGGAATTTTTGAGCATTATTTACCTAAAAATTCAGGAGATGTTTTACCACAAACTCTTAATGGACAAATCGTTGGTATTAGCGATCGCCTTGATACTATAGTGGGTATAATTGGTTTAGGAATGATGCCTAGTGGTTCAAGTGATCCTTTTGCCTTGAAAAGAGCGGCTAATGGTATTATTAATATTGCATGGCACGGTAATCTTCACTTAAATTTATATCAATTATTAAGTCAAGCCTGTGAAGAATTTGTCACAGCACATTCTGAAAAAGAATCACCTTTAAATATTATTAAAGAGTTTTTTATTCAAAGAATTAATACTCTTTTACAAGACGAATTAAAAATTGATTATGATTTAGTAAATGCTGTTTTGGGAGATAATGATCAAGAATACATTGAAAGGGCTTTAAATAATCTTTTAGATGTCCGAGATAGAGCTTTATTTTTACAGCAAATTCGTAATAATGGTATTCTCAGTCAAATTTATGAAACTGTAAATAGATCAACTAAATTAGCTACTAAAGGCACTTTAAATACTCAAGAATTAGAGCCTAAAAATATCATAAACCCCAATTTATTTGAGTCTGTTTCTGAACAAGAATTTTATCAAGCGTTAGAAAAATTAAACCCCATTACTAAACAAGCTAAAGCTGAAAGTAACTATAAATTATTAACAGATGCTTTATTAAAAATTAATCCTCAAGTTAGTAACTTTTTTGATGGTGAAAATAGCGTTTTGGTTATGGCAGAAAATGAAGAGGTAAAAACTAATCGTCTTAATTTGTTAGGATTATTACGTAATAATAGTCGTATTTTGGCTGATTTTGGTGCGATCGTAACATGATAAAATTCAGCTACCAAGTATTGGTCATCAGCTTTAAAGTATAGTAAGACTTACAGATCTATTGCTCAATCTTTAATTATTCATCAATGATTTAAAGATTACTATATAATTGGTAATATTAATTTTTGATAGCTAGTTAGGAATTGCTGAAAAAATGGAAAATCTTTGTTATTTATAAGTATTTTTCCTAACTACTACCCTTATCTAAAAACTTTATTATCACACCCCAGTTACTAATTATTATGCGTATTTTACACACAATGTTAAGAGTGGGAAACCTTGAAAAATCCCTTGATTTCTACTGCAATATTTTAGGAATGAAATTATTACGTCAAAAAGACTATCCTGATGGTAAATTTACCCTTGCTTTTGTTGGTTATGGTGATGAAACTTCTAATACTGTCATTGAACTTACTCACAATTGGGATACAACAAGTTATGATATTGGTACTGGTTATGGTCATATTGCTTTAGGGGTTGATGATATTTACGATACTTGTGAGCAAATTAAATCTTTAGGTGGTAAAGTTACTAGAGAACCCGGTGCAATGAAACATGGTTCAACATTAATCGCTTTCGTAGAAGATCCTGATGGTTATAAAATTGAGTTAATTCAAATATCTTCTCAAGCAAGATAAAACACACCCCGTATTTACTATTAATACTAAATAAAATTGACATCTTTAATTTAAAATAACTTCTCCTAGCCTTTACCCTCACCACTCATATTTTTTAACCACATCCTAAATACGATAAGCAACTCTTAATTTAGCAGATCGAGAACGAGGATTCGATTTTTGTTCTTCTATACTAGGTATAATTGGCTTTTTTGTGATTATTTTTAGATTGGGATGATCTCTAAATTGATTTTTAACGATACGATCTTCTAAGCTATGAAAACTTATCACGGCAATTCTTCCTTCTGGTTTTAACCAACTAGGTGCTATTTGTAAAAATTTCTCTAAAGAAGCTAATTCGTCATTTACTTTAATTCTTAATGCCTGAAAAGTACGAGTGGCTGGATGTATTTTACCATGACGATATTTACTTGGTACACAAGAAGCGATCGCATTTGCTAATTCAAGAGTAGTAGAAAAAGGACGTTTTTCGATAATAGTTTTAGCGATACGTCGAGAAAGTCTTTCTTCTCCATAAAGATAAATTAAATCGGCTAGTTGTTTTTCCTGCCAACGATTGACAATATCTTTTGCCATCAGAGATTGACTGGTATCCATTCGCATATCTAAGTCACCGTCATGACGAAAACTGAAACCTCTTTCCCCTTGGTCTAATTGTGGTGAACTAACACCTAAATCCGCTATAATGCCATCAAATCTGAGATTTAGTGGTTGAAAATTAGCAAAGTTTCCTTGCCAAAAATCAACTCTATTACCGTAATTTTCGAGATTTTTTTGAGCAAAATGCAATGCTTGAATGTCTCTATCGATCGCCATTACTTTTACGGTATTATTATGAGATAAAATTAAGTTA
Organism: Geminocystis sp. NIES-3708; assembly: GCF_001548095.1. NCBI lineage: Bacteria > Bacillati > Cyanobacteriota > Cyanophyceae > Chroococcales > Geminocystaceae > Geminocystis > Geminocystis sp. NIES-3708. Next base: position 2,873,211 of record NZ_AP014815.1, on the reverse strand, counting down.
GTATGTCCTCCAGCACCTAAAGTTACGTCTAAATAACTTGCATTATCAATAATGTTTAAAGAATCAATTATTTCTTTAGGTAAAACTGATTCATGAATAAAATTTGCTTCTGTTTTTAACATAAAATTAATGAAGATATTTTTTATAAAAAGTATAATTTTATTTAATTTTTCTTATCGTAAGAACTCAAAGATAAAAAAGTTGAATACTATAATATAAATAATTTTGTCTGAATAATTATATCATAGAAAATATTATCATAATCTCTAAAAAATGAGTAGAATTTTAATTTGGTTTCGTAACGATTTAAGAATTCATGATCAAGCAATTTTAATTCATGGGATTGAACATAATCCTGAAATAATTATCCCTATTTATTGCTTTGATGAACGACAATTTTCAACCACTTCTTTTGGTTTTCCAAAGACAGGTAAATTTAGAGCCAAATTTTTAATCGAAGCCGTTACAGATTTAAGAAAATCATTACAAAAGATAGGGAATAATTTAATTATTAGAAAAGGTATTCCTGAAAATATTATTCCTCAAATTGCCATAGAAAATAAAATAGATTTAGTTTGTTTTTCAGCAGAGGCTACTGCCGAAGAAATTAAAGTGGAGAAAAAATTAAGCAAAAAATTAAGTCAAGTAAATATCAGGATAAAATCTATTTGGCAATCAACTTTATATCACCCTGAAGAATTACCATATTCAATAGCAGATATTCCTGATTTATTTACTAACTTTCGGAAAAAAGTAGAGGCAAAAAGTAAGATTTATTATTGTTTAAAAACTCCTCAAAAATTGCCATCAATTCCTACTATAGAAATAGGTAATATTCCCTCTTTACAAGACTTAGGTTTAGAAGATTATCAACTCTCTTCAAAATCAGTTTTAACTTTTCAAGGGGGAGAAACAAAAGCAATTGATAGACTAAATCATTATTTTTGGGAAAAAGACTGTCTCAAAAATTATAAACAAACTCGTAACGGAATGTTAGGCAGTGATTATTCTTCTAAATTGTCTCCTTGGTTGGCTTTAGGTTGTATTTCCCCTCGTTATATTTATCAACAAGTAAAAAAGTATGAGGAAGAAAGAGTTAAAAATGACTCTACTTATTGGCTAATTTTTGAATTATTATGGCGAGATTTTTTTCGTTTTACCGCCGTTAAATATGGTAATCAAATATTTTATAAATCTGGCTTACAAAATATATCTCTTCCTTGGCAAGAAAATTGGTCAATATTTGAATTATGGTGCGAGGGACAAACAGGCTACCCCTTGATTGATGCTAATATGAGAGAATTAAAATCCACAGGTTTTATGTCTAATAGAGGAAGACAGAATGTAGCTAGTTTTTTAACCAAAAATTTGGGTATAAATTGGCAAATGGGTGCGCAATGGTTTGAGTCTATGTTAATTGATTATGACGTGTGTAGTAATTGGGGAAATTGGAATTATACTGCGGGTATTGGTAATGATGCTAGAGGTTTTCGTTATTTTAATATTCCGAAACAATCCAAAGATTATGATTATCAAGGAAATTATTTACGTCATTGGTTACCTGAAATTGCTCAAATAAAAGGGGAAAAAATACATCAACCTTGGACATTATCACCTCACGAACAGAAACAATTTAATATACAATTAGGAGTTAACTATCCTCTTCCTATGGTGGACTTTTTTCCATCGATAAAAAATAATCAAAAAGTGTACCTAAATTATACTTCATGAACACAGTTTTAATTGTAGAAGATGATCCCATTAACATGAAAGTTTTTTCTAAAATTCTCACTAAACGAGGGGGATTACAGGTAAAAGGCACAGAAAATGTTGATGAAGTTATGGAGATCGCCCGTTCTGGAAATGCTAAAATTATTCTTATGGATGTATCCTTAGCTAATAGTTATTATCAAGGAGAAGCCGTTGATGGGATCAAAATTACTCAACTATTAAAAGCTGATAACAAAACTAAGCATATTCCTATTATTCTTGTAACTGCTCATGCTATGCGAGGAGATAAAGATAATTTTTTGGCAGAAAGTGGTGCAAATGGTTATATTTCTAAACCAATAGTTGATCATCAAGATTTTGTTGATACAGTTAAGGGGATGATTAATAGTTAATTACTAACAGTGGGAGAAATTGACAGTTGACAATTAAATTTCTAATCCCTAATTAATAATGAACTTTTTATTTTTATCTAAATTATTACCTCTTTTATTGTATCCTCTGGGATTGGTATTTTTACTCTTAATTATTGTCTTAATTTTGTGGTGGAAATATCCCCGTTGGCTACCAATTCCTCTTCTTCTTGCCTGTTGTATTTTGTTTATTGGCGGCAACCCTTGGATAAGTAATTTATTAGTTAAATCTTTAGAATGGCAATATATCTCAACTATTGAAGAATTACCAACAGCCGAAGCTATCGTCATTTTAGGAGGAAGTGTTAAGCCAATGATACCCCCTCGTGCAACGATTGAAATTTCAGAATCAGGTGATCGAGTGATTTATGGTGCTAAATTATATAAAACTGGGAAGTCTTCTTTAATTATTCCTTCAGGAGGCAGAATCTCTTGGCGAGGCGGCGGTGAGAATATTCCTTCGGAAGCTGAGGATATGACGGAATTACTGTTAATGTTTGATATTCCCGAATCAGATATTATCAAAGAAGGTGACTCTTTCAACACTTATGATAATGCCGTTAATACTAGGAAAATTTTAGAGAAGTTAAATCTTAATCATATTTTGTTAGTTACCTCAGCATTACATATGCCAAGGGCTGTAAAAATTTTTGAAAAGCAAAATATTAGGGTAACACCAGCACCTACAGACTATCTTGTTATTCACCAAGACTTTTCAGAAGAAGATAATTGGCAAAATATTGTCATTAATCTTTTTCCAGATTCTGCACACTTAAACAACACAACTTTAGCCATAAAAGAATATATTGGTATCATTGTCTATAAACTGAAAGGATGGTTATAAAAATTTTGTTAGCAAAAATTACTTTTTAATTTCTTTTACGTTACGAATATCCCCTTGATAACCAAATATATTTAAAACTTTAGCCGCTTCTTCATAAGTAACTGGTTTTTGAGGTTGAAAAAGAGTCGTGTAATTAAATCCTCTTCTAATATTAGAGTCTTCCCCATTTTGCCAGTCTATATATAATTGTCGCCAACCTTGGGGTTTAATTTTACTCGCATCTTGGAAACCCCATGTTTCCTTGATGGTGTCAAGAGTGGCATTAGGTAATTTTTGGCGAAAATCTAAAGGCACTTTCCATATAATTAAATCATCTCTAGTTAAAGGTTTATCAGGTTGAAAAGTGATAGCATTAGTATCTTGAGTTAAAGATGACGGAATTAAACCAGCCTCAGCCAAACCTTGAATAATAGCAAAATCAGGATCATTTTGTGGAATATCGGTAAAAATTGCCTTACTATCAGGATTAGCAAGACGAATTAACTTACTATTTACATCTGCATAAATAAGATTATTCAGTTTAACTAACCAACGGGCATATTCTCGACGAGTAATAATTTGATGAGGGTTTAAGTTTTGTGTGCTGGGAAGAATACCTAATCTTACTAATTCATCAAGACTAGAAGAATTTTGATTAATATTATTGGTTAAATTTAAAGATTCGGGTTTTTCGGGATTTGTCGGAATGGTAGGAGTCGTCGAAATTAAATTGGGGTTACTAACTTCATAAGTCAGAATAAACTCAGTTTCACTGTTGCGAGGGGTGAAAGATATTTGCAGAGATTGATTTTGTTCTGGTTTTGAAGCTATAATCAAATTATCTTCAGATGGAGAAATAATCCATTTTTTATTGGTTAATTCTTGTTTATAATATTCACTGATTAAATTTAAAGGATCAGAAGATGTCCAAATAATTTTTTTACCATCTACACTCATTAATTTTGCTTGACTATAAACTGGTATATCAGAAGGAAAATCATCAGGTAATTTAAGGGAATTATTATTTGTCTCAGGATTCGTCGCTAGATTTTTAATTTCTGGCTTAGTATCAGTAGAAGAATTACTATTAGATTTAAGTTGAGAATTAGGTGCAAAACGAGATTCTAAGGCTTTATTTCCACTACAACCATTAAGTACAACTATTAAAAACGTAAATAATATATAACGCAATAAAATCATCTAAATCTATTTATTTTAACTATTATCAATTGTTAACATAATCATATTTTTATTTTAACCATTGATTAATATCAACGGTGAGATTTAAAAATCCTCAATCATTTGTTTTCAAAAATATTCTCGAAACATGTTCGATCTTAGCATTTATATACTATGTTTCTCGAAAGTTTGATTATTTTTTTCATAATTTAATCAATTTACAACTAATTTAGAATTGTGATGTTATTCTTTTTCTCGTCTTTCTGATTAATTTTTGAGGTTGCTAATTTGAACTATTATTTTTAGTTAAGGTGAAGAATAGCAAATCAGCAATAAATAATAATAATTAGATTAATTGAATAGTTAATATTATTTCTACTTTTCATGTTTGATCCCTCAATTAAATAACAGCAATTTTTAAGATAAAATGACTTTAATATATTTATCACAGGATAAAATTTTGGGTAGTTTCGTGTCGGCTTTCATCGGACAAAAATTAACTCAAAACAGCAATAAAAATCTGATAAACTTAGATTATGATTATCCTTTAAATATTACTTTTGATATTTTAAAAAATATAGTTAATAATACAAATGACCAAAACTTATTCATCAATAAAATTAAAAATTTAGAAACAATTGACACTCTTATTTGTATTTTTCCTTGGATTATTTATCATTATCAAAATACAGAAAAACTAATTGTTATTAGGAATAATTATTCCGATTTAAAAGTTAACCTAAATAGTATAAATCTTTTTATAAATATTATCAATCTTATCTTAAACCAAGGGTTAAAATCTAATAAAATAATGACTTTTGACAGTGTTGTTTCTTTAAAGAATAAAAATGAAACCATAAACGACTATCTTCTTTTAATCAATCAAATGATTATTAAATGTCAACCACTAACAGAAGTTGATAAAATATTTAAGCAAAATATTCCAGAAGATTCCCTTGCTCTTTATCAAAGTTTATATGCTTTTTTTTCAACTATTTATAATTTTGAAAGTTCCTTAAAAAGAACCCTTTATTTTTCGCAACAATCACAAGCCACCAGTATCTTGACTGGATATTTCTTAGGTTTATATCATGGTTATATTCATATACCTTATCAATGGCGATCGCAAATAAAATTAAATTCACAAATTGCTGAAATCAATCAACTAACACAAAAATTAGTTGCACAATGGCAAGGAAAAATAGACAATAAAAAAAGATAATTAAATTAAAAACTAACGATGATCACTACCTTATTATTAACAGAATTAGATAACGAATTGTCGAAAAGAGATATAAAGTTAGATCCCGACGGATACTTTATTATATATATAAACCGAAAAGATGAATTAATTTGTGCGGATCATTATACAAACGCCATAAATGATCAAGGGTTAGCAGTTGATCCAGATACAGGAGAAGTAATTGCTTGTAAAGGCAATAGTAAACCTAGAATCCCAACTCAAACGTTTATCGGTAGAACAGCAAAGGAAATTTGTGTTAATTTACTAGAAAAAACTCAATCAAGTCCTCTTAGTATGTTAGATCATGCGGCTTATTTAGGGAGAGAATTTATGCGTGCCGAATGGGCTTTAAAAACAGGAGAAGAATATATTCAAGATTAATTAATATTTCTACACTTGCCCAAAATTTTGCTAATATACTGCGAAAAAAACAATAAGTTTAAAAGATTATTGGGTGAATATCATTCACCCCCACAGATTTTTCATCTATTTATTACTATTCAATATTCAAAACGCACACCTTCTGATAAAATACAATCAATAAATGTGCTATGCCTAACAGACATTCTTAAAAGTTTCATTGTAACTAGGAAGAAATATTGATGCCCAAAATCGGCGTTATTTACAACGATATAAAACCTATTGCTTGTCAAGTAGCAGAAAACCTACAAAAGCAATTAGAAAGTAAAGGTTATCAAGTTTATTTAGCTACTGGTTATGCTGGCATTTTAGGATACTCACACCCTCATCGTCCAGTGTGTCATAGCCCTATTGAACAAATTGCTGTCGAAGGATTTGATCACAATATGAGTTTCGCCATTGTCTTAGGTGGTGACGGTACAGTTTTATCTGCTTCTCGACAGGTTGCCCCCCATAACATTCCCCTTTTAACGGTCAATACTGGACATTTAGGATTTTTGACCGAAATTTATCTAAATCAACTTTCTACAGCATTAGAACAAGTTTTAAGCGGTAAATATGAGATAGAAACACGCTCGATGATGAAAGTTACAGTGATTCGAGATCAAACTTCTTTGTGGGAAGCTCTTTGTTTAAATGAAATGGTAGTTCACCGAGAACCTCTTACCAGTATGTGTCATTTTGAAATTGCTATTGGCAGACACTCTCCTGTTGATATTGCTGCTGATGGAGTTATTATTTCTACTCCAACAGGTTCAACTGCTTATTCTTTGAGTGCAGGAGGCCCTGTGGTTACTCCTGATGTTCCAGTATTTCAACTAGCCCCTATTTGTCCTCATTCTTTGGCTTCTCGCTCTTTAGTTTTTTCTGATCAAGAACCTGTTACCATTTATCCTGCTACCCCTAATCAAATGGTTATGGTTGTCGATGGAAATGCTGGTTGTTATATCTTACCCGATGATCAAGTCAAAATTGTCCGCTCACCTTATGATGTTCAATTTATTCGTTTACAATCCCCTGAATTTTTCCGTATCCTCAGAGAAAAATTAGGTTGGGGCTTACCACACATAGCTAAACCAACATCTGTAGAATTACCCTAATCATTGAATTTTTCCCCCATTCCCAAAAAGATTTGTTTCTTCTTTTATCCATTGCTTTTAGAATGATATTTTCATCGGGAAGTTTTTGTAAGTTCTCATCTGTCAGATGTATGGAATAATAACTGTAATTTTATCAATTGTTATATCACTAACTAAGATTTTTAATACTTATACAGCAGTAATATCTGTTCTTCGAATACAAGAGCCCTTCTTCTGATTATTTCAGGGTTAAAGGTGATTCTTCCTGAGATAATTTTTGTATTTTTTATGATCTTTTATTTTATTGAGGCAACTATATTCTATTACATTTGATTAGATGTGATCGCCATTGAAAAATTATTTTCCAAAACACTATTAATCTTTTCTCTCTATAAAATGCGAACTACCCCGAAACCGAAATATCATTGTAACATCTTTCTTGAGATAGAGTCTCCATACTTCCAATGAAAACTGACAACTTTGAGGTGTATTCGCACTTTTATACCCAATATACAAACTCATCAAAATTCTTGGGTTAGAAACCCTGCACTTTTATGGCGGCTTTATATTTCTACTTTACCATATTGACAGCTCTTATTACTCAATATATAATCAAAATATAGTGAAAACTAAAACCATGTTTAAAACTCAGAAGAATAAAATTAGAGGACTGTCTCAAACAGAGTATTTAGCTCTACAAGAAATGTGTAGGTTGTCAAAAAACCTCTACAATGTAGGGCTATACTCTGTTAGGCAGTTCTTTTTTGCTGAGAAAGCATTTCTTCGCTATGAATCGAATTACCATCAATGTAAAACTAATGAAAATTATCAATTATTAAATACTGATATTGCTCAACAAACTTTAAAAGTTGTAGATAGAAGTTTCCGTTCGTTTTTTAATTTAATTAAAAAGGCTAAGTCTGGAAATTACCGATTCAATCAAATATCTCTGCCACGCTACCTTAAAAAAGATGGCTATTTTAGCTTAATTATCCCTAGAATTAAAGTTAAAGATGGATTTTTTAAAGTACCTATGTCTAGGGAGTTTAAGGCTAAATATGGTGAAGTTAAATTACCTTTCCCTGACAGATTAGTTGATAAAAGTTTAAAAGAAGTACGAATACATCCTAAATATAATTGCCAGTTTTTTGAGGTAGAATTTATTACTGAGGAAGAACTACAAATTGTTGAGTTTAAGTCTGACAATGCCTTATGTATAGATCTGGGACTTAATAATTTAGCAACTTGTGTAAGTACCAATGGGGCATCGTTTATTATCGATGGTCACAAATTAAAAAGTTATAACCACTGGTACAATAAATCAAACGCTAAGTTACAATCAATCAAGGACAAACAAGGTACTAAAGGAGTAACTAAAAGACAAGGACGATTATTATTAAAAAGGAATAATCAAATTCGAGATTATCTAAGCAAAACAGCTAGATATATTATTGAAAATTGTCTCAGGTTAGATATTGGCACTCTAATAGTAGGGACGAACAAAGGTTGGAAACAAGATATTAACATTGGAAAAAGGAATAATCAGAATTTTGTTCAAATACCTTTTTATTCGTTAAAAGAGAAGTTAAAATCTTTATGTGAAACTTATGGAATTCAGTACATAGAGCAGGAAGAATCTTATACCAGTAAAGCAAGTGCTTTAGACAATGATCTTATTCCTGACTATAATCCTGATCATACTATTAAATATGCCTTTAGCGGTAAAAGAGTAAAAAGGGGATTGTATGAATCAAAGGATGGTATCAGGGTTAATGCCGATGCGAATGCAGCATGGAATATAAGACGTAAAAGTAACCATGAGGGATTTTCCCAAGTGTGTAAGGGGCTTTTGACTAGCCCTTTAAGAATAAGTGACTTGAATGTAAGTTTAAGTTAATTTCTCAAGAATCCTCGTGGCTTTAGCCCGATGGAGTGCCAAAGTCTTTATCTTTTTTAGAAGATTTAAATAATAATTATTGAGATTAATTTAAGTGATTGTGCAGTGCCATATCATGATTGTAAACTCAGTAAATTTAAGAGTTTCAGAATCGTGAAAAGGTAATACTATATCATCTTTTGCTACATCTGCATTTAATCATTCTATGGGAAAAAGCAAAAGTCGAAAACAAATATATTGTCCATATTTCTTGATAGTAATTGATTTATAATGCTGATGTTCATTAAATATAAGTACTTAAATTATTTATGAAAGCAGTTTTAATGACTAAAGCAGGGGATTTTAATGTACTTCGATTAACAGAAGTCGCCCTTCCACAAATAACAACGCCTACAGAAATTTTAGTAGAATTAAAAGCGGCAGGAATTAACCCTATCGACACAAAAATCCGTAGTCGTGGTACATTTTATCCTGAATCTTTTTCTGCAATTTTAGGTTGTGATGGTGCTGGTGTTGTTGTGGGTATTGGAAAAGAAGTTACAAGATTTAGCTGTGGTGATGAGGTTTATTTTTGTGCTGGTGGTTTAGGAAAACCGAATACGGGAAATTATGCCCAATATGCCGTCATTGAGCAAGATTATGTAGCTATGAAGCCTAAATCATTATCCTTTCCTGAAGCCGCTTGTGCACCCTTAGCATTAATTACAGCATGGGAGTCGTTATATGATAGGGTAAAATTAAATTCTGAAGATACTGTTTTAATTCATGGTGGAGCTGGTGGAGTTGGTCATGTTGCAATTCAGTTAGCTAAACTCAGAGGAGCAAAAATAGCAACTACTGTTAGTAATTCCGATAAAGAAAAATTAGTGCGTAAATTAGGGGCAGATTATCCCATTTTATATAAACAACAAAATTTTGTCTCTGCAATTATGGATTTAACTCAAGGAAAAGGTGTCGATGTGGGTTTTGATACTGTGGGCGGAAAGACTTTTTTTGATACTTGTCAAGCGGTAAAAGTTTACGGTGATGTGGTGACAATTCTTGAACCTGACTGTAGTATTGAAAATTTAAAAACTGCCCGAAATCGTAATTTAAGAATTAGTTTAGAGTTGATGTTAACACCAGCATTAATGAATTTAAAAGAAGCATTAAAACATCAAACTAAAATTTTAGAACAATGTGCGCTATGGTTTGATGCAAGAAAATTAACTATACACCTAGAGCAAACTTTCCCTTTAGCAGAGGCTTCTATGGCACATAAAATAATTGAAAATGGATCTGTCACTGGTAAGATTGCTTTAATTATTTCATAAATACTCTAATTTGTCACTAATAAACATTACTTATCTTCCAAAAAAATCTGTAATTCTTGCCAAATAACAAAAAGACAATCATTAAGACTATGATTACTATTTAATTCTTGTAGAGTGGCGTTACTATGTTTTTTTATATAATTACGGCTAGATTCAATGGGAATAGTTTCGTCATATATTCCATGAAAGATAAGAGTCGGAATTGAGTGACTAATGGAAGATTCATCATAGGAAAGTAAATCTGTCCAAAAATGGTATTTTAAGGGCATTTCTTTTTTATAGCCATAGTGATATATAGACAAAAAACCTTGTTTTTTCCATTCTTCAAGAATTTGTTCACTTATTATATTTTTGAGATGGTTAAAAAAATCAAAGGCTGGAGCGAGTAAAATTAGAGCTTTGATATTTTGAGGATATTTATTTGCTAACCAATTAGTAGTTAATCCGCCAAAACTAGAACCAATTAAAATAAAGTTAGATTGGTTATTATGATTGATAATGTTACTAACTTGATCAATTTGTCGAGAAAGGCTAAGATTAGCGAAGTCTGGTTCATTAAAGTTTATAACGGTTAAGGGTATTGGAATTTGTCGAAATTGTTCTGAAAAATAAAGAGCCTTAGTAGATTCGGGACTAGAAGCAAAACCATGTAAATATAGATATTGACAGTTATTGTTTGTGGGATTTTTACTCATTAAATCTACCTATATTAAGAATTCTTAGATCGAAATCAGATTATAAGCTAAAACCTATTTTACTTGGATTTTTCTCAAGAAGGGAGACGAATAATAATTACCGTTGTATCCAGTTTAGATGTGATAGCTTCAGGTATATTGCCATACCATGCTTGTTTTAATAAACTATCACGAGATGCACCTAAAATAACTAATTCTGATTTTTGAGTTTCCGCTAATTGAATTACTGCTGATACTACTGAAGTTGAGCATACTGTTAAAGATTGTACTTCTGTATTTAGTAAATTTTGCAATTTTTTCGTAGTAGTATAAAGTTGATTACTATTAAAATCTTTTGCTTCTGGTGGATAAACTTTTGTTAGCCAAATTGGTGGTAATTTTTCTTGATTATAAACTTCTAAAAAAGCTGGTAATAATTTTAAACCTTCTTCTATATTTGGTCCTCCAGCCGTTGGTATTAAAAGGCTACCCAGAGGATTTATATTATAAGGGTAAAACTGCTTATTTTTGCCTAATCTAATTAAAATTAACTCACAAGTTGCTTTGTTAATTAAACTGTCAATTAGTTGAGAAAAAACGAATTCTTGTCCATAAAAATTCTGTTTCCATCCCATCACTAATAAATTAATATGTCGTTGTTTGATGATGTCTAAAATTATCTGACTGCGATAATGTCCTACTATTATGCTCGTATGTACGGATATTTTCGCTTTTCTGCCCATTCTCTCTAAATTTTGCATGAGATGTCGGGCATTTTTTTTATCGACTTTGATTGTACTGGGATCTTGATGTTTCGCTATTTTAATCACCTGCACAAATTCTATCTCATATTGATAATAACGAGCAATAGATAGAGCTATTTTTGATAAGGCACGAAAATCGTCATCTTCTTCTATTGGCACTAAAATACGCCCTTTACCTGTGGCTGGTGAACGAGTTTTATAAACTGTATAAGCAGGTTGAGATTTTGTCAAGGCATCAGCTTTTAACTCATTTACCTCTACTCGAATAATATCAGTGCGGGTGATAATTCCCACTAAACGATTATTTTGTAAAACGGGTAAACGGGATAATTGGTAACGATTGAGAAGATATAACACATCACTAAGAGAAACATCAGCTTTGACGGTGATAGGATTTCTTGTCATAATTTCATCAATAGAAATATCACTATTAAAAGTTTCCGCTTTGACTAAATCTGATTGAGTAATAATACCCACGATATTACCATTTTCGACAACGGGAAAACCACGATGATGGGATGTTGTCATCAATTCCAATAATTCCGACATGGATAGATTTGGGGTAACGGTTTCTACCTGAGGTTGCATCACGTCGGCGGCGGTTAAATGACTTAAAAAATGCTCTTGAGTATCGTTATTTTCCTTTTGCAATTCAATACCCATACTGCTTAATAAATGTTGATATACAGAACCATTCTCGAAAGTTTCAGCACTGATATAAGCTACAGCACAAGTAATCATTAAGGGTAATACTAAATTAAAGTTAGCATTCAACTCGAATACAATCATAATAGCTGTAATGGGAACTCTGACAACTCCTGTAAATAACGCCCCCATACCCACTAAGGCAAAAGTTGAAATGCTTTCACTGCCTGAAATATAGCCTTCAAAGTCTCCCACCAAATAACCTAAAGCTGAGCCCATAATCAAAGCTGGTGCGAATAATCCTCCCGGTGCACCCGATCCTGCGGCTAAAATTGTTAAGATGTAATGAGCTAAAAATGCTAAGGCAGTTTGTTGCCAAGTTAATTCTCCACGAATCACAAACTCTTTTAATCCTGCGTTATCCCGAAAAAAAGGCGGTAAAGAGGCGATAATTAAGCCAGAAATTAATCCTGCTACCCCAATACGCACGAATAAAGGTATTTTTAGTTTGTCATTCCACTTGACGCTAAATAAGATACTACGATTAAAAATTGCCCCTAAAATTCCTGCGAGGATACCTAAAAGCAGATAAAAAGGAATTTCGTGAGGGGAAAAGGTAAGATTCTCAATGGATATAATACTTTCAGGTAATTTTAAGTTAGGAGATTGTAAAATTAATGACACTACCGCCCCTGTAAATGAGGCGACAATAGCTGTTTCAAGGGTTAAATTAGAAATATCTCGCATCAATTCTTCTACCACAAACATTACCCCAGCGATGGGCGTATTAAACCCTGCCGCCAATCCTGCTGCTGCCCCTGCCGCTATCATTTGTCTTCGATGTTCGGGAGAAGTGGGTACAAAACGAGTTAATTCACCAGCTAAAGCTGCTCCTATATGGACAGTTGGCGCACGACGACCTAAAGTTAAACCAGAACCTAAAACCAGAATTGTGCCTATAATTTTTACTACAGCTACTCGTAAAGAAAGGGGAATTTTGTATCTAGCTAATGCCGCTTTGACTTGGGGAATACCTCCTCCTGCTGCCGTTGGGGACACATTTTCCACTAAAAAACCTGCTAATCCACCAAAAATTAAGCCAAATAATGGTAAGATGGCGATCGCACTCCAACGATCTACTAATTCTAAGCGATAACTACCTAATAAATTAATTCCTTCTTTAAGTAAAAGTGCTGCTAATGCTGAAAAAATCCCGATTAAACAGGCTTCGATTAAAGCATAACGAGTAGAAATAGATCGTCTTCCAAAATGTTGAGATTTTAACCAATTTCGCCACTGATTAATCATTTTTAAGAGAAAATATGCTCAATTATTAATTACTTAACATGAATAATGAACTTTTCACAAAAGGAATAGAGGAATTTAATCAACAACAATTTTATGCTTGTCATGATACTCTTGAAGAAATTTGGATGGATTCAATCGAACCTGATAAGACATTCTATCAGGGAATTTTACAAATAGCAGTAGGTTGTTATCATCTTAGTAATAATAATTGGCGAGGAGCAGTTATTTTATTAGGAGAAGGTAGTAAAAAATTGCGAGAATATGAGCCTGATTATTTTAATATTGATGTTAGTAACCTACTCGAAAATAGTTATAATTTATTGACTGCTTTACAACAAATAAATCCAGATTCAGCAACTGAATTTTATCAAAAATTAATTAGTAATCAACTGCAAAATAATTTAATTTTACCATATATTAAGATGATAAATTAGCTTTTTCTTTGTAAATTTAATGTTCAAAAAATTTATTAATAAATTTGAAGAAGAAAATAATATATTTTTTTGTTAATACATATAAAATAGCCAAAATATTGTCAACACTAAAAAGTTATACATCAAGGCAAACTCGTAATCAAGACAGGGAATTATTTGATAAAACACAAATTGAATCAATATTAATTACAAAGCAAAAAAGAATAAGTCATGTTATCATTCTAGCCGAAACCTATCAACAATTAATTGCGAAATTACGAAAATTAGAGGACTTAAATTTAGGTAAGACAGCAGAAACAATCAAAAAAAATTATTCAATGATAGAAAGTAAAAAATTTACTGCTATTTTAGGGAAAATTGCCAATGACTATACTCGATTAATTACAATTAGTATTATTTAAAAAACGGTTTACAACCAAAAATTTCTCACTAAATTGCAAAAAAAACGTTATATTTGAAGACTGAACTTTTAATATTTATTAAAATAGTAAAATCTCTTTGAATTAAGTATTTAATGTCTTATTTTGTTATTGATAAATCTAGTCTTTTTTGAGCTTCTTCTAAGGCTTGTTTTGGAGTTTTTTCTCCTAATAAAGAAGATTCGATTGCCCGTCCTAAATTTTCAGAAATAGCAGGATAATCAGCAATAATAGGACGAGATTTCGCTACCTTCATTTGATCTAAAAATACTTGAATAACAGGATTTTCTTTAATAAATTCTTGATATTCAGAACTTTGTTGAGCCTTGATATTAATAGGTAAATAACCTGTTTTTAATGCCCATTGCGTTTGAAATTCTTTACTTAAAATAAACTCTAAAAATTTTAAAGTAGCTTGTTCTCTTTGTGGGTTACTTTTAAAAACAAATAAATTTTCTCCTCCTAAAACTGTGGCACTTTTATTAATAATAGGTATCGGAAAAACATTATAATCAATACCAGATTGTTTTAATTGTGCTAAAGTCCAAGGGCCAGTAATTTGCATTGCTATTTTACCATTAATAAAATTATCTAACTCATAACCTCGATCTGGTGCAGATAAAATGGCACTTTTTTCTTTAACTAAATCTACTCCTAATTGTAAGGCTTTTTCTGTTCCTTCACTAACTAGATTAGGTTGAGTATTTTGGATAATTTCACCATTAGCACTGAAAATAAAAGGCAACCAAACAAATACAGTAAATTCACCTTTTCCTGATGATAATAAAGCTCCATTTTGATCAATTTTGCCATCATTATTATTATCAATAGTCAATTTTTTAGCCACTTCTTTAAAATCATCCCAAGTTTTAGGTATGTTAGTAATTCCCGCTTTTTGAAATAAACTTGGACGATAAAACATAGCAGTATTATTAGTAGCAAAAGGAACAGAATAAATATTATTATCTAACTCCATTGTCGGCAACATCGCTGGATCAATTTCTGCTTTTATTTCTGAATTATTCCACCATTCTTGTAATGGTTTTAGGGCTTGTAATTCTACTAATTTACCTGTTAGTTGCGGTACATACCAAAGCACATCAGGTGTTTGATTTCCAGCTACCCCCGCGATAATTTTCGGTAATTGTTCATCAGGTTGCCCTATATATAAAGCTTCTACTTTTATATTCGGATTTTCTGCATTAAATTTAATTAATAATTCATTAAAAATTTCTCTATTTTCAGGAGGATTAATACCATGCCAAAAGGTGATTTTTGTTATTTTATTATTTGTTGAAGAGTCAGAATTTAAACCACTATTTTGACAACCACTAATAAATAGCAAACTAATAATACAAATAAAGCTGATAGATTTAATCCAATATTGACGACGATAAAATAAGCAAAAACCAGAAAACATAATTAAAATAATATTTTTTTACTGTTACATTTTACTCTTAAAAGAAAATAAACTTCAAATTTCACTAATGTTATTTATTCAATAGTAACTATCGTCGATAAAATAGAAATATAACAAACTTATTTAAAATTGATTAATCTCTTGATATTTTTACCAACTAAAACCATAAATACTACTAACCCTCTTTTTATTTATTTACCCGGCATGGATGGTAGTGGCAAACTTCTTAAAAATCAAACTCGGATTTGGCAAAACTTTGATGTGCGTTGTGTGGCAATTCCTCCCCTTCATGGTATCGAATGGCAAGAATTAACCCAACAATTAATTAATTTAATTCAACAACAATTAAAAGTTAATGACAACAGGGAAGTTTATTTATGTGGAGAATCTTTTGGTGCTTGTTTAGCGATGAAATTAATGGAAAAAATTCCTCATATATTTACTAGGGTTATCTTGATTAATTCCGCCTCTGCTTTTTCTCAACGTCCATGGTTAAATTTAGGTACTTATATTACACAAATCATGCCAGATTTTATTTATCGAGGTTCAACTTTGTTGTTATTACCATTTTTAGCAAAACTAGAAGTATTAAGCATAAGAGAACGTCAAAGATTACTTAGAGTTATGAATTTATTACCCCCAAATATCGTATCATGGCGGATTAATTTATTAGAAAAATTTTTTTTAGATCAACACAAATTAAAACAATATGAAAAAGAAGTTTTAATCATTGCAGGAGGAGAAGATCAATTATTACCATCGGTAGAAGAAGCAACAAGATTAAAAAATATTTTTTCTCAAGCAAAAATAAGTGTTCTTACTCATAGTGGTCATTGTTGTTTATTGGAAAAAAATGTCGATTTATGTAAAATTATAACAGAATCTTAACAATTAATTTTTAGTAATAGATATTGAATTTTTTATTTTGTAGTAAGTAATCTAGGGTTTTTTCTTGATAACTAAAGATAATTTTTAAACTTTATTTTTTCAAAATCAATGACAATATAAAGTTTTGTAAATTTGCCTTCCCTTTTACAAAAAACCTTGTTATCTTATAGGTATAGAAGCAAGTTAAAAGCTTCTTTCGATAGACCAAACAGCTGGTATAAATCCTAATTTAAAAAGTGAGGTGAAAAGGCTGAATAAGATACGTGATATCTGTCTTTCGATGACCGAAACAGCAGTTAGTTTTCTGTTTCATATTTCCTAAACTTGTAAAAAGGGAGCGATGAAACTGAACCAGATCTTAGGGATTGTTTGACGTTCAGTGCAACTCTGTAAAGTCTCAGTTTGGGTAAGGAAAAAAAGTTGATTAATGGAGGTTAAATAAGCTGTTTACGGTAAGTTTGAGTTACGTTTTCGGTAATATCAATAACAGTAGTCAGTACCAAGCCTTGAATTTCCTAAGATATAGCGAAGCAGGGAGTAAGGGAACTAAGTTGAGTGAATTTAGTGCAACTCCAAGCATTCTCAACTAGGATAGGAAGTAAAAAAAGCGGGTCAATATCGGGCTACTGTTATTGTTATGATCAGCTATCTGAAAAATGAGTTAATTATAGAGATTATAAAAACCTAAGAAGTAATTATAAGTTATATTTTTTTGCCCTTTGCTATAATTTGTATATTCTCTACAATATTTACAAATATATGATTAAGGTAACAGGCATTATTAAATATCAAGATATTGGTGTTGGTGTATGGATACTTATTAGTGAAAGTGGTGAAACTTACGAGTTATATAAGCCTTCTGAGGCTATCCGTAAAAAGGATTTAAAGGTGACGGTAGAGGGTAAAATCCGAGATGATATAATGTCTATAGCAATGGTAGGAAAAATATTAGAAATTGTATCTGTTTTATAAAGTTTTTTGCGGTGGTTACTATTTTTTGGCATTGCTGAATTAAGTTATGATTTATGGAGAATTGGACACTACAATTATTGATTATCAGCCAATACTAATTTCACCAGACATTTCTTTTTTAGATGTGGTGAAAAAATTAGCGATGGGTTATGAGTATTTAATCGTAGTAGATGAATTATTACCTTTGGGAGTTATTTCTCAACATTTGATTCTAAAAATTATTGCTTCTAACGTTAATATTTATTCTTTAAAAGCAAAAAATTTTTGTGCAAGTTTTCCCAGTGACAAAAAAGAAAATTTACCAGATATTTTTACTATTGCTAATGATATTTATCAAGACAAATATATAATTTATGGATGCTTAAATAGTCACAATAATTTAATAGGAATTATCACTGCTAAAAGTCTTTGTCGTTATTTTAATACTGAATCTTTTTATCAAAAAATTTCTTTAGAGGAAATAGTTGAGCCTAATTTAATTTTAATTAAAAAAAATACTTCTTTACTATCAATTATTGAAAACTTAAGTACCAATAATCATCTTCAAGGATTTATTTCAGATTTTGGTAATAGAATTTTTAGTTTGTTTTCTATTATTAAGGCTTTAGTTAATCCTGATTGGAAAACTCAAGTTATTGAAAATTTGAGTTTTGAGCCTTTGAAGTATTTAGATGATCAGGAAAAAATTACCACAATTAGTAAATCACTAGAGAAAAATTATAGTATATTAGTTAATCATTATTTTCCTAATTCTATTATTAGTTATTATACTAATAAGTATCAAATAGACGTTAAAACTCATAATAATAATTCTTGCTTTTTACATTTATCCAACCAAATTAATTTGGTTAATCCTCGTCATTTTATTAAAGTTTTAACTCCCTTTTGGCAATATCAATATTTAAAAAAACAGCAAAAAGAAATTGATAATGTCAAAAATGCTTTTAAAATTGAAAGAAAACAAGTAGAAAAAGAAAAATTAATCTCTCAACTCAGTTACCGTATTCGTCAATCTCTACATTTAGATGAAATATTAAGTAGCACAGTAAATGAGGTAAGACAGTTTTTAGATTGTGATCGAGTTATCGTTTATCAGTTATATCCTGATGGAGATGGGGTTATTATTGCCGAGTCGGTAAAAAATGGAGTAATGTCAATTTTAGGCAGGATAGTACAAGATAACTGTTTTGCCAAAGATTTTATTCAACCTTATCTTAACGGCAGAATTCAGGCGGTGAATAATGTTTTTACGGCAAATCTTTCTCCTTGTCATTTGGATTTATTGTTGGGGATACAAATACAAGCTAACTTAGTTGTACCAATTATTTTTCATAATCGACTTTGGGGTTTATTAGCCGCTCAAAATTGCCTTCAACCTCGAAATTGGTTAGAAGATGAATTAGAATTATTACAAAAATTAGGCTCACAGGTAGCCATAGCTATTCAACAATCAGAATATGCCCAAAAAGCATTACAAATAGCACAATATCAAACTGCCATCGCTACTTTAGGAAACACGGCATTAGCTACCAATGATATAAGTATTTTGATGAATACTACCGTCAATATTGTCAGTAAAACTCTGAAAGTAGAATATTGTGACTTGTTAGAATTGCAGTCAAATAATGCCTCTTTTTTACTCAAAGCAGGAGTTGGTTGGTTATCAGATTGGATAGGATTGGCACAAATTGGCTCTTCTCCTCGTTGGATGCAGGGTTATACTCTAAAGATGATGCAACCAGTGGTAACTGAAGATTTGTTAGTAGAAACTCGTTTTAGCCCTCCTTCTTTCTTACATAATACTGGTATTGTTAGTGGTGCAATGGTGACAATTGGGGGTAAAGAAAATTGTTTTGGAGTTATGGGTATTTACAGCAAAACTCTCCGTAAATTTACGACAGAAGAAATTGATTTTTTACAAACAGTTGCTAATGTTTTAGCCACAGCCATTGAACGCACTCAAACTCAGCGACAACTCAACTACTTTTTTGATCTTTCTCTGGATATGTTTTGTATTATAGGAAAAGATGGATCATTTAAGCGTGTTAATTCTAGTTTCTTAACGACTTTAGGTTATACCGAAGAAGAAATAATTAATCAAAATGTACTTTCTTGTGTGCATCCTGATGATGTGGAAATAACAAAGCAAGAATTGGAAAAATTGGATAGTGGTTTTCCTAGTGTAAATTTTGAGAATCGTTGGTTAACCAATGATGGACAATATCGTTGGTTAGCATGGAAAAGTCTTCCCTATGATGAGGGTATTATTTATGCTGTGGCTAGAGATATTACTTTAGCAAAACAAGCGGAGTCTCAATTACGTAGTCTTAATGAAGAGTTAGAAATAAGGGTAAAAGATCGGACAGAAGAATTAGAGCATACTACCACACAGTTAAGAACTTTTGTGCAAACAGCCGGTACTGTTTTAGTGGTACTTAATCAAGAATATCGTATCATGGAATGGAATGAGGAAGCCGAAAAAGTATTTGGTTGGCAAAGGGATGCTGTGTTGGGGGAAGATTATTTTTTACTGTTTATTGCCCCTGATGAAAGAGATATTTTGAGGGATAAATTAAATATAACTTTAAATGAGGGAACAGTTCAACGAAATTTAGAGAATAAAATCTTAACAGCGGATGGTAGCGAAAGAACTTTGTTATGGAATGTTAATCGTTTTACTGATAATTATGGTCAAGGAATTGGTATTATTGCTTGTGGACAAGATATAGAAGAAGTTCGACTAGCACAATTGCGATTAAAATTAAGTGAGCAACGTTTTCGCAGTATTTTTAATCAAGCAGCCGTTGGAATTGTACAAGTTAGTCTTCCGGGTAAGATAGTTTTAGTTAATGATAAGTTTATTCAACTAATGGGTTATACTCGTGAACAATTAGCGGATGTAGATTTTCATTCTCTCATTGATTCCGATGATGTTTCCCCTACTCTGACAGATTTATCGGGTTTATTATCAGGTTATCATGCGACTTTTGAAAGAGAAATTCGTATTCGCTGTGCTGATGATCAATTATTGTGGGTTAATTTAACTATGTCTGTAGTATGGGTGGCAGTTGATCCATCCTACTTTATCGCTATTATTAATGATATAAGTGGTCGTAAACAAGCGGAAGCCTCATTACAAGAAAGTGAAGGAAGACTAAATAGTGTATTAAGCTCTTTACAAGACGTAGTTTGGTCAATGTCATTACCAGATTTGCAACCCCGTTATATAAATCCTGCTTGTCAAATATTATATGGTCATTCTCCTGCAGATATTTTAGCAAATCGAGGCATCTTATTAGATATGGTAGTCTCAGAATATCGTCAATCAGTGGAAAAAACTTGGGCAGATATTATGGAAAGTTATGAGTTAGGTATTTTACAAAATGATTATGGGAAAAGTTGGGAGTTAGAATATAAAATTCAATTATCGACGGGGGATACTCGTTGGATTCGAGAAAGATCTCATATAGTATATGATAAATATGGTAGAGCAGTAAGTATTGATGGTATTTCTACGGATGTGACGGAAAGACATTTAGCGGAAGAAAAGTTGTTTAAATCTTTACAAGAAAAAGAAATATTATTAAAAGAAGTTCATCATCGGGTAAAAAATAATTTATATGTTATCTCAGGATTATTGAATTTACAATCTAGTTATATAGAAGATGAAGCTGTAAAAATTCTGTTTCAAGACAGTCAAAATCGCATTCAAACCATGGCAGTAATTCATGAGCAATTATATCAGTCTCATGATCTTTCTCAAATCAATTTTGCCGATTATATTAACCGACTGGTATCAAATTTATTTCTTTCTTATAATCATTATCATACAGGTATTAAACCCATTACCCATTTGCAAGAATGTTTTTTAAGTATTGAAACAGCAATTCCTGCTGGGTTATTAATCAATGAATTAGTAACTAATGCTTTTAAACACGCTTTTCCCAATGGAGAAGGAGAAGTTACTATTAATTTGATGGTAAAAGAAGAAGAACAGGTAAAATTAGAAGTGATAGACAATGGTATCGGATTACCAGTAAATTTAGACTGGGAAAAAAGTAACTCTTTAGGGTTACGATTAGTTCGATTATTAAGTCAACAATTAGATGCTGAAATATTCGTTAATGGTAATAGTCAAGGGACAATTTTTTCCATTACATTTACTCCGGAATAATCCTAAAATAAATTTGATTTTACTGATAAAGTAAAAGATAAAATATTAAAATTACATTATACTTAAGAGTTTTATGGAGGTTTAATTAATATTAAAATCTATAATTGTCACCTTTTTCACTTATTCTTTAATTTATTCTTAGTCAAGAGGTAAAAAATGAACACCGCACAAATTTTGATAGTCGAAGACGAATTAATAGCGGCGGAAAGTCTAGCGTTAGATTTAGAAAAACTCGGTTATAAAATTTGTGGGATTGTCAACTCAGGAGAAAAAGCCATTGAAAAAGTTAAAAAATCTCAACCTGATTTAATTTTAATGGATATTATGTTAAAGGGAAAAATGGATGGTATTACTGCCGCACAAACCATTTATAGTGAATACAAAACTCCGATAATTTATCTTAGTGCTTATGCTGATAATGAGACTCTTAATCGTAGTAAGTCAACTCCTGTTTATGGTTATTTAGTTAAGCCTTATAAAATTGTTGATATTCGCACTACTATTTCTATTGCTTTAGCCAAGCATCAAGAAGATAAACAAAGAGAAACAGATTTATCAGCGGAAAAAAAACTAAATCAAATCAAAACCCAAGCCTTAGCTACTGCTTCTCACGATTTACGTACTCCTTTAACGAATATTCTTGGTTATACTGAATTAATTCGAGATTATGGCGATCGCATTTCTGCCGATAAAAAAGAAAGATACTTTAATTTCATTAAGTCTGCGGTAGTAAAAATGACAGACTCATTAGAAGATTTATTACTAATCAGCAAAGCAGAAGAAGGAAAAATTACTCTTTATCCTCAGTATTTTAATATTGTAGAATATCTCAGTATTATGATTGATGAATATAATAACTTAACAGAAAACCATGACTTAAAATTATATTCCAATGAAGAAAATTATGAAGTATATTTAGACCAAAAAATCCTTAATCATATTCTTAATAATTTAATCTCTAATGCTATTAAATATTCTCCTGAAGGAGGAAAAATTATTATCCAAATTCAGTGTGAAGAAAAAGAAATTATTTTAAAAATAGAAGATGAAGGTATTGGAATACCAGAAAATTATCAAACAAAATTGTTTGCTCTTTTTGAAAGAGGAGATAATGTGGGTAATATAAAAGGTAATGGTTTAGGCTTATCTATAGTAAAAAAAGCAGTAGAATTGCAAGGTGGAAAAATAGAAGTTAAAAGCAAAGAAAACGAAGGAACAATATTTACTGTTATGATTCCTCGAAAATATAATTAGGAGTGTTATTTTTTAAAATTTTTTTGAAGGTAGGCAATGGATAAGGAGCAATTTATAGGAGTTTGATACATTTTTTACGAATTTTTAAAAACGCAAGTTAAATGAGTTTTAGCTTATTTATAAATTAATCAACTATTGGTTATAGTTACTGTAAAGAATAACTTTTAATATTGGTCTCATTTTTCAATAATAAACTCCAAAAATCAACTATTTTTTCCGATAATAATTTAGCTTCAAAATAATGAAAAAAGTGTTCTCCTTGAGGACATTGCCATAAACAGTCTTCAGGTTTTAAATAAGACTTCCATTTTTTGATTTCATCCCAAGAAACAATTTTATCATTTTTACCACCACAAACCATTAATGGTGAAGAAATTTGAGTTATGGGTAAATTAAATCTCTGATAAAGAGAATGAGGAGATAAAGAATATAACAAGGCTTTTTCTAAAAGTTGAATAAAGGCTTTTTGATAATATTGATTATGATAACCAAATAAATTTCTGGCTAATTTTGCTAGAATTATGTCTTTACTGCATTGAAGATTTGATCGCATTATATAGTAATAACTAACCCAATCCCAACCAGCATTACCACCTACCCCCAAAATTGTCAAAGATTTAACTTTTTGAGGATATTTTTGTGCATAATATAAACCTAATAATCCGCAAGTACTATGTCCAATTAAATGTACTGGTTTGTTGATTAAACTTAAATAATTGTCTAATAATTCTATTGCTTGATCAATAGATGTACTTTCATCTTGATGAATTTTATATTCCCATTGACCAATTTTTGCATGACTAGATAAATATTTAATAATGGGTAAATTAAAACGGAGTAAATAAGGGTTGCTATTTAACCAAAGTACATCAGGATTTTTGAACATTTTTCTCAATAATTACTAAATAATTTAAAAAAGTATCAGCAAGATTTTTAACCATTACCTTGCTTAATACATAGTAACCGATTCTTATTGATAATTTTTATCAAATACTTATTTAATAATATATCTGATAATGATAATTATTGCAAGTTATTCTCATTATAAAAAATATATGTGATAAAAAAGTTTGATTGATAAAATTAAGAGGTAGTTAATGGATTATCCCTATCGGAGAGAGGAAAAAAACTGATCAATCAAGATTTAGTTTTAGTATTTTTAAAAATATAGGAATGTTTTATTGAGGTAATAGAATCAAAAATATTGAATTATTCAATAAAAATAACCAAAATTTAGCACTTTTTGTCAAGTAGTATTTTTTTATATTTATAGATTTCTGATTTATTCAGGAAACTTTAATTATTTTTTTTACCCAGTCGTTAAGATTATAGGTGTTAAGACGATAGGTAAGAGGATTGGCAACTAAATAGGCACTACTTTCAAATAAAACATCAATTTCAATTAAACCATTTTCTCTTAAGGTTTTTCCCGTTGAGACTAAATCGACAATGGCTTCTGACATTCCTGTAATTGGACCCAATTCTACTGAACCATATAACGGTACAATTTCCACAGGTAAATCTAGTGATCGAAAGTACTCTTTAGCACAATTGACAAATTTAGAAGCAACAATACCATGAGCGGGTAAATCAACAGAACTACGATAAGGGCTATTTTCTGGTACAGCTACAGACATTCGACAATAACCAAAACCTAAATTAGCAATATTAGCAACATTAGCTTTTTTTTCTTTTAACACATCATAGCCCACAAAACCTAAATGAGCTTGACCATATTCTACATATACGGGGACATCTTGGGCTCTAACTAATACGGCTTTAGCTAATCCTTGAGAATCTTCAATTTGTAGTTGACGGTTACTAGAAGAAAGAAATAAACTAAAATCAAGTCCTACTTGTTGACAAAGTTCGATGCTTTCTTTTAGAAGTGCGCCTTTAGGTAGTGCGATGGTTAACATAATTATAAGTATTTTTATTGTTCTTTATTAATTATCAGTGAAGAGTAGATCATGTCAATGAAGATTTTATTGGTGGAAGATGAGAAAGAATTAGGAAAAAGTCTGGCACGGATTTTAACTCAGGAAGGTTATGAGGTGAAATTATGTCATGACGGTAATGAAGGATTAAATTTAGCTTTGACACAAAATTATAATTTACTAATTCTTGATTGGATGTTACCGAATAAGACTGGTTTAGAAATTTGTCAAGGTTTAAAATCTCATATTAATCAATCTATCGCTACAACTCCTGTATTATTTTTAACAGCAAAAGATACTTTAGATGATCGAGTAATTGGTTTAGATGCTGGTGCTGATGATTATTTAATTAAACCCTTTGAATTAAGGGAATTATTAGCTAGAGTGAGGGCATTATTACGTAGATTATCAGTAAATATTGAGCCTCAGCCAAATAAAATAAAATTAGAGGTTGCAGACTTAGAGATAGAGCTAGAGAATCAATTAGCTTATCGTAACGGCAGATTAATTAAGTTATCAGAAAAAGAAGTTAAATTATTAGAGTTTTTTAGCCTTAATCTTAATCAGCTAGTAACTCAAGAGGAAATCTTTGAGTATCTTTGGAGTGAAGAAGAATCCCCTAGTAGTAACGTAGTAGCCGCAATGGTAAGATTACTAAGGCGTAAAATTGAAAAAGATAATGAACCAATCCTAATTCATACCATTTATGGTAAAGGTTATTGGTTCGGTTTACAATCCGATGGGTAAAATTTTAATGAAAACATAGTAAAAAACTAATAGTAACTTTTTGTTGTGATTAACTTTCACCGTTTAAGAATGTCCTTACCAACTTTTTCTTTGGGATAGAAAAATAGTGAAAGATAGACTGGGAAAACAAGGAGATTGTTTTTTTTGAGTCAATAAAGTTATTTTAAAAAGACACAAATATTGAAAATTTTTCTACCTCTTGACTTGTCCACTTGTCTTATCTTCATAATTTTTTTCCTGTTTCTTACCTTCACTAAAAAACTTTTTCATCTTACTTTATTTAAAATTTCTCGCCGATTCCAAAATGAATACGACTGTCACCTTCATCATTAATCGCATAATCGATACGGATTGGACCGACGGGAGATTGTACCCTTACTCCTAAGCCATAACCAAAACCATCACCACTTAAACCCCTTACTTCTGAAGGTTTACCGATTACTGCACCCCCTGAACCGAGAGTTGTACCATAATCAAAAAATAGAGTACCTGCTAAAAAGGAAACGATGGGAAAACGATATTCTGCGGTAGCTTGGAAAAATGATCGCCCGTTACCTAAATCCCCTTCTCCATAACCTCTAACGGAATTACTACCACCAATAACGAAGGCTTCATAGGGGGGTAAGTCTCCTAAAACAGTTCCTCCTTGGACGTTAAAAGCTAAAGTCTGAGGTCCTTCCATGAAATCGAAATTCAGTAATTTTAAAGGTAAATAGTAGCTATAATTTGCCCGAATACGATTATATAAAATAGAAGTCAGAGGCAAGGTTTGCTCCATACCTAACAATAATAAACTGCCATTGGTAGGGCGTAAACTATTATCACGGGTATCTTTAGAAGCATTTAATCTTAAAGTAATTAAATCATCAATACCGCCACTATTAAAAGCTAGTTTTTGACTTCCAAAGGCTTCTCCTGATCTAGGCGCACGATCGCCATCAGCATCCTGTATTTCAATATTTTGATATTGCAATCCTCCACTAATTACCCAGTCAGCAGGAGAAAAAGGATCTTTGGCAATGGGGCGAGAAATGGAGAAACCAACACCTGTACGTACTACCCTAGGACTATCATTATTTTCCGCAGTACGTATAGTTTCAGTGTCAGTACCATCATAAACTAGAGAAATCGATCTTCTACGGAAAAGATTTGCACCATAGGAAGTACGATAAGGATCACCTGCAATCCAAGGATCTTGAAAACTTAAATCAAATAATAATTCTCTTTCTCCTAATTGAAATTCTAATCCTACCGTTTGATTATTGCCACCTAAATTTTTTTCTTGATAACTAACAGTACCGAATAAACCACTGGTAGAACTAATACCAGCCCCTGCCGCTAAAGATCCAGTATTAGTAGGAACTATATCAACGTTCATGATTACTTCTGAAGGATCTTGCCCTGGGCTAAATGACAATTTGACATCTTCAAAAATTCCTAAACCAAATACTCTTTGTAAATCTTGTTGTGCTGTTTTCCGATTAAAGACATCACCGGGTTTTAGTTGCATTTCTCTTGTGACGATAAAATCTCTTGTCCTACTTTCAATTTCTTCTTGTTCGCTATCAAAAAATCTAACCTGAATATTTTCCAATCTTCCTTCGGCAATAACTAAAGTAACAACACCATTTTCACTAATTTGTGGTGCTCCTACCACTTGGGCTAAATCATAACCGTTATCGGTGTACCATTTATTGATTTCGGTAATTCCTTCTTGTAAGTCTCGAAGATTGAGAATTTTACCATATTGATCTGTAAATGCTTTTTCAATTACATCTGAAGGTAATAAGGAAGTTTGTCCATCTTTTTTTTCTGGCAAAGTTTGAATTTCAACTTTTTCTAACACTGGATTAGATAGTACTTCGTAAATTATTTTTACCCCATACTGAGTATCTTCTGGAGTTACTTTTACATTTCGGAAATATCCTGTAGCATAAATGGCATTAATATCTTCTTGTAATCTTGAACGAGTAGTAGTGCGTCCGGGATTAGTTCTAATAGTATTAAAAACTAAATCTTGCAATTCTCCTTCTACTCCTACCACCGATACTTCCGATACTAAGACTCTAGGCTCATCCACTGGCGGTTGAGATTCTGTTGTTGGTTGAGGTGTAGGATTTGGTTGGGGTGTAGGATTTGGTTGAGGCTCAGAATTAGACTCAGGCTGAGGATTTGGATTTGCTTGGGATTCTGATGGTTGTGTTTGTGCAGTTAAATTAGGAGAAAATAGTTCTTTTTTTGCTTCGGATGGTTCAGCAATGACAAAATCTGCATTATGATTTTCTAAGGTAACGGAAGATTTTTCTGGAGTTGTCAAATCTGTTGTCGCCGAAAGGTTCGTAGAAGTAGTTATAGTGTCTGATAATGCGATTGCTTTGAAAGGAAATGTTAAACCAACAGTGGATAAAAGTGCGAAAAGGAAAGTTTTATACCATGAAGAATGATTTTTAGATTTCAAAAGGTCAATTTGAGGGATAATTAGTGATTTTTTGTCTTTTTGATCAGAAATTATCCATGTTGAACGTGATTTATCCACTTTAGCGGTCAAAGAACGATATTGAATTTTCTTGTTTTTCACTGCCACACACCAAATTTTAATTGCAATAATTGTTTTTAAATATACTAGGTATTTCCCAGTTTTTCAATTTGAGTTAAAACTCTTTTTTGTACTTGCTCATATGCTGATTCAACTTTACCTAAATCTCGGCGAAAGCGATCTTTATCCAAGACTCTTTTTTCGGCATCTTGTTCCAAACAATCCCACAAACGACAAGTATCAGGACTAATTTCATCGGCTAATAATAAGTTACCATGAGCATCTAAACCAAATTCTAATTTAAAATCTACCAAAGTAATATCACAACTTACAAAAAAATCTTGAAGATACTGATTAATTTTGAGTGCATTATTTTTTAACTGCTCAATTTGCTCATCACTAGCTATATTTAATATTGATAAGCGATCGCTAGTTAAAAGGGGATCTCCTAAATCGTCATTTTTGAGATAAAATTCAACCAAAGGAAAAGGTAACTCTAACCCTTCTTTTAAACCTGTTTGTTTACATAAACTTCCAGCAGCAATATTTCTGACTACCACTTCTAATGGTATAATTTTGACTGCTTTGACTAACATTTCTCTTTCTGATTTTTGTGCCAAAAAATGAGTTTCAATACCCTTATCAGATAATAATTTGAGCAATGCGGAAGAAATTGTGCAGTTGATCTCTCCTTTTCCCTGAATAGTACCTTTTTTCAAAGCATTAAAGGCTGTAGCGTCATCTTTAAAATAAGTTAGGTATTCTTGCTCATTTTGTGTAGAATAGACAATTTTAGCTTTTCCTTCGTAAAGTTTAGCGGGTGTTGACATAATCAAAAATCATGAAATGAAAAAATATTCACCTATCACCATATCATAAAAGATAAAGGGCATTAGGATAATGTTTTTTAAAAATAATCAGGTTTAGAATTAATTTTTAATTATTAAATAGTTTTTTTCATAGCTAAAGTTAATCCATCTCCTATAGAAATAATACTTAAATCAATACGATCATCATGAGCTAATTTAGTGTTAAATTCTCTTAATTTTTGAGTTCTATTATCATTAATATTTTCATCTGCCACTTTTCCATACCAAAGCACATTATCAATAGCAATTAATCCTCCTTTTCTGACTAATTGTAAAGATTTTTCATAATAATGAGAATAGTTGCTTTTATCTGCATCAATGAAAACAAAATCAAAAGTTTCTGTTTCTCCTTGTCCGATTAATTGATCTAAAGTTTTTAATGCTGGTTGAAGATGTAAAATGATTTTATGAGCGATTTGAGCTTTTTGCCAATAATGTTGGGCAATATCGGTAAAATCTTTTCGTGTATCACAGGCAATCAATTTTCCGTCGTTTGGCAAAGCTAGAGCCATTGCAGTAGAACTGTAACCCATAAAAGCACCTATTTCGAGAATCTTTTTTACTCCCATTAACTTAATCAATAATGCCAAAAATTGGGCTTGATCTGGGGAAATTTGCATTTTTCCTAAAGGATGAGATGATGTTTCTTCTCTTAATTCCTGTAAGATTTTCGATTCTCTTAAAGATACTGATAATAAATATTCGTATAATTTAGGAGATAGGTTTAGATTTTCAATGGTCATTTTTAAGATAATAGATGATACATAATTCGTTAAAGTATAAGGTGTAGGGAAAATTTCATAATAAATCAACTATTCTTGTAGCAGAATATCCCAACTGTTCAAGCAATGTCAACTGTTAACAGTCAACCATCAATTACTAATTTATGTTTAATTTATCTGATAATTTTACTACTATCGCCATTACTTTAGTTGCCTTTATAATCATTATTTGGGGTTATAATCGAGCTAAACTTTTTGGTGAGATAGGTATTTTAGCGTGGCTACAATCTTTAACATTAATGAGTCCTTGGCTAGTATTTTTTGGATTATTAGCAACGGGGATATATATTAATCTTATTTCTGTTATTTTATTTCTAGTTTTATCTTCAGGTATTTATATTTATTTAGGTAATTTAATTAGAAAAAAAGCAACGAAAAATATTAACCCTGACAATCTCGAACAAATTAAAAAACAATTAATTGAAAATATTAACAAAAATGAAACTGTAAGTGATAGCAATAAAATATCATCATCTAATAATAATCTTGATAATTTTAAACAAAATCAATTTCCGATTAAAATCGAACAAATACAACCTGATTTTACTCCTATTAATGAAGAAGATTTAAAAGTCATTAAAACTATTTTTGGCATCGATACTTTTTTTATAACCGAAACAATACCTTATCAAGAAGGCGTTATTTTAAAAGGGAATTTACGGGGAGAAGCTGATTTTACTCATCAACATTTAACTGAAAAATTAACTGCTAAATTGGGTGATAAATATCGCTTATTTTTAGTGGAAACTCCTGAAGGAAAACCTGTTGTTATTATTTTACCTAGTACTAATGACCCTAAGCCTTTAACCCTCTCACAAAAAAATCTCGCTTTAGTATTATTTTTAGCAACAATTTTTACCAGTATGGAGGCGATTGCTTTACTGTTAGGATTCGATTTAGTTGGTAATTGGAATCGTTATCAAGAAGTTTTACCCTTGTGTATTGGTTTATGGATTATTTTATTAGCTCATGAAATAGGACATCAAATTATAGGAGCAAAAAATAATGTTAAAATAAGTTTGCCTTTCTTTATCCCTACGATACAAATAGGCAGTTTTGGTGCTATTACTCGTTTTGAATCTATCATTCCTAGTCGCTCTGTCTTGTTTGATATTTCATTTGCTGGACCCGCCGCAGGATTTGCCGTTTCGTTTCTGATACTACTTTTAGGTTTTTTGATGTCTAATGGTGAAAGTGGTTTTCAAATTCCCACTAATTTTTTTCAAGGCTCAATTTTTGTCGGTATTTTAGCAAAATTATTTTTTAATTCTGCTTTACAAAGTGAAACCATCGGTATAAATCCCTTAATGATTTTGGGATGGTTAGGATTAGTGATTAATGCCTTAAATCTTTTACCAGCAGGTCAACTCGACGGTGGTAGAATTATTCAAGCAATCTATGGTAGAAAAACCTGTCGCCGTGCTACTATCGGCACATTAATTATTTTAGGTATTGTTAGCATTCTCAATCCTATTAATTCTTTACCTTTCTATTGGGCGATCGTCATTTTATTCTTACAAAGAGAATTAGAGCGTCCTAGTTTAAATGAAATAACTGAACCTAATGATAAACGAGCGGCATGGGGATTAATATTAATTTTTTTATCTTTAACAACCTTAATTCCTATCACCCCAACTTTAGCTAGTCGTTTAGGTATCGGCATTGGATTGTAGAATCTTTACTTATTAATCATGACTAAAAATTTAATTAATTTATGGATTGTAGAACGCTGTTTACTAAGTTATAATTGTAGATTAGTTTTAAAATTTGAGTAATATTTTAGTAAGGAGGATATTAGATGACCCAAGTGGTTGTGGGACAAAACGAAAATATAGAATCAGCTTTACGTCGCTTTAAAAGACAGGTTTCTAAAGCTGGAATCTTCGCTGATATTAAGCGTCTGCGTCATTTTGAAACCCCCATTGAAAAACAAAAACGCAAAGCCGTTGCCCGTCGCAAAAAACGCTTTCGTTAAGTAGAGTAATGTTGTCGGAATGTTAGTGTTTAGATAGTTATAGTGATTTTTTTATAAATAGGTAAGGTGATAAGAAGATTGACAATTGATAATTGCAAATAATTGTTTTTGTCTTTGTTCATTAATGATGAAATTATGTAAGTCTGTTAAGTATTGTTTTTCATAAAGTATTAAAGCAAGTCAAAAAGTTTAAGTAATCGCTTATACTTAAGACTTGCTTTTTGATGAAAAGACTAACAATTAATAGTAATTTTTTCTTTAATTAAATTATCTAAATTTTGCCATTGATTAGCTGTAAAATTAACAAAACTAAGATTAATATTTTCTGATAATTCTATTCCTTCTTCTAACATTAAATTTATAACTATTTCCGAGAGAAATAAACTTACTTCTTTCCTATTAGCATCATTCAAATTCATTAACGAAGTTACATTTTTTTCTTGTGATATTTTAAATAAAATTTTCTCAATAGCGATCACAAGTTTTTTTATATCTGCTTTCCAAAAGACTTTAAGTTTACAGAAAGTTATATTTTTTACACTACGATTATTTATAGTTTTATATTATATCATGAAATAAAAACAACCAATTTTTATCTAATAAATTATTTAAATTAAGAGAATATAAATCTCTTTTTTTTGCTTTAATAGTGTCTAATACTTGGAAATTATAGTCACCTCATTTTCACCTTATTCCAATACATAACTTTTAAGATGGTAAAATCAATGAAGAATAAAAGAAGAGTATTTAATCAAAAATTCAGGAAAAAATCATATTAGTAAGATTTAATGGGAATAGATAAAAATTTTTTATTTATATCTGAGTGCTTTTTTAAAGATAACAATGTTAACTCAAATTATGGCTAATATATCTAAAGTAAAAGCTATTGATTTTAATTCTTTAAGATTTCGCTTAACTTTAGGTGTTGCATTACTTTCTACTCTGGGATTAGGCAGTGTAGCCTTCTGGATAAATTGGAAAATGCAAAATTTATTAATAATGACTCATAAACAAACCGTTAATTCTGTAGCCAATCGTTTTCCCCATGATGTAGAAATTTATAGTGAAATGGTTTCTTTAGAAATGGGTATTCAAAAAACTATTAAAAATTTATCTGATCATAAAAATTTATTTTGGTTTAAAAATAAGAATAATCTTATTATTGCTAAATCAAGTTATTTTTATCCTCAATTAGCTAATATTGAACATCTATCTTCAACTCCAAAAGTGATCATTCTTAATCAGAATTATTGGCTTATTTGTGGAATTCCTTTAAATATTAATCAAAAATTTATTGGTCATTTATATATTGCTCAAAATATTACTAACGAACAAATTTTATTTAGCTATTTAATTCGCAGTTTAACTATTGCGACTATTGTCGCTATTGCTATAATGATTATGGCGATCGCCTATTATATTTATTATTCTTTAAAACCATTAGAAAAAATTTGTAATGTTGCTGAAAATATCTCTGCCGAAAAATTAAAAGAAGTATCAATTAACTTTAATAATAGTCCTAGTGAAGTGAAAAAACTAGCCCAAACTTTAGAAAAAATGTTAATAAGATTAGGGCAAAGTTGGGAAAATCAACAACAATTATTAAGTAATGTTTCTCATGAATTAAGAACACCTTTAACGATCATATCAGGATATTTACAAAGTACTTTAAGACGGGGAGAAAATCTAACTTCCATACAAAAAGAAGCCTTATCGGTAGCAGTATCAGAAGCAAATCGTACAGTACAATTATTAGAAGATTTATTAGATTTAGCAAGGGCAGATAATGGTAATATTCAGATGCAATTAGAAATAGTAATCGTCAATGATTTAATCCGAGAAATTATTGCTATGGCTCAACAATATCGCACAAGAAATATTAATTTAATAGAAAAAAATATGAATATTAAGATTAAAGTGGATCCTAACAGATTTAAACAAATTTGTCTTAATTTAATTGATAATGCTATTAAATATTCTCCTGAAAATACTGATATTAATATTATTTTAAAGCATGATAAATCAGCTATTATTGAAATTCATGATCAAGGAATTGGCATTCCTTTAGCTTTACAACATAGAGTTTTTGAACGTTTTTATCGAGTAGATGAAGCTAGAAATAGAGATACGGGGGGTACGGGTTTAGGACTAGCTATTGTAAAAAGTTTAGTAACGACAATGAATGGTACAATTAATTTAATTTCTCAACCAGAAAAAGGTAGTATTTTTACTGTTAGTTTTCCTCTGATAGAATAACATGATAGTTCCTAATCAAAGAAAGAAAAATACTGAAGAATGATAATGAGTTATAAAATGATTTTTTGACTATTTGATTAATCCAAGAAATCTGTTAAAATTTCGTCAGGTTCGTCTTCAATTTCATAACTTATCATTGAAGAATAACTTAATTGATCGAAAGGAATAGAAGTAAAATTATTTTGTACACTAGCGATTAATTTCTCCATAATATCTAAACGATGTTGTAATCTTTCAATGGAATAATCTTTTTTTTCTAAGGTTATTAGTCTTTGGTTTAGTTTTTGATAATTTTCCTGTAATCTATTAATTTTAATATCAGTAATATTCTCGTCTAAATATTCTCCGATAATATCAGTAATTAATTCAGATAAAGATATTTGTTTTTCTAATGCTAAATCTTTTATTTTCTCTTGCCACTCTAGGGGTAAATTAATCGTAAGGTTTAGAGATGTATAGACTTTTTTTTCCGTCATTGATTAACCTAATAAAAAATAATTGATGATGATTTTTTAAAGTGTAAATTTTATGTTAGTTGGGCGAATATCTCCATTAATTAGGAGGGAACCTGAATTAACGACGAGAATGTTACTCGCCCTC
This sequence comes from Geminocystis sp. NIES-3708, assembly GCF_001548095.1. Classification (NCBI taxonomy): domain Bacteria; kingdom Bacillati; phylum Cyanobacteriota; class Cyanophyceae; order Chroococcales; family Geminocystaceae; genus Geminocystis; species Geminocystis sp. NIES-3708. The sequence goes on along the minus strand of NZ_AP014815.1, from coordinate 2,838,462 downwards.
ACACTTAACTCATCTTAAATTTACCACCTTTAGCCGGATCAGTCCAATCACAAGAATATCCTTTAGTCTCTGCTACAAATTGATTCCAAGGAATAGCATCAACGGGAGCTTCAGTAGAATAGACAATATCAAATAAACCATCATCTCTTACTTGTCCAATACGTACAGTTTTAGCAATATGATGATTAGGTAACATCTTAACAGGTCCATGGGGTGCTGCAAATTGTTGTCCGACAGCGGAAGTTCTTACTTTTTCTATGTCATCAATACTACCAGCAGCTTCAACAGCTTGTTTCCAGAGATATACCATGGTATAAGCCGCTTCCATAGGATCATTTACGACTCTATCTTGACCATATTCTGCTTTAAAAGCATCGACAAACTTTTTATTTTCTGGACTTTCTACCGTTTGAAAATAGTTCCATGCAGCATAATGTCCTTTAAGATATTCTACTCCAATTTGTTGTACTTCTTCCTCGGCGATACTTACTGACATAACGGGAAATTTATCAGGAGTTAAACCTGCAGCCTGAATTTGTTTAAAGAAAGCTACGTTACTATCACCGTTAAGACTATTAAAAATAACCCCTCCGTTAGGTAATGCCGCTTTGATTTTAGCAATAATAGGAGTTACTTCTGTGCTACCCAGTGGTAAATAATCTTCTCCTACAACTTTGCCTCCTTTTGCGTCTAATTGTGCTTTAATAATAGTGTTAGCAGTACGAGGAAATACATAATCAGAACCAATTAAGAAAAAGTCTTTACCCTTATTCTCTAACAACCAATCTACTGCTGGTTCAATTTGTTGATTCGGGGCTGCACCAGTGTAAAATATATTTTTGGAACATTCTTGACCTTCATATTGTACAGGATACCATAGCATATGATTTTTAGATTCAAATACTGGTAATACTGCTTTACGACTGGCAGAAGTCCAACATCCAAAAACCGTAGCGACTTTATCTTGATCTATTAGTTTAGTTGCTTTTTCCGCAAAAGTGGGCCAATCAGAAGCACCATCTTCCACGATTGCTTCAATTTGTTTTCCTAATACTCCTCCCGCCGCATTGATTTCTTTAATGGCTAATTTTTCCGCATCCACAACGCTGGTTTCACTAATAGCCATTGTACCGCTTAAAGATTGTAAAATACCTACTTTTATAGCGTCTCCAGTGGCAGGTGCTGGTGATTCAGTGGGAGTGGTTGTTGCGGTATCATCAGCAGGAGGAGGTGAATTTCCACAGGCTTTTAATAATAAACTTGTACCAATAGTGGCTGAACTGTATAATAGAAATTTTCTTCTTCCGAGTCTGGACATGATTTAATTTTTTACTTATTTGATGTTTTAGACCTATTAATGGTAGAGAGAACCTTCAGAATATTTTGTATTGTAGGCTACACTTATTTGATCGCATTAGTAAAAGTAAACTATTATTTTAGAAAAACAGGACAATTACAAGTGAAGAGCAGACTAATTATATTAACATTAATTTGTATTTTAGTATCAGGGGTAGGTATTTTCTTGATGGGAGGTATTAATCCAGAGTTATTAGAGAATTTTGTCGCTAAATTGGGACTATTTGCTCCTTTTTTTTATATTATTCTTTATATTATTGCTACTATTTTATTGTTACCTTCTACTCCTTTAAATGTTAGCGGTGGTTTGATTTTTGGTTTTTGGTGGGGGCTTCTTTGGACGGCGATCGCTGCTGTAATAGCGGCAATGGTAAGTTTTGCCTATTCAAGATTTTTAGGCAGGAAATGGGTTAAAAAAAGATTTGGGATTCATTTGCAACGATTAGATAAAGAAATAAAAAAGGGTGGAATGAGTTATATTTTCGCAATTCGTTTACTACCTTTGATTCCCTATGGAATAGTTAATTTTGGTGCTGGTTTAACTTGTGTCAAGAAAAAAGATTATCTTTTGGGAACTATTTTTGGTACGATTCCGGGTATCTTACCATTTGTGATGATGGGTGCGGGAATTTCAGCAATGAGTAAAGGAGATATGTTGATGATTACTCTTTCTTTAGGATTGACGGGTTTATTAGTAGGTGCAGCTACATATTATCAAAAAATAAGTAATTAGTAATTAAGAATTAATAACAAATAATTGATCATTCACCATTAATCGATAACAATTGACAGTGAATTATTGGGTAAAAAGTAAGATTATGAATACAACAACTAGCAAATTAGATAACAACTTTTCGATCAAATTAATCAATGGTTTATTGAATATTAAACCTTTAATGGAATTTGCTAAAACCAGAGCCCGTAGTATGATTATTAAACGTGCGAATCTAATCGGTGTAGGATGGGAAAATAATGTTAAAAATCTTCAAAACCATGATTGGCAAACTGAAATTCAAGTTGTAGAAAATCCTGATATTACTTATCCTTCTTATTATCTTACTTCTTTTCATGCTTATGATCACGGTAATCTTAGCTGGGAAGCGGCTTGGGAATTAGAATCTGCATCTTATAGTGTTCATTCTACCGTCTATTCTAAAACTCCTCAAGCTGATGGAGATCGAAATTTAAGAGAAAGTTATAATCAAGTTTTAAAGTCAGAAATTATCTCCAATCCTGAGAATATATTAGATTTTGGTTGTGGTGTTGGCTTAAGTACTTTTGCTTTACAAGAAAATTATCCACAGAGTAATATTTCTGGTTTAGATTTATCACCTTACTTTTTATCGGTAGCCAATTATCAAAGTAAAATAAAAAATAAGTCTATTAATTGGATTCATAGTGCGGCAGAATTAACTAATTTACCAGTAAAATCCTTTGACTTAATTTCAGCTTTTTTAATGTTTCATGAATTACCTCAATCTGCCGCTGAAAATATTATCTTATCCGCTAATAAATTATTAAAAAAAGGTGGATACTTTGGAATAATGGATATGAATCCACAATCAGAAAATTATCAAAAAATGCCTCGTTATGTTTTAACTTTATTAAAAAGTACTGAGCCTTATTTAGATGAATATTTTACTTTAGATATAGCATCAGTTTTTGAAAAATGTGGTTTTTCTACTCCTAAAATTATACCCATCAGTCCTCGTCATCGCGCTATTATTGCTCAAAAAGTTAATTGATAATTACTTGTCAAATCTAAGCAACTTATTATGTTAAAAGAATATTAACTATTCCTTTTTTTGTTTTTACTTTAAATAATTTAATTTTTTATGAAAATTACTGTTACTAAAATTCCCGATGTTTTAATCATTGAGCCTAAAATTTTTGGAGATGAAAGAGGATTTTTTTTTGAAAGTTTTAATAGTAAGTCTTGGCAGGAAAAAACTGGTTTAAATACTAATTTTGTCCAAGATAATCATTCTCGCTCTCAAAAAAATGTTTTAAGAGGATTACATTATCAAATTCAACAACCTCAAGGCAAATTAGTCAGAGCAATACTAGGAGAAATTTTTGATGTTGCAGTAGATATTCGTAAAAAATCTCCTACTTTTGGGCAATGGGTAGGAGAAATTTTAACAGCTGAAAATAAAAAACAATTATGGATTCCTGAAGGTTTTGCTCATGGTTTTTTAGTGTTATCTGAAAATGCTGAAGTTGTATATAAAACTAATAATTTTTACGCTCCAGAATATGATAGAGCGATTCGTTGGGATGATGGCGATATTAATATTAATTGGAACATCAAAATAACTCCTTTACTATCCCAAAAAGATAAAAATGCACCCTTATTAAAAGATGCAGATATTTTTGATTAAAACACCAAAAATTTATGATAAAAGTTCACTAACAATCAACAAAATTAGTATTTTTGAAATTATTAATTAACCATGAAAATTTTACTATTGGGAAATCAAGGACAAGTTGGCACAGAATTAACCTATACTTTACCATTATTAGGAACATTAATTAAAGTTGATCGAAGTTTAGTTGACTTGACAAATGAGCAACAAATTCGAGATATTATTCAACAAATTAAACCTGATATTATTGTTAATGCGGCGGCTTATACTGCTGTTGATAAAGCCGAATCAGAAAAAAAATTAGCCGAGCAAATAAATACAATTGCACCTAAAATAATCGCAGAAGAAATGAGTAAAATTAAAGGTAAATTAATTCATCTTTCTACTGATTATGTTTTTGATGGGAAATCTAATACTCCTTATTTAGAGACAGATTTAACCAACCCATTGGGAGTTTATGGTCAAAGTAAATTAGCTGGAGAAACAAATATTAAAGAAAATAGTGATAATTATATTATTATTAGAACAGCGTGGGTTTATAGTACTTATGGTAAAGGAAATTTTCTTAAAACAATGCTTAAATTAGGGAAAGAAAGACAACAAATCAAAGTAGTAATAGATCAAGTTGGTTGTCCCACTTATGGGGAAGATATAGCTATATTTATTAATAAAATTATTACAAAATTTGGGAATGAAAATAATAGTAAAAGGCTTTATCATTTTACTAACTTAGGAGTTTGTAGCTGGTACGATTTTGCTGTTAATATTTTTAATGAAGCTCAAAAATTAGGCTATAATTTAAAAGTAAAAGAGATTGTACCTATCTTAACATCAGAATATCCAACTCCAGCTCAACGTCCTCATTATTCTGTGTTAAATACTCGTAAAATTAGTGAAGATATAGATTGTTTTCCTCCTTATTGGCAAGATTCTTTATCTAAATATTTTCTCAAACTTACTTAATATTAATTTCAAAAGATAAGAGACATAAAATAAAATTATTGAAGACAGTTTTTAACTGATAAATATAAGGGTACAATTAAAGTCAATTATCTATAATTAATTATCAATTTTACTAATATCTATAACCGAATATCTAAAATATTTTCTCAAAACAATTTATCATCTTCAAAGTAGAAAAGTCTTAATTATCTGTACAATTAACTTAGTCAAAAAAACTAGCTAAAAAAAATTGTTGACAAACTAAAAAAATAGGTTATCTTTTATGAAAGCATTAATTTTATCTGGAGGAAAAGGTACAAGACTACGTCCTCTAACTTATACAGGGGCAAAACAATTAGTACCTGTAGCGAATAAACCCATTCTCTGGTATGGTATCGAAGCTTTAGTTAGTGCAGGAATCACTGATATAGGCATCATCATCAGCCCTGAAACTGGTACTGAAATAGAGAAAAAAACAGGAGATGGAAGTTATTTTGGTGCAAACATCACTTATATTCGTCAAGATAGTCCTGATGGTTTAGCCCATGCCGTCAAAATTGCCCAACCTTTTCTCGGTGATTCTCCTTTCGTGATGTATTTGGGTGATAATTTAATTGCCGATGATTTAGAACAATATTTACAGGAATTTGTTGAGAAAAAGTTAGATGCTTTAATTCTACTCAGAAAAGTTTCTAATCCTTCCGCTTTTGGTGTGGCTACTGTCAACGAAAAAGGAGAAGTTTTAGCATTAGTAGAAAAACCTAAAAATCCGCAATCAAATTTAGCTTTGGTGGGGATTTATTTTTTCTCTTCTTTAATTCATAATGCGATCGCTAATTTAAAACCTTCTGCTAGAGGGGAATTAGAAATAACCGATGCCATTCAATCTTTATTAGAAGACAAGAAATTAGTTTCAGCAAGACAACTAAAAAACTGGTGGTTAGATACAGGAAAAAAAGATGATTTACTCGAAGCAAATAGAATTATTTTAGATACTGATTTAGAATCAGAAAATTTAGGTATAATTGAAGAAAATAGTCAAATAATTGGCAGAGTTAAAATTGGTAAAAATACACAAATTATTAACTCAACTATTAGGGGTCCTGTTATTATAGGAGAGAATTGTTTCCTTGAAAACTGTTTTATAGGTCCTTATTCAAGTATCGCTGATAATGTTAAATTAAGCGAAACAGATTTAGAGCATAGCGTGATTTTAGAATCCGCAGAAGTTGTGGGTATTCATCAGCGAATTGTGGATAGTGTCATTGGGCAAAGGGCAAAAATTCATCCAGCATTAAAACGTCCGAAAGCAGTTAGTTTTATGATAGGTGATGATTCTCAAATTGAATTAATATAGTGAATTTAAAATAAAAACTTATGGTAGATTTCGGTTTTACTCATGTCGCTTTAGAAGTTAGTGATATTGATAAAAGTATTGATTTTTATGAAAAATATGCTCAAATGAAAGTCGTACATCGTCGGAAAGATACTGTATCTCAAAGTGATGTTGCCTGGATTAGTGATTTGACTCGCCCATTTGTGATTGTTTTAATTAAAATGCCGAAGGTTGAAGGAAGACTTACACCACAATCTCACTTGGGTGTAGCTTTAGAAAGCCGAAAAAAAGTAGAACAATTGTGTATTATGGCTTCTGACGAAAAAATTTTAGTGTCAGGACCCAATGATTGGGGTTTACCTGTAGGATATTGGGCATATATAAAAGATCCTGATGGACACACTTTAGAAATATCTTTTGGTCAAGAAATTCATTTTACCTTAGAAAATTTTAAGAATAAATAAAAATAGGCACTCTTTTATAGGCTGGAGTTTCTGCCAAATTGTCAATATGTGCCTTAAATAGAATATTTGCTTCAGGATAAAACATAAATGCTGTGCCTTGCAAAATATTTCCTGCAATAATTTCGATATTGTCTAACTCACCTGCATCGCCTTTGACTTTTACCCGTTGATTCTCCACAAAACCGCCCTTTTTAATATCCTCACGATTCATCAAAATACAGTAACGATGAAGCATTCCCCGATATTTGTCTGCGGTGTTATAAACAACGGTGTTATGTTGCCCGTAACCTCTCCCCGTGCCTAAAATTAACACTATACCCTTACTATCTGCACTCACTTCAAAAAATTCTTTATCAGGGATAGTTAAGACAGGTAAAGGAGTTACTTGCATTTGTGCTTTACCATTAGCAGTTTTAAACCTTGGTTGAGTAAAAATTCGATCGTCAATGGTAAATTCTTCTTTAGTTTTGTCAATTTCGCCTATTTTTTGATAACCCGGTATGGTTTTGGCAATTAACTCCCGAATATAGCTAGTATCTTGTAATTGCTTCCAATTAATAGGATTTTCACCTAATATCTTATCCGCAATTTCCGTAATTAACTCAATTTCCGATACTAAATCACCATCTTGAAGATGAGTTGTACCCATTTCATTTAAGCGCACAAAGTTATTTCCTGACTCCGTAGTAGTGCGGTGAGGATTCTCGAAACGGTTAAATACTGGAAGAATAAGGGTATTTTCTTTAGCTAACCCGTGAAAATGTCCTAAATTTGGCTTAGTTGCCACATAAAAGATAGTTTCGATGTTTGATAACGATCGTTTTGCTTCCGTTAAGTCGGGATTAGCACCATATAAATTACCTCCTAAACAAAAGAGAGTATCTACTTTATGGTTATCCGAAGCAGTAATTAATCCCCTTGCAGAGTAACCTTTTGTTTCTGTGACAGATTGTCCGATAATTTCTTTTAAGGCTTGTTTGATGAGCTCACTAAGTCTAATGGTAACTCCCATTGAGCCAAATCCTTGCACGTTAGAATGTCCTCTTATGGGCATTGTACCCGCTCCCATTTTACCAGCATTGCCCGTAATTAAGGCAGTATTGGCAATACTTTTGACGTTATCAACACCGTTGGTATGGTGAGTTATACCCATTGCCCAAGCAAAGACAACCTTCTGCGATTTACCAATAGTATAGGCAACTTCTTCTATTTCCTCTCTGGATAAACCGCAAGTATCGATAATGGTATCCCAAGAAGTATTTTCTGCATGGTTAACCACTTCCTGCCAACCATCGGTATAGTTGCGTAAATAGTCAAAGTTGATTAAATTTTGTTCGAGTAAAGACTTTTGGATACCAACAAATACGGCGACATCACTTCCGGGTATTGGTTGCACATATAAAGTAGAAATATCTGAGCCACCTTTTAGTAAGGATTTAATGGGAAAAGCAGGGGAGGCGAATTTGACTAAACCGACTTCGATTTGCGGATTGACAATGATTACTTTACCGCCTTTATCTCGAATTTTGATTAATTCATTCATCAAGCGGGGATGATTAGCCGGGGCATTTGAGCCAATTAAAACAACACAATCTGACTGTTTCAGGCTTTCGAGGCTTACCATTGATGTGCCACTACCGAAAACCTCTTTTAAGCCTACGGTGGAAGGTGCGTGACATAAGTCTGAGCAATCAGCTAAATTATTACTACCTAATGCTCTCATCATCAATTGTAAAATAAAAGCGGCTTCATTTGATGACCTTCCAGAGCTATAACTAGCGACTCTTTCAGGAGGATGTTTAAAGGCTTTTTCTGCTATGTCATATACTTCCTGCCAAGTAATCCTTTCATAATGGTTACTATCCTTTCTTAATATTACAGGATAGCTTAATCTGCCTAGTTGATCGCACTGTTGAGAATCTAATTGTTGTAATTCTTCGATGGTAAATTGGGCAAAAAAATCTGGTTTAATGCCTTCTTGTAATTCTGCGGATATTGCCTCAACACTTTTCGCACATCGTTGTAAATATTCTCCTTCCTCATTGACAAAACCGCCCTTTTGCCCTCCTGTACCCCATGCACAGGACAAACAACTACTTTGATGATTTAATTTTTCCCAAATTTTGACACCTTGAGGAGAAACGCTTTTTTCTACCCAATATTTAAGTACAGGTAAACCGCCACCAGCAGAAGGGGATTTAGTAGATTCTGTCATAATTCAACTCGGATAATGATGTCTTTTTTATTTTAATTCTTCATGGTTAACAATTATGGTATTTTTGTTTTTTTTATCCAATTGTCACATAGTTAGTAGTGATTTATTTTAAGAAAGACGATCGCCTTTTCTCTGTTTGAGAATACATAAATTAGAACTATAATTAGGAATAACCAAAAAATGAGAAAATTGATTATGTCGATCGAATATACTGCAATTATCACAAAAGATGAGGATTGGTGGCTCGGTTGGGTTGAAGAAATACCGGGTGCAAATGCCCAAGAAAAAACCAAAGAGGAATTAATTATTAGTTTACAAGAAGCAGTCAAAGATATTATTGAACTTCGTCGCCAATATTCAAGAAGCTATTGAATTATATATTGAGATGTTGAGAGAAGAAGATCGTAATATTCCTGAAGATAAAGTTGAAACCGTAATGTTGACTATATGATTAAACTACCTCAAATTTCATAAAGAGTGCGTTCACTTTTAACATGGATAAATTTAATTATTAACTGGCAAATTATTTTTTGGGATTAAAGAACATGAAGACAAAAAGAGTTGCCTTAATTACAGGTTCTACTTCTGGAATTGGAATGGCAATTGCAAAACAACTTTCTCAAGATGGATTTTCCATCGCTTTCCATTCTAAATCTTCATGGCAAATGGGTCGGGAATTAGCAAAAAATCATTCCGATTCTTCTTATACTCAAGCCGATTTAGCAGATCAAAAACAAATTCGTGATTTGATAAGTTCAGTTATATCTCATCATGGTCGCTTAGATATTTTAGTAAATAATGCCGGAATTAATGCTATTATCCCTCACCATTCTCTGAAAAAGGCTTGTCCCGAAATTTGGCGTAATATTTACGAAATTAATGTCATCGCACCATGGACACTCATTACAGAGGCTGAACAGGTCTTAAGAGAATCATCAAATAGTGATTGTCCTAGTTGTATTCTCAATATTAGTTCTCATGCGGGTATTCGTCCAAAAGGAGGTTCAATTCCATATGCGACGAGTAAAGCTGCTCTCAATCATATGACACGTCTTCTGGCGTTAAGTCTAGCACCAGAGATTAGAGTAAATGCGATCGCACCAGGATTAGTCAATACTCCCATGACGGAAAATTGGATAGATGCACAAAAAACTTGGCAACAACGTTCACCCATGAAACGAGGTGCAAAACCAGAAGAAATTGCTCAACTGGCATCAATGATAGTTAAAAATAATTATCTTACAGGGGAGATTATCATTTGTGATGGTGGCTTAAATCTTACTTAATAATTTTCTATCTCCATGATACCTTAGACTCATATCTTGTACCTAGGGAATAAATTGCTGGTGAGGTGGAGAAATAAGCGATAGGGAATAATAATAATAAAAATAATTGACTATAAAATTATCTAAATTGATTTTTTATATTTTTCTATTTAGTTTTTTTATCATGTTAATTTACCTTTAATATCTTTAACAAAACTATGGCTATAACAAGAATATTTGCAGTGCAAATTCATACAAGATTTCGCACAGAGTTTGAGGATAAATTTTCAGATCTCTCCTTACGAACTGTAGAGGAAGCTACTGGTTTTATTTCCGCTTCTATTCATAAACCAACTAAATGGTCGCCAGACGAATACATGATGATTTCTCATTGGAAAAATGAAGCAGCTTTGATAGCCTTTGCTGGTGAAAAATAAAACGTTTGAGTAATTCCTTACGGTATGGAAAAATTTGTTAAGAAATGTTCGGTTTATCACTATGAGTCATGGGATTAAAGAATATTTTTAAATGGTATTATGGCGATCGCAAAAAATTAAAATACGGAAAATGAAGTAATGATGATTTCGATAGAATATTAGACGGCTATTCAAGATTATCTTTTAATGACTAGAAAATAAATCAATGATTAACTTTGTCAAAATAAGAGAAGAAACACCCAATGATATTAATTTGATAACAGAGATTACAAAATTAGCTTTTAAAAATCATCCCTATAGAACCCATTTGATATTGATGCCTGTAACCCAAATAACAAAAGGCTTTGACGAGATTAAAGCATTCCTCCTGAAATCATTACTATGTAATCATTCTAAAAAAGATACCAAATGGGTTCTATAGTAATCACACTGAACATTTAATAGTTGAAGAATTAAGGAAACATGATTCTCTCTCAATTTCATTGGTTGCTGAAAAAGAGGAGTTATTAATTGGACATATCGCATTTTCCCCTGTAGAAATTAGTGATGGAACAAAAAATTGGTATGGTTTAGCACCAGTATCTGTTAAACCTCAATTTCAAAATCAGGGAGTCGGAAAAAAACTCATTAGGGAAGGATTAAAAATTCTCGAACAAAAAAATGCTGATGGGTGCGTAGTTTTAGGTGAGCCTGAATATTATCAAAAGTTTGGATTTAAAAACAATTCAAACATAGAATTAATGGGAGTTCCACAAGAGTTTTTTCTCTCATTAAATTTTGGAACATCAACCCCAAAAGGGCAAGTAAAATATCATCTTGCTTTTTCTGTAACCCCTGAAGATGATCGATTTTATTTATAATAAAATATTTAGCATATATATTATGTAGCGATTATAAAAAATTCTAATCAAACTGTTCATTCAACGAAAAAATAATAATAACCGTCATTGAAAGGGTGGAAAACTGAACTTACTATTTATTTTATACTATGAAAAATAAGTTATTATATAAGCAATCAAGGTTTTCTTTTAACTTTTTTAACTAATCCACTTATATCCAATGAAATTTAATCTTCAATCTCTCTACAGTTTTTATCGCAATGCAATCCGTAACCCAAAATATCGTAATTGGATTATTTTAGGTACATTAATTTATGTTTTAAGTCCTTTTGATATTTCTCCTGATTTTTTCCCTTTAGCAGGACAAATTGACGATTTTTTATTATTATCAATTATGTTAACAGAAGTTTCTCAAATGATTATGAGTAGCGTAAAAAATAAAAAAGATTCCTATACAGAAACACAAGAACAAAAAACTGTAGATATTGATGCTGTTTCTTTAGATTAAAATAAACTTAAATAAAAGATTTATTTAAGTTTGAAAAAATGAAAACTATTAATTTTTACATTTTAAATATATTATTGTATTAACCTTATTTATTTTGAATAATAACAGGTACACCATCAAAAACGGTTCGATTATTAACAGATTTAATATTAACATCCACAATACTATTAGCTTTTACTAGGAAAAAACTAGCTAATTCCATGATAATTAGTACTAAACACACAGGTATGATAGTTAAAATTGTTTTGGTATAAGCATCAATTTTTATGAAATAATTTACCTATCAAACTAAATTAATTATAATTAGGAGTTGATAAAAAAGTTTGTCTATCTATTATTAAAATTTATTTTTGATAATTATTTACTAAGTTTAATTATTTTATAAAAGAAAATTTTGTTTAGTTACTACTACTAAAATCTTATTCTTCAATATTTTTTATATTGAACTCAAGTTTTATTGCTTTATACGATAATTATAATAAGCAGCACAAGCACCTTCTGATGATACCATAGGAGCTCCTAAAGGTTGTTCAGGGGTACATTTTTTAGCAAAAGATGGACATTCATGGGGTTTTTTTATTCCTTGTAAAATCTGCCCACTAATACAATTTTGATTTTCTAAATCTTGATGATTAATTAGTTTTAAATTAAATTTATTACTCGCTGAAAACTCCTGATATTCTTCTTTGAGTTTTAGGCCACTATCAGGAATATTGCCAATGCCACGCCAAAAATAATCATCAGTATCAAATATTCTTTTCATTAATAATTGAGCATTTTTATTCCCCTCTTTGTTAACAACTCGACTATATTGATTTTCAACTTTTATGTCGTTATTTTCTAATTGTTGAATACAAAGAAAAATTCCTTGTAAAATATCCACAGGTTCAAATCCTGTTATGATAATAGGTACTTTATATTTATGAGAAATAGATTCATATTTTTGATAACCCATAACGGTACAAACATGACCAGCCGCTAAAAAACCTTCAACTTGACACTGGTTTGATGATAAAATTGTTTCCATTGCTGGAGGTACTAAAACATGGGATATTAAAACTGAAAAATTAAAAATATTTTGTTGTTGTGCTTGATAAATTGTTAAAGCGGTGCTTGGTGCAGTTGTTTCAAATCCGACAGCAAAGAATACTACTTCTTTATTAGGATTTTGTTGGGCAATTTTTAAACAATCCAAAGGTGAATAAATAATACGAATATCTGCTCCTAATGCTTTAATATTTAGTAAATCTTTTTTACTTCCTGGTACTCTTAACATATCTCCAAAAGAGCATAAAATAGTATTAGGTAACAAAGCAATTTTTATAGCTTGGTCAATTAGTTCTATACTTGTTACACAAACAGGACATCCAGAACCATGAATTAAAGTAATTTCTGAAGGTAACAGTTGATCAATGCCATATTTAACGATACTATGGGTTTGACCTCCACAAATTTCCATTATTTGCCATGGTTGTGTTATTATATTTGCGATCTTTTCAGAGTATTTTTGAACTAAATTTATGTCTCTATATTCATCAACAAATTTCATGATATTGTCAGTAATATTTTTTTGATTTTAACATTTTTTTTAGTGAAAATATCAATTAATTACTTGCTTAAATTATTATTATTTATATTATAATCAATCATAAAATTATATATAAATATTATGCAAGAGAATAGTAATTTTCAATTAAATTGTCCTTTACCTATGGATAAATATTCCCATATTTTATTAGGTCATGGTAGCGGTGGCAAGTTAATGAGAGAGTTAATTAATAATATGTTTTTGGCTACTTTTCAAGATAAAAATTATATTGAACATGATTCAGCAGTGCTTAATTTATCTAGTAAAAAAATTGCTTTCACAACAGATTCTTATGTGGTAAATCCTCTATTTTTTCCGGGGGGTGATATTGGTTCGATGGCGGTTTATGGTACAGTAAATGACTTAGCAATGTCTGGGGCGATTCCTCTCTATTTAAGTTTAAGTTTTATTCTCGAAGAAGGATTAGAAATTGCTACGTTATGGCGAATTATACAATCTATAAAAAAAGCATCAGAAATAAGTAGCGTAAAAATAGTTACTGGGGATACTAAAGTTGTTGAAAAAGGAAAAGGTGATCAAATTTTTATTAACACTTCTGGCATCGGAATTATTAACCATAATTTAGATATTAATCCTCACTCTATAAAATCTAATGACATGGTTATTCTTAGTGGAGATATTGGACAACATGGCATTGCAATTATGGCAATTAGAGAAGGTTTAGAGTTTGAAACCTCTATTAAAAGTGATTCTGCACCAGTTACAAAAATTATTTTAGATTTAATAAATGCGGGAATTAAAATTAATTGTTTACGAGATTTAACAAGGGGAGGATTAGCTAGTGCATTGAATGAAATTGCTTTTTCTGCTAATATAGAAATTACGATTAATGAGAATGCTATTGATGTTCAAGAAGAAGTAAAAGGTGCGTGTGAAATATTAGGTTTTGATCCTCTTTATGTAGCAAATGAAGGTAGATTTATAATGTTTATTTCTGAAGAAGATGTCGATAAAAGTTTAACTATTTTAAAAGCAGAAAATTCTAGTGCTAATATAATTGGTAAAGTAAAAAAAAGTAAAAATTCTATGGTGATTCTAAATAGTAAAATTGGGGGAAAAAGAGTTATTAATTTGTTAAGTGGCGAACAGTTACCTCGTATTTGTTAATACCTAGATTCTGTATATTTTATCAAATAACAAAGTAATTATAAATTTGATAAGTATATATGTTTAATATTTTAAGAACACACTAAATCAATAAGAAAATTATCAAAATATACATAAATAAAAAAAGAAACTAACATTATAAGATTAAATTATTTAAGATTAGTGGTAAAAACTATTGATGATTTAGGTATAGAAAAAATCATAGTTTTAAATTTTGATTATAAAAAATTTGTAGCAATGAACAATCAAGAAAAATGGAATATAACCTAACTAATTTTCTTGACATTTTCCTCTGTGATGATATGATAAAAAGTTAAATAGTTAATATAAATTTATTATGACTAATTTAACCACTGGAGCTGATGCAGTTGATCAAGCGATCGCAAAAGGAATTGATTTTGATGGCAGTGAAATCCCCACAGCAAAAATAGATTTATATAATCAGGTGATGGGATTAGAAGGTCAAAGACAACGTAGCGGAGTAAGTAATACTATGCGTTCAAGAATTGTGCGAATCGGGGCTAAACATATACCCCAAGATGAACTTAATCAAAAGTTGATTGACGCTAATTTTGCTCCTTTAAAAGATAAAGAAATTGCGTTTTATTATAGTAAATAGTAGCAAAAAACTTATTAAAGCTTAGGAAATGCTTAAATTTTATTAACAAAGACTAAGTTTAAATTATTAAGGATTAATTTTTCATTAATTCTTCAATATCTTCATCAGATAGTTCTTGAATATAATTAACTTTAACTTCTTCCAATAAAATAACTAATAATTCCTCTATTTTATTGATATCATATCTAGCATTAGGACGTAAACTCATAATTCTGGTAGATTTATTAATAATTTGTTCTAAATGTTTCTCAAAAATAAGATCTTCTTTTAACATATTATTAATAGTATTTAAAAAGATTTGATAAAATTGGGTAGCTAGTTTATTACTAATATCTTGAGGAAAATTTTTTGGCAAAGGTAGATAATTGATGTTTTGATAAACAGGAGATTCGATGATAGTTTTTGCAAAAATATAGGTAAGTAAAATTTCGACTTCTGGACGAATTTCTGGTAACATTTCATAAACTACCAAATTAATTAGTATTTTGATAATTTCTGACGTTTCATTAATATTATTCAAATCAATATATTCTCTTCTCTCTTCTTCCTTAAATAATACTTTTTCTATTTCTCCTTTTTCAATAGTTTTTTGAATTTGATTAACAATTCTCAATATGACAACTTGGGTTATGTCTCCTGCAATTTCTGCAACAAAACCTTTACTCAGTTGTTTTTTAATTCTCTTAGAATCCAATAATTTCGCTTCATCTAAACGAATGATTATGGGAATAATTCTTAACCATCGGAAAGTAGGTAAAAAGAAAATTAAATCATACCAACGCCATAGAATAGCATCTTGAAATTTAACTCCTTGATAGCGCATACTAATAAAAAGACACCGAATAATAAAATCATAAAAAATAATGACAATAAAAGGAAAATCTATCAAGCCAAAATAATCAACAAATTGTCCATTTTCTCCGATAGGGCGGAAATAATTAGTTCTAATTAACGGTTTTATTTGTTGGTTAAAAAAAGTTAATTGCCTTTCTATATTATTATTTTTAAGATGATTTTCTGTCCAAAAAGATGTAAAAGCAATAGTAGAAGAGTTCCTAGGATTATCAATATATATGCTCATATGTTCTCGCATCCTATTTTTTATGATTTCTAAAGTCCCACTTTTATTCGCTATTCTAAAAGGATCTTCAGAGATCATATTAGCACTCATTTGTCTTAAATTTTCTAAAATTTTCGCTGTTTCTTCACTACTTAATCCCGACTGATTAATACTTTTTTCTAATCTATTAACTTCTTCTAAATACTCTTGAGTATCTCGATAAGGTTCAATTCCTTTTATGACATCATACTGAATTATTTTCTCTCTTAAAGATTGAGGTAAAATCTTAAAAGTTACACCGTCAAATTCATGGGAAGCAATTTTAATTTTTCCTACGGTTACTTTCCCATTTAACCATATATCTCTTAAAGGAATATAAGTTATATCAAAAAGCACAACTCCAAAGTTTAATACTGAAATAACTGCCATTATTCTAGCAATAAATAATCGATCTGAATACCAATTTAAAAGTTTAAAAAAGAATGATAATTTTTGTTGCGATTTTGTCGATTGATTATTTTTCATGGATTAGAATATTAAACTATAATATCAATAAATAAGTATAAATAATTTAGTAGCTAAAAAAATATTTGCAAAGCTATGGCAATATTGCTTAAATAATTATTTATTATCAATAATTAATTATAACTATGACTTCTAATTTATTAATTCATCATGCCGAAATTTTATTATCCAACGGCGATATTTTTTTAGGAGATTTGCTCATCAAAGATGGCAAAATAGCTGAAATTGGCACGGAATTAACTGCCGATTCTGCAACAATTATCGATGCTACGGGCTTAACTTTACTACCTGGGGTAATCGATCCGCAAGTGCATTTTCGTGAACCTGGATTAACCCATAAAGAAGACCTTTTTACCGCTTCTTGTGCTTGTGCTAAAGGGGGAGTCACATCCTTTCTCGAAATGCCTAATACTATCCCTTTAACTACTACTCAAGCAATATTAGATGATAAGTTACACCGTGCCAGTCAAAAATGTTTAGTTAATTATGGCTTCTTTATGGGTGCTACGGCTGAAAATTTAGATGATTTACGCAATGCTAATCCTGCTTGTGGTATAAAGATTTTTATGGGATCAAATCATGGTGCATTATTAGTAAGTACCGAGGCTGAAATTGAACCTATTTTTGCTAAAGGTAGTCGTTTAATTGCTGTTCATGCCGAAGATCAAGCTAGAATTATAGAAAGAAAAAAACTGTTTAAAGATAATACCAATCCTGCTATTCACTCTGTCATTCAAGATGAAGAAGCGGCCCTAAATGCTACTAAATTGGCAGTAAAATTAGCTAATAAATATCAACGGCGTTTACACATCCTCCATCTTAGCACTGGTATCGAAGCTGAATATTTACGAGAAAACAAGACTCCTTGGATTTCTACTGAAGTCACCCCTCAACATCTTCTACTCAATACTAATGATTATCAAAGAATAGGCACTTTAGCACAAATGAACCCACCTTTGCGATCGCCTGAAAATAACGAAATTTTATGGAAAGCATTATTAGATGGAGTAATCGACTGTATTGCAACAGATCATGCTCCCCACACCTTAGAAGAAAAAGCCAAACCCTATCCCCATAGCCCTTCGGGAATGCCAGGAGTTGAGACTTCATTACCACTGATGTTAACAGAGTATAAAAAAGGACGTTGTACCCTTGCTCAGGTGGTAACATGGATGTGTACTAATCCAGCTAAACTGTATCAAATACAAAATAAAGGGGAAATAAAAATCGGCTATGATGCTGATTTGATTTTAGTAGATTTAAACAACTATCAACCCGTGTTAAAAGAAAATTTAGCGACAAAATGCGGATGGAGTCCTTTTGAAGGTTGGAATTTAACAGGTTGGCCTATTTATACTATTGTTAATGGTGATATTGTTTTAGAAAAGGGAAAACTTAATACCAATATAAGAGGAAAAGCCTTAACTTTTTCTCAAATGAATATCAAGGATTCGTAATCACGATCTATCCATAGCAAGAAAGGGAATATTTAGTACGAATAAATTTTTGTTAAAGGTAATAACTAACAGAAAAATGTCCTAATCAATTAGTTATCTGCTATGTCTAGTTGAATTATTTAACGAAGACTGTTATTATAGTAGATACTGTTCAAGCGGACGTGGCGGAATTGGTAGACGCGCTAGATTTAGGTTCTAGTATCTCTGATGTGAGAGTTCGAGTCTCTCCGTCCGCATAAGCAATAAGTTAGTAATCGTAAGGATTTTTAGGTGTAGGAATAACTTTAACTTCTTTCGCTTTTAAGACTAATTGGCGCTTGTCTTTTGTCTCTATTGAGGGAAAAGAATCAAGGCGGGGTAAAATTTCTGTCTTCATAATTCCTTGTATTTCTAACCAACTATCAACAGGAAAATTGTTTCTGGATTTTGGTAATTCCACAAGAATACCGACAGGATAAGCATCTACGGCACAACAGGTAAGAACAAAACGGGATAAGTAGATATAATTATCAGGTAAATGATCGAAATGGACAACAAAACCTGTAATATTAGCTGGTTGCCCTGTATAGGTATCAGGTTCGGGATAAGCATTTAAAGTTCTCACCCATTCTATGAGAGAACGTTTTTCGGGAGATGTTTGAGTGAGAAAAGATTGAGTTTCTAACGTAGTCGGTGGTAAAGAATCTATTACTCCTCTTTGCATCGCTGTTTGACTACTTAATACCATAGGTTTAGTTATTAAGCCTAATATTGCGACAAAACTTAATAAACTACTAGCCCATCCTTTTGGTAATAATTTAGAGTATTGATTATTTGCAGAATTGTTTCGATTATAATTTCGTTGATTATAAATAATTAATTGAATAATATTAGCGATGGATAATAAGAATAAAATAATACTACTTACCAATACTAATATAAAATAATTAGGATGAATTAATAAATTTAATTCTCCAGTAAACCAATATTTAAACAATAATAATGCCCATAAAAAAATTGCAAATATATTTAAGATATTAAATATTAATTCTTTCCTTTTAATATTTTTCATTTGCTTTGATTATTTTTAGATTTAAAATAGATAACTATAGGATAGAGTAAAAATAAAAGTTAATTGAGCTGCGATTGCCGTTAGATAAATAATCATTTTTGGCTTAAAAATAGATAACATTAAACCAATTCCTTTAATATCAATCATAGGTCCAAAAACTAAAAAAGCAACTAAAGATCCTGTCGTAAAAGTTGAAGCAAAAGACAACACAAAAAAAGAATCTACTGTTGAACAAATAGAAACTACCGCAGCTAAAATCATCATTGCTACAATAGAAGTGATAGTATCTTGTCCTAAATTTAAAATAATTTCTCTGGGAACAAAAACTTGGATAGATGCGGCAATAGCACTACCTAAAATTAAAATACCGCCTAATTCTCTTAACTCAATTTGTACGTTATTAATAAATAAATCCCATTTTTGCCACCCTGAAATTTTGATATTATTGGTATTCTTAGTTGTCAATAAATTTTCATCCATCTTGATTGTTTTACCTTCCTCCCCTAGAATAAAACTTCCTGACTGCAACAAACTATATTCTTTTACTTTTGTCTGTTTAGGACATGATTTTTCCGCTTCATTTATATTCATTAAAACCGTTAAACGTTTTGCCAGTATTGGTTTTAATAGAGGACGAGGATCAGATTGAAAACTAAAAATACAACCAATAGTAATAGCAATAATGAGTGAAAAAGTAATTCTTAACCAAACAATATGAGGTTGTCCTCGAAAAGCGACATAAGTTGACCATAAGACAATTGGATTTACTGCTGGTGCGGCTAAAAGGAAAGAAATTGCCACAGAAGTTGGTAAACCTTTTAATAAAAATTGACGGGCGACAGGAACATTACCGCACTCACAAACAGGGAAGAAAAAACCAAAAATACTGCCAATAATTGCTCCGAAAAAAGGATTTTTAGGAAGTTTAGTAATTAGTGTATTTTCATCCATAAAAAAGATGAGACTACTAGATAACAATACCCCAATTAGAAGAAAAGGCATTGCTTCTACTAATAAACTGGTAAATAATGTAAAAGCACTATATATTTGAGTCATAAATTTTTTGGGACATAGATAATGAGCAATTGTTAGCTATCAATTGTTAATTATTAATTATTCACTAACATTATTTCTACATCGTCACCAATTTCGATTAAATTTGTATTGATAGGGATTATGGCTAAACCATTAATTTGTTGTAAATTAACAAGGTTTCCTGAATTATGAGAACCTTTGGCAATAGTAAACTGATAATGTCCTTTTATCAAGCTCACATTACCCCAGACATAAGTTTCTCTTGTACCTTGCGATCGCAAATTATTAAAAGTAATTCCTTTGACAATGGAAGGATAACTATAATTTTTTTTGGCGGATAATTTTTCTATAGCCGTTTGTAAAAAACGCCAACAAGTTACCATTGTGGAAACGGGATTCCCCGGAATACCAAAATATAGTTTATCGTGGCAAAAAGTTGCGACAGTCAAAGGTTTTCCCGGCTTCATTTTCACTCCTTTAACGTGAATTTTTCCTCCTAATTTTTCCAATACTTGATCTACATAATCATAATCTCCCACAGAAACCCCACCAGTGGAAATTACCCAGTCAGCTTGATTCAAGGCTTCTTTAATGGCATTTTCCAGTGCCAAAGGATGATCAGGAATAATGCCCAAGGATAAAGGAATACCACCATTTTGTTGAATGAAACTGGCTAATAAATATTGATTAGAGTCTATGATTTTTCCTTTTTCCATAGATTCTTCTGGTGCTATTAACTCATCTCCAGTGGAAAGAATTGCAATAATTGGCGATCGTATAACAGGTACTTCCAAACATTGAGCGGCTGCTAAAATAGCCATTTCAGGAGGATTAATTTTGTAACCTGCGGACAGTAAACACTCACCAGCTCGATAATAAGAGCCTTGATAACGGACAAATTCATTCTTGAGAGGAGAAGCAAACACTTTAATTTGATCTCCTTCTCGTTGCGTATTCTCTTGAATAACAATGGAATCAGCTCCTTGAGGTAAAATTGCCCCAGTAAAAATTCGAGAAGTTTCACCATCTAAAATAGTTTTTTGTGGACAATATCCAGCTGGAATTTCTTCTATTATTTTTAAAGACACAGGAGAATCTTGACTTGCCATCGCCACATTCTGATATTTAACCGCATAACCATCCATTGCGGAATTATCATCATAGGGAAAATCAAAAGAAGAGGAGATATTTTCAGCCAAAATACGATTAGTAGCTTGAGATAAAGGTACTAACTCTTTATCAGTAATCGGTTTTACTAAATTCAAAATAAATTTTTCAACTTCGTTAACAGTGAGCATAATGAATAGTTAATAATTAATAATCAATAATTGATAGTAAATAATTAATTATTGATGAAAATGTACTTGAAAAATTATAGTCAGTGAAAGCAAATCAAAAACATATACAAAAAACGACTTTAAGTAACGGCATAACTCTTATAGTTATTGAGAATCCTACCACAGAAATCATTGCTGGAAGAATTTTTTGTCGTCATGCAGGAAGTTTATGGGAATCAACTCATCAAGCAGGAATTTTTCACCTGTTAGCCAGTGTAATGTCTAAAGGCACTCAGAGTCTATCATCCTTAGAAATTGCACAAAAAGTAGAATCTATTGGTGCAGGATTAAGCACAGATACTTCTAACGATTACTTTTTAGTTAGTTTAAAAACCATTACTGCCGATTTTCCCGAAATTTTAGCCTTAGCCGCCGAGATTTTGCGGTTTCCTTCCTTTCCTGACCATGAAATCGAACTAGAAAAGAAACTTATTTTACAAAATATTTTATCTCAGAAAGAACAACCCTTTAATCTTGCCTTTAGTCAACTTAGAGAAATGATTTATGGTGAGCATCCCTATGGGTTTTCGGTTTTAGGCACTGAAAAAACTGTCACGGAGTTAACTGTAAAGGATTTAAAACACTGTCATAATAAACACTTTACTCCGAATAATTTAACGATCAGTTTAGCAGGAAAAATAAATTTAGATCAAGCAATTTTAATTGTGGAAGAAATTTTCGGTGATTGGCAACCATTGAACATGAAAACCCCTCAATTTACCCCTTATCCTCTTTCTCCTCAATCAAATTATCGAAAACTTAACCAAGAAACTCAACAATCTATTATTATGATGGGCTACCTTGCACCAGAAATGAAACATCTTGATTATCCTGTACTCAAATTATTAACAACTTATTTAGGAAATGGACTTTCTAGCCGTTTATTTGTGGAATTGAGAGAAAAAAGAGGATTAGCTTATGATGTTTCCGCTTTTTATCCTACTCGTCTCGATAAATCTCAATTTGTGGTTTATATGGGTACGTCTCCTAACAATACAGACATAGGAAAAGAAGGATTATATAATGAAATTCAGCGCCTAAGAAAAAATAAACTAAGTATCGAAGAGCTAGAAACAGCAAAAAGTAAATTATTAGGACAATATGCTTTAGGAAAACAAACCAATGGCGAGTTTGCTCAAATTTTTGGTTGGTATGAAACTTTAGGATTAGGAATTGAATACGATACCATTTTTCCTCAAGAAATCACTAACGTTACTCTAGATGATATACAAAGAGTTGCTAATGATTATTTTCAAGACGATTTTCTTTGTACATCAATAGTCGGACAATAGTTAAATAGGGGTGAATAGTATTCACCCAAATAATCATTAATTATTCATCAAATAACGGTATTATCAGGAATGACGGCATTTTTGATAACCACAACAATACCACTGCGAATTAAAAAACCTTCATCTTCTCGGTTAGCCTCTTCGACTTTGTCTTTGTTAGTTATGATTACATTTTTGCCTATTCGTGCATTTTTATCGACAATAGCCCGTCTGACGATAGAATTTGCACCTATACCAACTGGTACACTTCCTTGATCTATTTTACTTTGTCTGATACTATAGGACTCATAAAAATCAGATCCCATGAGTAAACTATCTTCAATAATACAATCAGATTCAATACGTGTTCTTACTCCTAAAACACAGTGATTTATACGGCAATCTTTAATAATGCACCCTTCACCAATAATAGATTGTGTAACTTCTGCATTAAGTAGTTTTGTTGGTGGTAAATAACGAGAGCGAGTGTAAATGGGAGCTTTTTCATCATAAAAGCTAAAATCTGGCTGAGGTTGTTTGGTTAAAGCTAAATTTGCGTCATAAAAAGCCTCAATTGTTCCAATATCTTCCCAATAACCTTTAAATAAGTAGGCTTGTACTTTATAATCTTTAGCTGCCGCTGGGATAATTTCTTTCCCAAAATCTGTCTGATTAGGATTATCTTTTAAAAGTTTCTCTAAAACTTCTTTTTTAAAAACATAAATACCCATTGAGGCAATATAAGGACTTTCTTTCGCTTTTTCAGGGCTTAAGCCTAAAATAGAAGTATCAACTGCCATTTTTTGTAACTCATCGCCTTCAGGTTTTTCGCTAAAATCAACAATTCTTCCTGTATCATCTATCTTCATTAAACCAAAAGCAGAAGCTCTTTTTTCGTCTATAGGCACAACCGATAAAGTAATATCTGCCCCAGTTTTGCGGTGATGTTCTACAAATTTACTATAATCCATACGATAGAGATGATCACCCGAAAGGATGATATATTCATCAATATCCCATTCTTGAAATAACCATATATATTGACGTACTGCATCTGCCGTACCTTGAAACCATTCAGGATTTTCTTTAGTTTGTTGTGCAGCTAAAACTTCTACAAAACCATCACTAAACCCTGAAAAATTATAGGCACGACTGACATGACGATTCAAAGAAGCTGAGTTAAACTGAGTTAAAACATAAATTTTTAAAATTTCAGAATTAATACAGTTACTAATAGGAATATCAATTAAACGATATTTTCCTGCTAGTGGTACGGCAGGTTTTGCTCGTAATTTAGTTAAAGGATATAATCTTGTACCTGCGCCACCGCCTAAAATTATTCCAAGTACTTTTTTCATAAATTTAATCTGTTAAATTACTTTTATTAGAAAGTTTATTGGTTTATGGTCAATCCGACAATCATAATCAATAATTAATAATGAATAATTAATAGTTAATAATTTATGGCGTGGTGATTAACTTTGAATTTCTTAATTCCTTACTAAAATAATGTGGACTGATTATCATGGTAAATTCCATCAAACCTTAAAAAATAGACTTTTATTGCCAAAAAGTAGTAAGATCCTCATTGCAGTTTCAGGAGGACAAGATTCTCTGTGTCTTGGTAAATTATGCTTAGATTTACAATTAAAATGGGATTGGCATTTGGCGATCGCCCATTTTAATCATGGTTGGATATTAGATGAAGGATTAGCTCTTCATGTAGAGAAAATCGCCAAAAATTGGAGTTTAGATTTTTATTTAGAGACAGCAAAGCAAAAAATAACAGAATCGGAAGGAGAAGCCCGAAAATATCGCTATGAAGGTTTAGTAGAAATTGCCACTAAATACCAATTCAATTATCTAATAACAGGACATACCTTAAGTGATCGTGGGGAAACTTTTTTATATAACTTAATGCGTGGTGCAGGAATGGAAGGATTAAGTGCCCTTAATTGGACAAGAAAACTCAATGATAATATTACCCTAGTTCGTCCTTTACTTAATTTTACTCGTGGCGATACCCTTGCTTTTTGTCAACAATTACAACTACCTATCTGGGAAGATAAATATAACAAAAATAAAAAATTTGCTCGTAATCGCATCCGTCTTGAATTAATACCTTATCTCAAAAAAGAATTTAATTCACAGATAGAACAACATTTAAGCCAAACAGCAGAAATATTACGAGGAGATATTGCATTTTTAACAGAAGAAACTGAAAAATTATTTGATTTAGCAATTCATGAAGATCAAAAAAGTTTGAAACGTTCTATTCTAAAAGAAAAACCCCTCAGTTTACAAAGAAGGGTGATAAAGGTTTTTTTACACCAAAACTTAAACAGGATGCCTAATTTTGAGCAAATAGAGGCAGTTGTGAACTTAATTGAAGCCCCACACTGCTCTCGAACTTCTACCTTAAGTAAAGATATGTTTGCCCAAGTAGAAGGAAATTTTATTAAGATAATTAGACTTAAAAATAACCTAAGTTAAATGGAAGAAAAATGATGAAGATAAGACAGGTAAAATAGTGGATAAGCACAAAAATTCCCAATATTCGTATATTTTTGAGAAAACTTTATTCATTAAGGAAAAAACATAATCTTCTTATATCCTTTTCAGGCTGTTTTTCAAGTCAATCATCAGCTATTTTTATATCGAAATCAACTTAAACTAATGCACTTTTGGTAAAATTTACGGAGTAGGCTTTTTTTGATATTAAGCTAAATCTTCGGACTGAATTTTTATTAACTATAAAGGTTTATCTTCCTTCCAGTTACCATCGATTACCGTGCCATCGGCGAAATTATAAATTCCTTTACCATTTTTTTTACCACTGGCAAATTCTCCTTTGTAGGTGTCTCCATTGGCATAATCGCAAATCACATCCCCGTGTAATTGGTTATTTTTAAATTTACCTTGACACACATCGCCGTTAGCAAAAGTAAATATTCCTTGTCCTTCAAATTGTCCATTGACAAATTCTCCATCATAACGATTACCATTTGCAAATTTATACATTCCTTTACCTGCCTGTTTACCGTTATCAAAATTTCCTTCATACATACCACCATCGGTAAATTTATAAATCCCTTTACCATTAGGAATACCGTCTTTTATCTCACCCTCATAACTGTCACCATTGCCGTATTTACGTACTCCTTTTCCACTTAATCCTCCTTCGGTGAAAGTGCCTTCATCGCTACCACCACTCCCAAAAGTATAGATTCCTTCTCCCTGAGGTTGATTATCGACTAATTGCCCTTGATAGCGATCGCCATTTTGATAGGTACAAGCACCTTGACCATCAATCCTACCATCTTTGATCATTCCCGCACAACTATCGCCATTACTGTAGATAAATTTACCTTCTCCCATTGGTAAACCGTTAACAAAATTGCCTTCGTAACGACTACCATCACTAGAGAGATAAACCCCTTTACCTTCTGGTTTACCCTGTTTAAATTGCCCTTCATATTTGTCACCTTCAGGAAAAACTCTTATTCCTTGCCCTTCAAATTGATCTTTTTGAAATTCTCCCTGATAATAACCACCATTGGCAAAAGTATATTTACCCTTTCCTTGCTTTTCACCATCAACAAAATTACCTTCATAGCTATCACCATTACTAAAAATACATTTACCCTCGCCATTGAGATTCCCCCTTGTAACGCTACCTTCGCATTTACTACCATCGGGGAGAGTCATATTATTAGCCAAAATTTTAGGGCTAATCACTGAAGTATTAATAAAAATTAAACTAATTAAGGAGGTTAAGAAAAGATATTTTTTGTTCATAATTTTATGTGTTAAGTCAATAGTTAATTAATCAAAAAAAAGATGAGATTTAATAATATTTATCGTTCAAAATAAATATGATACTAATGCAGATTTCAAAATAAGTTGTGATATTTTCGTTGTTAATTTCTTCTTTTCAGCTTTATTACTTGCTTAGTCCATAATTTGAGATAATTTATTGAAGATTTTTTTATAACATATTTTTTATTAATTGATATACTTTAGATTCTATTTAATATTTTTCCCCAATACAGGTTTATAAACTTCAAATATCTTTAAATTAATTTAAAATTTTATTTCCCATACTTTATCAATAATAAATAACTCCTAGATAATATTTTGAATTCTTTTTCTTTTCTAAAAAATTTGCACCATTAAGGGTATTTGCAAGAAAAAAGACTCTTGATTAATTACCTTCTTCTAATAAGGTTGAATCTAGTTTTTCATCCAACTCTAATAATGGTAGATTTTCACTATTATTAATATTAGTTTGAGTATTTATAGGAGAAGAAGATTGTCTTAATTGTTGCTCTGTTTTTTCCCTTTCTATTTGAGCTAATCTTTCTCTTTCTTGACGCTCTTTTTCTAGTTGTTGTTGACGCTGTAATCTTTCTTTTTCTAATTGTGCTTGACGAGCTTGACGCTCTTTATCTTGGGCTAAACGTGCTTGTCTTTGTTGCTCTTCTTTTTTCTGACGAGCAAGGCGATCAAATTCTGAACCTGCCACGGTAAAATTAATACTAACTTGTACTGAAGCATTATTGACACTAGGAGAAGAAAATCTCATTTGTCGTGCGGCTAATAATGCCTGTCGATTAACTTCACCGTTGCTATGAGGATTAACTACATTCACTCCTAACACATTGCCACCACTATCAAGATTAACCTTTACGGTGGTTTTACCTTCTACCCCTTGTAACTCAGAAGGATAAACGGGATCACAATTACGAATACATTTGATACTTTCAGGGGGGGGAGGAGTTAGTTTAGCTTGGGGGCGTTGTGGCACGGATTGACTGGTAGCCGCAACATTGCTAGGAATACCAGACACCTTATTGCCATTACCTATGCCATTACTATTACTATTACTATTACCACGACTAAAACTATTTCTTAAATTACCTATTCCCTCTCCTTGATTACCATTACTACCATTAATAGTACTAGGAGTTTTATTATTATTGCGAGATAGTCTGCCACTAGAAACTCCTACATTTTCACTCATAGAAGCAACAAAAGTTTCTTGATTAGTATTATTATTAACCGCTCTAGGAGAAGATTTAAAAGAATTACTCCATGAGTTACTACTATTCTGATTCTCAACGGGCTTAGGGGCACGAGGAATATTATTACGGGCTAAAGTATTGCTGGTAAGCACCTCTTGAGGAAGTAAAGGAGCGGTATTTTCTTCTATTTGAGGAGTGCTATTAGGTGTGTTAAATTGAGGTTTAATAGGATTAGATTCGGTGGCGATAGGGGTAGGAGTTTTTATTGGTTGAATGATCTCCTGTGGTGATAAGGTAGGTTCAATGGTTTCTGTGGGTTTAGGTTTAGGGATATTAGTTTTAAGACTTTGGATAACTTGAGATTTAGGGGAATTAGCTTTGACTGTCGGGGTAGTTTGAGGTTTAGAAGGCTCAACTTCCTTTAATTGAGTTTTTGGGATTGGTTTTTCAGGTTGTAGTTTAGGTTTCTCTTGTTTTATGTCTTGTTTAGGTTCTGGCTCTTGTATGATAATGAATTCAATGGGTTTATTTTCCTCTTTAGCTAAAGGTTTTTCGATATAATTCATCATTGACAAAGCAACTCCATGAAAAGCTATCGAACCAACAACCCCAATAGTAACTAATTTGCGTGTTTTTTCCGTTTCTTTTTGTCGTTGTTGAGTACAAGTCAGTGAATGAGTCATGATTATTTAATAATTTCCTTTCTTAATTGGTTTTTTAGTGAGATATAGACAATTAAGGTAAAAGTGTTATTCAATCAAAATTTTAATTTTGAGTTTTACTATAGTTACTTTTTGTATTTACTACTAATAATTTTTAATGAAATCCCACTTCATATTAAAATATTAATTTAATTAATAAAGATTTGCAACTAAACTGATAAAGTAAATCATAATTATATAACTCATTATCCTTTAATTTTATCCTCTTTTCTGACTTAATTTCTCATTAAAAATAGGCTTGTAATCCAATTCGATAAGTTAATCCGGGTTGATAAATACGATTACTCTTTTCATAACTTTCATCGCTTAAATTTTCTAAATTGAGGGTTAAAAAGATATTTTTAGTTAGTGGAATTTGCCCGTTAAAATCTATACTCAGATAAGAAGGAGAAAACTCAGTACTACTAACTCCCGGCAGAGCAAATAAGGCACGACGAGAGCCACTGTAATAGTTGAAAAAGAGATTAGCTTGATAACCATTAGAGCTATAACCGACACCAAACGTACCCACAGAGTAAGGTAGCGTTGACAGTTGTAAACCCACTTCAGAAGGGATTGGGCTACTAAGAATTTGAGCGTCGGTATAGGTATAATTAAGAAATGAAGAAAATTCGGGGCTAATTTGCCATTGAAGAACTACTTCAAGCCCATTTGTCTCAACCCTTCCCACGTTTTCCCAACGTCCAGCAACAATGCCAAGACGATCATTTAAATTACTACCAAAATATGTTAATTGTGCAAGGAAAGAATCAGATAAATTAATGTCGAATCCAGCAGTATAAGCTACTCCTTTTTCGGGAATAAGATTCGGATTCGGTAGCCAGTTGTGTACTGTGTCAAACACATATAATTGATCAAGCCCCGGATTTCGTTGCAGAACAGCAAAGCTATTACGAAAGGCAATATTAGGTGTTATATTCCATCTCGTGCCGAAGGTGGGGTTAAGATAGCTACCAAAATCACTGGTAATATTTTGCCGCAAGCCTAATTCCAGTTGAAAGTTATCGCTGAGTTCAAATGTATTGAGGGCAAATAAAGCGAAAAGAAAACGATCGCGATCTTCTACTTCATTAAATATAGCTAAATCGGGACGATTACTCTGGACATCTCCATAAATAGAATTGTTACTAATATCAAATCCTGATGTCAGTTTATAAGTAGGAGATATTTGCCATTGGTTTTCCACACGCCCACTCAAGGCTTGAGAGTCCAAAACCCCTGAACGATAAAATCTCCCCGCATTTGGTCCATAAGTACTAAAATAATCTTGATTATAGGCAATAGTTGTTTTTAATATAGAATCATCTCCATTACCTAATTTAGTGGTTAAGGTTGCACCAATATTGAATAAATCATGATCGAGACGATCAAACTGTAAAGGGAAGCCAAAATAGAGTAACCCTCGCCTACTGGCAGTTTTATAAGCATCAACACTGAGATAGTTGCGAGTATCAATAGGAAATTCCACACTACCATAGAAGTTATTAAGAGTACTGTCGCCATTAAACAGTTTGCCCGTTTCAGGATCACGGTTAGCCGCCCCTACAGGTACAAGATAATCATTATTGGTGGTTAAATATTCATAGCCTACACGAAAGTTAACTTCATTTACTGTGCCACCATAGCCTAGTTGATAACGCTGATAGCCATAAGAACCTATTTCTGCACCTAATCCTAGCTGAAGGGGTTGAGGATCTTTTTTGGTGATAATATTAACTATCCCTCCAAAGGCTTCCGAACCATAAAGAGTTGCACTTGTGCCACTGGTGATTACTACTTGCTCGATCGCATCCACAGGAATACTATTAAGGTCTGTTGCACCATGATAAGTGCTAATATTGCTACCAAGAGAACGTCCATTGATTTGAAAAATAGACTGATTGATCGAAAAACCCCTTAAAAAAGTACCCGTATGAATATCTGCACCGAAGCCGTAATCATTAACGGCAAAGCCGGGTAAATTGCGTAATAATTCTGAGGTAGTTCTAGGATTTAGCTGTTCAATTTCTGATTTATCGATTGTGTAAGTAGGTGCAGAACTAGGTACAAAAGGTGATCGCTCATCAGTGGCGATGATTTGAATATTATCTTCTTCAGGGTTTTGTTGTGGGGTTAAAGTAATTAATAAACCAGATTGACTTTGAAAGACTTGCCCTGTGGGTATTTCTTTTATACCTGTAATCGTTATTCTCAGAGTATGAGGTTCAAGATTAGTAACAGTAATACTTCCAATATCTTGAGTCGGATTTTCTTGATGAAATTCTTGATTTTCTGGTAACTGTAGTTGTAGGTTGGGAATGTCAATGATTAAATTATTGCCTTCAGTGCTAGTAACAGGGTGAAAAATCTCATTATTAAAAGTATTTAAAATAACATCAAGACCATTTTCTGTGACACGAACTTGCACCTCTGTGACGATACTAAAAGACTGAGGTGGCGACTTTTCAAAAGAATTTTCTTCTGTTACTACTTCATCATTAACTGGTTTTGTTTCAGGTTTTGCAGATAAAGGAAATAGAATAGTGAACAATATTACATTTAGATAAATCAAAGAAAATAGCTTTTCTTGTTTCATCTTTACTCCTTACACATTAGTTTGATTTACTCAACTAACGATATTTAAAGTATTTTTCAATGTCAACAGACATAATGTCAAAGTTATTACTTGTAGTACAAATAATTGTATAAATATTGGATTAACTTTGGGATCTTCTCTGCTCTTTTGCAAAAAAATATTTTTTTAGTACCTTAACATTATTACTAATAATTTGCATTAGTTATCAAACTTCGCTATAGTTAAAAATGATTAATTCAATTAATAAATATTTGCAACTAATTTTTAAAATAAGTCGATGTCAGCATATGAATTTTTAGTCGCTGGAGGTATTGTCTCAATCCCTCTTTTAGCTTTCTCAATAATGACAGTAGCTTTAGTTATTGAGCGTTTTTGGTTTTGGAATCGTATTAAATCAAGGGAAAAACCTTTAATTAAAGAAGTTTTGAAAATTTATCGTTCTGATTATGTAACTGCGATCGCCAAGTTAAGAAAAAATGCTGATTTACCTACAGCTCGTATTTTTTTAGAAGCCTTAGAATTAGAACAAGCAAATGCAACAGAGTTTCGTTTAGCGTTAGAAACAGCGACTCAAGCAGAGTTACCTTTATTAAAAAGATTTAACACTTTTTTTCAAACCGTGATCACCATTGCTCCTTTATTTGGCTTATTAGGCACAATATTAGGTTTAATGCAATCCTTTGCATCCTTTGATTTAGGTAACACAGGAGGCACAAACACCACTGGAGTAACTGGGGGTATTAGTGAGGCTTTAATTTCTACAGTCATGGGAATAGTAGTAGCAATTGTTACTTTAATGTTTGCCAACGTTTTTCGTTCTCTTTATCTCCGTCAAATCGCTTTAATTCAAGAATGGGGAGGACAATTAGAACTTTTATATCGTCGTATTTACGAAAAGGGAGAAAAAGTTTATGCAAATACATGAGGGTGAAGAAGTACAAGGTGAAATTAATCTTGTGCCGATGATTGATGCTATTTTTTCGATTTTGGCGTTTTTCATTATATCGAGTATTTCTTTAATTAAATCGGAAGGTTTACCAGTTAATCTACCTTCAGCGACAACTACTGAATCCCAAAAAGTTGCTCAGATTAATGTCACCATTCAATCAGATGGCAAAGTTTTTTTAAATAAACAACCCATTCAAATTAATAGTTTACAGGGTGCGCTCACTAAATTAATCCCTAACAATCAGCAGGGCATGGTAATTATTAACGCTGACGAGAAAGTATCCCATGGAATAGTGGTTTCGGTGATGGATGAATTGAGACAGGTAAAAGGAGCGGGTTTAGCGATTGCAACCACAAAAAACTAAAAGAATTGAAAACTGAGAATTTAGAAACAAAGAATATGAGTAGAGAACTTTTCTTTTTACTTTTGTCAAAAATAAAAAATCATGAATCATGGAGAGAAAATTAACGATGAGTAACAAAAAATCAAAATCTTTACAATTACTACTAGGTTTAAGTTTAAGTACAACTTTATTTAATTCAATTCCAGTAAATGCTCAAGAAAATATTAACTCAGAAATTTCCTCAAAATCTTATCTTCTCGCTCAACAAGGAGGCGAAGGTGGCGAAGGTGGTGAAGGCGGAGAGGAAATGAGCCCAGGAGAAAAAGCAAACGCTGACTTTGAAGATAAAATGAGTGGCACTGCCTTATTAAATGCTTTACGTCAAGGAGGTTATATTATATATTTTCGCCACGCTCAAACAGAAAAAGACTATGCTGATCAGATTAACGCAGTTATGGGAGATTGTTCTAGTCAAAGAATGTTAAGTGAAGTGGGATGGAAACAATCAAAACAGATTGGGGAAGCTTTTCGTAAATATTCTATTCCTGTGGGAGAGGTTATTTCCAGTCAATATTGTCGGGCTTGGCAAACAGCCGATTTAGCTTTTGATAAATACGTAAAAAATTCAGCACTAAATTTTCCCAAGGCAGAAGATTATACTGATGAGCAAGTGGCACAAATGAAAGCCCAATTAATGCCTTTATTGATACAAGTTCCAGCTCAAGGTACAAATACTATTATTGTTGGGCATGATGATTTATTTGAAGCGGCAACGGGTATTTATCCTGCACCTCAAGGTATGGCTTATGTACTAAAACCAGATGGTAAAGGCGGATTTGAGTTAATCGCTAATATGCTACCTGATGACTGGATGAAACTTTAATAAATATGTGTGACTTTTATCAATATTAATGATTCTTGAATTAGAAAATATTTTATCTCCAGAAACTTTGAGCATTATTGATCAAAAATTAAATCAGGCTCAATTTGTCGATGGTAAAAACACCGCAGGTTGGCACGCCAAAACTGTGAAAGATAACCTACAGATGTCGATTAATTATCCAGAGGCTGAAACTTTAAATCAAATTATCTATGATGCTTTGAAAGACAATCTTATTTTTCAAATGGCAACTTTACCAAAAACAATTCATTCTTTACGATTTAGTCGATATGAAGAAGGAATGAGTTATGGTTCTCATGTTGATAATGCTTTAATGGGTATATCTACTCTATGGCGATCAGATATTTCTTTTACTCTGTTTCTGAATTCTCCTAGTGAATATCAAGGGGGAGAGTTAGTATTAGAAGAAATCAACGGCGAAAAATTTTTTAAGTTAAATGCTGGTTCGTTAATACTATATCCTTCTACAACTTTACATCGAGTGGAAAAAGTGACATTTGGAGTTAGAAAAGTGGTTGTCGGTTGGATTCAAAGTTTAATCAGGGATGAATTAAAACGAGAGATTTTATTTGATTTAGACACTGTTAGACGAGCTCTGTTTCACCGAGAGGGAAAAACCACTGAATTTGATTTACTGTGTAAGTCTCATTCTAATTTACTAAGGAGTTTTGCAGAAAATTAGACCTAAAAATGATGATAGTTGCTAAATATCCTTTATCGTTGACAATTTCTTTTATATTTGCCTGTGTTTTGTTATGTCTGAGTTTTTTAGCTAGTTTAACTTTTGGGGTTGCGGATATTGCTTGGCTGGATTTACCCCAAGCCTTTACTGCTTTTGATGGCTCAACATCTCACTTAATTATTACCACAATTAGATTACCGAGGGCGATTATTGCTTTATTAGTAGGGGGAGGATTAGGAGTTGCTGGAAGTTTAATGCAAGGTATCACTCGTAATCCTTTAGCTGATCCTAGCATTTTGGGAATCAATAGTGGAGCAGTTTTAGCCGTTGTTACTATGACTTTTTTACTAGATAATCCTAGTTCAAATATTTTAGGTCTTTTTGCCTTTTTGGGAGCAACTCTAAGTGCGATCGCAGTTTACTTTTTTGCCTCTTTAAATAAAAAAGGTTTATCTCCTCTGAGTTTAACTTTAGCAGGTTCTACCATTACTGTTTTTTGTTCTTCTGTTACCAGTGGCATTTTAATTTTAAATCAACGCACCCTCGATGAAATTCGTTTTTGGTTGGCAGGTTCGATTACTGGAAGGGATATACAATTCATTAAACATATATTTCCTTATTTTGTCATCGGCTTAATTTTAGCGTTGATTTTAGCTCGACAAATTACCATTCTTAGCTTAGGAGAAGAAACCGCAAAGGGATTAGGGCAAAATACCTTATTAATTAAAATTGGAGGGATGATTGCTGTAATATTGTTAGCAGGATCTAGTGTTTCTTTAGCAGGACCTATTGGCTTTATTGGTTTAATTATGCCCCATTTGGTGCGTTTATTGGTAGGAAATGATTACCGTTGGATATTACCTTTTTCTATACTAGGAGGGGCAATTTTATTACTGAATGCGGATATTGTGAGTCGCTTGATTATTAAACCTCAAGAAGTGCCTGTGGGTTTAATTTTACCGATTTTAGGAGCACCTTTTTTTATTTATCTCATTCGCAAAAGAATTAGGGGATAGGGTGATTTTTCCATTAATTATAATAGTACAATAAAATGTACAATATTTTTAAATTATGGAAGTAATAAACGCAAGTACGGCAAGAGCCAATTTATTCGGATTAGTAGAACAAGTGAACCAAGATCATGTACCACGAATTATCACTAGCAAAAAAGGAGATGCGGTGTTATTGTCTAAAGAGGATTGGGATAGTTTACAAGAAACTCTTTATTTGCAATCCATTGTGGGGTTAGTGGATTCTCTTAAACAAGCTGAGTCAGAAAATGATTGGGTATCGGAAGATCAATTTTTGAGGGTGTTAGATGGTGTGGAAGATTGATTTTAGTCAGAGAGTCTTAAAAGATGCCAAGAAAATAAAATCAGCTAACCTCGATAGTAACCTTAAAGATTTACTGGACATTTTAAAAGTAAATCCTTATCAACCCCCTTATGAAAAATTATCAGGAAATCTTAAAAAATATTATTCGAGAAGGATTAATATTCAACATCGCCTTGTTTACTCCATTGACGAAGAAAATCAAGTAATTAAAGTAGTTTCTATTTGGTCACATATTAATAAATCTTGATGACTACAACTTTTATTCTACCTGAGTTAAGAATTGAGAGGTTAGTTAAAGTTAAGAGTTATTGACTAAAAAACTATGATGCAGTTGATTTTTAATTTTTTATCAAACTTAATTCTTAATTTTTAGTTCTTATGAAAGATTCTTGGATTATCGTTAGATCAAAGCAACCATCTTTTTCGTTATGGTTAGATAGTAGAGTGCCAAAAACTCTCTTAGTTTTACTGATAACATCCCTTATTGTGATAACTCTTAGTATTGGTTACGGAGAATATTATATTTCCCCAGTAGATGTCATTAAAACTTTAGTTGGATTTAACACACAATCAGACTTTCAATTTATTATTAACACTCTGCGTTTACCCCGCACTCTTACCGCTTGGCTAGTCGGCATAGGATTGTCTATTTCTGGTTGTATCATGCAGACTATTACACGTAACCCATTAGCAGATCCTAGTATTATTGGTATCAATGCAGGTGCAGGATTAGCCGCTATATTATTTATCGTAGTTTTTCCTTCCCTACCCATTGTCTTATTACCCTTTTCAGCTTTTATGGGGGGAATATTGGTAGCATTAGCTATTTATGCAATGGCGTGGCAGGGAGAAAATTCAATTATTCGTTTGATTTTAGTGGGTATTGGTTTTAATTTTATCATTTCCGCCATCACGAATATTATTACAACCTTTGGTGAGATAAATAGTGTTTCTCAAGCCTTAATCTGGTTAACGGGTAGCGTTTATGGAAAAACCATAACACAGGTTTTGATTTTATTGCCTTGGATTGTCATTTTTGTTCTGCTAACGTGGATAATGAGTAAAGAGTTAAATAGTCTCAATTTAGGAGATAATTTAGCGAAGGGTTTAGGTTTACCTCTCCAAAAAACACAATTAACTCTTTTAATCTCTAGTGTTGCTCTTTCTAGTGCTAGTGTGGCGATCGCTGGTGCGGTAGGATTTGTCGGTTTAATTGCCCATCATATCGCCCGTTTTTTGGTAGGAAATACCCATCAAGGCTTAATTCCCCGTTACGGGTTTAGTGGGGGGATTATTAGTTGTCAGTGCAGATTTATTGGGCAGACTATTATTTACCCCCCTTGAACTTCCCTGTGGTATTATCACGGCGATTATTGGTGTGCCTTACTTTATCTTTTTGTTGAGCAAATCTCGCTAAAATGAAATCAATTAATAAATTGTAGTTAAAATTTATCATCATCTAAAGTAACTCAATATTTATGAAACTAGAACTGATTCTTTCCGTAAAAAAACCAGTGAAGCTCGTCATGTAGTAATAGATTCCACAGGAGTAAAAGTTTGATGGCAAGGAGAATGGAAAACTAAAGTTTATGGTGATATAGTTGCCTATAATATATTTGTAGTTAAATAGAATGATAAAAATGGCAAAACTAGATAGCTATATCGTTTAACAATCAATATCCATAAAATTTAGTGATCGACTTTAGAAACCAAATTATCTTTTTTTTGATGTAACAAAGTCATTATTAATTAAGATTTATACTTTGTTGACGCAATTTTTCTTTTAATTCTTGTAATTCTTTTTCGGCTTTTTTGTTTTAAAATAGCTTTTTGTACCGACTCATCACCTGTTAAAAGTAAATTATCATTTTCATCACACCAACGCAACCATATACCATTAAAATTTTCAAATTCTCCTTCCCATAAAGTTAACGGTAAATTAATTGCTTCTAACCAAGTGTCGGACGTTTCTCGATAATTTATTTCCGTAAGTTTAAATATCCTTAAAATCTGTTCACCTAAATATTTTTGAAGATCAAAAATAACATAATAAATAACTCTCATATTTTGATAAATTTTCAGCTTTTCATCTAATTTTCCTCCTACTTTATTGGAGACAATTTCGATGGAAACTCAAGATAACAACGATGATTTTTTCCCACAAATTAAGTGCAGTAGTAACATCTAAACTCAGGAAAAATCCGTAGAATGAGCGGTTGAGCAACATTATAATAAATAAAAACATTCTCACAGGCTTAAAAAAACTTGATTTTTTCTAGCATTGTAAAGAATGTTCGTTAAAATCTTTGTTGTTTTTCTGAATCAAAATTATCTACTGATATATCATCTTCTGTGATTAAATTACTAATGTCAGATTTAGAGATAAATTTTACTTGATTATTAGTGGAAATTTGTATTTGTATTACTATTTTTATTTAGTTTTTTCAACTTTGTTTAATGGTAATTTTTTCTGCCAAAATAACGCCCTACCCATATCAGGATTTAACTGATAACCGTCAAAACCAAAAGCCTGATAAGCCGATTGAGCGATATGATTCCCTTCTAATACTTCTAGCGTGAGTTTACAACACCCCAACTCTAGAGCAATATCTTCCACTTTTTGCAATAATAATTTAGAAATACCTTGACGACGATATTCAGGAATAATAATTAAATCATGAATATTTAATAAAGGTTTACAAGCAAAAGTTGAGAAGCCTTCGATGGCAATTACTAACCCCGCAGGTTTATTATCTACAAAGGCTAAAACTGCATGAATAGATTGTCTTTTTGCCAATTCACTAGCTAAGTTAGTTTTGACATAATCCGACAATTCTTCCCCTCCCCCCATATAATCAAGGGCATAGGTATTCATTAAATCAACGACTGCTTCTCTATGGGCTGGTATATCAAAATTTGCTTTAATAACTTTTATCATTGTTTTTTCCCGTTTGTTCTGTTCTATATTGGTGTAATTCGCTCATTTTATCGATTTTAGATAAATTTTAAGGGAAAGATTTTACCCTAATTTTTTAGTGATCAATTGCAATAATACTTTAACAATAATCAAATAGAAGAAATAGTTTATTGTTTAGGAAATATGATTTTTTTACAACCTAATTTGAACCATGAAATGGACAATAAAACCATACTTTAAAACCAGAAAATTATCAACAAATTAATTATCAATTAATCAAAAATATTCAAGCAGAAGAATAGAATCCTGACAGTTTGCATAGAAGACAAATATAATTAGCAAAAAAGGCAATACAGATATGAAGATCGAGCTTTTCGTAGTTTTTATTATATTGATAATTTCTTGTTTAATATTCAGTTTCCATGTATGGCGATGATATTTTTCAATGATACTATTTATAGATTTTTAGTTTTTATTCGATAGTAACCTTAATATTTAGTAGAATACTGTTTGAGTTTATAATCTAAGGCTTTATGATACATTTCCATAAAATAACGCTCTAATTTACCGTTATATGTTTGATGTTGTTCAATAATAAGTTTTATATCTTCATAATTCAAGAAATTTTTGAAAAATAGCCATCCTAATAGATGTGGGGTAGTTTGAACTTTATCATTACCAAGTATTTCTTCAGCAATATTTCTTGCACCCTGATCATCAGTAATAAAAGCCTGATTTGTCTTTTTTGCATAAGCAATAGATGTCAATTCTCCTTTTCCTAGCTTTTTGCGTCTTTTTAATATCTCAACTTCCTGTAAATCCTCAATATCAAGATGATAACTTTTAAATTGTTCATTGTTGATTTCTTGTTTTAGCAAATTTTGTAATTCTATATCTTCATCTTTTGGTTGTTCTCGTGGCTTATACAAACACTCATAATATACAAAATTAGTACAACAAAATGAACATCGAGCAGAATAAGCCGTTACACGCAACAGTTGACTTGAAATAATGTGCCATATAGAACAAGTATCTACAACATTGATTGAATAAAAATTGGATGGATTACGTTCAGTTGTCATATCTTAATCTCATTCCGTAAATTTCTAATATTTGATAGAGTTCATGTTCATTAACTAAAAGCATTTCTGCTAATCTGCCTAGTGAAATAAAACTTTTTTCATAGGCTTCAAAACAAAGATTGACGTAAAATGTTGAGAGTCCCTTTTTTAAAAGTAATTCTTTACGCTCACGAGAATTAGGAGATAAATCAGCTGGTAATTCTGGATCAACCTTTTTATTCTTTAGTATTTTGATCGATTTCATTTGTTCATAAATTTCTGTTGATATTAATTTTTCATCACTGAGAGCAATGGCTAGAGGTTGTGTATTTACTTGTAATTTATTTGCCCATATTTTTACTTTTTCATCATCCCAATTAGTTGGTTGTGGAATTTGATTTAATAAATTACGTGGTATTAGATAATGAGATGCAAATGTATTTGCTCTAATTTCCACAAGGTCATTTTTATTCCAAGAAGTAAAAGAAACAACAAAATCTTCTTCCTCATCTAAAATTGCATGGGCTGACTCGTGAGCAACCGTAAATCTTTGTCTGTAAATATCTTCATCGTAATTGACTAAAATACATTTACCTGCCGTCGGATGTTTAATATATAGTCCTGAAATAGAAGAATTACCTAGTTTTCGACGAAATATATGAAATCCCAAACGACGAAAATCATCGTAAATATCACGGATAAAATCATTTGAGGAATAATCAAGATGTTGTCTTAATTTTATAGAAGCTTGTTCTCCGTGACTTTTGTAATATGATCCATTTTTTGAAAAATGAAAGAGTTTATAATGTTGTCTAGGTATTAATTCAAACAAAAATTCTTCGCATTCACATAGAAATAAAAATTCTTGTATTACCTTACGATCTTTCTGAGAAAATTCATCACCATGTTTTCTATAAAGTGCTTCTATTTGCTCAAACGGAGCTAACTTTTCATTCGATAAAAAAAATTGATAGTCACATTTGTAATAGTCTGCCAAGATCAAAACTTGATCTCCTGTTGGTATTTTTTTCTCGTCTTCTAAGTCAATTAAGTCTTGCGTTAAAATACCAGTTGATTGAGAAATTTCTTTGATCGAAACTTGACGTTGTTCACGATATTTTTTTAGCTTTGAACTAAATAATTTAAGGTCAAATGACATAACAGATTATCATTAAAGGATTATTTTATTTGTTTTGTCTCTCAAAATTGGCTAAGTTCGATCGACAAGCATTTTTGACATAAATCTATTCACATTAAACTATTTTGTTTCTCATTATAGCTAAAATATTTATATCTAAATGATTCAATGTTAATTTTTAGTAAAATATTGATATCTAGCTCGATAATCATAATTTAATGAAATATAACCTGAGTAATGCAGTAAACTATCATTATGATCGCTTTCCTCCCCATCATCTTGACTATGAAAAATTTGTGATGTCATTAGTTAAAGCAACGGATGCGGTTGCCAGATATGATCAAATGCTGAAAAATATGCACAATAGCGAAATATTACTTGCACCTTTGAGAAATCAAGAGGCAATTATATCTTCAAGGATGGAAGGCACTATTAGCACTATGGATGAAATTTTAAAATATGAAGCTGATTATAATAATGAAACAGAATTGACTCAAAATGTGCGATCAGAAGTAATTGAGACACTTCTTTATCAAAGATCATTGAAATCGGCTCAAAAAGCAATACAAGACGGTTATCCTTTAACTCAATCTCTAATTAAAAGTATTCATCAAAGATTATTATCATTTGGAAGAGGTGCATCAGAATCTCCGGGAGAATTTAAAAATGAACAAAATTATATTGGGGATAACTGGAAACGAAATATCTCATTTATTCCTATTAGCCCAGAAAAATTGCAAGATGGATTAGATCAATTATTTAAGTATATTAACGATAATCAACACCCTATTTTAGTCAAAACAGCCATCGCACATATAGAATTTGAAGCCTTACATCCCTTTAAAGATGGTAATGGACGTATTGGTAGAATGTTAATTACTTTAATGTTATGGCATTTCGGAGCAATTTCTGAGCCTCATTTTTATATCAGTTCCTATTTAGAAAATAATAAAGATAGATATATTTATGAGTTAAGGAATGTTTCTTTAAATAATGATTGGGAAAGATGGTGTAATTTTTTCCTAGAGGCGATCGCAAAACAAGCCATCAGAAATTTAACCATTGCAGAAAATATTAAAAATTTATATGAAGAAATGAAAGTAATATTTGCAGAAATTTTATCTTCAAAATGGAGCGTTAATGCTTTAGATTACATATTTAGAAATCCTGTATTCAGAAATAATAGATTTACCTCTAATAGTGGGATACCCAGTGCTACAGCAGCTAGATTCACCCGAAAACTTGTGGAGGAAGATTTGCTTAAAGTTTTAGAAGAAGCATCAGGAAGAAAACCAGCATTATATTCATTTGAACCATTAATGCAATTAGTTAGAGTATAATAAAAAGAACGGAAGAGGCATGATTTTTTCTAGTGATAGTAATTCTAACACCACTATTGTCTAAATTAACGACTTATTATTACTAATACTTAGAGCAAAAAATAGTGTCCAAATTGTTTATTTTATCAATTCAAATTATTCAAAATAATTGCTAAATATCTTTAAATGCTATAACTATTGAAAATATATTTGGTAGTAATAGATAAAATTATAATTACCCTAAAAAAATTTTAGAATAGTTGAAAAAGAGCCTTTTTAGAGTGAATTAAAAGCAGTAAAAAGCGATCATATCTATACTTTTGACTATTATGGTTTAGTCAACCCTAGCAGTCTGTGAAAAGTAAAGAACACCTGAACACCATTAGCACAGATAACTAAGAGTAATTAAGTTTTACTTCGATTGATTTGATGGGATGCGACCGCTATCAAGATAAAACGGTATCATTTATTTATTTTGGACGAGATCAAATCCACATTGATGCTAAAAATTCCTTTGCTGGTTTAATTTTAGAAGATGCTGGTTTAAAACGCCCGACATCACAAAGTCAAGATGCACCCTATGGAGCTTTCTCTATTTCCCTTGAGGAGCTGAGGGTGCGACAGAACATTCAGAATGCAGATTGGATAAGGGAAATAGCCCTCATACCTTGACGATAATAGGACTGTTTCTGAGGAAATAAAGAGGTTAACTTATCTAATTGTTCTTGAAAAAAGCAGATTTCACTTAGCCATTTTATCCCATTTAAACCAATAGAAAAATCACTATATCTTTTATATCTTCTTCTTTTTTCTGTGGGTCTAACTAGATATTCACTTATTCCTTTTCTTTTAATTTCTTCTCCTATAAATGTTGAATAACTATAGGATAATGTTATCAGTATAATTAAAGAAATTAGTCGTTCATTTTCAAGTTTTGTACTTTCTAAGTTATAACCTCCTAATTTAAAATCTCTAAACATTTCTTCAATACCCATTCTTTTGGAATAAGCAGAGATTGTTTCCGACATACTTTCTAAATTTGTGAGAATAAACCATGGCTGTTTACTCGATTTATGTCTATAGTTTTTCTTCCATTTTGCTGCTAAATTAATTCCTGAGAATCCCTTGGTTTTTGTAACTTTTATTCCTCGATAATATACGGAGAATCCTGGAGATAAACCTAATTCACTCAATCGAAACCATATATCAGTTTCTAACTCCACATATTCACTCTTTTTTAAACGTAGAGATAAATAAACCTGTTTCTCTACTGATAACCATTTTGCTAAATCCACAGAGCAAAATTCTCTATCTCCTAAAACGATTATTTTATATTCAATTAATAAATTAATACTTGCTTCTAATACTTGTTTTTGTTCTGATAAATTACTACTTCCTTTTTTATTTAATCAGATAAAATATACAGGGATAGCTCCTTGATGATGAACTAAACTTACCATCAATATATTAATGTTTTGCCACTGTGTTCTATCCATGACTAAATAAATTACTTTGTTTGATTCCCATTGGTTCATAATCCATGATTTTAAAATCGGAAACCATATGGTTTCAACTTTCCAATTTTTCAGACTTAAAAATCTTTGTAACTTTTTAATTCTACTTCTTAATTTAATCGGATAAGGAAAAAGTTTTGCCATTTCTTCTAACCTAACAGTTTTAAGATTTTGAAGTAAATTAACTAAAAGACA
The DNA here is from genome assembly GCF_001548095.1 of Geminocystis sp. NIES-3708. NCBI lineage: Bacteria > Bacillati > Cyanobacteriota > Cyanophyceae > Chroococcales > Geminocystaceae > Geminocystis > Geminocystis sp. NIES-3708. Next base: position 2,794,988 of record NZ_AP014815.1, on the reverse strand, counting down.
AAGAGTTAAATATTGAGGTAAATTAAACTGTTTTTTTAAATACTCCTGATAAAATTGGGGAAGTTGAAACATCTTTTTCTATAGTAATTAATATAAAAACTAAAAACATCTTATTTTTATCCAGATTACCAGCTTCAATCTCTTATGCCATCGTCTGTTTACCTTCATTGTCGCCCCCTCAGGTTCGTGTTTCTTCCCCTACTAATTTTGATACATTACGGATACAAGTGAGAGGATTTTTTACATCTCCCACTCTTAACGGTTTTAAAGATTCTTTGTCTTCTACTTTAGGGGCTGATTTGACGGGCATTGATAGAATAGAGGTACTTCAAGGGCCTAATTCCGTTCTTTTTGGTTCATCATCCCCCGATGGTACAGTAAATTTCGTTACTAAACAACCCTTGAGCAATCCTTACTATTTTGCGGAGGCAACCTTCGGTAATTATAACTTTTATCGTGGAGAAATAGATATATCTGGCCCCTTAGATAATACGGGGAAAGTGTTAGGGCGGTTGAATGCTTCTTATCGAGATCAAGGATTTTTTACTGACTTTAGTAATACAACAAATTTAGTAATCGCTCCTGCTGTATCTGTACAATTGGGAGATAACACCAAAATCACGATCGAAGGGATATATAAGGATTTAGAATTTACTAGAATCAGTTTTGGTTTGCCTGTGGTGGGTACGATCGAATCTAATCCCAATGGTCAAATCCCCCGAAATCGCAACGTAAATGAAGGGACTCTCGATGCAGATGGTTCAAGAATTGGTTACGCCTTAGAGCATGAATTTAACGAAAATTGGTCAATCAGAAATGCTTTTCAACACACAAGATATTTTTCCTCTTACAGTTATCCTAATGGAGGAACTTTTCCTACCGCACTTTTACCAGACGATCGTACTTTACTAAGAAGATATTTCACCGCAGACTATGATCAACGAGATTCGAGGATGTCAACCAATGTTGTGGGAAATTTTGCCACTGGTTCAGTGAAACATCAATTACTATTTGGTTTTGATTTAGGCAGACAAACGGTAGATTCTAGTGGTGTAGATAGGGAATTAGCATCTCTTGATTTATTTAATCCGATTTATGGCCAATCTCCCGGAGCAATTACTTTTGAGTATAATGACAATACCGTCACCGATGAACTCGGGTTTATCTTACAAGATCAGGTAACAATATCCGATAATTTGATTTTCCTGATAAGCGGTAGATTTGATACCTTTGAGCAAACCTATAAAGATTTTCTCGCTAATACCCAAACCAATTAGTCTGGGAGTGCTTTTAGTCCTCGTGTTGGCATTGTTTATAAACCCATACAACCTATTTCTCTTTATGCAAATTATAGTCGATCGTTTGAACCGGCGATCGGTCAAGCCGTTGATGGTAGCGATTTTGAACTCACAAGAGGCACTCAGTTTGAGATTGGTGTCAAAGGTGATATACACGATAAACTTTCGGCAACTTTAGCCTTTTATCATATTACTCAGTCCAATGTTTTAACCGCCGATAACAATAACCCCGGTTTTTCTGTTCAAACAGGAGAGCAACGTAGTCAAGGGGTAGAACTTGGTGTTGCAGGAGAGATTTTACCCGGTTGGAATATTTTTGCCAGTTATGCCTATAACGATGCAGAAGTGACAGAAGATAACTCTATCCCTTTAGGCAATCGAGTACAACGAACAACTCCCAATGCTTTTAGTTTGTAGACAACTTATCAAATTCAGGAAGGCAATTTAGAAGGTTTAGGCTTTGGTTTAGGGCTTTTTTATGTGGATAATCGAGCAGGAGATGCTCAAAATACGTTTGAAGTTCCTAGCTATTTTAGAACTGATGCAGCCATTTTTTACGAAAAAAATCAATTTCGGGCGGCACTTAATTTCAAAAATCTTTTTGATGTGAATTATTATGAGAATGCTTTTGGCAGATTGCGAGTTTCTCCGGTTGAGCCATTTACTGTACAGGGGACTATTTCATGGAAGTTTTAAGGAGGGTAGAGTATCTCGCAAAGACGCAAAGGGTTTCCAGTTTTTCTACTATTTTTGTCGGCAATTTTCATATTTTCTACTCTATTTTGTAGTCTTGGTAATAGCAATAAACTTACTCATTCTCAGGCATCAAATGGAGATTGTAGAATAGTCACCCATACTATGGGAGAAACTTGCATCCCTTTAAATCCTCAACGAATAGTCACCCTAGATATACTTAGTCTTGGAGATACCCTTGCTTTAGGAGTTAAGCCGATCGCATCTGCTATATGGTCTCCTACAGAAAGCCTATCAGAAATGCCTCCTTATTTAAGAGACAAAATCAACGGAATTGTTTTACATGGTTTTTCCACTAGCCAACCCAATTTAGAAACAATTTTACAACTTAAGCCTGACTTGATTATTACGCCTTCCGATCCTTCTTCAAAAGAGCAATATCAGCAATTATCCCACATTGCCCCCACTGTCTTAGTTCCTTGGGCTGAGATTTCACGGGATTGGAAACAACACTTAAAAGAAACGGCGAAAGTTCTTGATAAAACAGAGATTGCCGATCGACTTCTCATCAATTATTACCAAAGAGTAGAAAAAATAAAACAGATGTTACAAAATAAGCCGACTCTTGCCTCTTTTATCTATGTTGGGAATGGAGGAGTCTATCTTACTCAAAAAAATTCTTTTTCTGGCACAATTTTAAATGATCTTGGACTGCTATCTCCTAAGTCATCCAACGATTTAGCTTTGCCTATCTCTGAAGAAAGTTGGTCTGAAATTGATAGCGATGTTATCTTCATTGGGTGTTATCAAAAAGATGATTGCTCTACTTTAGAAGCAATTAAACGTAAGCCATTATGGTCTAAAGTTAATGCAGTAAAGCAAAATCAAGTGTTTCCTGTGGATTTTCAGACTTGGTACGGTTTTGATTTTCTCGCCAGTGATGCTGTGTTAGATGACATTGAAAAATACTTACTAGATAGAAAATAAAGTTATGGGAGAATATCTCGTACCCCCTTCACCCCCCTTTCAAAGGGGGAGACAAAGACGCAAAGGGTTTCCAGTTTTTCTATCATTTTTGGCAGGAATTTTGATATTTTTGGCGTTATCTTGTGGTGTTGATAACAGTCTTAAAGATTCTCAAATATCAAATCAAGATTGTCGAGTAGTGCAACACGCTAGGGGTGAGACTTGTATCCCCCTTAATCCTCAACGAATTGTCACTCTCGATTTTAACTCTCTTGCTGTTGCTTTGGCTTTGGATGTAAAACTGATCGCCACTTGGATAACCACTGAAATTGAAGATGATTTTCCCTATTTTCAGAATAAAACCGATGATATAGAAGTTTTGCGTAATTCATCAGGTCAACCTAATCTCGAAAAACTATTATCTCTTAAACCCGATTTAATTCTCGTTATTTCTCATTCATGGTTTGAGCCAATCTATGACAATCTATCACAAATTGCACCCACTGTAATTTTGCCTTGGCAAGAAACGAGAGGCAACTGGAAACAACATATTCACGATGCCGGAAGGGTTTTTGATCACACAGAAAAGGCTAATCAATTAATAGATGATTATGATCATCGCATTCGAGAATTGAAAGGTTTAATGGGCGATCGCCCTCCGAAAATTTCATTTATGTATGTCGCTGACGGCCAAATCGTCATTACTCGTCAAAAATCCTTTGCTGGTGGTATCTTACATGAGTTGGGCTTTTTAAATCCTCTGTTTACCGACTCTGGGAATATTGACTTGCCCATTTCTGAGGAAATATTACCTACCATTGATAGTGATATTCTCTTTGTCGCACCATTGAAAAAAGATGATCGATCGGTGATTGAAAAACTACAACAAAAGCCTTTATGGTCAAAAGTCAAAGCAGTACAAAATAATCAAGTATATGTCGTGGATTTTTCCGTGTGGCGTGGGCTTAATATTTTTGGCGCCCATGAAGTGCTTAATGATCTTGAAAAATATCTTGTAAATACTCCTTAAAATTATGGCTAAACATACTTTATTTGTCTGTAAATCCTGTCATCGTGCATCCCAAGAGCGCCCCAAAAATCCCCCTTTTGATGGTGACATTTTTCTTGATAAATTAAACGCTTTATGCGATGAACAATTCCTCGATGATGAGATAGAAATTCGATCGGTGGGCTGTTTATGGGCGTGCGATCATGGTTGCGTTGTCTCCGTTGCTAGTGCAGATAAACCTACTTATTTATTTATCAATCTTACCCCAGAAGAAAGCAGTCTCCCCTTGATAGAATTTCTGCAATTATATCTCGATAGTAAAAAAGGTAATATCCCTTGGAAAAAACTACCTGAACATTTACAGTCTGCGATTTTTGCCCAAATTCCCCCACAAAGCCTCTCAAGCTCTGTTAATGAGGAAGAGGCCGAAAGCGAGGGGTGATGGTGATTCGTTGCTAAAAGCAATTAAATCCATAACGTTATATTAATCATTCTTTATGAGTAAATCTTATTCCTTTATTAGTTTATTTCGTGCCAAGCATTATCGATCGCCATTTATAATTGCTATTGTCTGTTCTATTTTTCGTACTCTTTTTGATCTCGCGCCTCCTTATCTTATCGGGGTTGCCGTGGACATTGTAGTAGAGGGAGAAAAGTCTTTTTTTGCCAGTTTAGGTATTATCAATCCTGCTAATCAATTACTACTTTTGTCTATAATTACTATTATTACTTGGGGGATGGAGTCTTTAAGTCAATATGGTGCCGATCACCTCTGGTATAATTTAGCTCAATCTTTACAACATGAATTAAGAGTTGACACCTACAATCACTTACAACAATTAGAATTAGCTTATTTTGAAGATAAAAGCACTGGTACACTTCTTTCTATCCTTAATGATGACATCAATCAATTAGAGCGTTTTCTGAATCGTGGTGCACAGGAGTTGATTAGCTTTTTCACTCGGGTAACGGCGGTGGGATTGAGCTTTATTCTTCTTGCCCCTCAAATTTCTTGGTTAGCTATGTTGCCTATTTTCCCTATACTATGGGGTACAATGAGCTTTCAAAAACGTTTAGGAGATCGCTATGATCAAGTTCGTGAGAAAGCAGGATCGATAAGTAATCGACTTTCTAATAATATTTCAGGTATCGCTACTATCAAAAGTTTTACGGCAGAAGTATATGAGTCCGATCGAGTTTATCAAGAAAGCGAAGCCTATCGCCGTAGTAATCAGCGTGCTATTGCACTAAGTGTTGCTTTTCAACCTTTAATCCGTTTTATGATTTTACTCGGATTTGTCACAGTTCTTTATCTGGGTGGCTTAGAAGTGCTAAACGATCGTCTTAATGTCGGTTTATATGGTTTTATGGTGTTTATCGTTCAAGATTTATTATGGCCTTTTACAGAATTAAGTCAGTTAATTGACGAATATCAACGAGCTATGGCATCTATTCGCCGAGTGATGGGTTTATTAAATAGCCCTATTGTCATTCATTCAGGAAATCTCTCTTTTCCTATTCAACAAATTTCTGGAGAAATTAACCTCTCTCATTTGCGTTTTGCTTATCGAGATCGAACTAATATTATTAATGATTTATCAATGCACATTCAAGCGAAAAGTAATATTGGTATTGTCGGGGCAACGGGTTCAGGAAAAAGCACTTTAGTTAAATTATTACTGAGATTTTACGAAATTGATCACGGAGAAATTACCATTGATGGTGTTAATATCCAAGAATTATATTTACATGATCTCAGAAGGGCGATCGCATGGGTAAGTCAGGATGTGTTTTTATTTCATGGCACGGTTGCGGAAAACATCGCTTATGGCAACTTTGACGCTACTTTACCAGAAATTATCCAAGCGGCTAAATTAGCAGAATGTGATGACTTTATTCAACAATTACCCCAAGGATACGATACCATCGTGGGGGAAAGAGGGCAAAAACTTTCAGGAGGACAACGACAACGCATTGCCATCGCTCGTGCTATCCTGAAAAACCCCCCTATTTTAATTTTAGATGAAGCTACCTCCGCAGTGGATAACGAAACCGAAGCCGCTATCCAAAAATCCTTACAGGTGATTACGAAAGACAGAACAACTATTGCCATCGCCCATCGTCTCTCAACTATACGAAATTGCGATCGAATTTATATGATGGATAAAGGGCAAATAGTCGAACAAGGGAAACATGAAGAATTATTAGCATTAGAGGGGATTTATCATAGCCTTTGGGCAGTGCAGTCAGGAATAAGTTAACGAGAGATAGATTAAATAAATTCTCTGATGCTAGGCACAATTAAATTAGCAAATTCTTCTGCCATTCCTAATGTGCCTTCCAAGGTAACTGTTTTTACGTTATCTAGTTGAGAGATTGCCTTCATTTGTGAGAGGGAATAAGGAGGAGAATCGTTACCAATGATATTTAAAATTGGTTTTTGAATTTGAGAAATTAGGTTTAAAAACTCTTGGGAATTGTTTATCGGATCAAGATTTCCTGTTACGAAAGCTGAGGGGGCAAATCTAGCTCCTTTTTGTTGCGTAATAGTTTGTTTCTCTTTAATAAAACTGGGAGTTAATTTACTTTCATCTACAAAAACATGACGGCGATACATGAAACGTAAAAAAGCAGGAGTGGTATTAAGATAATAAAGAAATTGTCCAATTATGGGAGTATAGACTAGGTTTTTAACTATTTTGCGGACATTATCGGGAAAACCCATAACTTTTAAAGGGCCTTTTCCTGTCGGTGCAATTAAAATTATTTTATCTACTAAATTAGGATAACACTGAGTAAATTTAAGGGCGTATCCCGCACTATGACCAGCAGTTATTATAACTACAGGTTCACTAAAGTTATTTGTGATAAAATCCACCAATAATTGCTCATAAATTTCTGGGTTATAGTCAAGAGGAGGACGATCAGATGCTCCAAAACCAAGCCAGTCAAGAGAATTTGTCTGATGTTGAGAGCTTAATAATTGAGCAATACCTCTCATTTCTGTACGAGAAGAAACGGTGCTAAAAGCAGGAAGTAATAGTATGGGTTTTCCTTCTCCTTGGGTTTCAAAGGTGATACTATAGGCTGAGTTTTTCCATTGCCAAGAATATTGTTTAACGATGGGGTTAATGTTTTGACTTACTGTAATGTTATTCATGGGGTAACTATTAGTTTTTTAATTGATAATTTTTTGGACTTTGGTCAAATTTGCGTCTAAAGGCAGTGCTAAAGGCTTCTGGGTTGGAATAGCCTACCCTAGTGGCAATTTGAGCGATACTTAAGTTAGAGTCTCTGAGTAGTTGTTGGGCTTGTTCCATGCGATAGTTATATAAATAACCGAATACGGTTGTGCTAAATAATTGCTTAAATCCTTGTTTTAATTTATGATCGTTCAATCCTACTTTTCTGGCTAATTCTGTTAAGGAAGGAGGATTAAGAGAAGACTTAATTAAAATATCTTTGGCATATTCTACTCGATCGAGATCATCTTTTTTGAGACTTAATTTTTGAGGGATAAATATCGATGAATCGCAACTATTAAACTGCAAAGCAAATAGTTCTAAGGCTTTACTTTCTAAATATAATTGCTTCGTTAAACCATGATAAGGACATTGATAAATTTGAGATAATGCCTTTAATATTTGAGGATTATTTTCCCCCAATGGTAAATGAAATTTCGAGGTTCGATCGCCATTAATTAAGTTTAAAATGGGATTATAATTAATTTTTTCTCCTATGCAAAAACCTTGAAAATAATCTACAGGTGCGTAAATACTTATAACTCTAATTTTTGTGTTACAAGACCATTTTTCCACTTCTCTTAAATCAGGTAAATGATAAAGATAATTTTTCCCAGTTGATTCGATATAACTTGGTTTAATTTCAGATGTATTGAAAGTTTCTACTGTGGACATCCCAGAAAGGTAAAAATGTGATGTGAAAGGAAAATTACTTTCATGCTTTCTTTGCAGATACATTGTTTCTTTCAGTTGTGCTTCGATAATCTCAATTGTTAATCTTCCCCTCAAACTAATTTGACGATTGTATCCTTTCCCTAATTTTGGGGAAAAATGAATAATTGTTTCTTCATTATTAGTTTCAAAAGTTAACTCACTCCAATCGACAATTCTTTCACTCTTGTGGCGATGATTTGGTAAAAGGATAATGATATTAGGATCAAATATTACTGGAGCATCCATCGAAAGCTGTCAATTATTGATAATCTTTCCTATTTATTATAAACTAATAAATAAATAGATGTTGAGAAATTTTTTGATAAAAAGTTAAAAATCTTTTTTAAATTAATGGTTGACTGAAAAAATAAACTTTAATTGAATCATATCTTCAGAGTGTGATTATTTTTTGAGATTAGTTTATTTCTAAAACAAATAAAAATTATTATTGGATTTCCTTGAGATGATGTTACTACTTCTTAACATTTTGTAATCAATTGAAAATAATCTTATGAAACAACTCTCCGCCCGACAATTAACCCTTGCTTATCAAAAAACTACTATTATCGAAAACCTGAATTTAGAAATTCCTCAAGGTAAAATTACTATTCTTATTGGTGGGAATGGTTGCGGTAAATCAACTTTACTAAAAGAATTAGGGCGGATTCTTCATCCCCAACAAGGAATGGTATATTTAGATGGAAAAGAAATTCATCAATTGCCTAGTCGCAAAGTCGCACAAACCCTCGGTCTTCTTCCTCAAAATCCTAACGCCCCTGAAGGTTTAACAGTGAAAGACTTAGTTGCACAAGGGCGTTATCCTCATCAGACATGGTGGCAAGAATGGACTGTAGAAGATGAAAAACAAGTAAATCAAGCTCTTGAAATTACTTGCTTAACATCAATGAGCGATAGAGATTTAGATACTTTATCAGGAGGGCAAAGACAACGGGCATGGATTGCTATGGCACTAGCTCAAAATACGGAAATACTACTACTAGATGAGCCGACAACTTTTTTAGACTTAGCTCATCAAATTGAGGTGTTAGATTTACTTACAGAGTTAAATCATCAACTGCAACGCACTATTATTATTGTTTTACATGAGTTGAATTTAGCGGCTCGATATGCAGACTATTTAGTGGCAATGAAACAGGGTTATATCTATGCACAAGGAAAACCAGAAGAGGTAATGACTTCCACAATTATTAGGGAGGTATTTGATTTATCCTGTCAGATTATTATTGATCCTATTAGTCATACTCCCCTTTGTATTCCTCATAGTAAAAAAAGAATTCATATTTTGGAATAAAAGCTAATTTGACGTAAAAATTTTTCCATAAAAAGGATTCAACTATATTTTGCCTTAAAGTAACAATCTCAGAATTATATTGTTAATTCACTATATCAATTGACTTTTTAACTCTTTTTGTAACTAATATTGACAACTTTATTAAAATTTATTTGCTTTAATATTTAAAAACTGGTATGTCAATACTCTTAATTAATTACAAACTATTTGCAACTATTTTTGGCAAATGAACGTTAATGATTAAATTTTTAGAAGCAGGAGGCGACATCTAAATTTCTCTAGCAATTTTTGATTTTCTTTATAACTTATACAAAGTAAGAATGCTCATCTTCGACATCATTGTCGGTTGGGTGTAGAGTTTAGTAGGTTGTGCTATGAATCAAGAAATTTTATTTGAATTAGAATACTGTTGATTGTTTTTTTATTAAAAGAAAAAAGCCACATAACTTGACTTAATTTCTAAGTGTCACGCCAATTTGTCGAGAATTAATGATCAAAAAAAACCATCAAGTTAGTGTAACTATTGCCTATCACTAACCACAAGATAACACAAATACAAATAATATTTTTAGTATATTAGATTTTCAATATTTTAATAATTAACAATTGATATTATATAAAATACAAATACAAATAAATTCACAAATAATAATGAAATTAAAGTCGCTACTTATTCTAAATTAGAGATTATTTAATAGATAACGCAACTATTTTTTATCGCCGTGATAACTACCGTTTTGCTCTCAACTTCAAAAATATTTCTAATGCTGATTATATTCAATGAATAATGGGAAATCAAATAGGAATCGACCCTAGTCAATCTTTTAGTGTTATTAGTTCATTTTCGGTGCAATTTTAATTTGATCGTAACTTTTAAATTTGCAAATAGTTTAAGTTGACTTATCTTATCATCTCCTATTTTCATAACTCCTATACTCATTAGTTAATTTTATGATTAAATGTGATATTACTTATTACTTATTATTTATTGATCACTTAAATTTGTGATTCCTGACGAGCAACTTCCGCTTGTTCGGGATGAATACCTAAACGGGTTAAGTTTAAACGTCCTTTATTATCAAAGCCACGAATTTTAACCACAATTTCATCACCAATAGTGACTTCATCTTCCACTTTTCCCACACGATGTTCAGCTAATTGGGAAATATGGATCATGCCTTCTTTACCAGGTAAAACTTCTACAAAAGCACCAATATCGATAATACGACTCACACGCCCTAAATACACATCACCCTCGTTGAGTTTACGAGTCATGGTTTGAATGATACGTTTAGCTTGTTGTGCTCGTTCCGCCTGTACTGCACAAATAGTTACTGTTCCATCATCTGCGATGTCGATTTTTGAACCAGTTTGTTCAGTGATACCTTTGATTGTTTTACCACCTGGTCCAATAACTAAACCAATCATGTCAGGATCGATTTTCATCGTCATCAAACGAGGTGCATAGGGTGATAATTCTTGACGAGGAGTGTTAATGGTTTTCATCATTTCTCCTAAGATATGTAAACGTGCTTCTCTGGCTTGTTTCACCGCTTCGGCGATAGTTTCCATTTTCAAACCACTAATTTTCATATCCATTTGTAAAGCTGTAATACCGCTATCAGTACCAGCTACCTTAAAATCCATATCTCCTAAAAAATCTTCAATGCCTTGAATATCCGTTAAGATACGCACTTCATCTCCTTCTTTGATTAATCCCATCGCTGCACCACTTACAGGCTTAGTAATAGGTACTCCAGCGTCCATTAAAGCTAAAGTTGAACCGCATACTGAACCCATAGAAGTTGAACCATTGGAAGATAATACTTCAGATACCACACGGATTACGTAAGGAAAGTCTTCTTGAGGTGGTAAAACAGGGGTAATAGCTCTTTCTGCTAAAGCACCATGACCGATTTCTCTTCTTCCGGGGGGGCGTAAAGGTTTAGTTTCGCCGACGGAATAAGGTGGAAAATTATAGTGATGGAGGTAACGTTTTTCAAAGTCGGGGTGTAAGTCATCAGCTAAATCTTGAGCATCTCCTGATGTGCCTAAAGTTGCGATCGAAAGTACCTGAGTTAAACCTCTTTGGAATAAACCACTACCATGAACTCTAGCAGGTAATAAACCCACACGAGAAGAAATAGGACGAACTTGATCTAATTTTCTTCCATCTACCCTTACACCATCTTCAATAATTTGACGACGCATAAGTTTTTTGGTCAAATATTTGAATAGATTTGGTAAAAGTTTCGAGTTGTCTGCTACTGCAATTTTAATTTCATTATCATCCCCTAAAGCATTAATGGCTTCTTGTACAGTAGCTTGAATAGCATCTAAGGCTTCATCACGTGCTTTTTTATCGTAGTCGAAGTGAGAAAGAACTTGTTTAATTTCTTCACTCGCTTTTTCATTAATAAAATTAACTACCGCAGGATTATCTTCTTCTTTAGTTTCGACTTTAATTTCAATACCTAACTCTTGAATAAGATCTTTTTGAGCTTGAATTAATTCTAAAATTGCTTCATAGCCAAATTCGATCGCCTCAATAATATCTTGCTCTGGTAACTGATTTGCTCCTGCTTCTACCATTACGATACCATCAGGAGTACCAGCTACTACTAAATCAAGATCACCGTTTTCGATCTCTCGAAAAGTAGGATTGATAATGAATTCATCATTGACTAATCCTACTCTTACCGCCGCCATTGGTCCGTAAAAAGGAATTTGAGCGACTAAAGTAGCGATGGATGCACCCGTAACTGCTAAAACATCAGGTGGTACTTCTTCATCCATAGATAAGGTAGTAGCTACAATTTGTAAGTCATCTCTTAACCAAGAAGGAAAAAGAGGACGTAAAGGACGATCTATTAACCGACTGGTAAGGGTTGCTCGTTCTGGAGGTCTGCCTTCACGACGTAAAAATCCACCCGGAATACGTCCAGCCGCATATAATCTTTCTTCATAATCTACGGTTAAAGGTAAAAAATCAATGCCTTCTCTTCCTTTTGTACGAGTTGCTGTTACTAAAACTGCGGTTTCACCTGCTTGAATTAAAACCGTTCCACCAGCTTGAGGTGCTAATAATCCTACCTTAATCTTTATATCTCTTCCTTCAAAAAAAGAAATTGACTTATTATATTCTTCCATTCAACTTTTTCCTTATTCTCACTTTATCTCTATACACTCTGTAATCGTAACATTTTTCAGTAATTAACAATCAACGAACTATTTAGGGACTATCGATTTACAGGGATGACGATTCTTCTTCCGAAAGTAGTTTTTGACAAATATCTTTTACTCTCATTCTTTCTATATAAGGCCAACCTCCAACTTCTTCAATATGTTTTAATAACAGATAAAGTCGATGACGAGTATCAGGCAATACAGGCTCAAACATTTCTTGTCGGATGTTGCGATGAAGTAATTCTAATTCTCGGAGAATCAAAAGCAAGTCAAAAATATCATCTTGGGATTTTTCTGCTAAATTCCAAATTTCACTAACTAAATTTTTAAGTTTATTTTCGATGGCACTGTTGTTAATACTACTATTCATCAGTCTTAAAATTACTTACCAGAAATAAATGATAATTGATTATTCTTTTTTTTGCTACTAATACACAATAAAAAGAGAGAATAACAAATTTTATCTTAAGTTTCGGAAAACAATACGTAAAGCTATAAATTCATCATCTATAATAATAATTGTAAAGAAATGTTGAGAAAAATATGAGTACCATTAACTTAGCAGAAATTTCTAGCAAGTTGGAAAGTAGCAATTCTAAAGATAGATTATTAGCTCTTGTGTCTTTGAGAGAAGTCGAAGCCCAAGATGCTGTACCCTTGATTAAGAAAGTTCTGAACGATGAAATGTTACCTGTGCGTTCAATGGCAGTATTTGCTTTAGGTGTCAAAAAAACTGATGAATGTATGCCTATTTTAGTCAAATTGTTAGAAACAGATCCTGATTATGGTATTCGTGCAGATGCGGCTGGTGCGTTAGGTTATTTACGAGATATTCGTGCTTTTGAGGCTTTAGTAAGGGCTTTTTATGAAGATACAGAATGGTTAGTAAGATTTAGTGCGGCGGTTTCTTTAGGTAATTTAGGAGATATTCGAGCAAAACAAGTATTATTAGAAGCTTTACATAGTTGTGAAACAGTTTTGCAACAAGCGGCAATTTCTGCTCTAGGAGAAATAAAAGCAGAAGATTGTATCGAAGAAATATTAGTTTTCGCACAATCTGATGATTGGTTGATTCGTCAAAGATTAGCACAATCTCTAGGTAATTTTAATACTGAAAAATGTATTTCCGCCTTAAAATTTTTGGCTAAAGATGCTAATTCTCAGGTATCCCAAGCAGCTAATTATTCCTTGGACAAAATATTATTTAACTCATAATTTAAAAGTAATAAAATTAATCATCAATTTCTATCACCTGAGTTCAACGTAAAAAACCTTCTGATTAGTAAAGGTTTAAGACTTATGACATACCAAATGTTACCCAAGGAAAAAAATTAAATTTAATAAATAATTGTCGAAAATCAATTTTAATAATTTTAAAATTTTTAAGTCAAATCTATTCTAGTTTTCTAATCTCATCTTGGTCAACAAATTTATATCGAACTCAGATTCTCTCAGTTACTTATTAATTCACGGCGTAACTTATCTAAAGCATAACAACTGGTAAGATATCTTATCGCCTCTCTACCTCGTTTTTCCCCTAGTCTTAATTCATAGCTTTCTACTTGTTTTTCGGGATTTGCGATGGCTAAATAAACTAAGCCAACAGGTTTAGCTTCTGTGCCTCCTTTAGGACCAGCTATACCTGTAACTGATATACTCCAATCAGTGCTAAAACGAGATTGCACACCTTTTGCCATTTGTCGTGCAACGATAGCTGATACGGCACCATATTCTGTTAAAAATTCTTCTGAAACTCCTAATTGTTCAATTTTTACTTGATTGCTATAGGCGATGACTCCTCCCATAAAATAACTAGAACTTCCGCTCACTTCCGTTAACATTGAACCTAAACCACCACCAGTACAAGATTCTGCGACACTAAGAGTCTGTCCTCTTTCTAGCAACATTTTTCCTACCACAGAAGCAAGGGTATCATCATCATAACCAAAATAATCCTCTCCGGCGATCGTCTCAATTTCTTTAGCAACAGGGTGAATGAGTTTTTCTGCTGATTCTGCATCTTGAGCTTTGACAGACACTCGGAGTTTAACTTCTCCCATAGAAGCATAAGGTGCAACGGTAGGATTACTTGAAGAGAATAAATGATATACCTTTTCTGCTAAGGCTGATTCGCCGATACCTCGAAAACGCATCATGCGACTATAAATAATTTCTTTTCCCCATCCCTGATTTTTGAGAAATGGAACAGCAGTATCATTCCACATTTGTTTCATTTCTGAAGGCACACCCGGGAAGGTAAGAATGGTTAAATTAGGTATTGGTTGCCAAATTATTCCGGGAGCAGTACCTGTTACATTAGGTAAAATATCAGCAGATTCAGGAATTAATGCTTGTTTAAGGTTACTAGGAGTCATTTCTCTCCCTCTTTGGGCAAATTTTTTGGTTATATCCTCAATTATTTCCTGTTTTTCTATTAAAGGAGTATTAAAAAAAGTCGCTATAGCTTCTGTGGTTAAATCGTCAGCAGTTGGTCCTAAACCACCAGTAAAAATAAGAATTTGAGAACGTTTAGAGGCAATTTCAATAATCTCATTTATACGAGATAAATTATCTCCAACAACGGTTTGATAATAGTGAGGAATCCCCAAATTAGCTAATTCTTGAGCTAAAAATTTAGCATTACTATTAAGAATATCACCTAATAATAATTCTGTGCCTATACAAATAATTTCTGCTGTCATTTTGATAATTTATAATAAAATTAAAGCTAATAATTTATAGTTTCATCACATATTTTTTGAGCTAAATCTATATTAAAATAAGAATGATTATAACTATTTCCTTTTATTACTAAAAAAGGTAAATTAGTTTCACCTAAAGAATTTAATACTAAAATAGCTTCATCAAAATTTTGATTTTTGCTATAGTCATTAACAGTTATTATAGTCTTTATACCTGCATTTGTCGCCGCTATCAATCCTTGATTAGTGTCTTCTATAGCTAAACAATTTTCAGGAGAAATATTAAGTTTTTCTAAAGCTAATAAATATATATCTGAAGCGGGTTTTTTATTTTTTACCATATCTCCTGCGGCAATGACGGCAAAATATTGACTCATTTCTTTACCCAAACTGGTATGTAAAAGTACCTTAACGTTTTCCTCCGAAGCGGTGGAGGCAATGGCGAGGATGATACCTTTTCGATGGGCTTCAATAATTAACCTTTCAACGCCAATTCTTAAGGGAATGGCATTATTACTCAATAATTCGTGATAATAATAACTTTTTTTGTGATGTAAATGGCGAATAAATTTATCTAAAGGTTCTTGGGTATTAAATTCTGGTTGATAATATTCTAAATAATGTCTTAAACGCTCTTTTCCACCTCCAATTTCTAATAAATCACCGTAGGTATCAACGTCCCAACGCCAAGGTAAATTATTCTCTTCAAAGGCTAAATTAAAGGCGATACGATGACCATTTTTTTCTGTTTCGGCTAAAGTACCATCAACATCAAATATTAAGGCTTTAAGAGTCATAATCAATGAAATAGGAACATAATTTTTGGTTATAGTTTCTATATCTTAACCATAATCATCATTTTTCCCAATAATTCATTATTATTAGCAATTAATAGTATATTTTAAAAATTGATTATTATTGACTTTAATTAATTCTTGTATTTGTTCTTCAATGGCAACTTTTTTCACTTGAAGAATATCAATAATTTTTTTTTCACTGTTTTGAGATTTATCCGATTTTGTTTTATTTTTCATGATAAAATTTAAAAAAATAGTAGTATTTTCAAAAACTTGAATATCTGTCGTTAATTTTTCTTGACGAGTAATGAAAACATAACTAGCAAATACTTTATCGAACTTCGTTTGATTATTGATTTCCCAGTCTTCTATAATCACTCCCGTTAAAGTGGCTTGATCAAAATTAGTATTATTAGCTTTAACTAAAGTAAAATCTGATTGATTTAAAATCGTCTCTCCACAGTCAGCTTCGCTTAAATTTGCTTCCATGAAACTAACTCCTTGAAAAATACCACGGGATAATTTAGCGTAGTTTAAATTAGCAGTAATAAAAAATGATTCAGAACAATTTGCCTCTTGAAAATTAGCATTTAATAAGTTAGATCTACTAAAATCGCTACCTGAAAAATAAGCTCCGAAAAAATTTGCATCTTGTAAATTAGATACACTTAAATTTGCGTCTCTACCATAAGCTCTGCTAAAATCAGCCTTAAATAAATCAGCTTTCGATAAATTAGTTTCTGTAAGATTACTTTGACTTAAATTTGCCTCAATTAAATTTGCTCCTCTCAAATTAAATTTACTTAAATTAACACCACTAAGATTAGCTTCTCTCAAATCAGGAACAATGTGAGGGTTTTCCTTTCTCCAATTATTCCATTCATCAGAGGAAAGAGAAATGATAAGTTGGAGATGTTGTTGATTAGCCATGATGAAATTTGTTTTTTAAGAGTTTTTAATTGCCTATTTCCATTAGGACTTATGATTGTGAAGATCTTGTGAAGACTTCTTTATTTTCGTGAAAGAAAGAAATCAAAAACAAAAATGGACAATGGTATAGTCAAAAGTAGATAATAGAATTTAAGTGTTAAGAAAAGTTCCACAAGCTATTTATAATTCTTAATAATCTATCAATATCAGCAAATTTTGAATATTTAGTATTATGTTAATTAAATCTACAACTCGTCATATTAGAATCTATACCGCAGAAATTCAGAAAAATGAGTTAATACCCTCGAATCAAGTTTTAACCCTTGATGTTGATCCCGACAATGAATTTAATTGGGATGAAGTAGCATTACAAAAAGTTTATAGTAAGTTTGATCAGTTAGTAGAAAGTTATAGTGGTGAAGATTTAACGGATTATAATTTGCGTCGTATCGGTTCAGATTTAGAACATTTAATCCGCAATCTTTTGAGTAAAGGAGAAATTAGCTACAATCTTGACGCTAGAGTCATTAATTATAGTATGGGTTTACCTCGTGTTGATGTGCCCGAATCTGAAGGTAAATATCAACTTAACAATTAATTGCACTTTTTTCAGTTAATTTTTGTATAGATGTAAAATTTTACGTCCCTACCCTCATTTGCACAAAAGTCTATTAGATTGTTTATCATCAAAAATTAAAAAAATATCACAACTGTTCTGAATGAGTTTTAGCTCATGGAGCAGTTTTTTTTGACAAAATCAATATCGCATCAAAAATGTATTGAAAATATTTTAATTATCATTTAAGATGGTATGCAGTCAAGATTGAAAAACAAAAAGGATGAAAAAGCAAACAAGATTAATAAGCGGGTTTATCATTGGTTTAGCTATTAGTGGTGTGGTTGCCGCCTGTTCTAATCCTAACAACACAAATCAGACAGAAAATAATACCAGTAATCAAAATAGCCCTAATCAGGAAGTAAAACTCACCTTAGTCAGTTATGCTGTAACTCAAAGTGCTTACGAAAAAATCATCCCGAAATTTGCTGAACAATGGGAACAAAAAACAGGTCAAAAAGTTATCGTTGAACAAAGTTATGGTGGTTCTGGCTCACAAACGAGAGCAGTTATTGATGGATTAGAAGCCGATGTTGTGGGTTTAGCTTTATCAGCAGATACTTTGAAAATTCAACAAGCAGGATTAATTGAACCGGGATGGGAAAAAGAAGCACCAAATAATGGTATTGTAACTCGCTCCGTAGTGGCTTTAGTGGGCAGAGAAGGAGGCAAAACTGCAAAGACTTGGGCAGATTTAGCAAATCCTGATATTAAAGTAATTACCGCTAATCCCAAAACTTCAGGGGGTGCAAGATGGAACTTTTTAGTATTATGGGGAGCAATTACTCAAGGTGGTGGTAATGCTCAAGAAGCTCAAGATTTTGTTACCAATGTCTATAAAAATGTTCCCGTATTGCCAAAAGATGCAAGAGAAGCTACAGACGTTTTTTATAAACAAGGACAAGGAGACATTTTGATGAACTATGAAAATGAAATTTTATTAGCTAAATTGAAAGGAGAAAATCAACCCTATATTATACCTACCGATAAAAATATATCTATCGATGGACCGATCGCCGTAGTTGACAAGTATGTTGACAAACGAGGTACAAGGGAAGTAGCTGAAGCCTTTGTACAATTTTTATTTACACCTGAAGCTCAAAAAGCTTTTGCTGAAGTAGGTTTTCGTCCTGTGGATGAAGCTATATTTGAAGAATTCAAAGATCAGTTTCCTAAAGTTGATAACTTATTCACCGTAGAAGCTTTTGGTGGTTGGGATCAAGTTCAAAAAGATTTCTTTGATGATGGTACTATTTTTGACCAAATTTTTGCCAATCTCAAAAAGTAATTAATAATTAACAATTACTGTTCATTTAAATATTAGATTCTTAACCTATCGACTCTCAATATTAACATTCTCAATCAACTCAGATAAAAAGATGAATGATAAACTAAAATCTCTGAAAATATCTTTACGAATTCCCCCTGAATATCATCAGCAACCTATCATTTTTAGGTTAGCATCTGATTATAATTTAGAAGTTAATATTACTTCCGCTCTTTTAGGGGAATCTGCTGGTGGTGACGGGTGGTTTAACCTTTTATTAAAAGGAACAAAAGAAGCCATAAGTGATGGTTTAAAATACTTAGCTGATTCTAATATAGAAATTTGGAATCACAGTAAAGAAGATCAAGCCTTCACAAAAGATTGGAATTTTGAAGGATGGTTATTAGAAGATTAAATCCTTAATTTTTTTATGTACACACTATTAATTAAACATAATTTAAAAAAATGGTTGCTTCCCTTGATGATTTTCCTCCCATAATAAAAAAACGAGAAATAGTCGCTAATTTTTTCTCAAATATATCAATTCCTTGGTTTGTTACTATCGGCTATTTAACTATTATTTTGTTAATTCCGATGACAGCATTAATTCTCAAATCTTCCACTTTAGGATTCGGGAAATTTTGGGAAGTTGCTACCTCAGACGTTGCTATTTCGGCTTATCAAGTTACCTTCATTACTGCTCTTGCCGCAGGGGCAATTAACGGCGTAATGGGAACTTTACTAGCATGGGTTTTAGTGCGTTATGAATTTCCGGGTAGAAAAATATTTGACGCAATTATAGATGTACCTTTTGCGTTGCCTACCGCCGTAGCAGGTTTAGTGTTAGCAACGGTTTACAGCCCTAGTGGTTGGATTGGTAGATTTTTTACACCTTTTGGCATTAAAATCGCCTTTTCTCAATTAGGGGTATTTGTGGCAATGTTATTTATTTCTTTACCCTTTATCGTAAGAACATTACAACCAGTGTTACAAGAGCTAGAACAGGAAATAGAAGAAGCCGCTTGGGCTTTAGGTGCAACGGATTGGCAGACTTTTCGCTTAGTTATTTTTCCCCCATTAATACCACCTATTCTAACAGGTGTTGCTTTAGGTTTTTCTAGGGCAGTGGGTGAATATGGCTCAATTGTAGTAATTGCATCTAATATACCTTTTCAAGATTTAATTGCTCCCGTATTAGTTTTTCAACGTTTAGAAGAATATGACTATGTAGGGGCGACGGTTATTGGTGCGGTATTACTTTTAATATCTTTAATTCTCTTATTCGTAATCAACTTCTTACAACAATGGGGTCGTCGTTATGCAAAAGATTAAACCTGTAGAAATGGGGCTAATTATTATATCTTTAATATATTTAGCCTTAATTCTCCTTATTCCGGCAATATCAGTATTTTTTGAGGCTTTTCATAAGGGGTTTCAACCCTTCGTTGAGGCTTTACAGCAACGGGAATTTGTGGAAGCCGTCAAACTTACTTTAATTATTGCTTTAGTTAGTGTACCTCTTAACACTGTTTTTGGACTATGTGCCGCTTGGGTAATCGCTAGAAATGAATTTAAAGGTAAAACATTTTTAATGAGTCTTATTGACTTACCTTTCTCGATTTCTCCTGTCGTAGCGGGTTTGATGATTGTTTTATTATATGGGCGTAATGGTTGGTTTGGTCCTTTATTAGAAACTTGGAATGTAAAAATTATTTTTGCATTACCCGGTATGATTTTAGCGACAATTTTTGTTACTTTTCCTTTTGTAGCGAGGGAAGTAATACCTGTCTTAGAAGAAATTGGTACAGAACAAGAACAGGCAGCTCAAACTCTAGGTGCGACAGATTGGCAAATCTTTTGGCGTGTTACCTTACCGAGTATTCGTTGGGGTTTAATGTATGGGGTTTTACTGACAAATGCTCGTGCTATGGGTGAATTTGGAGCAGTTGCAGTGGTTTCTGGTAGTATTATCGGACAAACTGCCACTTTACCTATTTTTGTAGAATTAGCCTATAAAAATTATCAAACAGAAGCTGCTTTTAGTGCGGCGGTAGTTTTGGGTTTGTTAGCGGCATTAACCTTGATTTTCAAGGAAATTTTAGAAAGAAAAACCAAAATTGTTGACACTTAACTAAACTCAAACCCATCTAACCTTTAGATGTAAGAGTAAGTAATAGACAATGGAATTGTAATAATTTTTATAAATTCTAAATTATGCAATATATTTTGCCTCGTTTTAATTGTTATGTTCGTATATAAATATAGGAGAAAAAAATGAGTATTCTTGTTAATAATGTTTCTAAAAATTTTGGTAGTTTTTTAGCCTTAGATAATATTAATTTAGAAGTAAAAGCTAATACCTTAGTAGCTTTATTGGGTCCTTCTGGTTCAGGAAAATCAACCCTTTTACGCACAATATCTGGGTTAGAAAATCCCGATGTTGGTCAAATTATTATCAACGGAAAAGATACCACAGGTGTTGATATTCGTAAGCGAAATATTGGTTTTGTTTTTCAACATTATGCTTTATTTAAACATTTAACTATTCGTGAAAATATTGCTTTTGGCTTACGCATTCGTAAAGCACCTGAAGCACAGGTAAAAGAAAAAGTTTCTGAATTACTGAGTTTAATACAGTTAGAGGGTTTAGGCGATCGCTATCCTAGTCAGTTATCAGGAGGACAAAGACAACGGGTAGCCTTAGCTCGTGCCTTAGCTGTACAACCTCAAGTACTACTTTTAGATGAACCTTTTGGAGCTTTAGATGCTAAAGTACGCAAAGAGTTGAGAGCATGGCTAAGAAGATTGCATGATGAAGTGCATATTACCAGCGTGTTTGTCACCCATGATCAAGAAGAAGCGATGGAAGTAGCTGATGAAATTGTCGTTATGAATAAGGGAAGAATTGAGCAAATTGGCTCACCTGCTGAAATTTATGATAATCCTGCGTCATCTTTTGTGATGCAATTCATTGGCGAAGTAAATATCTTGCCTCGTCATGCTCCTTTATTTGGTGAAAATGTCCTTGATAATTTAGGAGATGATATATTTATCAGACCTCACGAATTAGATATATTATTAGAAGATGATGGTATCAGTAGTAAAGCGATCGTTAAACGTATTATTCATTTAGGATGGGAAATTCAGGCGGAATTAGTTATTGCTGATAATTGGGAAATTACTGCCCATTTGAATCGGGAAAAATTCGATAAATTAGGTTTACGTCATAATCAAACCGTATATGTAAAACCTAGTCGTGTTAAGAGTTTTAATAATGCTTCTGTCGCCGCATAACAATTAATAATTAATAAATAATTCAGGTTATCAAGAGAATAGGGGCAAACTAGCGAAAAGCTAGGAAGATTGGTACTATAAAATTACTAACTCTTTATCCGTTGATAAAATTTTGCTCCCCTCTAAAATATGTCTAATTATGTATATGAAATTTTATTAGTAGAGGATGATGCTATTAATGCTCAACTAATTCAAAATTTACTGTCTAACTCTCATGATTCTGTTTTAGCAGAGGGATTATCTTTTGATTTGTCTTTAGTAACAAACTTAACTGAAGCCTTAAATATACTTACGGAAAAAGATTTTGATGTTATTTTACTTGATTTAACATTACCTGATAGTAAAAGTATTGAATCACTATTAAAAATTAAAGAAAATGCTCCTGATATTCCTATCATTGTACAAACAGCTTATCAGGATGAAACTATTATCGTTCGGGCTTTTCAACTAGGTGCAAATGGTTATCTACAGAAAAAAGATTTAGATAGCAACTCTTTGATTTATGCTATTCGTATCGCTATTGAAAGACAACAGTATATTTATAACTTTTCCCAACAAAAACAACGACAACAACAACAAAAAGAATTTACGAGTCTCGAAAATTTAGCTAATTCTATTCAACCTAGCATCACGGCTAGAATGTTTGCTTCAGAAGCATTAAAAGAGTCTATTCCTGAAGTTTTTGCCGATTTAACCACTAGATATGGGGAATTATTAGATTTAGCCTTAGAAGAAAGAGCCTTTAAAGTAAATCATGATACTTCTGAAAAGTTACGTTCTTTAGCCGCAAAATTAGGTTTTTTTAAAGCTAGTCCAAGAGATATAGTAGATATTCATACTAAAGCCCTTAAAATAAAAAGTCAGAACGCAAATTTAGCAAAAGTTCAAGCCTATGTTGATGAAGGTCGGTTAAGATTATTAGAGTTAATGGGTTATTTAACTTCCTATTATCGTAAATATTATATTGGTATTAGTAATCTTAATGTCTTTTTTCCTTCTGATTCTGATCAAATTTAATTCATGAGTAAATATTTATTGCGATTATATATTACTGGTAATTCCCTTAATTCTCAAAGGGCGATCGCTAATCTGTTAAGATTGTGTAAAGAAGAGTTGAGTAATCAGTACAAAGTAGAAATTATTGATGTATTAGAAGAACCACATCGTGCGGAAATAGAGAAAATTTTAGTAACACCGACTTTAATTAAGCAACTGCCACCGCCATTACAAAGAATTATTGGAGATTTATCTAATCGAGAAAAAGTACTTTATGGGTTAGATTTGGTTGCTAAAGATCAATAATACTAAAAAAAGCTCATGGAAAATAAGCATAAAAAATATTTAATACTAATATTTAACGAATAAATTTGTAATTATTTTAATAAAAACTAAACCAAAAATAAACTGTATATATAATTAATGGATTATGCCCGAATATGAAGAAGTTAGAGTAAGTGAAGAATTTATTCATCTATGTGAATCACAATTAAGGCTACTATTACAGAATTTTTTAGTGCAAGAAAGTATTATTTATTTGACAACACCAAATAATAGTCAGACACCTAAATTAATTCCTATTTTAGTTTATCCAAATTCTGCCACTGTTTCTTCTCAATTGAACACTTTATCTTTTTTACCTTCAAAATCCGTAAAAGAAACTTTTAATGAGGTTATTAATGATTGTTTTGTATCTGAAAAAATAATCAGTAATACCTCAAATTCTGACTCTCCTTATCAGTTAATTTTGCCCTTAATTTATCAAGATTTAGTTTTAGGTTTATTAACTACCACTAGAAAAAGTTTACCTTGGCGACAAAATGAAATTATACAAATAAAAGAAATTGTTAAAACTATAACTTTAGCTCGTATTATCGAACAAAAACAGCAATTAACAGAATTAAAACTAACTCAATTAGAAAAATTAAGGATATTAGAAAATAATCATATTGACGACTTTTTACATCAACTACGTAATCCCCTCACGGCTATTCGTACTTTCGCTAAATTATTGTTAAAACGTCTATTGCCTCATGAATCTAATTATCAAGTTTCAGAAAATATTATCAGAGAAAGTGATCGAATGAAAGACTTAATTGCTGATTTTAATGAACAATGGGAAGGATTAAATAATAATAAAATTTTACCATTAAATTCCATAGGATCTACCAGCTTTTTCTTAACAGAAAAGATTGAGTTATTAGAAAAATTTAATATTCAAGAAATTATTGAGCCCTTGATTTTAACAATTAAAGCCATTAGTGAAGAAAAAAATATTCAATTGTTAACTAAAATTAACAATTCTTTATTATTAGTAAATAGTAATAAAAAAGCGTTAACAGAAATTCTTTATAATCTATTAGAAAATGCAGTCAAATATACTCCTAATAATGGCAAAGTCTTATTAGAAATTAAGCAAAATAAAACCGAATTAATTATTGAGATTAGCGATACAGGTTATGGCATTAATCAAGAAGACCAACTACACATTTTTGAAAGACATTATCGAGGTACTCAAGATAAAAGTGCAATTGATGGAACTGGTTTAGGTTTAACAATTGTTAAAGAATTATGTGATAAAATAGGTGTAAAAATTAGTTTAATTAGTCCTTATTATTGGACAAAATATCAACAGGAAAAAGGAACACAATTCAGTTTATTTATTCCTATTAATAATTAATTTATAAACATTAAACGTTACCGCTTTATTTTTTATAAAGTGATATGATAATTAGAATATTAATCACAAACATATGTTACTTTGGGTTAAAATTATTAATGGTATTTTTATAGTAAAAACAAGGAAATGACATTAACAAAAATTGGTATTATTGGTGGTAGCGGATTATATAAAATGGAAGCCTTACAAGATGTTGAAGAAATTTCTCTAGATACTCCCTTTGGTAAACCTTCTGATAATTTTATCATTGGAACATTAGACAATGCAAAAGTTGTTTTTCTTGCTCGTCATGGCAAAAATCATCACTTCCTACCAACAGAATTACCTTTTAAAGCTAATATTTATGGATTGAAACAGTTAGGAGTTGACTATATTATCTCAGCCTCTGCAGTTGGTTCACTACAACAACATATTAGACCTCTAGATTTAGTTATACCTGATCAATTTATTGATCGTACAAAAAATCGTGAATCAACTTTTTTCGGTGAAGGTATTGTGGCACATATAGGGTTTGGACATCCTGTGTGTAACAAACTAGCTGATACCATCGCCCAAGCCGTGAGAAATTTAGATTTTCCTGATATTGACTTACATCATGGTGGTACTTATGTATGTATGGAAGGTCCAGCATTTTCTACTATAGCCGAATCAAATTTATATCGTAGTTGGGGTGCAAGTATCATTGGCATGACAAACTTAACGGAAGCCAAATTGGCAAGAGAAGCAGAAATAGCTTACGCTACCCTAGCTTTAGTTACAGATTATGATTGTTGGAATCCAGAACATGATCATGTTACCGTTGAAACCGTCATTCAGAATTTACATCAAAATGGTATTAATGCTCAAAAAGTAATCAGAGAAACGGTAAAATTAATTAATAAAAATCCATTTATTAGTGATGCACACTCAGCCTTAAAAACCGCTATTTTAACTCCCTTAGATACAGCACCAACAGAAACTAAACACAAAATATCGTTATTATTGCAAAAATACCTTTAATAATTAATTTATCATAATAAATATAAAGTATTAAAATGAAACTAAAAAATATTCTTTTTTCCATTTTTATTTTTGTTTTTTGTTTCTTTAATTTTATGTTAAGCGCCCAAGCAAATATTGATATAGAAACAGTAAATATTAGCCTAGGGAATGCTCAAGGAGAATTAAAGTTTATACCTAATAAATTTCAATTTCGTAAAGGACAAAAATATAAATTAATCCTTAACAATCCTAGTCCAGAAAAACATTATTTTACTGCTAAAGATTTTGCAGACGCTAGTTGGACACAAAAAGTACAAGCTGGAAAAGTCGAAATAAAAGGTGCAATTCATGAATTAGAATTAAAACCTGAAGGTGTCGCAGATTGGGTTTTTATCCCAGAAAAAGAAGGTATTTACGAACTTTATTGTTCCATAGCTGGACATAAACAAGCAGGTATGACTGGACAATTAATAATTAATAATTAACAATTTAGAATTCAAGATTATTCAGTTAATTCTAAATTGTTTCAGACTAACTATTATAATCAATAATTATGAAAAATTTACAAGATTTACTATCTAATATTAATAAAAATAAACGAGAGAATCCTCCTAAAACTAAAGGATTACCACCCATGAAAAAAAATGGGAAAGGGATAGAAATAAAAAATGAAGCAGAAATTGAAATTATGCGTATTTCTGGAAAAATTGTCGCTACAGTCTTAAAAGAAATTAGCGAAATAACTAAACCCGGTATGACAACAGCGGATTTAGATGAGTATGCCGAAAAAAGAATCAGAGAAATGGGTGCAACCCCTAGCTTTAAAGGTTATCATGGTTTTCCTGCTTCGATTTGTGCTTGTATTAATGAAGAAGTTGTCCATGGTATTCCTAACCCGAAGAAAGTCATTCAAATGGGGGATATACTCAAAATTGATACGGGTGCATTTTATAATGGTTATCATGGTGATTCCTGTATTACTTTTCCCGTGGGAAAGGTTAAAAGAAGTACTGCTAAATTATTAGAAGTTGCTGAAACTGCTATGTATAAAGGCATTGAACAAGTAAAAGCAGGAAAATATTTAATGGACATTGCCGGGGCAATTCAAGATTATGTTGAGAAAAATGGTTTTTGTGTGGTAGAGAATTTTGTCGGGCATGGTGTCGGTAGAAATTTACATGAAGAGCCTTCCGTATTCAATTTTCGCACAAAAGACTTACCAAATGTACAATTAAAAGCAGGAATGACATTAGCAATCGAACCAATTATTAATGCCGGGAAGAAACATACTCGTACTTTGAAAGATCGTTGGACTGTTGTAACCTTAGACAAACAACTTTCAGCACAGTTTGAACATACTGTTTTAGTTACTGATAATGGTTATGAAATTTTAACCTTAAGAAATTAATAAACGGTGAATAATAAACTATTAACTATCAACCATTAACTATTTATGACACAAATTAACAATGTTTCTGATAAAAATGCTTTAATTACTCAAGCTACTGCTCTGATTATACAAAAAATTAAAGAAGCGATCGTCAAAAATAATATCTGTACTATTGCCTTAGCTGGTGGAAGTACACCAAAACCAATTTATGAAGCTATTGCACAAACTGATTTACCTTGGGATAAAATTCATATATTTTGGGGTGATGAGCGCTATGTGTTACCGAATCATCCCGATAGTAACGAAAAAATGGCACGAGAAGCATGGTTAGATAAGGTAGATATTCCCCCCAATAATATTCATGCCATGCCTACAACGGCGAATAATCCTCAAGCGGATGCCGATAAACACAATCAAGAGTTACTAAACTTTTTTGAGATAACTTCGGGTTTTCCTACTTTTGATCTTATTCTATTAGGTATGGGAGATGATGGTCACACAGCTTCTCTTTTTCCTCATACCCAAGCCTTACAAGTATGTGATCGCCTAATAACAGTGGGGAATAAAGAAGATAGTTTAAGATTAACTTTTACTGTACCATTGATTAATCAAGCAAATTGCGTTATTTTCTTGGTATCTGGTAGTAATAAACAAGAGGCTTTACAACAGGTTTTTAGTGAGACAGGAGACACTAATCAATATCCTAGTAAGCTAATTAAACCTCAAGGGGAGTTAATCTGGTTTATAAGTAATTCTTAATTATTAATTTTCAATTATTATGATTATTTGTTCTAACTGTGGTAAGTTTATCGAAGATGAAGTAACTAAATGTCCTGAATGTGATTTTCTTTTAGAAAAAAATTCCTTAGACTTAAATAATAATGAAACGACAACGAATGTTGTGACGGCAGTAGTTAATGAATCAGAGGTTATTACTGACATCATCACAGATTTAAAAAATATTAATAGCCTTGATATGGATATATTTTCTCATAATTCTTCTTCCAGAATAACTGACATCATGGGAGATAATCAAACTCAAATTCAGACTATCAAAGCTACTCTTACTCATGTACAAACTAATATTATTTTAGAAATCCCTCTAGAATTAACGGTGATTCATATTGGGAAACCAAATGAAAAAAGCCCTCCCGACATAGATGTATCAGGTTTTCCTAATTCTCAAGTAGTTTCCCGTATTCATGCAAATATTATCCAAGAAGATGATAATTTTTATATCGAAGATAGTGGTAGTGCTAACGGAACTTATATTAATCACACTCCTCTAGCCACAGGTAACCGTCACCGTTTAAAGTCTGGTGATCGCATTGCACTAGGAAAAGAGGATAAAGTGAGTTTTATTTTCGAATTCGCAATGTTAACAACATAAAAAACCAAAAGTGACAAAAAAGAAACAAATTAGTCACTCTACGGCTATATTAAGAATTAAGAAAATGGACGTATCGTGACTCAAATCAGAAATCCATGGGGATGAAAGATGGGATAAAATTGCCTAAATGAGCGATTAAATTTTTGTAGAAAGTAATTCCTAAAGATGGGGCAAAAATTTAAAATCAATTAAGGCAACTTATTTTTTTGTATTGAGAAAAAAGCACTATTCTTTTTACTGAATTTAAAGATAAATACAATAGAAGAAGAGTGGAGAAAATTTTATTTACTGAGATTGAGAAATAAATATTTCTTACTATTTTATTTGAAGGGCATAAACTACAACTTGAGGGAGGATTTGATGATTAATTAAGAGTATCATCAGAAATTCATGAAAAAATGATTTTTGAGTGGGCTTATCCCTAAGTAATTAATGCTTATAAAGCCCACAATAAAACCTATCCATATTAGACGATAATGGGGAAACTATTAGAAGAAAGACATTTATAAATCTAATAAAGCATCTTCCTGATGAGTTTCCACAACGCAGTTAGAAGTAGCGAAGGCTTTGCAAGTAAGGAAAAAACCCGCTTCGATTTCCTTTTGTTTCAAAAAGTCATAGTCATGATTAACCGTACCTTCTGTTAATCTTGCCGTACAACTAACGCAAACTCCTGCTCGACAAGAATAAGGTAAATTGAAACCTTGTCTTTCTGCAGCATCTAAAATATACTCATCTGCACCTACTTCAATTACATTGTCAATACCTTTTTCTTGATTAACTAACCTAACTTGATAATTATTTGCCATTGTTATATTTATAATTAATTGTTTTAAAAATGTTTATTTTATCTTAATCTTCAATGTTCACTTAATTTACAAGTACACTGACATTATTAAGCAATCTTTACAATTAACAATGAGAAAAGATAAATGAACAAGAAACAATCAATAATTATTTCAAAGATATTAATTGTGCATTGTCCATTTTTTTTACTTTCAAATTAAGAAATCATCGCCGAAGCATTGGTTTTCGCAAAAATCATTCTTCCTGCGGAAGTTTGTAAAGCAGAAGTAACAATAACCCTCATTTCCTCACCTACATGACCATTGGCTTCTTCTACTACCACCATTGTACCATCTTCTAAGTAACCGATACCTTGAGTTGGTTCTTTTCCGTGTTTAAGAATTTTTAAGTCAATATAATCTCCGGGCAGATAAATTGGTCTTACAGCTTGTGCTAAATCATTAACATTGAGGATTTCAATTTTTTGTAAACTAGCTACTTTACTTAAATTAAAATCATTAGTAATCAACATAGCGTTAATATCATGGGCCAAGTGTAATAATTTAGCATCTACAGTAGTTACTTCTTCGTATTCTTCAGGATGAATCACAATTTTGTCAGGATAAGTTTCTTGCATCTGATTCAAAATATCTAATCCTCTTCTACCTCTGACTCTTTTTTGATCATTGGTAGCGTCAGCTAACTGTTGTAATTCATTTAAAATAAACTGAGGAATTAAAATTTGTCCTTCTAAAAAACCAGTGGATAATAATTGTTGAATACGTCCATCAATAATACAGCTAGTATCAAGAATTTTGGTAGCAACGGGTTTTAATGTACCTTCAGCCACTAACATGGATTCAATACTATTAGGATTAATTAAGCGTAAGAAAGTGCGTCCATGAGTATCCGCTAAAGATACCCCTAAAACTGCAAACATGATACTTCCCAAAATTGCCATCATGGGTTTTATAAAGCTAAAGTTGCCCGGAATTGGTAATAGGAAAATTGGAGCTAACATTAAATTAGCTAATAATAAGCCGATTACTAATCCAATGGCTCGTGTGATGATAACTTCGATAGGAGTTTTACGGATTTTTTGCTCTAATCTTCTGTAGGTAGTTTGTGCCACTAAACCCATGGCTAAACCGATAATAGAAGCAAATCCTGCTGCTAACCATCGTAAAGCCTGAATATTAGAAATTTGATTTTGTATCTCATCGGGCAGAATTTGAATAAGATCAAAGCCTACACCACCAAAGGCTAAGATGAAAATACTAATAATAATTACGTCAATCATAAAATTCGATCCTAATTTTGGATACTGATAATTTATTATAATCTCTCAGTTAGAACTAATCTGTTAAGTAGAGTTAACCTGCAATCTATTTTAACTTTTATTCAAGATTTCTTCGCCGTTTTATAAAACTTACTCAATGGAAGTGAATCTTTATTTTTTATAGATGAATGTTCGTTTTTTCCTTGATCAAATCTTTGTAGCTTAAGAGTATAGTTATCTATCAAGTTAAACATAGACAAAATGCTTATAACTAACTCAAGGAGTCTAAAATGCTAAAATTACCGTCAGAATTTTAAAAATTAAATTCTATTTTTTAGTAAGTAATTATTTTGTCTAATCAAAAAATAAATGACAAATATTAACTATCCTCTTGAATTAGATACAAAACATATAGCCAAACATCTATCAAATACTTCCCAGATGAAATGACTTTTAAGAAAAGAACTTTCAGCCCATTTTTTTAAGGATATTGAAACTTTGGAAGAAGTTACTCAGGCTATTATAGAAAAAGGAGAATATTTAGGACAAATAAGAAAGTATGCTCGATATTGATTGTGTTTTGACAAAATAATTGGTTATAGAATTAGCCCAGACGGTAAAAAATTAGACCTTTATTACGGAGAAATGAAAATCAATGAATACAATCAGTATCACGTTATTCCCAAAAAAAGTTGATTTAACTAAGAATACTTCGATAAATCGACAAGGATTACAGTCTTTACTTAACTCTAACTCTCGTGTGGATAATAATTATACTTATCTTTTATCTACGGCTAACCTTAGCTATCGTATTTTGTGGATTTTTAAACAAACTCCTACCCAACTAGAAATTAACAATATTGAAATTAGGAGGGGAAATAGTTTTAAATGCTACTACCCCTAAAATGTCTTTAGAAGCGAATAACACTGAGGGTACGATTGAATATCAAACAAAAATCGAATATAACATAACGACTTTAATTATAACAGGAGGTTTTGAACCGAATCGAATTAAATCTTACCAAGTAATTGATAATAATACTGATAAAAAACCCTATCAATTAATCTTAGTTGATAACGGAAAAGTTCGAGATTTATTAACCAATACGAAATTTAGTATTACTACTTTGATTAAACAAAATGATGATATTTATCGAGAGCGTGATACTGGGGAATTTAATCTTCCACCCGATAAAGTTTCCACAGGGAGTATGACAGTTAATAATTATCAATATACATGAAACTGAGGAAAAGATTTATTTCTTTGGTTAAAAGCTGATTCTGGTTATCAGTTAAAACATTTAATTACTATTACTCAAACAACAAAAAGAGGCGTTGTTTATCAACAAAAAATTTAGTATGAAAGAGAAACATAGAAAAATAAAACATAGTATAGTGTTAATTTAATATTTCTTGCCCAAAAGCCTTAACAATTAGGTAAATTACCACCTTCTCTCATAAAATAGTTAACATGGGCTGAGGTTAAAATCTTGGCGATATAAGGTTAATGTCATTCACACCTGCAATAAAGCAAAGGTTTTTTGGCAATTATCCCAATATGAAGAAAATTTCAGTGCTAATAGCATACCTCCATTAAAATGGACTAATAAATTGAAGTTTAAAACAATAAACAAAATAGTTATATATTAATCATTTCAACATTTAACACTTATGGACTTAGTTAATTTACAAAATACTTTAGATAATATTTCTTTCGCTGTCCTTTTTCTCACCATGTTATGTTATTGGGTAGGTACGGCTTTCCCTAATTTCACCTTGTTACCTAAAATTGGCACTACGGGAATGATTATTGCTAATTTGGCGATCGCTACATTATTAATTGCCCGTTGGATTGAAGCAGGATATTTTCCTTTAAGTAATCTTTATGAATCGTTATTTTTCTTAACTTGGGGTATTACCGCAGTACATCTAATTGCAGAAAATATGAGTAACAGTAGGTTAGTAGGAGTAGTAACTTCTCCAGTGGCGATGGGAATTACGGCTTTTGCGGCACTATCTTTACCCTCAGAAATGCAACACAGTGAACCTCTTGTACCTGCTCTAAAATCGAACTGGTTGATGATGCACGTTAGCGTTATGATGTTTAGTTATTCGGCTTTGATGGTAGGTTCTTTAATGGCGATCGCTTTTTTAATTCTCACCCAAGGCAAAGAAATTCAATTAAGAGGTAGTTCTGTTGGTACAGGAGCTTACCGTAATGTTAAAAAATTAAATTTAAACTATAAAACCGAATCCATCAACCTGAATATAGATGATTCTTCAGGAAATACTGCTGTTTTAACTACGCCGACAACAGAAGTTATTTCCCTTTCTCCT
Source organism: Geminocystis sp. NIES-3708 (assembly GCF_001548095.1). NCBI lineage: Bacteria > Bacillati > Cyanobacteriota > Cyanophyceae > Chroococcales > Geminocystaceae > Geminocystis > Geminocystis sp. NIES-3708. The sequence continues at coordinate 2,762,122 of NZ_AP014815.1, read as the reverse complement.
GAGAAATTGAGTTTAATTGATACTCTTGATAATATTAGCTATCGTATCATCGGCTTAGGTTTTCCTTTACTCACCATTGGTATTATTTCTGGTGGTGTGTGGGCTAATGAAGCATGGGGATCATACTGGAGTTGGGATCCTAAAGAAACATGGGCATTAATTACATGGTTAGTGTTTGCGGCATATTTACACGCACGAATAACCAAAGGTTGGCAAGGAAAAAAACCAGCAATACTAGCCGCTAGTGGTTTTGCAGTTGTGTGGATTTGTTATTTAGGGGTGAATTTATTGGGTAAAGGTTTACATTCCTACGGATGGTTTTTTTAGTCTCATCATTTTAGTCAAGCCATACTATGTTATTTGAATTAATAAGACCCTATATTTTGCCATGATTAATTTTATGAAATCTGGAATTAGTAAAACCATTGTTTTTTTAATTTTTTTAACTATCAATAGTAGTATCACAAATAAAGTTTATGCAGATGTTGATGATTGTATCGACTCTTTAGTGGATAGGGGTACACCTGCTAGAGAAGCACGGGAGGCTTGTTCAAAAGTCATGGATAATAATCAAAAAACAAAACTGACTCTAGCTCAAAAAATGTGCTTTTCTGCACAACAAGGAAATGGTGAAACTCTGCGCTATCAAAATGGTCAAGTTATGACTTATGGCGCTGGGCGTGTCGGTTCTACTTGGTACTATCCTAATGGTCAAGTTATGACTTATGGTGCTGGGCGTGTCGGTTCTACTTGGTACTATCCCAATGGTCAAGTTATGACTTATAATACCGGGAATTCTAGTGCTACGTGGTATTATCCCAATGGTCAAGTTATGACTTATAATGTTGGGAATCCTAGTGCTACGTGGTATAATTCAGATGGTAGTGTGTTGGCTTATCGTGGACACTCAATTCCCTTACAAACATTACTTTATCCATGTAATTACATTGAGTAAATAGCTGTGTTGTATTGCTGTTAATTATTTATAATCAAAATGACTGAAGGAAATAAAATTAAAGTTGCCATCGCTGGTACTGGTTTTGGTAAGCAAATTCATTTACCAGCTTTTCAAATTCATCCTCGTACAGAAGTTACGGCTATTTATCATCGAGATTTGAACAAGGCTCGATTGATCGCTCAAAAGTATAAGATTCCTTATGCTACGGACTCTTTTGAAGATCTTTGTACTTCCTCTAATGTAAATGTGGTGAGTATCTCAACCCCTCCTTTTTTACACTATGAAATGGGTAAAATTGCCCTTAAAAATGATAAACATATTCTCCTCGAAAAACCTCTTAATCTTAATGCTAATGAAACGAAAAAATTAGCTCAATTAGCTCAACAAAAAGGTAAGATTGCTATTGCTGATTTTGAATTTCGTTTTATTCCTGCGTGGCAACTATTAAAGGAATATTTAGAACAAGATTATGTGGGTCAAATTCGCTTAATTAAAATAGATTGGTTAGTGGCTTCCCGTGCTAATCCTACTAGACCATGGAATTGGTATTCTGTCAAAGAAAAAGGTGGCGGTGCGCTAGGTGCTATAGGCTCTCACGTTTTTGATTATATTAATTGGTTATTTGGTGAAGTAGATACTATTTCCGCTCATTTGAACTGTGCGATCGCCGAACGTCCTGATCCTTTATCTAACAATGAATTAAAACTTGTTACTGCTGATGATACTTGTTTAATCACCCTTGAACTTAAAACAGGCACACCTGTACAGATTAACTTAAGTTCTGTGACTTATCAAGGAAGAGGACATTGGTTAGAAATTTATGGAGAAAAAGGCACTTTAGTATTAGGAAGTAGTAACTTAAAAGACTATGTACACGGTTTTAAATTATACGCCTCCGATGGTGATAAACCATTAACAGAGATAGAAATTCCAAAAAGATTAGCTTTTCCTCAAGTATATACCGATGGCAGATTAGCACCTTTTATTCGAGTAGTTGATCAATTAGTTAATTCTATTGATACAAATATTAATTTAAAACCATCATTAAAAGAAGGATTTTATTCACAATTGTTAATGGATTTAGCCCATGAATCTCACCAACAAAAAAAACAATTAAGATTATGATAGAAAATTGAAAATATTTATTTATCCTGAAGAGTAATTTTTATTTTATTAATTCGAGGACTATCCATATCCATAACGGTAAACTGATAATTATCAAAACTAAAAACTTCGTATAGTTTAGGTATTTTTTGCCAATGATAAACTAAAAAACCTCCTAAAGTTTGATAATCGTCAATTAAAGGTAAATTAAAATCCAATAAATCATTTAATTCTTCTAAATTAATTTGTGCAGGAACTAAAAAATTTTGTTCATCAATCACCGTAATATTATAAGTATCATCATTATATTGACTTTCATCACCTCCTAAAATTTCGTTGATTAAATCTTGCATGGTGACTAATCCTGATGTACCACCATATTCATCAACGATAATTACCATTTTGAGGCGAGATTGTTGCATTATAGTCAACAATTCACTTAAAGAAGTAGATTCTGGCAAAAAACGCACAGGTTTAATAAAATCTTCTAAAGAAGTTTCGAGATTAAGAGAATTTTCTTCTAAAAGAGAGAGACAATCTTTAAAATCCACAATTCCCCTAATATCATCTAAAGAATCACCAATAATTGGATAACGGGAATGTTTTGTGTCTGCAACTTCTAACCATAAATGTCGATAAGTAGCGCATAATTCAAGAGCTTTAATATTAACCCTAGGAGTCATGACTTCCAAAGCTTCAACATCTCCAAATTCAAAAACATTACTTAATAATTCTCTTTCTTCAGCTTCTAATCCAGAAGAATCTCTTTCAGTTTTAATAATTAATTGCAATTCTTCAGGGGTTACTTGTTTATACCATCCTTGCCCTGTATATTCAACTCCTATTAATTTTAATAAGTAACGAGTAGATTGATTAAGAATATCAATAAAAGGTTTAAAAATGCCACCAATAACCGTAATAGGAGGTGCTAAAAAACGAGCTAATTGTTCAGGATATAATAAAGCTAAAGATTTTGGACAAAGTTCTCCTAAAACTATTTGTAAATAAGCTAATAAAAAAAAAGCTAAAGGAATAGAAATAGAACGAGTTAAAACATTAATTATTGCTTGAGATAAAGGTAAAATGGAGATTAGATATTGTAAAGAAATAGCAAGAGTATCTTCCCCAATCCAACCCAAAGCTAAACTAGATAAAGTAATACCTAATTGAGTAGTGGAAAGTAATCTATCCAAACTTTTTTGTAAAGACTGTACTGTTTGAGCCGCTATATCACCTCCTATGACTAAATGATCAATACGAGATCTTCTCACGGAAACAATTGCAAACTCTGCCGTTACAAAAAAAGCATTGATTGAAATTAACAGAAAAATAGATAAAACTCTCAATGATAATTGATGCCAAGTCATCAGATATCTCCAGAAATCAACGTTATATTGTTAATTGTCTTTTTGAAAGTTACTAAATCTTCAATCATTATTTATTTTTGAGATTTTTCTTTAACTTTACTTTCTTTTCTGGCTTCATGAATATAGTCATAAACTTGAACCAGTATTTTCTCTTCAGACATCAAATGAAATTTTTTTTCTTTCAAGTCATTTTTCTCTTTATTATTAATTTTTTGAGTGGGATTTTCTGGGGGTGAGGTAACACCCACAAGAGATGTGCCACCCAAATAAAAAGAAAATAATCCACTGGCTATTCCTACAGCTAGACTACTTAACAAGACAATCGTACTAGCAATAGTGGTAGGTTTTAATAATTCTACTGTATTTATTTTCATTGATAAAAATTTATATTTGACAAATTCCTAGGAATATATTTTATAATAGTGAAGGTGGCAAAAAAAAGAATGTCATTACCAGGGTTGGCCGAGCGGTTGAGGCAGCGAACTCATAATTCGCCCAAGACAGGTTCAACTCCTGTACCCTGGATAAAAAATAAAATCAACGGATATAATTGGGATCTTCTCCCACAGAACTATTAAAAGGGTTAGGAATGTCTCTAGTTCTAATAGTGGGTTCTTTTTCTTGTAACTGTTTAAAATAATCTGAGAGTATAGCATTAAGTAATAAACCATCTCTAGTAATATTATTTTCGGGAAAAGAACCTTGAGGAAAATTACGCCATCCGAAGATAGTATTAAGTTGTCCTCCAATACTTGCTTGTTCAAAAAAATTGCCACTATGTTCTGAAAAAGCTTGGTTAACTAATTGATTCATATTTATAGGAGTGTTAGACTCTACTATATCCATCGTTGATGATTGTTCAGAATTAACAGGTTGTGCTTCACTAGGATGGGTGATCACACAAGTTAAAGTTGTTAAGGTTGCAATGGCTACAAAGCGAGAAATTTTTGATAACATAATTGATATTTGGTAAGATCATGTTGCTCTAATTGTAACGGATCTACGTTAAAACATTCATGGAAAATAATAGTGCCTTTCTAAGACAACAATTACTAGATTTATTTCTCAAATATGCTTATCAAGAAGGAGATTTTACTCTTTCTTCGGGACAGAAAAGTAATTTTTATCTCAATGGTAAACAAGTCACTTTAAGAGCTGAAGGTGCTTTATTAGTTGGAAAATTAATTTTTTCTTTATTGTCAGAAAATACTGCTGCTGTGGCAGGTTTGACTTTAGGTGCTGATCCCATTGTTAGTGCTGTAAGTGTGGTGTCTGCCTATGAAAATAAGCCTATTCCAGCCCTCATTATTCGTAAAGAAGCTAAAGGTCATGGTACAAAAGCTTACATTGAAGGACCTGATTTAGATGCCGATGCAGAAGTTGTGGTGTTAGAAGATGTCGTAACTACTGGGAAATCAGCTATGTTGGCTGTAGAAAGATTAAAAAATGCTGGTTATCAGGTAAACAAAATTATTTCTTTAGTAGATCGTGAAGCAGGAGGTCGTCAATTTTATGAGTCTCAAGGCTTAGAATTTGAGGCTATTTTCACTTTGACAGAAATTAAAAAGGCACAGTTAACGAAAAATTAAAATTACCTCAGTTCGACAAAAAAAAGATGAAAACATGACAAGGAGACAAGAAGACAAGGAGATTAGAAGACAATATTCGATCCAGTTTTGAGAAAATTTTATTCATTTATAAAAAATACAATCTACCTGTCAACCTGTCCGCTTGTCTGCCTGTCAACAAAAATCAATCATCATCTATTCTGAGATCGAACTGAGGTAAAAATAAATGCTAATTACTTTTATTATTGATTAATCTCTATGGCTTGTTAAGTATTTTAATGTTTTCACAAATGTAGGATAAGAAATAGAAGCGGCTTGTGCACGATTAATGGTTGTTTTTCCTTTGGCATTTAAACCTGCGATCGCCAAACTCATAGCAATACGATGATCTGTATAACTATCCATTTCTGAGCCTTTGAGAGTAACACTGCCCATAATTTCTAAGCCGTCAGGTAATTCCGTAATATTTGCCCCCATTTTATTTAATTCTGTCGCCATCACTGCTAATCGATCACTTTCTTTTACCCGTAATTCTTCGGCATCTTTAATAATAGTTGTACCTTCGGCAAAACAGGCAGCCACCGCAAGAATAGGAATTTCGTCAATTAAGCGAGGAATAATTGCTCCTTCAATGGTACAGGCTTTGAGTTTACTTGATTTTACCTTTAAATCTGCCACGGGTTCTCCAGCTGTTTCCCTTTTATTTTCAAGGGTAATATCTGCACCCATCATCATCAAAGCCTCTAAAATACCTGTACGAGTAGGATTTATACCTACATTTTCAATGGTTAACTCAGAATTAGGTGTAATCGCTCCTGCTACTAACCAAAAAGCCGCCGAACTAATATCTCCCGGTACTATGACTGTTTGTCCATATAACTTTGTTTTACCTTCAATAGTTACACTATGGGTATCAACATCGATTTCTAAAGTTGCACCAAAAGCTCGTAACATTCTTTCACTATGATCTCTTGACAAAGCTGGTTCGGTAACTGTAGTTTTACCTTCTGTCATTAATCCTGCTAACAGAATACAAGATTTGACTTGTGCAGAAGCAATGGGAGAATGATAATGAATTCCTTTTAAGTTTTGTCCAATAACAGCTAAAGGTGCATTTTTATTAGTATTTCTACCATAAATGATTGCACCCATTTGTTGTAATGGTTGAACTACTCTTGACATAGGGCGACTTCTCAGGGAATCATCTCCTGTGACGGCAAAAAATTTGTTAGGTTGAGATGCTAATAAACCTAGCATTAAACGCATGGTTGTGCCTGAATTCCCCGCATCGAGAATATTTAATGGTTCTTGTAACCCTTCTTCTCCTATCCCTGTGACTATTACTTCTTCACTATTTAATTGAGAAATTTTTGCTCCCATTGCTTGAAAACATTGTGCAGTACTACGGGGATCTTCTCCTAGTAATAAACCTTTAATAATAGTTTTTCCAGATGCGATCGCACCTAACATTAAAGCACGATGAGAGATGGATTTATCTCCCGGAATGGATATTTTTCCTTGTAAAGAATATGCTTTATTTTCAATAATTAATTGATGATCTTGGGAGGTTTGAATAAGATTAATCACGACGAATAATTATAGATTATATTAATAATAAGAATTTTCTTAATATATCATTTTTGGGTATCGTAAATACAATTAATAATCTTTTTAAAATCTATCTGATATATTTTATTCTCTTTAAAAGTAAAAGCTATAAGTTGGTAATGCTATAGTTAAATATTAAATTTTTCTTCAAAATAATTATTATTTAAAATAACTTTAATTATAAATTTTTCTTCGGTATTACCCCAAAACTTATATTGTAAAATACGATCATTATCATTAGCCATTAAATTTGCAAAAATATTATTATTTTGATCAATTATTTGCAATCGTAAATCCTCTGGTAAATTATAATTTTTATTCAAATTAAAAAGTCTTATAAAAATATCAATTTCCGTGCTACTTTTTTCTAAAACTCCTATTAATAAACTTAATTGTTTAGAATCTAAATTAATAATTTTTCCTTGCCAAATAGCACAAGATGGATGATTATCGTCTAATTTTTGTAAAGCTAAAGCTGCATTCCAACGTATTTCTTCATCATTATCATTAATTAAATTAGGTAAAATTTTAATTATGTCTATTTTTAATTCATTATCAATATCTAAATTAATGATGTTATTAAGAATTTTATTTATTTGATCTTTATCAATATTTTTTTGTAAAATATTAAGAGAATCAGTAAAAGAAAATGAGCGAGAAGAAAAAACAGGGTTTAAAGAAAAGTCAAAGTTAATATATTGTTGAGTCAACATATCTAAAGTTTGCCAACCTTTACTTAAATTTGTCAAGAATTTACCTTTTAACCATTCACTTAAATTGACAGATTTACGACTAGCAAATAATTGATAACGAGTTTTATTATCACTAAGTAAACTTAACCAATGTCCAAAGTTAACCAAAAGACAAGAAGATAAATTATCTTGAATTTCTTTAAATAAATTTTGTTTGATAGGAGATGAAAGAAAGGGTAAAGGTAAAATTTGTGGAATAGAATCCCAACCATATTCATATTCTAAACAGATTAAATTTAAATCAGTTTCTAAGCATTCATAGGGTAAATCATAACAATGATTAAAAGAATCTAATTTACCATAATTATTTACATCTTCATAGGAAATATAACCAGCAAAATTCAGATAGTTTTCTTCTAAATTTACTTCTACAGCTATATAATAGTTTCCTACCCATTGAGGAATTTTTAACCATTCTTCAGGAATAGAAAATTCAATTTTGTCTTGAGTTTCTATAGGAATTAAAATAATGCGACTAGAATCAATATCAATAGCGTTACCATTAATAAATTCCCAAATACTTAAATTATCTTCTAATTTCATGGTATCACTAAAATTTTTCTCTAATATTAAATTAAGCCATGAAATAAATATTTTTCTTACTAATAAATTAAGATAACCTCGAACAAGAGCAATGTCATTACTTAACTGGTTAATATTTTGCCAAGTTTCAGTTTTTATTTTATCAGTTAATTGTATTTTTATTTGGTCTATAGGAGTATCAAAAAAGATTAAATTAGTCATAATAATTTTAAAAATTAAATAAAAAGAGTAAAATTAAGATTGTCAAAAAAAATTTTATTGTTGATTAAAATATTCATGAAAAAATTTCTCTAACCATAGTTTAATATTATTATTAATCAAAGTATTTTCTTCTAACTGTAAATTCAGTTTAGCATTTAATTTTTGCCTAAAAATATTAATAAGTTCAACTGAAATATGTTCGAGAATAGATGATTTATCTAAATAAAAGTTAAAATAATTGTTTTCAAGTGATTTTTGTTGAGAAGTTTCTATGGAAAGAAAAGATTCTTGACATAGTAATAACATTTCCGATTCTATATATTCCGTTAACCATTGTTTTAACAGTTGAATTAATGATTTAATTTTTTCTGGATTAAATTTTTCTTTTTCTCCTTTAAAGTTTTTAATCACCACATCCAGCAAGTATTTTCTAATTTTTTCGGTATCTCTTGAAAGTTGATATTGTTGACTAGGAAAATTAGAGTTTGTTAATCGAATAGTTTTTATGATTTGTTGTTGAGTGAAACCAAATGCTTCTGAAAGATAAAAGATACTTTGGGAAGGAAGATTAAGAGATTTAAAAGTGGTGACAAGAATTAGATTTATTTTTTCTTTTTGTTGATATTCCTCCAAGTCATTGAAATAATGTATATAATTTTCCTCTTGATTGATTTCTTTATCTTCTGGATATTCAACTGTCACTGGATTAATAAATAATCTTGCTTTTTCTCCACAAAATTCAACTCTTTCTTTAAATTCTTCCATAGTTAACTCTGATGTAAATTCAAAGATTTTTTTCCCTAATAAATTATACTGACTAGTCATCAGCTTTAGTTGTGCTAAATTAGGAGGAGATAAAGACTTATTTTTAGTAGTAGAAAAAGACGTATAATTATCAACAAAACATTGCCATACTAATAAATATTCTTTTAACTTATTTTCGGTTAAACCGCCAATATTTTTTAAAATATTTTCTCTATTAGATTTACTAATTTTTTTTAATAATCCCCAATTAGTTAATAATTTCCAATTCCTACTAAGATATATTTTATCAGCTACAATAGTTTTTAGTCGAGTATAAGCATAAGTAGTTATTTTACTACCACCATCAAATTGATATTTTCTTAATATTTTTTCTGGTTGAGTTATGGCTTCACTCGCTAATAAAAAACATTCATCAAGAGTTAAAGGAGTAATAATATTATTCAGATGAAAATAAACATATTTTGTTGTCCAATAAGATATTTCTTGAAGATAAGATGTTAGATGATGCCGTAAAATTAAGTTATTATTTATTCGTAAATTGTTTAACATTTGATAAGCTAAAATATCAGCTTCAACTGATGACTGTAAAATAATTTTTTTTATATTCTTTTTTAATTTATAGTCTATACGCCAATGTAAAATAAACTTATAACTATCAGTAATGGATAAAAAAGTGGAAAATTTATCAACAATATTTAAACGAATTATCATAAAAATTATACTAACGAATTAAATGATGAATATAGTTAGCACAAATAGCTGAATAAGGTTTTCTTTGAATACTAGCTTGTCTTCTTTCTTCATAAATTATTTGTTTTTCTTTGATATTACTTAATTGGCAGATATTTATAGGAAAATTATAATCTTGATAATATTGAAAACGTCCTGTTTTTGTGAATCTAAATAAACGACAAAAAATACGAGTATCTGTAATATCAAATACTAAGTATAATTTACCTTTCACTTTAACAACATCACCAATTTTGATTATTTTATTGTCTTTCATCTATAGTACTAAATTGAGTTAATTTTCACTAGGGCTTTTAATAGTACATCCAGAAGGTATCCTTAAAATATGCAAAATTATTAATTTTTCTAAAAATTGATTTTTATAGCAAAGGACAAGGGAAAATAAATACTATAATGGGGGAATAGCTGAGTGAATTAAGAGAGCTATAAAAATCAACCAGTTAAAAAATACCAAATTAACAAATACCTTAACAAAAAAGTATTTCTTTATCTCCTACTTTATTTCCCCTCATCATGAATAATTAAACTAACTCTTGCTCTGTTCGAGAAGTCATGTTATTCTGTAAGTTCTGATCATGTTGACGATTTTCAGCTAATAATTCTCTTGCCTTTTCTTCAAGCTCTGTAACATGGTGTTCATGTAGTTCTTGCTCTGTCAAAGATAACAAAATTTCAGTCTCATGATTTGTCTGAATTCTTTGTTTTGCCATTAATTCTCTAGCTTTATCTTCTGTACTCATAAAAATATACCTCATTATCTCATTCTTTACTTTAATTTTAAGATCTTCTTGGCTAAATTTCTTTATTTTTGTAACTAAGACAGCAGAAAATTTTTAATTGTTTAAACAGTCTTCATTTTTTGAAAAATTTATCAATCTTTTACTTTTTCGATTAATTTTATTCTATATCTTTAGGTATTGATGATTCTCGATGATTTTTGTTAGAAAAATAGATCCTCATTGTTCTTAAAATAATTAAAGAGAATAATAATAAGGCTAGGGCTAAATCCCATAAACCTACACTACAAGCTAAACCGATAGCGGAAGAAACCCAAATTTCTGTAGCTCCTGTAACATTCCTAGCATTGTTTCCAGCTTTAAGAATCAACCCACCGCCAATAAAACCAACACCTTGTATAATGCCTGTCATAACTCTAGCTATTTCGGTAGAGTCAACATTATCAATAATTAAAACAAAAGCACATGAAGCCATAGAGACTAAAGCATTAGTTTTTATTCCCCCCGGTTTATGTCTTAATTCTCTTTCTAAACCTAAAATTGCTCCTAAAATAGTAGCGATTAATAATTTGAATAACATTAAAATAAAATTTTTTTTGGAAACTGTTTAAATACTTATTTAGACTAAAAATAATAAAAATTTTAATACTTAAATCTTGATTTTTTATCCTCTATAAAATTATCTAAATTCTAAATTAATTTTTCTCATATTTAGTATTTATTGAGGTTTTAATAAAATATAATAAGATTGCAAGAAAACCTAATCCCATAATTCCAGCAATGGGATTTTGATCTATTCCCGTAATCCATTGAGGTACTTTTTCTGTATAGGTTATCATTTCCCCGACATTAACCACATAATAACCCCAAACTAAACCACTATGAATACCAATACTGATACCTAAAAGATTTTGATGAGATCTCTTTGCTGAGATTAAAGTGTACCCTAGTAATAATAATGCAGGAAAAGTAACAATAGTTCTAATAACTTCAGACAGAGGTTTGATAAAATGAGCGACAGCAAAAAGCAAAGAATTTAAGCCACCAGAAACACCCAAAGAAAAATCCTTTTCTAACTCTGATAGTAACCATCCTCGAAAAAATAATTCTTCAGCAAATCCTATACCAATTGCACTAATAAAACCTTCTAAAACTAATTTAGGAAAAGCCATCGTCGGAGGCTGAAAACTTAACCAACCGAATAATGCTTCTACGGCAAATAATAGCCAATTTGAAACAAAACCAATTATTAAACCTTTAATTAAATGTTGCCAATTTTTTTTACTATTTACTAAACCATAATAAGAAAAAATATTGTTATTATCATAAATATATTTTCCCCAAAGTTTAACTAAAAATAAAAAAATGACAAATAAAATTGCCATAGTAATAATAGTTGTTAAATTAGGATCTTTTTTTCCTATAAGATAGTAAATAGGAATTGCAAAAGGTAGCCAAATAATTCCTAAAGCAAGAATAAATAAACCTAACCTTGCTAAAAAAGGATATTTTTTAATATGTTCAAAAGACAATTTTTTAAAATTAACTGTTTATGTAGATTAATTGTTAATTGTTAATTATTAATTATTAATTATTCTGCTGGTTCAATTGTGCTAGTCAAGCCTTTACTTTTAAGACTTTCGCAATAAAATTCTGCGTGTTCTAAAGCACAAGTAGTGACTAACCCAATACCATTTGTGTGAGTTTCCATCATGACACTAACCGCTTGAGGCTCATTAATACCAACGGTTTCCATTAAAACTAGTACAACATATTCCATAGTATTAAAACTATCATTATGTAATAAGACTCGATAACCTGAATCATGCTTACGTTTAGTCTCAGATTTACTTGTAGGCTTATCAATTACTTGAGTTGACATATAAATTAATTACCTCCTATGTATATGTAGTTGAGAAAAATTTAATTCTTTAAATGATTATAACTCTAAGTTTTGTCTCTAACTATCTGACATCAGGATAGGAGATTCTTGAGTATTAGGATTACCACCATTTTTATCATTATCAGAGGGTTTACGAGGTTTCTTCTCGTTACTTAATATATTTTGTTCAAAATTCTTAATTACGATATAAAGATTAGGCACAAATAATAAACTCAAAATCGTGGAAATAATCATTCCTCCAAATACAGATGTACCTAATGACCAACGGCTGACACTACCTGCACCACTGGCAACTAATAAAGGTAAAAAGCCGAATAGAGTAGATAAGGTTGTCATTAAAATCGGACGAAAACGCTCTGTTGCCGCATAGATTGCCGCATTAGTAATAGTCATGCCTAATGTACGTGCTTGATTAGCAAATTCCACAATCAGAATGGCATTTTTACTCGACATCCCGATAAGCATTACTAAGCCTACTTGTACATAAATATTATTATCGAGAATGGGCCAAATACTATCAGTGCCTTGAAATTGAACTCTTAACCAGATGCCCCCTAACGCACCTAAAATTGATAGGGGTACGGTTAACATAATGATAGTCGGATCAATATAGCTTTCATACTGAGAGGCTAATACTAAGAATACCATCACAAAACCTAACCCGAATACAATAGGTGCGGCACCTCCTGCGGTTTTTTCTTCGGCGGCGGTGTTTGTCCATTCAAAGCCAAATCCGGGCTGTAAGGTGGCATTTGCAACTTCTTCCATGACTTGGATAACTTGCCCTGAGCTATATCCTTGGGCTGGAGATACGTTAACTTTGATGGCTGGATAAACATTATAGTTAGTAACGATGGGAGGATAAGTGCTTTCTTCCAGGGTTAACATATCGCTCATCTGCACCATTGCACCGTTACGACTACGCACATAAATTTTACCAATATCATCAGGATTGGAGCGAAAATCTCCGTCAGCTTGCGCAAAAACTCTATATAATCGCCCATCTAAGACAAATTGGTTAACAAAGTTTCCACCGAGATAAGTTTGTAAGTTAGCTAAAACCACGTTAATATCCACATTCATCGCTTTGACTTTTTCTCGATTGATTTTTGCCTCTAAGATGGGAGAGTTAAAGGTAAAGGTAGTAAAAGCACCCGCCACTTCAGGACGTTCATTTGCTGCCGCAATTATCCGTTGAGTATTATCAATTAAGGCATCCATCCCTGTTAATTGACGATCTTGGATATAAAGTTCTAAACCACTAAAGTTACTTAAACCATCCACTGGAGGAGCATTAACGGCAAAAACTCTGGCGTTATCGATTTTTTGTCTCAAAATAGGGTTTAAGCGACGAATTACGCCAAATACGGAATGTTTTGCCCCTTCTCTTTCAGCCCAAGTTTTTAATTTAATAAAGAATAAACCTTGATTGCTGTTAATACCATCGAAGGAAAATCCCGTTAATGCCATAGCATGATCAACTTCTTCAAATTCCATGATTTCCGCCATGATTTTACTGTTAATATCTTGGGTATAGTTGAGAGATACACCGGGTTGTGCGGTGGCAATAACAAAGAAATACCCTTGATCTTCTTCAGGAATAAAACCCTGCGGTACAGTTTGATACATCCATCCCGTCAAAATTAAACCACTTATGAAAATAATCATAATTAGGGTTTTGAGCTTAGTTAAAAAAGTAATTACCTTGCGGTATCCTTCTTTAAAAGCATCAAATACACGGTTAAATAATTCAAAAAATACTCCTAAAGGACCTTTGGTTTTTTTAGGGGCTTGTAACAATATCCCTGACATGGTAGGAGAAAAGGTTAAAGCATTAAAGGTAGAAAAAAGTACTGCAGCGGCAATGGTTAAAGCGAATTGTTTATAAACAATCCCTGTTGTGCCGGGGAAAAAAGATACGGGAATAAATACCGCCATTAACACTACAGATGTAGCAATGACTGCTCCGAATAATTCATCCATAGAGTCAAAAGCCGCTTGTAGAGGACGCATTCTCTGGGCAAGTTTATTGGAAACAGATTCGACAATTACGATACCGTCGTCCACTACTAAACCTGTTGCTAATACACAGGCGAATAAGGTTAATTGATTGAGAGTAAAACCTAAAGCTTTTAAAGCAATCATCGAACCAATTAAGGCTACAGGAATCGCCACAGAAGGAATAACGGTGGTTCGCCAGTCTTGTAAAAAGATAAAAATAACTAATACTACCAGTGCGATCGCCTGTAATAAAGTTACCACTAAGTCTTTTAGTGCCGCATCAATGAAAAGAGTGTTATCTAAAACAATTACATCTTTATATCCGGGAGGGAAGGACTGTCTTAATTCTTCCATTTTTGCCTTAATGGCGTTTGCCGTGTCAAGGGCGTTACTACCGGGTAACTGATAAATAATTAAAGCAACGGCGGGGGTATCTCCATCAAGGGTAATTAAAGTAATATAATTTTCAACTCCTAATTCTGCTCTGCCAACATCACCAATTTTAATTAAAGTTCCATCATCTCCCACCTTCACCACAATATTTTCAGCTTCTTCTGGAGTGACAAAACGTCCTTGTACTTTCAAGGGAATTTCAAATTGTTGTCCTTCGGGATTCGGTAATCTACCAACACCACCAGTACCAATATCAAAGTTTTGCTCTTGAATCACAGACACTACATCAGTAGCGGTTAAACCTCTAGCGGCTAATTTGTTGGGATCAAGCCAAATTCGCATAGCATAGGTAGATGAGCCTAGTGCGTTTAAATTTCCTACCCCTTCAATTCTGTTTAATTCATTCCACAGATAGCGATCGAGGTAGTTAAATAAGAATACGGTATCATATAAATATTTACCATCTTCTCCTTTTTCAGAGTAAAAAGCGTAAGCAAGGGTAACGCTAGGAGAAGCTTGTTGCGTTGTAATCCCTGATTGGTTAACAATGGGTGGTAAGCTGGATTGGGCTTGTGCAACTCGGTTTTGTACTAATACTTGTGCCGTGTTGCTATCAATTTCGACGGGAAAACTAACGTTAATAGTACTTTGTCCTGTATTAGCCGTATTGGAACTAATCCAGCGAATATCAGCCGTGCCGTTAATTTCTCTTTCTAAAACGCTAGTAACATTATCTACGGTAGTTTTTGCATCTGCACCCACATAGTTAGCGGTAACAGATACCTGCTTGGGAGCAATTTGCGGTAATTTATCCAAGGGTAACAGTGCCATACATATTACCCCGACGAGGATAATCACGATGGTGCAAACCGTTGTTAATACTGGACGTTTAATAAATTCTGAAGAAAGAGACATAGATTAATGGTGGATGAGGACGTATAAATTAATAATACTGATTTAATCTAAAATAAACAAAACTCAAGATAATTATATCGATAAGTTAAAAATCTTAACTAATTCTGTGAACAAGTTTTCAATGACTTTCGCATTTTATAATTGTTAATTATTAATTATTAATTGTCATGAAGCCTCTTGCTAAGTTAATCGGACAACCTCTTGCCATAGAATTATTAGAACGGGCGATCGCCAAAAATCATGTCGCACCTGCTTATTTATTTGTAGGGGCAGACGGCATTGGAAAAGCATTTGCGGCGAAATGTTTTACAGAAATGTTGATGATTGATGAAACGGAAAATTATCTTCAGGCTTGTAAAAAATTATATGCAGGAAATCACCCTGATTTTTTATGGGTAGAACCAACTTACAATGATAAAGGAGTGTTATTAACTGCTACAGACGCAATAGAAAAAGGCTTTAAACGCAAAACATCCCCAAAAATTAGAATCGAACAAATTAGAGAAATTAGTCAATTTTTAGCTCGTCCACCGTTAAAGTGTGATCGCTCTGTAGTCGTAATTGAATCGGCTGAATTAATGGCAGAATCCGCAGGAAATGCGTTATTAAAAACGTTAGAAGAACCAGGACAAGCTACTATTATTTTAATAGCACCTAGCATCGATTCCATCTTGTCAACTTTAGTTTCTCGATGTCAAATTATCCCTTTTTCTCGTCTTAGTGAAGAACATTTAAAGTTAGTTTTATATCGAGAAGATGCCGCACAAGTTTTAGATTATCCACAATTAATTAAACTATCTCAAGGATGTCCCGGAAAAGCAATCTCTGATTGGCAAAAATTACGAGAAATTCCTTCAGATTTACTGTTACAATTAACTAAATTACCTGATAATGTTATAGATGGTTTAAATTTAGCAAAACAAATTAGTAAAGATATTGAGTTAGAAAATCAAATTTGGTTGGCTGATTATTTACAATATTTATATTGGGATAAAGAACGAAAAATTAATATTATTGAAGCCTTAGAAAAAGTTAAAAAATTTTTATCTCGTTATATACAACCTCGTCTAGTTTGGGATTGTTTTTTCTTAGATATAATTTAATTAATTCTATGACAATAAATTAACACAAATACAGTTTGGAGTTAGACTAAAATTGCCACTAACTTTAATATTGGCGATAATATTGCGATTGTTAAAACTCTTATTTTATTTGTAGAATAGAATATAAAGTTTTGTAACAATCCTCCCTAAACAAAAGCGTGAATTTTCTGAAAACCTTTCAGAGTATTGAGAAAAATAAATTAATCAATTTACTAATTCTCTTTCTATGTGCCTTATTTTTTTGGATAAGTCTCACCTGTTTATTGCCAACTTTACCTGCTTATATTCAAGATATTGGTGCTACAGCTAAACAAGTGGGTTACGTCATGGGGTGTTTTGCTATTGGGCTATTATTATCTCGTGTTTGGTTAGGAAAATTAGCAGATGATGGATTAACTCAATTAATTCAACAAATAAAACTCCATTCAACTATCAGTAAATTTTTAACTCGTACTTTACGAAAATTGATTGGTAGATTAGTTGATTATCCGAGCCGAAAAATAGTGATAATTATTGGTACATTAGTTGCAACCATCGCTCCTATCGGATATTTAATGTTAAATTCTATTCCTGAATTAATGGTGATTCGTGCTTTTCATGGTGTAAGTATCGCCGCTTTTACCACAGGTTATAGTGCATTAGTGGTGGACTTATCACCGCCGAAACAAAGAGGAGAATTAATCGGTTATATGAGTCTAGCTGTGCCTATTGGTATGGCTGTAGGACCTGCTATAGGAGGTTTCTTACAAGAATATACCAACTACCAAGTATTATTTGCATTTTCCTCTGGTTCTAGTTTTTTAGCTTTCTTTTTAGCTATACAAATTAGGGAATTTGAATCTTCTTCAAAACAAGGAAAAAACTCCCATATTATTTCTTCTAAACGAGATAAATCAAATGATCGCACTTTCAAACAAATAATTTTTAATCCTTCTTTTTTCGTTCCTACTCTGATTCTATTATTAATTGGTAGCTTATTTGGTGCATTAGTAACATTTTTACCCCTATATTTACGATATATTGGATTGACCCTCAATGTCGGATTATTTTACACTACAGCCGCCATCGCTTCTTTTGTGGTCAGATTTATTTCAGGACAAGCATCAGATAAACATGGTAGAGGTATTTTTATTACTATTAGTATTATGTGCTATGTCTTATCAATGATTTTACTGACATTTGTTCAAAGTAATAACATCTTACTATTATCTGCCATCCTAGAAGGTACCGGAGCTGGAATGTTAGTGCCAATCATCCTTGCCTTAATTTCTGACAGATGTAGTGCAACAGAGAGAGGAAAAGTGTTTGCTATCTGTGTCAGTGGCTTTGATGTGGGGGTTGCATTAGGTGGTCCTGTGTTAGGTAGTTTATTATTAGACTTAGGTTATCGTTTCCTGTTTGCCGTGACTGCGATGATGGCAATAATAGCTTTTATAATTTTTATCAGTTTTTCTAACAAAGACATGGTTAATTCTTGGCGTTTTGCCTTCGGGGATGCCCCAGATTTATATAAAATTATTGATAATTGAAAAAAGAATAAAGTAAAGTTAAGATTTGATTCTCAATTAAAGTTAATTAGTTGCAAATAGCAGTGAAAGAAAAGTATCATAAGTAAAGAAATAGTTTGTCTCTCCCAAATTGCTTATGTCTTTAGATACTACCGCATCAATCAAAAAAAAGCTCAATTCCAGAGGTTGGCGAATGACACCTCAACGGGAGAAAATCCTTGAGGTATTTAACAATCTTCCTCAAGGTAATCATCTGAGTGCAGAAGAATTGCATAAATTACTAGAAGAAGAAGGGGAAAATATTAGTTTATCGACTATTTATCGTAGTGTTAAATTAATGACAAAAATGCGAGTTTTGCGTGAGTTAGAATTAGCGGAAGGTCATAAACATTATGAATTAAATCATCCTTATCCCCATCATCATCATCATATTGTTTGTGTTCAATGTAACAAAACTATTGAGTTTCAAGATGATTCTATTCTTAAGCATAGTCTCAAACAATGTCAAAAAGAGGATTTTCAATTAATAGATTGTCAGTTAACGGTTACTACTATTTGTCAGGAAGCCATTGAAATGGGTTGGCCTTCAACTTTACCGAGTGATTGGTGTTGTAGTCGAGCCATTGCTGATGGACAACATAAAATTAACCATTAAAATTTCTCAATAGAAATTAATATATCAATCTTACTATCTGAAATAATGATTATCACATGAATCATTCTTCTTCTGAACATAAAAAACAAAGGGCATGGATTAACATTAATCATCAAGCCTTAACTCATAATGTACAAGAAGTTAAAAAAATATTACTTGATCGAACTCTATTAATGGCTGTTATTAAAGCTGATGCTTACGGGCATGGTGCAATAAAAGTAGCTCAAACTCTCTTAAAATCAGGAGTTGATGCTTTAGCTATTGCTACGTTATCCGAAGGTATTGAATTAAGACAAGGGGGTATTATTGCACCAATCCTCATTTTAGGGGCGATTAACACAGTAGATGAAGTTAAAGATATTGTTAAATATAACTTAGAGCCTACTTTATGTACTCCTTCTCAGGCTTTGATTTTTGCTGAAACATTAGAACATCTTAATACTACTTTATCTGTACATCTCAAATTAGATACGGGAATGTCAAGACTTGGCACTCATTGGCATAATACAGTAGATTTTGTTCATTATATTCAACAATTTCCTCAATTACATCTCTCAAGTATTTATTCTCACTTAGCTACGGCAGATGATATTAACACGTCATTTATGGAGCTACAAAATTCTCGTTTTCAAGAAGCTATTTCCGCTTTAGAAGCCCTAAATATTCCTATCCCTTCACTACATTTAGCTAATTCTGCTGGTACTTTAGCTAATCAAAATTTACACTATGATATGGTGAGAGTTGGTTTAGCTTTATATGGTATTTTTCCCGCACCTCATTTAAAAGATAAAGTAAAACTACAACCAGTCTTAGAAGTTAAAGCTCGTATTACTCAAATTAAGACTTTACCACCAAATACTGGGGTTAGTTATAGTCATACTTTTAAATCTGATTTTCCTATTAAAATGGCGGTAGTGGGAATTGGCTATGCAGATGGAATTCCTCGTTTATTATCTAATAAAATGAAGGTAATAATTAAAGGAAAATTGTTCGCTCAAATTGGTAATATTACAATGGATCAAATGATGTTAAATGTCACTGATTTTCCTGATTTAGAAGTAGGAGAAGTGGTTACTTTATTAGGAAAAGATGGTAATTTAGAAATTACTGCCGATGATTGGGCTAATACCATTGGTACAATTTCATGGGAAATATTATGCAGTTTTAAACACCGTTTACCGAGAATTAATAATAGATAAATAAAATAAACTTTAATAAAAAATATAGTTTGAAGAAGAAACAGAAAAATAAATATTAATTCTTTTACCATTACTGTTTTTACGATAATATATAATAAATTCAAAATTTATCAATCAAAAATTATGACAACTCACTTCATTACTGCGGAAATTGACTTACAAGAAAACCCTCTTAAATTGAAAAAAGACATTGAGGAAAAATTGAATCAAGAAGGTAAACCTTTGCGTTGGGCGATTACAAATATTGATGATAATAAACAAAAGTTAAAAGTAGAGGCAATTGTGACAAAATAAATGATAGTTAATTATCCCTACTATCTCCTGTCTCCTAACTCCTATTTCTTATAGTTAATTAAAATAACACTGAGACAGTTAGAAAAAATATTCAGGATGAACAATGCTCACAAATCAAGGTTTTTGAGAATTTTTAATATTATTAAACTGTTTCATTCTTATTTAAAATGACTATACCTTCATCACACCCTAACTAATTAATTCATTATTAATTTTCTGCCATGAAACAAAAACCCTATTGTGGTGTTTTAATTATTCCTACGGGTATTGGTGCATCCATTGGTGGTTATGCAGGAGATGCTTTACCTGTCGCAAAGGCAATGGCTCAAATTTGCGATCGCCTTGTAACTCATCCTAATGTTATGAATGGTGCAAGTTTATATTGGCAATGTCAAAATATAGACTATGTTGAAGGTTATGGATTAGACAAATTTGCAGCAGGAGAATGGGGATTAGAATCAGTCACTCAAAATAAAATTGGTTTAATTTTAGATAAAGCCATAGAAACAGAATTAAGATATAGACACTTACAAGCTACCGATGGAGTTAGAACAACTTTAGGTATTAATGTTAATAATTATATTATTACGGATGCTCCTTTACATGTAGAATTAAGAATAGCTGAAAGTGGAGCTAGTTGGGGTACAATAGGCAATCCTGATAGTTTATTACGGGCGGCACAAAAATTAATTGACGATGGAATGAATGCTTTAGCTGTAGTGGCTAGATTTCCTGACGATACTGACTCTCAAGCCTTACAGGATTATCGTCATGGTAGCGGTGTAGATGCCTTAGCGGGTGCTGAAGCCGTAATATCCCATCTTATAGTCAGAGAATTTCAGATACCTTGTGCTCATGCTCCAGCTTTATCTCCTTTACCTTTAGATATAAATATATCACCTCGCTCAGCCGCTGAGGAATTAGGACATACATTTTTACCATGTGTATTAGTGGGTTTAAGCAAAGCACCTCAATTTACTCTTAACAAAAATTATCATAGTCTTTGGGCAAAAGATATTGATACCCTTGTCATACCAGCGAATGCTTGTGGTGGTAGTGCAATGCTGAGTTTTAGTAGTTTAAATACTCAAATAATCGCTGTGGAAGATAACCAAACTTTATTAAATATAAACCCAGAATTATTAGGAATTAAAGTCATCACAGTAAAATCATATTTAGAAGCATTAGGGGTAATTGTTGCTCATCGTGCAGGAGTTCGTTATGATGCACTCAATTTAGAAGTAAAATATCTTCGTCTCAATAAAGTGTGATGAGAAAGTTTTTTGGTGAGACTATTAGTTAAAAGATAAGAGAAATACTTATAAACAAGGACATTAACTTTTATATGATAATTTAAAATACAAATATATTTTATTTACAAAATTATATTAAAAGTGTTAAGTTTTTCTATAAAAATAGCTAAAATCTTACATTTTTTAAAATTAGTAAAAAATTTAAAAACTCTTATTCATTGCTTATTACCTGTCTTTACCTGTAAACTTAGATGCGACCTAGTTTATTATTTATCTTTAAAACCATAGGTTTCTCGAATAAGATATAATGGTCTTCCTTTAACTTCTTCATAAATTCTAGCAATATATTCACCAATAATTCCTAAAGTAATTAATTGAATACCACCTAAAAATAAAATAGCAATAATAGTAGAAGCATATCCTGGCAAATCAATACCAAAAATAATAGTTTTAAGTACTAAAAATAAACCATAAAATAAAGAAATTAAAGAAATAAATAACCCAAAATAACTCCACACTTTAAGAGGAATTGAACTAAAAGAAGTTATACCATCTAAAGCAAAATTCCACAACTTCCAATAATTAAAACTACTTTTTCCTCCATGTCTTGGCAACCTTTCAAAATAGATAGCCGTTTGTCGATAACCTACCCATGAAAATAAACCTTTCATAAAGCGATTTTTTTCTGGTAATTGTCTTAATGCCTTGACTACTTTTTCATCCAATAAACGATAATCTCCTGTGTTGGCAGGAATAGGAATTATACTAATTTTGCCGATAAAACTATAAAAACAATCAGCCGTTTTTTGTTTTAACCATGACTCCCCTTGACGAGATTTTCTGACGGCATAAACCATGTCATAACCTTCTTGCCATTTCTTCCTCAACTCAATAATTAATTCTGGGGGATCTTGTAAGTCAGCATCAATGGGAATAACAGCTTTTCCTGTGGTATAATCTAGTCCTGCACTCATTGCGATTTCTTTACCAAAGTTACGAGATAAGTTAATAACTTTTATGCGATTATCTCGATAATGATAGTCGATGAGAAGTTGAAGAGTATCGTCTTTACTACCATCATTAATGCAAACGATTTCATAATCTGAATTGAGAGAATTTAAAACTGATTGTAAACTAGAAAAAAGTTTATCTAAATTCTTTGCCTCATTATAACAAGGTATTAATAATGATAACTCTGGTTGATTTTCTTTCACAATTAATTAAATTTCTGAAGTAGAGAATAGGAAGTATCAATTATCAATTCTTATTTTTCCTTGTCGTAAAGTTTGCCAATTTTCTCCTGTCCATTTTATAACAGTAGAGGCAAGACCAGAATTTTGATTCTGAATGTTATTATCATCCAAAACATAAACAGAGGGAAATTTTTGGGCAATTTCTGACATATTGGTTAAGGCTTCTTCTCCTGATAAATTAGCACTAGTGGTAGCTAATGCACCTGTTTGTTTAAGAATTTCTTGGGCGATCGGAAAATTAGGAACACGAACCCCTATACTATTAGGATTGAGAGGATTCATCGTTGCTGGAATTAAAGAAGAAGCGGGTAAAACCATTGTTAATCCACCGGGTAAATATTTATTAGCTACATTTTGCCAAATTTTTAATTCTTTTGATGTACCTTTAACATATTGCCATATTTCTTCTACACTACTTGTCATTAAAATTAATGGTTTTTCATAACTACGTTGCTTTAACTCAAAAATTAACTCACTGTGATTTGGTTTTACCGCTAGAGCTGGTAATGTGTCGGTAGGAAAACTAACTACTTGTTTTGCGATCGCTTTTTCAATTAAAACAGAAACAGAAACCATACAAAAAGAAGGAATAAGAGATTATCAATTATCAATTATTCATGGTTTTTTGTTAATTGTCCATTATTCTTAGATATACAGATAATTTTTTTGTCTTAATTGTTCATTATTCACTGTTAATTGTTAATTACCTAAAATGCGTATTGTTTTTTTTGGTACACCCGAATTTGCTGTTACTACTTTAGAAAAACTACTCCATGAATCTCCCCATGAAGTGATAGCTGTTGTCACACAACCAGACAAAAAACGAGGTAGAGGAAATAAAATGATTCCTTCTCCCGTGAAAGAATTAGCATTAAAACATCACTTACCTGTATGGCAACCCACAAGAATCAAAAAAGATAAAGAAACATTAGAATCATTGCACAAAAGTCCTGCTGATGTATTTGTAGTCGTTGCCTATGGACAAATTTTATCTAAGAAAATCTTGAATATGCCTAAATTAGGTTGTATTAACGTTCATGGCTCAATTTTACCAGAATATCGAGGTGCTGCTCCCATTCAATGGAGTATTTATGACGGAAAAACTGAAACTGGTGTAACTACGATGTTAATGGATGAAGGTATGGATACAGGAGGTATGTTACTTAAAGCACATACTCCCATCGATTTATTTTCAAATGTTGAGGATTTGTCTCTAAATTTAGCCTCTCAAGGGGCAGATTTATTATTAGAAACTTTAATAAAACTAGAGAAAAATGATATAAAGCCTATCCTTCAAGATGAATCATCAGCAACTTATGCACGTTTAATTGATAAAGCTGACTATCATATTAATTGGAATAAATCTGCTTTACAAATTCACAATCAAATTAGGGCATTTTATCCTCATTGTATAACTATATTTAGAGATCAAATTTTAAAAATTACTCAAAGTTTACCGTTAATAGAAATAAATTCTTTAAATTTACCACCAAATTTAATGAAACTACCTGCTTTATTAAAAGATATAAATACTGTCTCAGGTGAAATAGGAGAAATAGTAAAAACCATTAAAAATTTTGGTTTTATTGTACAAACAGGTTCAGATTTATTATTAATATTAGAAGTACAATTAGCAGGAAAAAAACAACAATCTGCATGGAATTTTATTAATGGCACTCATTTACAATTAGGGGAAAAATTAAGTGTTTGCTAAAATTTTAATCTAATAACGAGGATTAATTATTCAATAAAGTCATCATAAAAATGCAATTATTAAATGATGCGGTTAATGCAAATGATATTATAAAATCTAATCATTAATTGTATTAATCATGACAAAAGTTTATCAAAAATCCCTAGAAGTAATTCCCAAAATTCTTCAAAGTTTAGAATTGGGAGAAATTGTTGCTTTGCACACTGATATGTTTTATATTTTTCTAGCCCATGGATTTAATGATTTAGCGGTGACTAAAATTCATGAATTAAAAAAATGGAATCCTCGAAAACCTTTAACTTTATTATCTCATCGCCGAAAGGTAGAAGAGTTTGCTATTATTAGTCAAGACTCAGAAATTTTAATTAATCAGTTTCCTTATCCTATTAGTTTAATTATTCCCCATAAAGGTAATCTTTCTGACGAAGTTACAGGGGGACATAAAACAATATTTCTGTCTTGTCCTGATGATTTTATCTATAATTTAATAGATGTGTCTTCTTTTCCTATCGTTTGTGGCACGGCGAGTTTGGGGGGAGAATATCAGGCTAAAACATCAAAAACAACCCAAGAATTTTTTGGCAATCAAGTTTCAGTAATTATTGATGGTGGAAAATGCAAATATGGCATGAGAACAACTATGATTGATTGTAGTTTACCTTTACCTACTATCATGAATTTTGGTCTTATTGCTTTTGATGAATTGCGTCTTTTATTACCTCATATTGAATTACCATCTCATTTACGAAAATAATTTGTTATTTCTTAATTAACTATATTTTTGATATATCCTTCATTTCTTTGTAAAGAAGGATATCTTTCTTATTTTAAGATACAATTCTTCAACAAATATATGAGCAAATTTTTATTTTTATTGTTAAATATCACTGTTTTTTTTCTATTCAATTTATATTTAATATCCCCTATAAAAGCAGAAAATCTTAATAATAATTCCATAGGGAAAACAATTTTTTTAATGAATTGTGCTGGATGTCATCCCAATGGTAGTAATATTATTAGAAGAGGTAAAAATTTGCGGTTAAAAACTTTGCAAAAGAATGGTTATGATTCTGTAGATGCGATCACAAATATAATTGCGAATGGTAAAAATAATATGTCAGCATTTAAAGATCGTCTCACAGAAAATGAAATTAATCAAGTAGCACAATATGTTTTTCAACAAGCAGAAAATAACTGGCAATAATTAAATTTTTAAGATTAATAAAACGGAATAATTTTTTATGTTATTAGGTGCAAGTATCATCACAGTTTCAGCTCTTTTAGTTTATTTTGTTACAATTATTAATGTTGGCAGAGCTAGAGTAAAATATAATGTAATGCCTCCAGCAATGTCGGGAGAACCTAATTTTGAAAGAGCATTAAGAGTACAAGAAAATATGCTAGAACAACTAATATTTTTCCTACCTTTAATGTGGATTTTTTCTTATTATGTAAGTGAATTATGGGGAGCAATTTTAGGGGGGATTTGGATTTTAGGAAGGGTTTTATATGCTTGGGGTTATTACCAAGAAGCAAAAAAAAGGGCTTTAGGTTTTGGCATTAGTTCTTTCAGTAGTATGAGTTTATTATTAGGTTGTTTAATTACTTTAGGAATGTCAGTTATTAAAACTATTAATTATTAAGCTGATTTTTTTTGATTATGTTTATAGTGTCAAAATTATTCCCAAAATTAAACAACTCTAATTAAGCTAATAGTTGACGGCGTTTTTGTTCAAATTCATACTCCGAAATTAAACCCTCTTGACGTAATTTTTCTAATTCCCTTAATGCTGTCGCAATTTCTGTTAAGTGCTGGGGATTTTTGAGTATATTTTCCGTTTCTAGTGTTGAGCTAGGATTAAAACGAAAATTAAAAAAATTTTGATCTTGAGTTAAATATAATACTGCATCTATAGCACAAGCAATACGAGCTATAGGACTTTGCCAACTCAAAAGAAGATAAACAACGCCCCATAGAGGTTGTGATAAGTAAAATTTATGTAATCCAACACATGGCGTTACTGTGCCAATAAGTGCCAGAATAACGCTTAATATTCTTTTTTTTGGTTGATTTAAAAACGTAAAAGATTTAGATAACATGATTATTTAAGGTTACGGAAATCCGCATTTTAAAGATAATAAACATAATTTTATAATTAGTGCTATATAAAATTTAAAAAATTTATTTTATATAATAAAGATAAGGTCTAAAAACGGAGTTAAAATGGGATTTTTTGATTCAGAAGTAGTACAGCAAGAAGCCAAACAACTATTTGAGGATTACCAATCATTGACTCAACTAGGCAGTGAATTTGGAAAATTTGATCGAGAAGGGAAAAAAATCTTTATTGAAAAAATGGAAGATATGATGGATCGGTATCGTATTTTCATGAAAAGATTTGAATTATCAGAGGATTTTATGGCAAAAATGACCATAGAACAACTTAAAACTCAGTTAAATCAATTTGGCACAACTCCCGAACAAATGTTTCAACAAATGCACTTAACCTTAGAAAGAATGAAAAAAGAAATTTAAGTGTAGTTTATCGTCTCTTTTTAGATGAAGGAGAAATAATGCTATTCTCAAAGTTCGGTTTTACTTAATCACAAACATTAATAAAATTGATAAATTATAAATAATTAAATTAATATTCTTACACAAAAAATTTTTGGAGGAGAAAAACAGTGAATTATAAAGAAAATCGTCGCCCTAAATATTTTAATCAACCAGAAGAAAACAATATTTTTCTAGATTATCTTCAATCTCTCACCCCAGAAACTATTAATCAACTATCTAAACCTCAATCTCAAGAGGTGTTTCAGGTTATGGAACGGAACATTATGGGAATGTTAGGTACTTTACCTTCAGAACATTTTGGCGTGATGGTTAGTACCAATAGAGAAAATTTAGGTAAATTATTAGCTTCGGCGATGATGAGTGGATATTTTCTCCGAAATGCCGAACAAAGAATGGATTTTGAAAGGGCTTTAATGGCTGGAGATCATAATCAGGATTCTGAGGAATAGAAAATAAAGAGATTAGAAAACAGGAAAAAGTAAATTAATTCCTAATTTCTTATTTCTAATTCCCTATTTCTAATTCCTTATTTCTAATTATTAACTAACTCATAGCGATTGGTTAATTTATCTAGCTGTTGTACCAACAAACTTAAAAATAAGCCAACATCAGTAACAATTCCGACAGATTCTACCGAACCACGATCGCTTAATTTTGTTACTACCGCAGGATTTATGTCCACACAGATCATTTTTACCCCAGCAGGTGTCATGTTTCCAACACCAATAGAATGGAGCATAGTGGAAAGCATGATAATCATATCAGTACCTTTCAAAAGACGAGAATAATCTTCTTGTGCTTTAATTAAATCCATTTGAGTGTCAGGTAGGGGACCATCATCACGAATTGAACCAGCAAGACTAAAAGGCACATTATTTTTCACACATTCATACATAATACCTTTGGTAACAATGCCTTGATTGACGGCTTCGGTGATACTTCCTACACGACGAACTGCATTAATGACATTAAGGTGATGACGATGACCACCTCTTACGGGAATACCTTTACGCATATCCACCCCCAAAGAAGTTCCCATGATCGATTGTTCCATATCATGAACGGCGATCGCATTTCCTCCTAATAAACATTGAACATAACCTTCACGAATTAAACGAGAAAGATGCTCTGAACCACCAGTATGAATAACTACAGGTCCAGCTACCACAGCAACTTTACCTCCTTGATCACGGATATGGCGGATTTCCCATGCAATTTGTTCAACTAATAATTCTACTCGACGTTCACTAGAAACACCACCACTCATAAAGCTAAATTCTTGAGGTTGGTTTCTTTGTTCTCTCGATTGAGGAGATCTGATTGTACGAATACCATCTACACCTACAACCACTTTTTCTCCTACTTCTAAATCACGCAAAAGTTTACAAGTCGCAGTGATACCCTCTTCTGTTTCTTGAATGACGATCGCACCATCCATCCGTTGATTAGTAACTTTTTCCCAGTAGCCATTTATTCTAACCTCCGTGGGATAAATATTGGTGATATAAAAATCATCGGGAGAAACTCCAGCTTTAACAACGGTTTGAAGGTTGGCATCAGACTCCTTTTCTGGTATTGAAGTAGCTCCTAAATCAATTAAAATACTAACAATGTCTTCCATCACATCAACAGAAGGTGCAGAAATACGAACTTCTGCGGTGGAAGGACTTTGTCTTTCAACTCCTAAATCAAAGTTAAGAACTTTAAAACTACCACCTTCTTTGATAACCACGTCTAAAGCACGATTCATTAAACCGCTATCTAGTAGATGTCCTTCCATTTTGATGATACGACTGGTTACAGTGACATTAGCATGAACATCTTCTAAAATAGGTTCAGTGACTCTTAATGTAAGACATTTTGCCGCACCACCAGCTTTTAAGAATTCTGTTAAAGGTGTTTGCACCACTTTAAAACCTTTATCTATAATGCGTTGCTCTAAATCATGACTAATTTTGTTCATGATTACAACATTATTAATATTAACGGTGTTACAGGCAAAGTTTACAGCATCAGGTTCTTCCACTACAATTCTTTTTTCCTCTGGTACACGCATTTCAATCAGACGATTAGAATAACTATCAAAGGCTTCAGGATAATAAAGTAAGTAACCATTTGCTAAAGGACAAAAACAGGTGTCTAAATGATAAAAACGGTTATCAATAAGACGCAAAGATAAAACTTCCGTATCCAACCATCTAGCGATATATGGGTGAGAATCTAACTCTGAGCGGAAACCATAGCCAGCCCATAACCAACGCCCTTCTCTGTCAAATAAAGCGTCTCCTGCCCCTTCAAAAGGTAAATCTTTAGGCAATTCATAGACATTAAAGCCGTTTTCTTCAAACCATGCTTTAAAAAATGGTTCTTCTCCTTGTCTTTCAGGATGATAAAATCGACTTAATACTACATTTTGCCCTAATACTAAACCAGCATTAGCAGTAAAAACCATATCAGGCACACCTTTTTCAGGTTTAACCAAATCGACAATTGCATATTCTTTGATGATATGATAAAGTTTCTGCCATTGTTCTACAGCACGTTCTCGACTAGATTTATGTATATTACCTTCCATCCAAGGATTGATCACATAGTCAACATCATAGTGATCAGGGGCGCACATAAGAATGCGAATATCTTGGGTCATAACAATTTAAAATTTACTATAAAATTTGATTGGCAATTGGCTAATTGATAGTATCTGTAACCATAACTTTTTTGCCAACATTTCATTATAACTTGACTCTGTAGGTACTTTTACCTCGAAACTTTATATGTCTGGAAACGATAACTTATAAAATTTATATCAATCACTTTGATAGATTTTGTAAACTCTTACTAAAAAATTTATTTATTACCGTCAGTAGTACTTGATAGATACAAAACCATAGCAAAAAAAATCAAAAAATGGGTATGAAATTGTACAATCTTTACGATATGATTAGGCACATTAGAAAAATTTACTTTATTTAGTTTAAATATAGAGGAAATAAACAGTGGTTAGAGTTGCTATTAATGGATTTGGGCGTATTGGACGTAACTTTTTGCGTTGTTGGTTAGGCCGTGAGAATAGTGGTTTAGAATTAGTAGGAATTAACGACACTTCCGATCCTAAAACGAATGCACATTTACTCAGATATGACTCCATGTTAGGTAAATTAGATGCTGATATTCGAGCCGACGAAAATTCAATTATTGTTAATGGTAAAACTATTAAATGTGTATCTGATCGTAATCCGCTTAACTTACCTTGGGCAGATTGGGGTGTAGATTTAATCATCGAAGCAACCGGGGTATTTGTTACTGATGAAGGCGCATCTAAACACATTCAAGCTGGTGCAAAAAAAGTTTTAATTACTGCTCCGGGTAAAGGTGCTAACGTCGGAACTTATGTTGTTGGTGTTAACCATAAAGAATATGCTCACGATAAATATAATGTTATTAGTAATGCTAGTTGTACCACTAATTGTTTAGCACCTATTGCTAAAGTACTTCATGAAAACTTTGGTATCATCAAAGGTACAATGACAACTACTCATAGTTACACTGGAGATCAACGTTTATTAGATGCTAGTCACCGTGATTTACGTCGTGCCCGTGCAGCCGCCGTAAATATTGTACCTACTAGCACTGGTGCGGCTCAAGCAGTTGCTTTAGTTTTACCAGAATTAAAAGGAAAATTAAATGGTATTGCATTAAGAGTACCTACTCCTAATGTTTCTATTGTTGATTTAGTTGTACAAGTTGAAAAAAATACCATCGCTGAACAAGTTAATGATGTTATCAGAGAAGCATCTGAAGGCGAATTAAAAGGGATTTTAGGTTATAACGAATTACCTTTAGTCTCTTCTGATTATCGTGGTAGTGATGTATCTTCTATCGTTGATGCGAACTTAACTATGGTGATGGCTGGAGATATGGTTAAAGTTGTAGCTTGGTATGATAACGAATGGGGTTATTCTCAACGAGTTGTTGATTTAGCTGAAATAGTTGCTTCTAACTGGAAATAATATTCTATTCAATTTCAAAATATAGTTATAGATGCTCTATTACAGGGCATCTTCGTTTTTTAAGGGAGAAATTAATAAGATCTTTAATATTCCGTTAAAATAGTGAGTAAAAATACTCTAGCTAATACCATGACAAAAACGTTCTCTAATCATCATCATCCACATTCCCAAAAACATTCTCATGGTCATATTCATAGTGAAGAATCTCAGCGAAAAATAATTAATCGTTTATCTCGTATTGAAGGTCATGTTAGAGGAATTAAAACGATGATTAATGAAGATAGAGATTGTCCAGAAGTCTTAATTCAAATAGCCGCCATTCGTGGTGCTTTAGATAGAGTCGCTAGACTAATTTTAGATGAACATTTGAGTGAATGTATAACTCGTGCAGCCAAAGAAGGTAGTATTGAAGGAGAAATAGAAGCCTTAAAATCTGCCTTAGATCGTTTTTTACCATCTTAAACAGTATTAATGTTATAATCATCTTGGGAATAAAGATTTAGTGACCAAAATTTGGCTTTTGTATTTACTCTTTTTGCTTAGTACAATACAGTTCAGTAATCTTAACTCTCTACAAAAACTATTTCATGGCTTGGTAATTTGATTTCAATTATTCCGTGAAAAAGCTGGTTTTTATCTCTTCTAATCACTAGATATTTTGAGCATTAGAAGAAAATTATTCATTTATGAGGACATAATGGCTAAAAGTAATCCTAAAAAAGAAAAAGCAGAACGTAACAAAGCATACGCTCGTCAGTTTAGAAAAAAAACTACTACTTTTAACTCCAAATTTAAAAGAAGAGACTATAACGGTTCTAATGGTTCTAACCAACAATCTGAAGATGATAAAGAGTAGGGTAACTGTAATAAATCATTAATTGAGTGATTGATTACTTAATCTTTAAACAAGCCGCCAATACTGACTATCTGTAAAAGATATTTTTGGGTTGGTGGTTTTGTTTTTTTAATACGATAATAATAATAGTGGGTTATTGCTCATGGTTATTTATTAAGTTACTAAGTAAAATTAATTGGGCATTTTATTTTTCTCAAGGCTATGGTAACAATGGGTTTCAACCCGTTGCCTCTATACAATTAGTTTTGCATGAGTACTTACTAAAAAATTTTTTCATTACGATTGTTAGTTATTATATTTTCTGGTTATGAATAAAGTTGTGGTAGGTTTGTCAGGTGGTGTCGACAGTTCAGTTGCGGCGGCTAGTTTACAATCTCAAGGTTATGAGGTAGAAGGTTTAACTCTTTGGTTAATGAAAGGAAAAGGGCAATGTTGCTCAGAAGGGATGGTGGATGCCGCTTCTATTTGTGAACAATTAGGAATACCTCATCATGTAGTAGATACACGAGAACTTTTTCAGACTTACATTGTTGATTATTTAGTTTCTGGTTATGAAGCTGGAATTACTCCTTTACCTTGTTCTCAATGTAATCGTGTAGTCAAGTTTCCGCCCATGTTGGAATATGCAAGAAATACTCTAGGTATTGATAAAATCGCTACAGGACATTATGGCAGAATCGAATATGATGCCAAGGGCGATCGCTATCAATTATTAAAAGCCATTGATGATACTAAAGATCAATCTTATTTTTTGTATGATCTTACCCAAGAATTATTAGCCCATTTAATTTTACCTTTAGGGTATCAAACCAAGACAGAAACTAGAGCGATGGCGAATAAATTTAAACTAACCACCGCAGAAAAACCTGATAGTCAAGACTTATGTTTAATTGAAAGTCATGGTTCGATGAAACACTTTTTAGATAAATATATTCAACCAAAACAAGGGCAAATTGTCGATTTACAAGGCACTGTTTTAGGAGAACATGAAGGGATTCATCATTACACTATTGGTCAAAGAAAAGGCTTAGGAATCGCTTATGCAGAGCCTTTATATGTAGTAAAACTAGATCCTGTTATGAATCAGGTTATTGTCGCAACTCGTGATGAAGGTGGTCAAGCTGAGTGTATTGTTAGTCGTATGAATTGGGTTTCTATCCCTGAGCCTGAAAACCCCATCAAGGCAGAGGCTAAAATTAGATACCGTAGCACCCCAAAATTGGTAAATGTCATTCCTTTAGACACTCAACGAGTTAAGTTAGTATTTGATGAGCCACAATTTGGTATTACTCCAGGACAAGCCGCCGTTTTATATCATGGTGAGATGCTTTTAGGAGGGGGAATTATCGAAAAATCCTGAGCCAAATAGAGGTTATGAAAAAACTCTAAAGTCTTTTAAAATCAAGGGTTAAAAATACTACATGAAAAAAAGTAAGATTTTGGCTACTTTTATTCAAAAGCTCAACATTTTTAACCTGATTTTGTGTGAATCAATAAAATTATTTTAAAAATGTAAAAATAATCTACAAATATTGGGAATTTTTCACTTATCCACTTGTCTTAGTCTGCTCTGGTTAAATTTAATTCTCGTAGCATGATTAAGAAAATTATCATTTTCACTCAAGTTCAATTAAGATGAAGAAATGTAACAAATAAAAGAACTTTAAGCATATTCTTTTTTAATGCAATTCAAATTTAATCATAATTCATTTTTTTTAACCCCGATTATCTTGATAACACCTTTCTTCCTTTGGGGTACAGCTATGGTAGCTATGAAAGGTGTTATTCATCAGACGACACCTTTGTTTATGGCAGGAATCAGGATATTTCCCGCTGGAATTTTAGTCTTATTAGTGGCGATGATATTAGGTAAATATAAGCCTATAACCCCATTAGGATGGCTGTGGATAGGCTTATTTTCTTTGGTGGATGGGTTGATGTTTCAAGGATTTCTCGGTGAAGGTTTATTACGCACAGGAGCTGGTTTAGGTTCGGTAATGATTGATTCTCAGCCTTTAGCGGTGGCAATTTTATCTCGTTGGTTATTTAAAGAAATTATCGGCTTTTGGGGATGGTTAGGTTTAATTATCGGTATTATCGGTATTAGTTTAATTGGCTTACCTGATGAGTTGATTATCAATTGGTGGCAAGGTAATTTTATCGATTTAGAATTTAGTTGGCAAGGATTATTTGATAATGGACAATGGTTGATGTTACTTGCTTCTTTATCAATGGCGATCGGTACTGTGATGATACCATATATTTCTCGTCATGTTGATCCTGTGGTGGCTACAGGTTGGCATTTAGTTATCGGCGGATTCGTTTTATTTCTCCTCAGTTTTCAGTTTGAAACTTCTCAATGGGTTAATTTAGATTTTAGTGCATGGTTATCCATTGCTTATGCCACAATTTTTGGCAGTGCGATCGCCTATGGTTTATTCTTTTTCTTAGCTTCTAAAGGAAATTTAACCAGCTTAAGTGCTTTAACCTTTTTAACTCCAATTTTTGCCCTTACCTTTGGTAACTTGTTACTAAAAGAAACACTTTCTGATCTACAATGGCAAGGAGTATGCTTAACTTTAGTTAGTATTTATTTAATTAACCAAAGAGAACAAATAAACAATTTTTTTGCCCAAGAAAAGTTTACTTTATATATAGATAAAATTAAACTAAAACTATTGATAAATAGGGACTAAGATTAATTATATTATATCAATAAAGTATTAAGTTTTTAATAAAATTAAAGTTATGAAAAAAAGTTAAAATGTTAAATCTAATTAGTAGAATATTAGGACAAAAAACGACAAATATTAACGCCAAAGTTGAGATTTATACATGGCAAACTTGTCCTTATTGCATTAAAGCCAAACTATTATTATGGCTGAAAGGATGTAAATTTGAAGAACATAAAATAGATGGTAATGAAGATGCCAGAAAATTAATGACAAAAAGAGCGAATGGTAGAAAAACACTTCCTCAAATATTTATTAATAATCAACATATCGGCGGTTGCGATGATTTATATAACTTAGAAGAAAAAAATCAATTAGATTCATTATTGAGCAATTTTTTAGAAACTTAAATCAATACTTTTTGGATTTTTCATCTTATCCACTGCTAACTCTCATTTCTCACTATATGAACGCTGATGAAATGCTCAGATTATATGATCAAGGACAAAAAGATTTTAGTCAAGTTGATTTATCCAGAGAAGATATAATTCAAGCTAATTTAACTCAAATTGATTTTACTAGAGCCGATTTGAATTGGGCAAATTTAAGCGGTAGTGACTTTAGTGGTGCAAATTTTAGTCGAGCAGATTTAACTCATACTCGTATTATTAGTGCGAAATTAATCGGTGTTAACTTAAGTAATGCCGATCTTAGTTATGCTGATTTAAGTTGGGTAAATCTTAATGGTGCAAATCTTACTCGTGCAAATTTAAGTTATGGAAATCTAAATAAATCTTCCCTAGCCAACACTAATTTCAGTTACGCTAACTTACAAAATTGCAATTTAACAGGAGCTAATTTTGTAGGGGCTAATTTTAATCGTGCAGACTTAAAAGGTGCAGATTTAAGTGGAATTAATTTAACAGGTTCAGATTTTTCTCATGCCGATTTATCAGAGGCAAATATGGAAGGTTGTGACTTAACAGAAGCTAATTTGAATCGTGCAAATTTATCAAACACTCAACTTCGTAATGCCGATTTAAGTGAAACTATTTTACAAGGAGCGAATTTGGAAAAAGCCAACCTTCGAGGAGCAAATTTTACAGGAGCAGTTTTACGCAATACCAATGTTAATCAAGTAAAACTATCAGAATTAAATATCAAATTATCTAGTAAAAATAGGATTATTTTTTGGGGTGCAAATCTTCGAGAAGCGAATTTAAAAGATACTAATTTAAAAAACTGTATTTTCAATTACGCTTTATTGGAAAAAACTAATTTAGTGGAAGCCTGTTTACATCGTGCGAGTATGATTGACGCTTTTTTATTATCAGCAGACTTAAAAGGTGCAAATTTACGCAATAGTGCCTTAAATGGAGTTAATCTTAAGGGAACAACAATGCCCGACGGTTCAATTCATCCTTAAGAAAATTCCGTTCAATAGAAGAAAAATCATAAACATAGAACAGACAGAAAAATTCTCAATATTTGTACTTTTTTGAGAGAATTTTACTCATTCATAAAAAGCTCGATCTAACTATTTTCCAAGTTAGTCATCATCTATATTTTATATCGAACCTAGGTTTGAGGAGAATAAGAAAAGAGGAGAGGAAGAGAATTTTCTTAATTGCTCATTCCTCATTCCTCATTATTATTTAGCCGCCGCTAATTCCCGCTCTTTAACTTCTTTAATAACTTCATCAGCTACATTCTTAGGACAAGGTGCATAATGATCAAACTCCATGGAGAATTGACCACGTCCAGAAGTCATGGTTCTTAAATCACCAATATAACCGAACATTTCACTCAAAGGTGCTTCGGCTTTGATTCTTACACCCATAGGAGTTGTGCTTTGAGATTTAATCATCCCACGACGACGGTTAAGATCACCAATTACATCTCCCATGTGATCTTCAGGAGTGAAAACATCAATATTCATAATAGGTTCTAATAATTGAGGACCAGCTTTAGGAATAGATTGACGATAACCCGCACGGGCAGCAATTTCAAAGGCGATGGCACTAGAGTCCACAGCGTGAAATGCACCATCTGTTAAAGTGACTTTTAAGTCAACACAGGGGAAACCAGCTAAGACACCTTTAACAATACTAGCTTGGAAGCCTTTTTGTACCGCAGGCCAAAATTCACGAGGTACGTTACCACCAGTTACTTTAGATTCAAACTGGAAGCCAGTACCCGGTTCGCCCGGTTCAACGGTGTAGTCGATACGTCCAAATTGACCAGAACCACCAGATTGTTTTTTGTGAGTGTAACTATCGTTAACTACTTTGGTAATAGATTCACGATAAGCTACTTGAGGTTTCCCAACTTCCACTTCTACGCCGTGAGTACGTTTAAGAATATCAACTTTAATATCGAGGTGTAATTCACCCATCCCTTTAATAATAGTTTCGCCACTTTCTTGATCGGTTTCAACGTAAAAAGAAGGATCTTCTTGTACCATTTTACTGAGAGCAAGACCCATTTTTTCGTTACCACCTTTATTTTTAGGCTTGATAGCGATCGAGATTACAGGATCAGGGAATACCATCGGTTCAAGGGTTGCAGGATTGTTAGGATCACATAAAGTGTGACCAGTTTGCACATTTTTCATACCCACAATAGCGACAATATCACCAGCTTGAGCCGATTCAATCTCAATACGATCATTAGCGTGCATTTCCACTAAACGACCAATTCGATCAGTTTTACCCGTAGCGGTATTTAAAATGGTCATACCTTTACTTAATACCCCAGAATAAATACGAGTGAAGGTTAAAGCACCATAGCGATCATCCATAATTTTGAAAGCTAAAGCACGTAAAGGTTCATTCGCATCGACAATGGCAAATTCTCCAGTTTCATTACCTTCAATATCAGTAATAGGTTGAGGGTTAACTTCAGTAGGATCAGGTAAATAGTCAATTACAGCGTCCAAAATTAATTGTACCCCTTTGTTTTTGAAGGAAGAACCGCAATAGGTAGGGAAGAAAGCTAGATCACGAGTGCCTTTACGGATACAACGTTTAATATCATCAATAGCAATTTCTTCGCCTTCGAGATATTTTTCCATTAAATCATCGTCTTGTTGTACCGCCATTTCGATTAACTGTTCACGATACACTTCCACATCGTCTTTCATGTCTTCGGGTACATCTTCAATGGTGTAAGCAAAAGGATCACCAGAATCATCCCAAATCCAAGCCTTACGAGTTAATAAATCAACTACCCCTTTAAATTCAGTTTCTACACCGATGGGTAATACCATGACTAAAGGTTCGGCGGCTAAAATTTCTTTAACTTGTTTAACAACACGGTAGAAATCTGCCCCAGTTCGATCAAGTTTATTAACGTAGATAATACGAGCTACTTTAGAATCGTTAGCATAACGCCAGTTTGTTTCTGATTGAGGTTCAACTCCACCAGAGCCACAGAATACACCGATACCACCATCAAGAACTTTGAGAGAACGATACACTTCAATTGTAAAGTCAACGTGTCCGGGAGTATCAATAACATTGAATTGATGATCTTTCCAAAAACAGCTTGTAGCGGCGGATTGGATGGTAATACCTCTTTCCTGTTCTTGCTCCATGAAGTCAGTGGTAGCTGCACCATCGTGTACTTCGCCAATTTTATGAATTTTACCAGTTAATTTGAGAATTCTTTCTGTTGTTGTCGTTTTACCTGCATCGACGTGAGCAAAAATGCCTATATTTCTATATTTACTGAGATCTTTTGTCATAATAGGTTTTGTATATTAGTTAAACTTTCAGAATCCTTTGAATTTTCTCTCAAGGATTATTAAAAAAAGCAATGTAAGTGTAGTTTTAATTGAACAACACCGATTTTAGAATTTATCATATTTCTAGGCACGAAAATTCTTGTGACAGACATTTATTTTTATCTCTCATTTAATCATCATAGATTATTGTAACAAAATGTGAAAGAGGGAATTTAACTCTTAACAAGGGTTGGTGTATCAAATTACGTTATGATCATGTTGAAAATGTTGAACAAAAACAAATCAAAGCATTGGTTAAATATATAATTAAAATAATATGAAATCAATTGTCTATTTTATCGGAGCAGGACCAGGTGATCCAGATTTATTAACAATTAAAGCTTACAAAATTTTACAACAAGCAGATGTTATTTTCTATGCTGACTCTTTAGTACCAAAACAAATTTTAAAAGATGTAAAATCCAACGCTCAATTAATTACTACCAGTAATCAAACCTTAGAAAAAATAGTGCCTTTGATGATCGAAAAGGCTAGAGAAGGTTTAATAGTGGTGAGGCTTCAATCAGGTGATTTATCTCTTTATAGTGCCATTGATGAGCAAATGAGACAATTAGCAGAAGCAAATATTTCCTTTGAATTGATACCGGGCATTAGTGCTTATCAGGCAGCTGCTGCCAAAATTAGCAGTGAATTAACTATTCCTGAGTTAGTACAAACCATCATTCTAACAAGAGTTAGTGGTAGTGCATCCCCCGTTCCAAAAAAAGAAGAATTGAAGAGTTTAGCGGCACATCAAGCTAGTTTATGTTTATATTTAGCGGCTCGTCATGTTCGCAAAGCTCAACAAGACTTATTAGAACATTATCCTGCTGATACTCCCGTCGCCGTGTGTTATCGGGTGGGTTGGAAAGATGAGAAAATTTTAATTGTACCTTTAAAGCTAATGGCGATCGCAACTGAAGAAAATAACTTAATTAGGACAACTATGTATATTATTAGTCCTGCATTGAAAAAATTTTCAAACAATG
The DNA here is from genome assembly GCF_001548095.1 of Geminocystis sp. NIES-3708. Taxonomy (NCBI): domain Bacteria; kingdom Bacillati; phylum Cyanobacteriota; class Cyanophyceae; order Chroococcales; family Geminocystaceae; genus Geminocystis; species Geminocystis sp. NIES-3708. The sequence continues at coordinate 2,722,689 of NZ_AP014815.1, read as the reverse complement.
AGTTTAGATCTCAATTATACCACCCTGAACATTCTCATTTATTTCGCCCAACAAGAGGGAAATTAGAAGTATAAACTCCTTTGAAAATAAACTTAGTTCGATAGAGGAAAAATGATCAAGATAACACAAGTTGAGAAGTAAAATAATAATAAAAATTTTAAAATTTGCACATTTTTGAGAGCATTTTATTAATTCGCAAAAAACATAATTTATCTACTACTCTTTTCTGTTAGTCATCTTGTATTGTAAGGAAGTAAGTAAAATTAATTGTGCATTTTATCTTGCTTAAAACTATGACAAAAATAGTTTTAAAACTATTGTCTTTATACAATTAATTTTGCATGAGTACTTATATTAAAACTCAGGTTAAAAATAGAAATTTTAGCTATGGCTTCAGTGGTGAATTTGATGATTAATGAACATAATACTATATAAAACCTATAATTATTACAAAAAATATAGTTAATTTTTTAAAAATTTAGGTTAAAGTTGAGGATAATAAACCAATTTTTAGTAATTCAACCACCTTTTATAATGCGAGCTTTATTAATTTATCCCATTTTTCCACCAACTTTTTGGTCTTATGACAAAATTTTAGAATTAGTTGATCGCAAAGTATTATTACCACCATTAGGATTGATTACTGTAGCATCAATTTTACCTCAAGAATGGGAATTTAAGCTAGTTGATCGCAACATACGTCCTGTAACAGAAGCAGAATGGGCATGGGCAGATGTGGTAATTATGTCAGCGATGATCGTCCAAAAAGATGATTTAATTAGTCAAATCAAGGAAGCGAAACAAAGAGGAAAATTAGTAGCCGTAGGTGGTCCTTATCCTACTTCTGTACCCCAAGAAGCAGAACAAGCTGGCGCAGATTTTTTAATTTTGGATGAAGGTGAAATTACCTTACCAATGTTTGTGGAAGCCATCGAAAAAGGTGAAAAATCAGGTACTTTCCGCACCACCGAAAAACCTGACGTAACAGTTACTCCCGTACCTCGTTTTGATTTACTGGAATTTAATGCTTATGATTCCATGTCTGTACAATTTTCTCGTGGATGTCCTTTTCAGTGTGAGTTTTGCGATATTATTGTACTTTATGGACGAAAACCAAGAACTAAAACCCCTGAACAATTATTAAAAGAATTAGATTATCTTTATGAATTAGGATGGCGGCGAAGTGTTTTCATGGTGGATGATAACTTTATCGGTAATAAACGCAACGTCAAATTATTGCTAAAAGCCTTAAAAGTTTGGCAACAAGAAAAACAATATCCTTTCCGTTTCAATACTGAGGCTTCTGTTGATTTAGCTGATGATGAAGAATTAATGGAATTGATGGTAGATTGTTATTTTGATGCGGTATTTTTAGGCATTGAAACCCCTGACGAAGATAGTTTACAGCTTACAAAAAAATTCCAAAATACTCGTAGCTCTCTTGCAGATGCCGTTGATAAAATTATTCGTATTGGTTTACGCCCTATGGCTGGTTTTATTATTGGTTTTGATGGTGAGAAAAAAGGTGCTGGCGATCGCATTGTCAGATTTGCCGAACAAGTGGGGATTCCCACCACAACCTTCGCTATGCTTCAAGCTTTGCCTAATACAGCATTATGGCATCGTTTAGAAAAAGAAGGACGTTTAAGAGAAGGAAAAGACGGTAACATCAATCAAACTACTTTAATGAATTTTGTGCCAACTCGCCCTGTGGAAGACATTGCTAATGAATATGTCGATGCTTTTTGGCGGTTATATGATCCCCATGCCTATCTTGATCGTATTTACCATTGTTTCTTGAAATTAGGTGCTCCTAAAGCTCATCCTCCCGCAAAATTACCAACATTAATTGATCTTAAAGCGTTGGCGATCGTAGTATGGAGACAAGGAATAAAAAGAGATACCCGTTGGAAATTTTGGCATCATCTATTCAGTATTATCAAAAACAATCCCGCAGTATGGGAACATTATTTAACCCTTTGTGCCCATAATGAACATTTTATGGAATATAGACAAATTGTTAAAAATCAAATTGAAAAACAATTACAAGAATACTTAAATCAAGAACAAAAATCTTTAGTTTCTTGTTAGTCATTTAGAATCTGGGAATAAGTTTGTAATACTTTGACAGATTTAAGATTAGCTATATTAGCTGGAATATTTTTCAAAGAAAATGTAAATAATCGAGAATAGTCAAGTTATAAAGCGAATGATTTTAAAGAGTTTAAAACTAGGTAAAATACTTTAAGTATTAAGAAAATCATAAATGATTAAATTCCTAGTAATAAACTCTTTTTTTAGATAACAACGTTAATAATTGATTATCTTGTTTTTTCTTAAATATGTTTATTAGGCTTCGTTTTTTCCAGTTTGAATATATAAAATTAGGAGAAAAACAGTAGGCACAAGCACAAATAAAAGGGTGGCAACAAAGCCTAAATCGTTAACTTGCATTTTGGTTAATTCTCAGAACTTAACTGACAATCACTAGAATATCATAATTTAGTAATCTGATGCTCAAGAAAATCTTAAATCAACAAATGTAAATAATTATAAATTTTCCTTGACAAAATTTATGTTTATTAAACTATTAAACCTCTACTAAAAAAAAGAAAAATAAATTCCACTCAATACATTTTTGGTGTCAAAGACGATTACTCATTCTCTATTCCTTAAATTTTATAAAAACCTTATTTTCCCTGATAGGAATTAATCAGATTTTGACGAGGTTTAAATTGTTCGATTTCTCGTATTTGTGCATATAATTTCTTTTCTTCATCACTAACTTCATTGGGTATCACTATTTTTATAATAACTAATTGATCTCCTCTTTCTCCTCGAATATTCGGATAACCTTTATTTGCTAATTTTAATCTTTGTCCTGATTTTACCCCCGCAGGTACATTCATTTTGACTAAACCATCTATAGTGGGTACTTCGATCGCACCACCAACAATGGCTTCAGAAGGAGTTAAAGGAATTTCACAGGAAATCTCAGATCCTTGTAGAGTAAAAAAAGGATGGGATTGAATCAATATTTTTAAGTATAAATCTCCCCCTCTAATACCTTGTCCTTTGAGGCGAATTTTTTGACCATTATACATTCCTGAAGGCATATCAACTTCAAGTGATCGCTCATCTTCTAGTTTTATTCTTTCCCTACCTCCTTGATAGGCTTTTTCTAAAGGTAAAGTTAGCTTTGCTTCAATATCTTTGGGCTGAGATCGAGGTGGTACTGGAGTTCTTGTAGTCCCCGAACTATAATCAGCCGTAGTAATGCGAGTTCTTGGAGAATTACTTTTAACTCTGGTAGTATTATTGGAACTAATATTATCCCAAAAACCGCCCATATTTGGTGGAGAAAAAGGAAAACCAGAGTTACTCTTGTTATTTTGCCCACGCACAAATCTACTTCTTCCACCAAAAAAGTCAAAATCGTAAGTCTGACGTTTTTTATCATCTGAGAGAATATCATAAGCCTCATTAATTTGCTTAAATTTCTCTTCCGATGTTTTATCCCCCGGATTCATATCTGGATGATATTTTCTGGCTAAACTACGAAACTCTTTTTTGATTTCTTCTGGGGTAGCATCATTTCTTACTCCCAAAACTTCATAATAGTTGATCACTGCTGTCCGTAAATTTTGCATGGTTAATATCTAATTAATAGCTGATTTTACAATTAACAATGAACAATTAACAATTAACATGACTTTGGAGTATTGAGAATATTGTGAAAAATTAACCTATTGCGGGAGTAACTTTAGATTGTAAAAATTTGATGATGCCTTGTTTTTCAATTAAACCTACCACCACGCCATCTTCTTTCACTACCGTTAATTCTTGTTCTTGTTGTTGTTCTAATAATTTTACTACTTCTAACAAAGAAATGGTATCTATCACAGTTTTAACCTCATTTTTCGATTTCATTAAATCTGATACATGAGAATGATTCCATTGCATGGTTGAAACTGAACGCAAATCATCTGTATTTAAAACTCCAATTAAAATACCTTCATCATTGGTAACTAAGAATTTACGCCATTGTTGTTTACCGATAACATATTCATTGGCAAATTCTCTTAAGGTTAAATTATCATGAACAACTGGACTTTCAGGTAAAACGGCATCCCCAGCGACATAATGACTCAGTTTATCTTCTATTCTTGCCGATTGAGCTGCATTTCCTGCATTTTGTAATAAAAACCAACCAATAAATACAGTCCAAAAATTACCAAAACCAATCACGTTTAGTGTTCCTAATGCACCAATAATAATAGCAGTCCAACCGAAAAATTGTCCTACCATTCCCGCAAAAATAACGCCTTTTTGGGGGTTGCCTGTGATTTTCCAAACAATGGCTTTTAATACGTTACCACCATCTAAGGGTAAACCCGGAATCATATTAAACACAGCCAAAATTAAGTTAATAGTTGCCAATAACGATACTATAAGACTTAAGGTTAAAGGTAAGGTAAAGTTAATTCCGATCAAACTAAAAAGAATAAATAAACCAACGCTAACCAAAGGACCTGCGATCGCAACTAATAAGGCTTGTTCTGGTGTTTCTGATTCTTTTTCTAAAGCGGCTAAACCACCAAAAATAAACAGGGTAATAGACTTAACTTCTATGCCTTGAGCGATCGCCACAAAACTATGACCTAATTCGTGAGCTAAAACCGAAGAAAATAAAAGTAAAGAAGTAATTAAACCAACTACCCAAGGTAAAATACCGGGTAATTGAGTTTGATAAGCCAAATCAGTACCATAGGTTAAAGTCATTAACCCTAATACTAAAAACCATGAAGGATTGACATAAAAAGGGATACCGAATAAGCTACCGACTCTAATATTTCCATTCATAAAAATAAATCTCCTAGCTACATAACTTATATTGTAGAAGATGGCAAAAAATTATAAATTAATAGATATTACGGTGATCCACCATTACGAACTTACCTGAACTTGATCTAAATTAGTTGGTGAAAACGAGACTAGGGGATTTAGGGTAGGAGACTAAGAAACTAAGAGTGAATATTTACATAGTGTCTTAGTGAGGATTTTAGCCCTCCTAAATGAAAATTATTGCACAAGTCTATCGAACTGGGGTGAAATCGGATCTTTTTATTCATCTTTCCATTTGCCCAAAAAAAAAGACTAACCAAAATTAATTGATTAGCCTTAAAAATTAGGAATGCACTTTCAGAAAATATATTGCATTACTTGAGAACTAATTTAACATTAGCGTTTTGTAATCCACGTTGTTTAACATCACCCAAAGTCTTGTTAACTGCATATTTTTGATTAATGGAGTTAATTAACTCAGTTTGATTATGTTTTTTAGCAACGCCCCAGAGATCAGCAATTAAATCAAAGCTACCATCGGCATTGCGAGACCAACCGAGATCGTATTCTCCCTCTAAAACAGCTACTATATCAGCACGAAGACGTTGACCATTATAGCCACGAACATCAGCATCTGTTTTTACACTGATACCGAGATCACGCAAAGAATTAGTTAAAATTTCCGCAGAAGAGATTTTGGTGCGTAAAGTACTGAAATGAGACATTGGTATTTCCTCCTAAGAGATTAAAGACAACTTTTTGATATTAAATTGCACATAAAGTGCTTTAGATTAAACTGTTAGCAATTAAGCTAACCTTTCCCCGACAATAAGAGAAAGACTGTTAAAATGACCCTCGTTGATATTCCACAACGGAGGCTGAAGCAGGTCGGGCTCTTTTATTCGCCCAATCTCGTAGTGCTGTGACCTGTTCTGTCATAGTTCGGGACAGAGGTAGTGTAGATTTGACCGCCGCAATGATGTCTAACTGTGTAAATTCTCGTGCTTGAGCAAAAGCCTCATACATAGCCGCCACAATTGCTTGTTCAATTTCTGCCCCAGAAAAACCTTCTGATACCTTAGCTAACTGTTCCAAGTCAAAACGACCGATATCGGAACGACGTTTGCCAAGATGAATACTGAAAATAGCTTCTCGTTCCTGATGACTAGGCAAATCCACAAAAAAGATCTCATCAAAACGACCTTTACGCAAAAACTCACTGGGTAATTTTTCAATGCGGTTAGCTGTTGCCATGACAAAGACTGGAGAATTTTTCTCTTGCATCCACGTCAGGAATGAACCAAAAATACGACTAGAAGTACCACCATCAGAATCACCAGATCCTGCACCACCAGCAAAAGCTTTATCTAATTCATCGATAAACAATATCGCTGGAGAAATAGACTCTGCTGTTTTTAAGGCACTACGTAAATTGGCTTCGGATTTTCCTACCGTCGAACCATCATAGACTCTACCCATATCCAACCTTAGTAAAGGTAAACCCCATAACTTAGCTGTCGTTTTAGCTATCAGAGATTTTCCACAACCCGGTACTCCTAAAATGAGCATTCCTTTTGGTTGAGGTAAACCATAAGCTCTAGCTTTTTCTGTGAAAGCCTCCGAACGTTGAGTTAACCAGTGTTTTAGTTCTTCTAAACCGCCCACTGCGTTTATGGTTTCATCTTCTTCAATATAATCAAGAATTCCATTACGCCGAATAAGTTGCTTTTTCTCAGAAAGGACGATTTCAACTTCATTTTCTGTTAATTGTCCCGCCTTAATCTGAGCTTTGCGATAGACTTTTTCTGCTTCATCGATAGTTAAACCGAGGGCAGCTCTGCGTAACTTTTCTTTGACTTCTGGAAGAAGTTCTTTTCCTCTACTTTTTCTTAATGCCCTTTCCAATACTAAATCCAAATCATGGGCTTGAGGTAAGGGAAAGTCTAACACCACTAAATCTTTTTCCAGTTCTAAAGGTGTTTGCTGATATGGTGACATCAAGACAATTATTTTATCAGTTCCCTTAAAACTAGCAATGGCATCTCTCAACCATCTTGTCACGGGAGGTGATTCTAAATAAGGGTGTAAGTCTTTGAAAATGTAAATCCCCGCCTCTTTTTGTCTGACAACCCATTCTATAGCTGCTTCGGGAGAAACAGTATTATGTTGTACAGAGACTGAATTTTGCTGAGAGTGTTCAACGATTCCACGGGTTACTGTCCACACAAATACTCGACGAGATCCCTGATTTTGTAATTCATTCACTATGGTAGCAATGGCTTCCTCTGCACGTTCTTCTTCCGAAGTTACTAAATAAATCAGGGGATATTGAGCTTTGATAAGAATGTTTAACTCTTCTTTCATGGGATCGACCTCTATTGTGGTTAGGCAGTTACTGTAATCGCTGACATCACTGTCATCATTTAGCAAGGGATTAACTCTTCTTGTCCTTCTGTGTCTTTATTGATTTCCTTGGTTTCACCAATTAAGGGAAATTCTTCATCAACAATATTTGGTTGATTTTTCAGAGAAATCATGTCTCCGTCACGCATAACCATGGCGGCATTACATTCAGGGCAAATGTGAACTTGATGAGTTTTTCCGTAACTCGCTTCTAATTCCTCTACTGCTTCGGGGTGTTTTAAGTAGAAGCTAATAGCTTTCTCGACTAGGGCTGACATGGAGTCAGTGTCGATAGCTGCTTTTACTTTTAATTGACGATGCAGTGTTGGTGGAAGATAAAGAGTAACTTTTTGCTTTTCTTGCATATTCGCTTTTATTTGATATGCCCAGGTGCGATACTCATTAATTTAACTTTTTTCTTTTAAACTGTCAAGCTGTTATCCCATTTTAATGGCAATTTTGTTACAAAACTTAATAATTGAAGGTAAGTACTGATATTTATCCCCACCAAAAAAAATTTTTTTAACAAATCTTACCCAGAGCGAAGGATTAATAGTCTTTCGAGTAACGTTGTACAAATTGTTAGTTATTGATGGTTAAGTCTGGAAATACTTGTTGTACGGCTGGATGTACTAATCGATGATATTGTATATTTAAGCCTTGAGCAAGACTAGAATCTTGTTTTAATGCTCCAATACCTTGATTTGCCAGTTTTAATACATAGGGCAGAGTATTATTGTTTAATGCTTGAGTAGCCGTCCAAGGTACTGCACCTGGAAGGTTGGGAATACCTAAATGAATAACTCCTTCTTCTATATAGCTAGGCTCACTGTGGGAAGTGGTGCGTAAGGTTTCGATACATCCTCCTTGATCTACCGCTACATCCATAATTACTGAACCTTCAGACATTTCTTTAACTAATTGCCTTGAGACGAGAATAGGTGCTTTTTTTCCTGTAATTAAGACTGCACCAATTAATAAATCTGCTTTAGATATATTTTGGGCAATATGTTGAGAGTTACTATATAATAACTCGACTCTTGAACCGAAAAGGTTTTCTAGGTAAGCTAATCTATCAATATTTACGTCTAAAATAGTGACTTTTGCACCCATACCTACGGCAATTTTAGCGGCTTCTGTACCGACAACGCCACCTCCCAAAATAACGACGTTTCCTTGGGCAACTCCGGGGATACCTCCAAGTAATACTCCTTTGCCTCCTTGTTGTTTTTCTAAATATCTCGCCCCAATTTGTACTGCTAATTTTCCTGCAATGATGCTCATAGGAGTTAAAAGAGGTAGTCTGCCATCAGGTAGTTGCACTGTTTCATAAGCAATTGCAGTAATACCACTTTTAAGGAGAAATTCTGTTAAACTACGATCAGCTGCTAAGTGAAGATAAGTGAATAATATTTGTCCTTGATGGATATAATGATATTCTGAAGAAAGAGGCTCTTTGACTTTAATTATTAATTCTTGATTCCATGCGCTTTTAGTATTAACAATTGTTGCCCCTACTTTTTGATAATCTTCATTACTAAAACTTGAGCCTAACCCTGCATTTTCTTCGATAAAAACCTCATGATTTTGCTGAGTTAAAACTCTAACACTAGCAGGAGTTAAACCAACTCGAAACTCTTGATCTTTAATTTCTTTAGGGACACCAATTTTCATTTTTATTTTTTGTGAGAATTTTTGATCAATGTTAAATTATAAATCCTTTAATCCTTGAAATAATAAATAAGTGAGTTCAGAATTGCTAGTTATAATAAGCAATATTGTTGAAAAGAATATTTAGTTTATCTGAGATTTCAAAAGAAGATTATGATATTTGATTTAGAAAAAACCTTAAATAATCTCAAAATTAATGCTGATTGGGTAGGTTTAAGACAAGTTAGGGAAACTACTACTACTAGAGTTTTTCGAGATGGGAAACCCCAAAGTAATGGCAGAAATTTTACGAATGGGGTGATGGTGGAAGTAATGATAAATGGGCAAATGGGTTACTGTGCTACCAATAGACTAGATCAAGCTAATATTCAAGAAGCCGTTGAAATTGCACAAAAACAGGCAAAAAGTATTAATAATTGGGGTATATTCCAATTTAACACTGATATTCGCCCTCCCACCAAAGGTAACTATAAATCTCCCGTAAAAGATTCAGCTAGTTTATTAAACCATCAAGAATTAAATGATTTATTAATACAAACTTGTCATGCGTTAAAAGTATCTGATAAAATCGTCAAAGCTACGGCAATGGCACAAATTAGCGAGATTCAACATCATTTTGTCAGTAGTAACGGTGCAAATATTCATCAAGAATTTTCGTTAGCTGCCACGGATTATGAAGCCACTGCCCAAGAAGATAATGTTGTGCAAAAACGCACAGACAACGGCATGATGGCTAGATGTTATCAAGGAGGAAAGGAGGTTTTTAACCCTGAAACGACTTTACTTCGGGCAAAACGTATCGGAGAGGAAGCCATAGAGTTACTTTATGCCTCTGAATGCCCTGATATTATCACTACTTTAGTTTTAGCACCTGATCAAATGATGCTACAAATCCATGAAAGTATCGGACATCCGTTAGAGTTAGATCGAATTTTGGGGGATGAACGTAATTATGCTGGTAGTAGTTTTGTCAAGTTATCAGATTTTGGTAATTTAGCCTATGGTTCGTCTATCATGAATATTACCTTTGATCCTACCGTACAAGGGGAATTAGCTAGTTATGGTTTTGATGATGCGGGTTTAAAGGCGGAAAAAGAGTATTTAATCAAAGATGGAATTTTATTGCGAGGGTTAGGTAGTTTAGAAAGTCAAGCAAGAGCAAATGTACTGGGTGTTGCCAATTTTAGATCATCTTCTTGGAATCGTGCACCGATTGATCGCATGGCTAATTTAAACTTAGAATCGGGGAATAGTAGTTTTAATGATATTATCAGTTCCATCGATCATGGAGTTTATATGGAATCTAATAAATCATGGTCAATTGATGATTATCGCAATAAATTTCAATTCGGCTGTGAATATGCACGGTTAATCGAAAATGGAAAACTCACAAAAACCCTTCGGAATCCTAATTATCGAGGAGTTACCCAACATTTTTGGCATAATCTAATTCATGTGGGAGATAGTTCAACTCGTGAATTTTATGGTACACCCTATTGCGGTAAAGGTGAGCCTAATCAATCAATAAATGTCGGTCATGCTTCGCCTGTATGTGCTTTTAAAGATATTCAAGTTTTCGGCGGAGGGTAAATAATTAATAATTAACAATTACAAAACTTACCCCATTCTTGATTTCCCCAGTTTGGAGGTAAGAATAAATTAGGGGTTGCTGAAAAGGTTTTTTCGTGAGGGTAGGAAGCATAGGCAAAGTTTTAATGACTTTCATGATTAGAATTTAGGTATACTACTTACCCATTTTTTGATTTGATTAAACAAGGGGTTTAAACCCCTTGCTAAAACTGCTCACTTTTTGTGCAATGTAGTCTGTTTATTGATTTTCAGCAGACTCTAATTATGAATAGTTTTTACACCTAAACTTAGAAAATAAGCTAATCCTGATACCACAATAATCGTTGCACCAGAAGTTAAATTAAAAGCATAGGAAAGCCATAAGCCAATTAATATAAATAACACTCCCAAAATACTACTTAATACCATCATCTGTTTAATTTCCTGCACAAATTGATTGGCAACGGCGGCAGGAATGGTTAGTAAAGCAATTACCATGATTAAGCCTACCACTTGCATTACCATGACAATAGTTAAGGCGATCGCACTGATTAACATTAGATATAGAGCATTAACGGGAATATTTCTAGTTGTAGCAAAAACAGGATCAAAAGAAATTGCTAATAATTCCTTATAAAATAAGCACACCATCCCCACGATAATCACGTCTAAAACTGCCATAATTAATAAGTCACTTTTAGGCACTGCTAAAATACTACCGAAAAGATAGCTCATCAAATTGGCTTTGTATCCTTTGGTTAAGTCAATCAAAATAATTCCGATTCCCATACCTATCGCCCACATTGTGCCAATAATCGTATCTGCTCTTTCTTTCGTATTTTTTTCTACCCATGCCATGGCTAACCCCGAAAATACCGCAAAGGCGATCGCACCTATCATAGGATTAAAACGGAAAAAATAACCTAAACCGATACCTCCATAAGCGGCATGGGCGATACCACCGCTAATAAAAACAATGCGGTTAACGACAACAAAAGTACCGATAATACCACAGGCAATACTAACTAATACACCTGCAGTAATGGCATTTTGCATAAATTCAAGTTGTAAAATCTCAATCATAATAAGGGTGTGATGAAAAAGTTTTTTTAATGAAGGTAGAAATTAGGAGAAATACTTACAAATTTACTTTTTTAATTTATGATTATGTTCTGGTAAGATGCGATGAGGCACACCATGAGCAATTAAATCAATGGGACATTGATAAGTTTCCTGAATCATTTGAGGAGTAATTAATTTGTCTTGATGATAATGTAGTGTCCGATTTAAACAAGCAATAGTTTTAACGTAGGAAGAAACTACTCCTAAATCATGGGAAATAAGCAAAATAGTCATGTACTCATTAAGCTCTCTTAGTAGTTCATAAATGCTATTCTGAATTTTTGAGTCAACATTGGCAGTAGGTTCATCTAATAATAATATATGAGGTTTACTAGCTAAAGCACGGGCAATATAAACCCTTTGTCTTTCTCCTCCAGATAATTCGCTAATAGACCGAGATCGCAATTCTAGCATTCCTACTTGTGCTAAACAATGGGTAATAATTTTTTCGTCTTCGGAATTATAACGGTGAAATAGCTTACTTTTTGATAATCTGCCCATTTTCACCACGTCTTCTACTAAAATAGGAAAACTGCGATCAAATTCTAAAACTTGAGGCACATAACCAATATATTTTCTACCTTGAGAAACAGGATAATTCATGATCGAAATTGTCCCAGTTTTAGGAGTAATTAATCCTAATAATGTTTTTAATAAAGTAGTTTTTCCTCCACCATTTGGTCCAATGATACCAATAAAATCTAATTCTTTTACCTGTAAATTAATATTTTCTAAGACATTATTTTTACCATAATTTACACAAATATTTGATAAGTTTATCACTTCACTCATTATCTTTTCTTTTTATTTCATTGATTGTGCTAATTTATCGGCAACATCTAAGAGATTTTCTGACCAATTTTCGGCTAAATCATCCAGTAAAACAACTTCTCCTCCTATCTCTTTTGCCAAAGTATCAACAGTTTTAGAACTGAATTGGGGTTGAGCAAAAATAACAGTAATATTATCTGATTTTGCTTCTTTAACTAAGTTTACTAATTCCGCCGTAGTAGCTTCTTGTCCTTCAAATTCTATAGGTATTTGTTGTAAATTATAATCTTTCGCAAAGTAACCCCATGCTGGATGATAAATTACGAATTTACGTTTATTTATATTTGCAAATTTGTCAGTTATTTGTTGATCTAAATCTTCAATTTCAATAATAAATTTATCTAAATTTTCTTTATATATTGTTTGATTTTTAGGGTCTAGTTTTACTAACTCTTGATAAATATTTTTGGCTTGAATTTTGGCTAATTTAGGAGATAACCAAATATGAGGATCAAGATTTTCTGCTTCTATTTTTTCTCCTTCTTGCTCGTGATGATGTTCGTCGATTTCTTCATGATCGTGATGATGCCCAATCATAGGTATTTTGTCAATACCTGCCCCAGAATTAATAATAGGTATATTCGTATTCGCCGATTTAATCTTTTCTAGCCAAGTCTGTTCAAAAGGAACACCGATACTAATATAAGCCGATGATTTACTTAAATTACTGAGTTGTTGAGGTAAAGGCTCGTAAGTTTCTGCGGACATACCAGGTTCAACCATAACATTTACAGTTACTAATTCTCCTCCTATTTTTTCAACAAAATATTTTTGAGGCAAGATACTAACTGTTAAATTAAGTTTTCCTTCTGTTATTTTTGATTTTTCATTATCAATTTTTATCTCAGGGGAGAGAGCATCATTTTCGATTACTTTAGTTTGGTTACATCCTATTAAATTTAAAATGGTTAAAATTAATAAAAAATTAATTAATTTATATTTAAAAAGAATCATAAATAATCTCAATGTTAACAGTCTTTTATTATAACGAAATTGATAAAATTCTTATATGTTTAAGTGTTCACATGATCATTAATAAAGACTGTTTATCTATGAGAAATATTATTTATTTAACTTTTCTAAATTTTAAAACATATTAGTTTGTAGACAAGAGTCAATCATAATCTATTTCATATAAAACTCAGATTAATCATAGATTAGACTCTATTTAAAAAGTAAAATCCCCAACTCTGGGGATTTAAAGCTAACTTATTACGAAATTAACCAATTTATTCGGTACGACAATTACTTTTTTAATCGTTTTATCACCAATATGTTTTTTGGCAATATCAGATTGTTTCGCAAAGGTTTCTAATTCCTCTTTAGTTGCGGAAGCTGGTACGCAAATTGTGCCTCTAGTTTTACCCATAATTTGAATAACTAAGGTAATTTCATCGACAATTAAAGCATCATTATCTAACGTTAACCATGATTGTAAATGCACTGATTCATTATTACCTAATAATTGCCATAATTCTTCGCTAATGTGAGGAGCAAAGGGTGCTAAAAGTAAAATTAAAGTTTCAATTCCTTCGAGAAAAACAGGAGAGTTTTTAATATTATAATCTCTCAAAGCGTTGCTTAGTTTCATCAGCTCAGAAACTGCCGTATTAAATTGATAATCATCATTTAAGTCTTCTGAAATTTCTTTAATTGCGGTGTGAATTGCTCTGCGTAAGTCTTTTTCTTCCTTCGTCAGCTTACTTTTATCAAAGGTTTTATCTTTAGCAGAATTAGGATTTTCAATAAACTCATTTATTAGTAACCAAACCCGATTTAAAAAACGAAATTGCCCTTCTACATCAGCGTCTTGCCACTCTAAATCTTTCTCAGGAGGTGCTTTAAATAAGATAAACATCCTTGCCGTATCAGCACCATATTTAGATAACACTATTTGTGGATCAACTCCGTTATATTTAGATTTTGACATCTTTTCATAAAAAGTAGCAACGGGTTCATTAGTTTCTTGATGCCGACATTCGCCATTTTTATAAATGATCTGGTCTGGGGTAATATACTTACCAGTTTGACGAGTTTTATAAGTTAAACCCTGCACCATGCCTTGAGTCAATAAACGCTTGAAAGGCTCATCAACATTGACTAAACCTCGATCACGCACTACTTTTGTGAAAAAACGAGAATAAAGTAAATGTAAGATTGCGTGTTCTATTCCTCCTACGTACTGATCCACTCCCATCCAATCATTAACTCTATCAACGTTAAAAGGCTCATCTTGGTTCGTGGCATCGGTATAACGCAAAAAATACCATGAAGAGTCAATGAAAGTATCCATAGTGTCTGTTTCTCGTTTAGCGGGTTTGCCACATTTCGGACAAGACACATTTACCCAATCATTTAGTTTAGCTAAAGGTGAAGGACCACGCCCAGAAAATTCTACTTGCTCAGGCAATTTAACTGGTAAATCCGAACTAGGAACTGGCACTGTGCCACAATCTTCGCAGTGAATGACAGGAATCGGACACCCCCAGTAACGTTGACGGGAAATCAACCAATCTCTAAGGCGATATTGAATACGTTTTTTACCATAATCATTATTTTCTGCTAATCTGATTACTTCTTCTTTACCTTTTACGGAATTCATACCATTAAAGCCACCAGAATTAATCATTATTCCTGCCTCAGTGTATGCTTCTAATAAGCAAATATCAGAATTATCAGCGTCATCAGGTAAAATTACTACTTTTATTGGTAAATCGTTTTCTTTAGCAAATTTAAAGTCTCGCACATCGTGAGCTGGTACACCCATGACTGCACCAGTACCATATTCATACAACACATAGTTAGCGATTAAAATAGGTATTTCTTCACCCGTAAAAGGGTTGATAGCTTTACCCCCAGTAAATTTACCTTTTTTGGGTTTATCATCCGCCGTGCGATCGATTTCACTTTCATTACTGACTTCTTGGATAAAGGCTTCTACAGCTTCTTTTTTCTCAGGTGTCGTGACAATTTGGGTTAAAGGATGTTCAGGAGCGAGTACTACATAAGTGACTCCATAGACAGTGTCAGGACGGGTTGTAAAGACGGCTATTTTTTCATCTGTTCCCACAACAGGAAACTCTAAATAAGCTCCTACAGACTTTCCTATCCAGTTTTCCTGCATAGTTTTTACTCGTTCGGGCCAACCTTGTAACTGTTGTAAGTCATTTAATAGCTGTTCGGCATAATCAGTAATTTTCAAAAACCACTGTCTTAATAATTTACGTTCAACTTTTGCTCCGCTACGCCATGAATAACCGTCAGCGTCAACTTGCTCATTTGCTAGTACAGTTTGATCTATAGGATCCCAATTTACCGCAGCTTCTCGTTGATAAGCTAATCCTGCGTCTAAAAATTGTAAAAATAACCACTGTGTCCATTTATAATATTCTGGTGAACAAGTAGCAACTTCTCGACTCCAATCGATTGATAAACCTAACTCTTGTAGTTGAGATCGCATTTGAGAAATATTTTCAAAAGTCCATTTAGCTGGGGGAATACCTCTATCAATGGCGGCATTTTCCGCAGGTAAACCGAAAGCATCCCACCCCATTGGATGTAATACTCGATGTCCTTGCATTCTTTTAAAACGGGCAATAACATCAGTAATAACATAGTTACGGACATGACCCATATGCAATTTTCCTGATGGATAAGGAAACATAGAAAGGGCATAAAATTTAGGTTTTGTAGGGTTTTCGTCAGTATCATAAAGTCCAATATCTGACCATTGTTGTTGCCATTTAGACTCTATATCACTAGGAGTATAGGGAGTTTGCATAAAATATTATTGGAATATCTATAATTATTTAATTTAGTCGATCTCATATTTTAACCTGAGTTCGTAGATATATTCTTGACACTAACCTCATAACTAAATAATTGAAAACTATCAAGATGAGGAGTATATTCCATCTTAAAGCCAATAAAATCTGATCAATACGATTCTTTCTAGTCGTAACTTCGCATTCCATTTGCTCTGCCTTTTGTCTTTTTCGTTCAGGATCGGTTTTATAAGAAACTTGATCTAGCTTTTCTGTTAACAAGGAATGAATCTCATCTAACCAAATCGGCATGACAGGATACCCTTGTTTTAAGCATTTTTTTCTCTTACTGATCTCAAAATCCATAATTACAATTCTGTGATCTTCATCATGGGATAAGAGATAAGGGCTTTGAATATTTGAGTCTGTGAAATTTGGTTCTCGTTGTTTAAGCATTTCTAGTTCTGCACAAGCCTGAGAATAATTTAATCTACCCGACAAGAATTTGTGCATAAGCATTAAAATTAACATATTTTCTCTGGTATAAAAAACATTTTTATTCCCCTAAATAGAATAGTTGTGGGAAATTTACTTTTTTGTATGTATGTTAATCATGGTTAGAAATACTATATATTAGATTTGTTATATTAACCGTTGTATATCCATAAATTAGTTATATGTAACAGAATGTTATGATTATTCAAAGTGTAGAGATTAAAGGATTTTGGGGAAGACAAATAGCCTCAACAAAAATTGATAAAGATGTTACTATTTTCATTGGCGAAAATGGTACTGGAAAAACAACTTTTGTAAATAGTATTAGTGCAGTTCTTAATGTTGATTTTTATCAATTAGCAAGATTATCATTTGATGAGATTGTTATTAGGTTAATAGATATAAATAATAAAAAAGCTAAAACTATCAGAGTTATTAACCACTCAAAAGAGAACATACCAGTTAACCATTATCAATATAAAATTAGTCAAAAATCATATGATCTATTTATAGATGTAAGCATTTTGTCAAGAACAACAAGAGTTGTAAATGATAGATTTTTATATGGTAGAATGCATCGTCCTTATAGAGACCAATATATTGAGTTAAAGAAAGAATTATATAAAATAGTAGAAGTTTCTGAAATTTCTGTTTACAGACATTCATATAATTTGGAAAATGAAAATGACTCTATTCAATCAATATCTGCCGTCGATGAAAGATTGAAAAAATTACTGAATAGACTTTCATCTTATCAATTAAAACTAGAAACAAGATTGAATGAAATATCTAATGATTTTCAAAAACAAACTCTTTTATCTCTTCTTTACAGTGAAGATTTTGACAAATTTGACAGAAAAAAGATAGAAAATCAAGGCTCAACTTTAGAAGAACAAAAAAACAAAATATATAAAGCATTTGAAGAATTAGGAATTAAAGATAGAAAGAATGATATTGATAAACATATTGAAAAAATCAAGACAGGAATAGAAGGATTAAGAGTTGAGAATAATCAAAGTGAAAATACTGATGATGTATTTGCAATTCCTCTATTTTACAGAACAAACCGTATTATTGATTTATTAAATGAATCAGAAAAAGAAAAAAATAAAATAACTGAAGCTAGAGATAACTTTTTTAAAATACTTAATAATTTTGTTACAAAAAAGAAAATAATTTACGAAAAAAAAACAAGTGAGTTATCATTTTACTTAATTGATAATAAAGATGAATATTTTCCTTGGAATCAGTTATCTTCTGGAGAAAAACAATTACTAATTCAGTTTTTGGAAGCTCTACTTCAAGAAAAAAGGAATGTAATATTTATTGCTGATGAACCGGAACTATCTCTTCATGTTAAATGGCAAGAAAAACTTATAAATGCGATTAGAGAATTAAACCCTAATGCTCAATTAATTATTGCCACTCATTCACCTGATATTGTAGCAGATTACAGAAATAAAGTTATTGATATGGAGGGTATAGTACATTAAAAATGTTTACTCGTAGTTCTTCTGGAATTAAAAATGCAGATATTTTTTATAAAGGTGAATATTTAGTGTATGTTGAGGGTAATGATGATAAACTTTTTTGGAGTTCGTTTTTTCCTGAAAAAATAAATGGTTATAAATGTAAATTAAAACCAGTTGGTGGTTTCCCTGAATTAAAAAAATATATTGATATATTACTTAAGGAAAAAAATTCTCAATTTGCAGTTGCGACAGATAGTGATTATCGAAAGTTACAAGGAAAACTTTATAAACATCCAAAAATATTAGAAACGGAAACTCATAGTATTGAAAATATAATTTTGTTATCTTACAGTATCTATCAAATTATTCAATGTAGATCAAAAGAAACTGAATACCCTATCGACAAAGTGGAAAAATGGCTAGATCATTTTAATCAGGAAACCAAAAAATTAATGATTTTAGATTTTCTTATTCAAAGAGATAATATAGGACAAAAATGTTTGAAAGATAATTGTCTACAATTTTTAAAAAGTCCTAGAAGTAAAAAGCCGATTTTTGATCAAGAAAAAATCAATAATTTTATAAAACAATCTGAAATCTGTACCAATTTATTAGACCAAGAATTAGAAAAATATACAGAATATTTACCTTGTTATCATATTAGAGGTCATTTTTTTGCTAGTGCCGTATTGTGTTTCGTCAATCATGAAGTTTCCGACATCAGAAAAGAAAATGATATTTCAAATAAGCCTATTTCCATTAGCAAAGAGGATTTTATCGCTTTAGCGAATTCAACTTTTAAAAATATAATATCTGATAGTGAAGATTTACAACAACTTCGAGGAAAAGCAAATTCTGTTGCAGAAACACTTGTTAATAATTTAGAGAACTAAATCCACATTATTTTTTCTAATTACAAAAAGGTATCTAGGAAATATAATTCTTTTGCTTAATTAAAAAGATTTATTCGTTTATTCAGGAGAAATTTAAACAAAAACTGCGATCTCACATTATGATTCCTTTAATAACACTTAATTTGGCACTGTACATATCGGGATGACAGGATTTGAACCTGCGACTCCTTCGTCCCGAACGAAGTGCGCTACCAAGCTGCGCTACATCCCGTTTTTAATGATTTTAGATTATAACATATTTTTTTGATTAGATTAATTATTGACTAATAGTTATTCATATCTGTTGAACTATAGACAAAACACTATAAATTATTAAGATAAACAAATATTATAAAACTGCATTTCTTTCTAAGACTAATAAATTTCTTAATTGATCTGTATCTAAATCAGTTAACCAATCTTCGGCGGTATTAATTGTTTGTTCAGCTAGTTGTTTTTTATTTTCTAAAATATCGTTAATTTTTTCTTCTAATGTACCGCTACAGACAAATTTGTGTACTTGTACATTTTGTTTTTGTCCTATGCGAAAAGCTCGATCCGTTGCTTGATTTTCTACGGCTGGATTCCACCATCTATCATAATGAAAAACATGATTTGCTTTTGTTAAATTTAAGCCTGTTCCTCCAGCTTTTAATGATAAGATAAAAATAGGTGGTCCTTGAGGATCATTTTGAAAACGATCAACCATTTCTTGACGTTTTTCTCTTTTGGTACTTCCCGACAAAAACATCACTTCAACCCCTAGTTTTTGCTTTAAATAAGGCTGCAATAGATTTCCCCATTCTGTAAATTGTGTAAAAATAAGACTGCGATCACCTTCTGCTACAACTTCTTCTAACATCTCTTCTAATCTTAATAATTTACCAGATCGTGGAGAAAAATCGAGCTTTTCTTCTTTTAATAAATGAGCAGGATGATTACAAACTTGTTTTAATTTCATCAATAAAGTTAAGACTAATCCATGACGTTTAATACCCTGACTTTCATTAATTTTTTCTAAGGATTCTTCTACTAAATTTTGATATATTTGAGCTTGTTCGGAGGATAAACCACAATAAACAATCATCTCCTGTTTTTCGGGTAAATCTTGAATAATATTTTTGTCTGTTTTTAGTCGGCGTAAGATAAAAGGTTGCACAAGCGATCGCAAAGTTTGTAAAGAATGTTGATCTCCAAATTTCTCAATGGGAATAGTAAAGCGTCGTTGAAAAAATTGTTGTGTGCCTAAATATCCTGGATTTAAAAATTGTAAAATTGACCATAATTCTGACAAGCGATTTTCCACAGGAGTGCCAGTTAAAGCAATTCTAAATTCTGAATTCAACTCTTGAACTGCCTGAGTTTGTTTAGCTTGAGGATTTTTAATATTTTGAGCTTCATCAAGAATAATTCCTTGCCATTCTACCATGTTTAGACTATCAAAATCACGATAAATTAGGGCATAGCTACTAATAATAACATCAACTTTTGTTGCTTCTTTTAAAAATACTTTTTCTTTACTTCTTTGTTCTCCGTGATGAATAATTGTTTTTAATGATGGTGCAAATTTCTCAATTTCCCTTTCCCAGTTGTTTAATACAGAAGTCGGACAAACAATTAAGCTAGGCTTAGTTAATAATTTTTGTTCTTTTAAAATTAGTAAAAAAGCAATTAATTGTACCGTTTTTCCTAAACCCATATCATCAGCTAAACAAGCTCCTAAATTCCATTTTTCTAGAAAATATAACCAACTAAATCCTGCTTGTTGATAAGGGCGTAAAGTACCTTTAAAATCTTTAGGAGTAGGTAAAATATTTATTTTTTGATTATCATTAATGCTATTAATTAAATCCGCCAATGCTCCACTACTTTCAAAAGCAATAACGGGCAATTTTGCGATAGTTTCTCCTGTACCACTACTTAATCTTAAAGCATCTTCTACAGTTAAATTAATATTATTTTCTGCCTGATTTAAAATATCTTCAGCCGCTTTAACATCCGCAGGTTGCAAGGCTAACCATTGCCCATCAATTTCTACTATCGGAGATTTTTGAGCTAATAAATTTTGAAATTCTTTCTTAGTTAAAGTTTTATCACCAACGGCAACTTTTAAATTATAATTCAACAAACTATTTAAGTTTAATCTTTCACCTTTTTTTAGACTAACTTTAGCTTCGATTTTAACTCCTAAACGTTTTTCATCAACTCCACTTGCTAAACCTTCAGGTAAAATTACTCCTAAACCATTATCTTGTAATTGCCAAACTACACTACGAATAAATTGATAGGCTTCAATGGCATTTAAAGTACAAAAATTAGGCATCGATTCATCCAAACTTTGGGCAATTGGTTCATAAAATCGACTGGCTAATCCTAAACCTTTTAAAATAATTTCTTGAGGATTTTCGATGGTACGATCATCAATATCTAATTCAGGATAAGGATGTTTCCAAATTTTTTCAGAAGGTATTAAAAAATCAGAATTATCTACTGCTTGTAAATAATAATTTAATTTCCAATTATCATAATTATCCGCTTGATTTTGACTGATAGGAGGTTGTAATTTAAGACAAATTCGATACTGTTTTTTTACTAATTGATAATCAGAAGTAATTAAGTTATCTTGAATGGGTAATGTCCAATGATCAAAAGCCATTTTCAATCTTTTACTATCTAAAGATGACAAATTAGAAATTGGTTGATCCTTATTATTTAAAGACTCTAACCAAGGTTGAATCATCAAATCATTACTAGAAGAAGGAACATAATTAGTCAAAAGTTTTCTTACTTGTGCATCTAAAATTGTACCCAAAAAATCTAAGATTAATTCTTGTTGAGGAATAATAGGATCATCTTCTGATTCCACATAACAACGACAAATAGAGGGCATTAATTGAATAAAATGTGCTAATCGACTTTGATCAATATTACTATCTAATAATGGTTGCCAAAAACTATTATTTTTATCATCAATACCGGGTAAAAATTTCTGACGACAAATTAAGTCTAAACTCCAACGATAAATATGACTCCAAAAGCGAATATCAGAACCAATATAGTCAACTTTTCCTAAAGGTAATTTTTGTAAAAAATCTAATAATTGATTTATAGTTAATTTAAACCCTCCAACTTCCCAAGGATATAAAATAACTGTACTTAGTTTATTATTAATAGCAACAAATTGTTCATATAAAAGAGGAATAACTGTCTTTGATTTAGGTTTTTTTTGAGAAGGAAATAAAACCATTTCCCATTGCCAGATTTTTTCTAAATTATCTTTATCATCTTGTAAATAATCAATACAATTATATTTTTCTAAAAAGGAGTATAAAATCTTGGGTTGATCTAGTAAAAAAGGATAAAGATATAAATATTCTGCTTCTAAATCATATTTTTCTTTCTCTAATTGTTTCCATTCTTCACTCCAAATAAAAAAGTATTTTTGTTCGTTTTTTATTAAAAAGCTACCATGTAAAGTTGACATATTATATAAACTAAGATTGATTGCTAATAATTAGTATTTGAGAAATGGATCAATAAAATAATTTTCAAATTGGTTATATTAAATTAATTAGTTTTTTAATGCACTAAATTTATTACTTTTTTAAATATATAGCTGTCAAAGTAAGAATTAAAAACCTTGATATTCTTTGCTATTGCTCAGAATCAAAATTTTAAAGTTTTATGACATTTTTTAAAATAACAATACAAGTTTTTTTCAGAATGTCAGTGACAAAAATATCTTATGAAATTGATAAGGCTGTCAGAACTAACGATTATGACCATAATTGACTAATCTGAAAACTGCTGTAAGTTATCTGTGCATTGTCAGATTTATTATAAATTTTAAGTTTATCACCTTTAGAGCTATTTACCATCAAAATTAATCACTTTCGGATGAAGAAAAATGATAAAAACAAGATAAGTGGAGAATTAAAGTAGTAGATATGTCGAATATTAAAAAAATTCGCAATATTTGTCTATTTTGGAGAAAGTTTTATTTATTCACAAAAACATAATCTTCCTGTGTGCAAAATCTTCCAAGTCAGTTATCAGCTATTTTTATGTTGATTAAGTACTATTTTTACTAATAGATTTAGATAAGCTGAGGGGCATCTAAGTTGACAGGTGAAGCTATTCAGTGTGTAATAGGCTAGAGTTTTTTTATTTTTTTACTAATTTGAAAAAATCTCAAAAAAATGTATCTAGGCTTATATTTTAGTTTCTCATGAATTTTGTAATTTATTCTTGGGAAGAAGGTGATTTTTTGCCAACTAGAGGTTGAATATCGGGATTCTGGAAAAATTTAGCAGTATCTGCTAACAATTTTTCTCCCCACAAATTTTCTTTCAAAAATTCTACATCTCCGTAACTGTTATCAATTTTTAATGCTTCTTTACCCAATTGAATTGCTTCTGCTTTTTTTCCTTGATTGTATAATGCTACTGCTACTGCTAACATTGGTTCAGCTTGATTTTTGTCAATACTTAAAGCCTTACGCCATGATTCAACCGCTTTATTGTTTTGACCTTTTTCATACTCAACTAAACCAATATTATTGATAGCAGGCCAAAATTCTTTTTCTAATTTGACTGCTTTTTGATAAGAAGAAATTGCTTCTGAATATTTTGTTAATTTGAAATAAGCATTACCTAAATCAAAGTATGCTTGTGGTACTTCTTTATTTATTTTTAATCCAGCTTGTAACTCTTTCACAGCCGAGTCATAATCTCCCAACTGAAAATAGGAATTACCCAAAGAAAAAAGTACACTTGAGTCCTCAGGTGCCAGTCTTTTAGCTTCTTGTAAAGCCTTTACTCCCGCTTCAGTTTCTCCTGCTTGAATTTGTAATGTTCCTAAAACAAACCAAGGTTCATATTGATTAGGAGATAATTGTACAGATAATTTTGCCCTCGATAAAGCTAAATCAAATTCCCGAAAACGCATCAATTGCACTGCGTCTTGTAATAATTGTGCACCATAAGAATCTAAAAATTCGCCATTTAATTCTGGTGTATAAGGTAATAAGGTTTGAGCTTTTAGACTTGGAGTAGCAGAAAAAATACTGATAAAAGCGACAATAGATAATAGGTAATGACGAAATAACACTTTTTTTAAGTTAATAATTAACAAAATAACAAACTCAATGTTAGCATACTTGAAGATAATAAGAAGTTGATAAAAATAAGGGTATTTTAACTAATTGAGGTAAATATCATCTATATCGAACTTAGATGAACTCTAGTAAATATAAAGATGTTTTCTACCAGCGTACTTGTTAATTGTTAATTGTTAATTTGTTAATTATTCCTAATCTTCCGCAAAAATATAACGATATAATTCACTAGGATCTGGTTCAGGACTAGCTTCTGCAAACTCTACCGCCTCGTCAATGTCCTGTTGTACTTTTTTATCAATAGCATCTAATTCTGTTTGAGAAACGATATTATTTTCTGTTAAATAAGTAGCAAATTTTTTG
The DNA here is from genome assembly GCF_001548095.1 of Geminocystis sp. NIES-3708. Lineage (NCBI taxonomy): Bacteria > Bacillati > Cyanobacteriota > Cyanophyceae > Chroococcales > Geminocystaceae > Geminocystis > Geminocystis sp. NIES-3708. The sequence goes on along the minus strand of NZ_AP014815.1, from coordinate 2,698,145 downwards.
ATGGGATCTCTCGCATTCCAAAATTCTTTTTCTGTCGCATCTCTTAATTCATCAGGATCTGCTAAAGAATGACCACGAAAACGATAGGTTAACGCTTCAATTAAAGTTGGTCCTTCCCCAGCTCTAGCACGAGCAATCGCTTTTTGTGCTACATCTCTGACTGCCAATAAATCCATACCATCAACTTCATAGCCTTCCATGTTAAAAACACTGGCTTTTTTATAAATTTCTGGTTGAGAAGTCGCTCTTTCATGAGCCATACCGATCGCCCATTTATTATTTTCGACAACATAAAGAATAGGTAATTTCCATAATGCCGCCATGTTTAAACACTCAAAAAATTGACCATTATTACTAGCACCATCACCGAAGAAACAGACAGTAACTTGATCAAAATCTTCTCCTAAAGCCTTTTTACGATACATACTTTGATAAGCTGTACCAGTAGCTACGGGAATACCTTCAGCAACGAAAGCATATCCGCCTAATAATTTATGAGCCGCCGAGAACATATGCATTGATCCACCACGACCTTTACTACAACCTGTTGCTTTTCCAAAAAGTTCTGCCATAACTTCCTTCGCAGGTACACCACTACTTAAAGCATGAACGTGATCCCTATAAGTGCTACAAACATAATCTTGATCAGGACGTAATGATTTTACAATACCGCTAGAAACGGCTTCTTGTCCATTATAAAGGTGAACAAAACCAAACATTCTACCACGATAGTACATTTCAGCACACTTATCCTCAAATAAGCGTCCTAAAACCATATCTTCATAATAAATTAAACTTTCTTGTTTAGTAATTTTAACTGTAGAATAGTCAAATTTGGGGAGAGTTCTTTCTTCAGCCATAGTAATTTATTTTAGTTATTCATAGATCATTATTAAGTATCGGTGAATAATAATCAATTTTTTGGATTTGGAGGTGATAACATTATTTCATTATTTACTTCTGTACGTTTACCGTAATAATAATTTTGAACTAGAAACTTTATCCAATACTCAAAAATATGAGTTAAAATTTTCTTGTCTATCACTTAGTCAATGCTAAGATCTCAAATTGGTAAACAAAATCTTCCTGCAATCTCAATAAAAAGTAAGTCGTGCAAATTTCTTTAGATTACTACCGCATTCTCGGCATACCCATTCAAGCTGAATTAAACTTGATTGAACAAGCCTATCAAGATCGCATTCTTCAGTTACCCCACAAGGGTTATAGTGAATATGCTATTACTTCTCGTAATAATTTATTTCAACAAGCCTATAATGTTTTAAAGGATAATGAATCTCGTCTAGAGTATGAATCCTCTTTCTTCTCATCAGTAACAGAAACGGAAGATTTGATCGAAGATGAAGAAGAAACAGAAGAATCAATAGGGGTATCAGACGAAAATTTAGATGTAGTCAGGGATACAAATATTGAGATTGATGAGAGTTTGTTTATTGGAGCTTTAATAACTTTATTAGATTTAGGAGAATATGAGTTAGTTATAACTTTAAGTCAGCCTTATTTAAAAGATAAAAGCAGTTTAAATAATTTTAGTGATCAAGAAGAACAAATAAGCATTATTGAGCAAGATTTAGTTTTAAGTGTAGTTTTAGCTTATTTAGAACTAGCTAGAGAGCAATGGCAGGAAAAACAATACGAATCAGCATCTCATTCTTTAGCAGAATCTTATCAATTATTATTTCAAGAAGATTTATTCTCTAATTTAAGAAAAGAAATTAAGCAGGATTTAGGTAAATTACGCCCTTATCAAATATTAGAGTTATTAACGAAGGAAGATGCCGATATTCATGGACGACAAAAAGGAATTAAATTGCTCAAGGAAATGTTTAACCTGAGAGGAGGTATTGAAAGTCAAGTTACAGATGAATCTGGATTAGATATTGATGGTTTTTTAAGGTTTATCCAACAAATTAGGGTTTATTTAACTCCAGAAGAACAACAGGTATTATTTGAAGAAGAAGCTCAACGTCCTTCCCCTGCCGCAGGATATTTAGCCGCCTATGCTGGAATTGCAAGAGGTTTTACCGAAAGACGACCAGAATTTATTATTCGGGCAAAAAATAGTCTTATTTCTCTGACTATTCATCAAGATGTTTATTTAGAGCAATCTATTTGTGCTTTATTATTAGGACAAACTGCTGAAGCTGAATTTTCTCTGAGTCAAAGTCGAGAAAAAAAAGTAATTAGCTATATTCAAGAAATGTCACAGGGTTCTCCTGATCTTTTACCCGGATTGTGCATTTATACTGAAAAATGGCTACAAACAGAAGTTTTTCCCCAATTTAAAAATTTAGCTTCTAAAAATTACTCTTTACAGGAATATTTTGCCAATGATCGAGTACAAGCATATTTAGAAACTATTACTAATCCATTAAGCAATGATTCAGAGGATAGTCAAAGTCAAGAATTTATTTCTCCTGAATTAGAATTACCATTCGATATTGAACAAACTTCTCATCAATCTTATTCTTTTACCCAATTTAATGATCTAAAAGAACAAACAGACTATGAAGAACAAATAATTAACGAAAATTATACTTCATCTTCTACTTCTGATCTTTCTGAAATTAATCTTAGCTCTGGTGATGTAGAAAATGACAAGATTAGTTTATTAGTTTCTGATGAAGAAGATAACGAAGATTTAATTGGTTTTAATGATTTTCTCGAAGCGGAAATAGAAGAAGATCAAAATCCATCACAAAATTCCTCTTATAATGTTACGGCTGAAAATCCTTCTATCAAACAAGAGACTAATTATGTAGCCAAAGCACCTCAAACTTCCATAAATCCACAGACAAAAACTTCTTCAGAAAGTGATAATAATCTCATTATTGGTTCATTATTAGGTTTATTGTTTTTAATTGCTATCGCTTTTGGGGCATCCAAATTATTATTGTCTTCTGAATCTTCTGAGGATAAATTACAAATTTCTATTTCTGAACCACTAATAGAATTACCTCCTAATAGTGGTGAAACTGTTAATCAAAAAATGGACAAGTTAGATCAAGATACGGCACTCAAAATTATTAATCAGTGGTTAAATGCTAAAGCCCAAGCTACTGGACCTGAATATAATTCAGGTGAATTAACTAAAATATTAACGGAGCCACAACTATCTCGATGGGTTGCCAATAGTCGTGATTTGAGAAATAAAAACGCCTATAAACGATATGAGCATCAAGTCAAAGTAGAATCTGCTAAAGTTAATCCTCAAGATGTTACCCAAGGCATTGTTACTGCTAAAATTAGCGAAAAATCTCAGTATTATCGAAATGGTGCATTAATTCCTAGTTTATCCTATGAAGAAAATTTATTAGTTAAGTATGAGTTAATTAAAGATGGCGATCGCTGGTTAATTAAAAATAGTCAAATAATTAAAAATTAGGAATTATAGTAAGGGAAGACGCATTTAACTTTTCATTTCAGTAAAAATAGATAAAACTCTTATCCATTGACTTTTTTTGCTCATGACTATATAAATTCTAAAATTATTGATTTAATTTACCAAAACGACGATCTCGTTTTTGATAGTCTAATAACGCCTGACGAAATTCCTGACGATTAAAATCGGGCCATAAAGTTTGAGTAACATAAATTTCACCATAAGCCATTTGCCATAAAAGAAAATTACTTAAGCGCATTTCACCACTGGTACGAATTAATAAATCAGGACTGATTAATCCTTTTGTATAAAGATGATTTTCTAATAATTCTTCGTTAATATCATTTAATTGTATCTTTTCTTCCTTCACCAAAGATGCGATCGCCTGACAAGCATAGAGAATTTCTTGACGAGAACCATAATTAGTTGCAATATTAAATTGAATACCCTTATTATTAGCAGTTTTTTCCATAGAATGAGCGATTTCTGCTTGTAGAGATTCGGGTAAAGCCTTTAAATCACCTATAAAACGAATTTTGACATTTTCTGCCATCATTTCTTCTAATTCACGACGTAAAACTCTCTCAAATAACGTCATTAAAAATTCTACCTCATGGGCGGGTCTTCCCCAATTTTCCGTTGAAAAAGCATAAGCAGTTAAAACTTTAACACCCCAATCATCACAACACCGTAGTAAATCCTTAAGGGCATCTACCCCTTTCTGATGTCCGACAATGCGGGGTAAACCACGATTTTTAGCCCAACGTCCATTACCATCCATAATCACCGCTACATGAGCTGGAATCCGTTGTTGATCTAAATCAAAAGGTAATTCAATTAAACTTTGCTGAACACTCATTGGGAATTAATAATAAAATTTTAGGGCTTTTTGAACAAAAATAATCTAGTTAAATACACATGATTAGCTATGCTATTAAATTTTATCTTAAATATAGCAGTCCTAAATCATTGGTGAAAAACAAAATAATATTCTTAGGATTTGCACATCACTACTAAAAATTAATGGTTTCGAGATTCCTACACAAGCTCAGAATGATAAAGTATAGTTGTTAAGTAAATAAATATAATTAATTTGTAGATTTTATTTTCCCTAAGCTTTTGGTAACAATAGGTTTAAACCCGTTGCCTCTATACAATTAATTTTGTCTAAGTAAGGGTTGCTGTTGGGAATCAGAAGTCTATCAAAACTAAAGTTTTATATATACTACACTAATAAAAAAGTGTACAGTTTTAGCAAGGGGTTTAAACCCCTTATTTACTCAAAGAGCAGGTAAATATTGTACAATTACAAACTCTTATGCTACAAATCAAAACCATTAAAACCTTTGCCTTGCAAATCGTTGCCCTACCCCTTCCTCATACTTTTTGAGCAAACCCCAAATATTTAGTACCTACATACTAGATCTAAAGTTCTAATTAATACTGAATTCTGACTTTTTTTCTTATCAATATCTTACAAATCAAAGAGTATTTTTATAGGAGTTTTCCACTTCTAAAAATTTTGATAAAATCGATTGTAATGCTGATAACTTAATGGGTTTAGGTAAATAATCTTTCATTCCTATTTCTCGACACCTCTTCTTATTTTCATCATCATCATGGGCTGTCATAGCGATAATTATTGGTAGGTTTTCTGAGGAGAAAAGTTCATAAATTTTTTTTGTAGCAGTTATACCATCCATTTCGGGCATTTCTACGTCCATGAAAATAATATGATAAAATTGTGATTCCATCGCTGAAATAACTTCTTTACCGTTGTTAGCAATATCTGCTTTGTAACCCAATTTTTTTAAAAAGCTAATAATTAATTTTTGATTAACTCGATTATCTTCGGCTATCAAAATTTTTATTTCCTGAGATGATATTTTTTCCGTTAAAGTTTCTAAATTTTTAGTCACGGCAATAGTCGAATTTTCGGAAGTCGAATTTTCGGAAATTGACTCATAAATATATTCCAGATGCAAAAAATGTTGTAATTTATCAAAAATAATCGCTGTCATAAAAGGTTTGCTAACCACATCATCACACCCTGATTTTAAAATATGATCTTTTTCTTCCATAAAAGCATGGGCAGTTAATGCGATGATAATAGGGCGATAAAAAGAGTTTTGATTTTTTTCACGAATAAGCCTTGTTGCTTCATAACCATCCATTTCTGGCATACCTATATCCATCCAAATTAAATGAGGTTGCCAATTTTCAGTAATTTCTACGGCTTCTTTACCGTTAACGGCTTCTTTCAAGGCAAAATTTAGCGGGGTTAATAATTTTCTTAAAAGTAAACGATTTTGCTCATGGTCATCGACAATTAAAATACGATAAATAGGAGTATTAACTGCTAAACTAATTATTTTTTCTGTGGGTAAAAGTTTATGTTCATTTTGAAAATCAATAGGGGTAAAATTGATCGTAAATGAAAAAGTAGTTCCTTCTTTAAACTTACTTTCAACTTTCATTTTACCACCCATTAACTCTACGAATTGGCGAGAAATTAATAAACCTAAACCTGTACCTTCTTTTGATTTTATTCCCGATGCTGTTTGGAAAAAAGGAGTAAAAAGTTTATCTATTTCTTCTGGTTGCATTCCCATTCCTGTATCTGTTATGGCAAAATAAAGCTGATTTTTTGTTAATAATTTTGCTACTAAAGTTATATTTCCTTCCTTAGTAAATTTTAGAGAATTACTAATTAAATTAAGTAAAATTTGTCTTAACTTACTCTCATCAGTAACAATAAATTCTGGTAAATTATCTGCTAAATTGAAAATTAAATCTATTTTTTTTTGTGTTGCTTTAATTTGTAGCATAGATTTTAAAGATAAAAGTAAATCATGAAGATTAAAACTATTTTCATTAAAATTAATTTGCCCTGCTTCAATTTTTGATAATTCTAAAACTTCATTAATTAGAGATAGTAAATGTTCCCCACTATTAATTATTATATTGATATTATCTTTATTATCTAAACTTAAATTATGATCATCTTTCATTAATTGCGAAAAACCTAAAATGGCATTTAAAGGAGTGCGCAATTCATGACTCATATTTGATAAAAAAATACTTTTAGCTTGGTTCGCTTTTTCTGCTAATTCTTTGGCAATATTTAATTCTTGTGTCCTTGTTAATATTTTTTCTTCTAATTCTTGATTTATTTTTTTTAGTTTATTTTCTTGACTAATTAAATTTTGAACTAAATCTGATAGACTTGAGGATAATAAAAGGATCTCATTTTTTCCTTGATAAAATTCACTAGAAAGAGGAAAAATACATAATGGTATTTCTCGATTTCCTTTACGAATTTGATCTGCTTCATTGGCAATTTTTAATAAAGGATTTGTAATTTGTTCCGCAATTTTCCAACCTATCAATGAAAAAATGGTAGCTAATCCTAACCCCCAAATTAAAATTTTTCTTTGTAAATCATCAGCAGATTTAAAAGCAATAGTAGTGGGTTGTTTAACAATAATATGCCACCCTAAACCTTCATAAGTAAGATAACCTTTATCTCGATGATGACTAATTAAATATTTAACTCCCTGAAAATTTTGTTTTTGACTGATTGATAACGGTTGCTGTAAATCAATGGAAGGGATAATATCATTAATCAATTTTCCTTCTGATTTTTCTTCTGAATCATAAATTATTTTTCCGTCTTTGCTAATAATAAAAATTTCAATTTGCTTATTTTTAGGAATACTCTGCATTAAAGAATTACTTAAGTTTTCTATCCATTGCCAACTTAAATGAGCCCCTAAAACCCCAATTACTTGATTTTTCTCGTTATATACTGGATATGCGACATCTAAAAACCTTAATTTTTCCCCATTAGGAAGAGGAGGTAATTTATTAGCTAATAATTTTGCTTCATGGACATCTCCAATAAAACCTTTTTTTAATCCTTCAATAAACCAAGGGCGTTTACTTACATTTACTTGTTCTAAAATACCTTTAGTACTAACTTCAACGATTCCTTCCCTATCAGCAAAACCTATCCAAGCATAACCTTCATAACTTTCTTGTAACTCATTTAATAAAAAACCACGATTGTTTTTGTATTCACCTTCTTTTCTAAACTCGGATAATTTTGACATATTCCGAACATCAATAGAACGTTTATACATCGAATGATCGAAGTTATTAATCAACTCATTGCTAATTTGTCTTAATAAAAAACTTTGGTCTTCTTCTACTTTGCTTTTGACAGACTGAAATACAATAAAGCTAAATATAATAGATAGAAAAAAGATTGTCACACCAAAAGAAATCCCTAATTTTTCCTTAAGAGTAAGATTGAGTAATAACTTATCTATTTTTAACTTTAGATGAGGAGAAAAAGACATGAAGGATCAAATATTGAAAAGCTATTATTTATTGTACTTCCTACCACAGATCTTAGACATCCGAGAAGAAAGAAATTTAAAATCAATTTTTGTTTACAAATCATCAATTCTTATCATCATTGCCTATTGCCTATTGCCTATTGCCTAACTTCACAAAAGTTGTCTATTAGTTATTTTTATTTCGTTAAAATGGTGATATACAATAAATTAGCTGTAACGTGAGATGGGGATATTTTAGGGATGAATGATCACAAAATTTGGTTATATGACACTACTTTAAGAGACGGGGCACAAAGAGAAGGTATTTCACTTTCTTTGGCGGATAAATTAAAAATTGCCCGAAAGTTAGATGATATGGGTATCCCTTTTATCGAAGGCGGTTGGCCTGGTGCAAATCCGAAAGATGTACAATTTTTTTGGGAGTTAAAAGAGCAACCTTTAAAACAGGCTAATATCGTGGCTTTTTGCTCTACCCGTCGCCCAAACCAATCTGCTGAAGCTGATCCCATGTTAAAAGCCATTCTAGCCGCAAATACCCACTGGGTAACAATTTTTGGCAAATCTTGGGATTTACACGTTACAGAAGGCTTAAAAACCTCTTTGGATGAAAATTTAGCCATGATTGAAGATACCATATCTTATTTGCGATCACAAGGAAGACAAGTAATTTATGATGCCGAACATTGGTTCGATGGTTATAAAAATAATCCTGAATATGCTTTAAAAACTCTTCAATCAGCTATTAAAGGTGGTGCAAAGTGGCTTGTTTTTTGTGATACTAACGGGGGGACTTTACCTCATGAAATTAGCCAAATTGTCTCGGAAATCGTAGGTAAACTTGATCTTAATTTAGATGATCCTGATATTCCAAAATTAGGTATTCATACTCATAATGATAGCGGTACAGCCGTAGCGAATGCCATCGCTTCAGTATTAGAAGGTGTCACTATGATTCAAGGCACAATTAACGGTTATGGTGAAAGATGTGGTAATGCTAATTTATGCACTTTAATCCCTAATTTACAGCTAAAGTTAGGCTATAAATGCCTTGAAGCAGAAGAATTAACCAAATTAACCCCTAATAGTCGTTTAATTAGTGAAATTGTCAATCTTGCTCCTGATGATCATGCTCCTTTTGTAGGGCGATCGGCATTTGCCCATAAAGGTGGTATTCATGTATCAGCCGTTGCTCGGAATCCCTTAACTTATGAACATATAGAGCCTGAATCTATTGGTAATGAAAGAAGAATAGTTATATCAGATCAAGCAGGATTAAGTAATATTATTGCAAAAGCGAAAACCTTCGGTATCGAATTTGATAAAAATGATCCTACTTGCAGAGAAATTTTATTGAAGCTAAAAGCTTTAGAAAGTGAAGGTTATCAATTTGAAGCTGCCGAAGCAAGTTTTGAATTATTATTACGAGAAGCCTTAAACCAGAGAAAAGAATTATTTGGTATTAAAGGTTTTCAAGTACATTCTGATATTACCATAGATGGTAAAACCCCTTATACTCACGCTTTAGCTACGGTAAAAGTTATCGTTGCGGAGGAAGAATTATTAGAAGTAGCGGAAGGAAATGGTCCAGTTTCAGCATTAGATCAGGCGTTACGTAAGGCGTTGGTGAAATTCTATCCCGAAATAGCCCAATTTCATTTAACAGATTATAAAGTACGTATTCTCGATGGCACAAAGGGAACTTCTGCTAAAACTAGGGTTTTAATTGAGTCTAGCAATGGTGAACAGAGATGGACAACAGTCGGTGTATCTACGAATATTATTGATGCTTCTTATCAAGCGGTAGTTGAAGGTATAGAATATGGTATCTTACTAGGTAGAGCGGAAATTAATTCTTCCAACTTTTTAGCAAAAAGCGAAGAGACTAGGAGACTAGGAGATTAGAAAACCATCTAGAAGAAAATCATCAACCTTTTATCGTAATTGTTCATTGTTAATTGTTAAATGACTTCCTTACCAGAAACTACAAAACATAGACTAAAACGTATTCCTCAAATTCCTCATGTGTGGGAAGGCGATCGCCGTTCGATTATGGGTATGATGGAAAATCTCGAAACGGACTTAGTTGATCATGGGGAATGTATTATTTGGGTAGATGGCAGTGAAGGTTTTGTGAGATCTATGGATGTAATGAACATCAAAACAGGACCAGAGGCTATGGTAAGAACATTATTGAAAGCCATTGAAAATCCTCATAATCCAGCGAAACCAGCCCGTCCACAAAAAATTGTAGTTAAAGATAGGGAGTTACAATTTTTTTTGCGAGGTGCATTACAGGGTTTAGACATTATTGTTGACTATCAATCGGAATTGCCTCTTTTAGATGAATTATGGCAAAATTTTCAAAGTATTCACACCGATAGTAATGAAAATATTTCTCCTGAATTATCGGAAGCCTTAGAAAAAATAGCCATTTCAGAAATTTGGGATCAACAACCATGGCACTCATTATCTGAAGAAGAAATTATCAAAATTGATATTAATCACTGGAATGTAGATAGTCTTTATGCTTGTGTGATGGGAATGTTAGGACAAGAATTTGGAGTGATTTTATATCGTTCTTTAGATTCTATGAAAAAATTTCGTCAACAAGTCATCGATTTAGCTGATTCTGCCGATGAAGGAGAGTTGGAGGCTATTTTTTTGCAACAAGATTGTTGGTTTGTTAATTTTTCTCAAGAAGACGGCGAAAATTTCTACTCTAAAGGTGATAATTTTTCAGAAAACAATATCGGAGCTATTTTTGGTAGTATTCATCCCTATGAAGGTATTAGACCTTTAAGAGAAGAAGAAGAAGTCTATCCAGTTTATTTGGCGATACAAGCACTTGGTCGATTTCTTCGTGAATGTGAAGAAGAATTATCTGAACAAGAAATAGATTTTATTAGTAAAGAATATACTTTAAATATTCCTTTAGAAGATTTATGGTTAAAAATCAATGTTTCTACAACTCCAGAATTAACTAAAGAATTAGAAGAACTTTTTGGTGATGAAGATGATGAAGATGACTATTATTTTGAAGAAGAAGATGAGCCTGAAATTAATGATACTTTAATTCCCGAAGGTACATTAGTTTCTTTCAGTAAAATGGAAGCTAGTTTATTTAACTCGTTACAGGGTAATTCTTCGAGTAATATTCCGCTAAAAACTTTTGAAAAAATAAAAAATAAAGCCTCAAAATCATTTTTTCCCGTTATTATTTTACAGACAACTCGTCCGAAAGCTCAAACAATTATTGAGGAATTAATTGAAGAAGATGGAGTGTTAAATGTCACTTTTAATGAAGGTTATGATCCTTATAAAGAAGTAAATTATACGTTAGGTATTTTACAAACCTTAGAAGAGAATTTTTATATTTTTGCCCAAATTCAACATGATCATGAAGACGATAATTTTATCAAACAACTCAACGAGTGGCGAGAATATGTTGCTAAGTTTTATGGTTATTGTGGTATTGTTATTGCTATGGGAGCAAAAGGTTCATCCCGTGGTAATCCGCAACCTAAAGATATTTTACATCTTTTTTATGGTGAATTAATAGACAGAGAAAAACTCGGTTTTGGTAAATTAGTTTTACAAATTGATTAACACTATATTAAACATATCTGAGATTGACATAACATTTTTGATGAAGCTAGGGAGTAAGAAACTAGGAGAAATATTTATAAATAAAAATATTTATCTGAGTATTTTAATTAAACATAATAATATTTTATTTACAGAATGCTATTTAAAATCTTGGGTTTATTTTTCAATTTAATCAATCGTAAATAAATTTTATCATTAATATTTTAGATAATTTAAAATCAGGAGTTTTTCGGGGTGAATCACATTCACCCAATTGATAATTGAAACTTCAAGCATCAATTATCTATCAACGTTAATTGTTAATTTTGATCTTTTTCTATACAGAAATTAAAGCTAATTCAATTTCATTTTCATCATTTTTAGAAACTTCAGCAATAATACCAGGTCCAAAAAACTTAGTAATTTTTTCTTGTTTTTCTTGCCAAATGTCAAAACTAATAAGAGGAGAATCGAAGTATAAAATTAAGGCATAATTATTATTAATATTTGCTTCTTTTATTTTCATTAAAACTGGTCTTTCATCATCTGTGGGACTTAAACCAAGACGTTGTAAGGCTTCATCTAAATGAGCTTCTTGTCCGTATCGATAACGAGTTACATCATTGCGCAATTGATTTTGAGTATCGGTAGCTTTTTGTTTTCTTAAAGCGATAACTTCTGGGGGAGTTTCCGCTGCAAAGGGAATTGGTTTCAATTCAGCCGCTTTTAAAGCTAGTCCACCTAATAATAAAGGTATTCCATAGAAAAAACCTGCTAAATTTAAGGTAGAGTTACCAATGCCATAAGCAATAAACCCAATAACGGTTAAAATTGAGCCGATGGTTAAACCTACTAATGCTAAAGGTATTTTACGCCACATAATTATAAATTAAGGTCAGAATAATAAGATTAATGATTCTCAATATTGTACCGTCTTAAAGTAGTTGATAATTAGACTTCTCTAAGAAGTCAGGCAATGGGCAATAGCGAATAGGCAATAGTAGTTAAAATTGATAATTTCTTACCTTAAATTAATTTTATTTTTAATTGTTGAGGATTTTGATTAATAATTCAAAGCAACAAAGTTTTTACTTCAACTGGAAGATTCGGGAATTGTGACATCAACGCTGATAATTTGTTGTTGAAGATTAGCTAAATCCTCTTTAAATGCTTTTTCATTACCAACAATTAAAGTCACAATGCGATCAGGTTGTAAATATTCTTGTGCAACTCTTAAAACATCTTCAATGGTAGTTTTTTTTACTGCTTTTTGATAGTTAAAAATAAAGTCATTGGGATAACCAAAATATTCATAAGTCATTAAACGAGATAAGGTTTGAGAAGGATCTTGAAATTGAAAGACAAAAGAATTTAAAATAGAATTTTTAGCATAATCTAATTCTTCTTGAGTGATAGGCTGAGTACGTAAACGCTCAATTTCGGCTATTATGGATTTGATAAATTGAGCAGTAGTTTCACTTTTTGTTTGTCCTCCTGCAATAAATGTTCCGGGATAGTCATAACTGCCTCGCCAGACACCATACACCGAATAAGCTAAACCTTGAGTAGAACGAATTTCATTATATAATCTACCGCCAAAGCCGTTTAAAATTCCGTTGATAACGCTTAATGTGCCATAATTTGGATCATCTAATTTGCCGCTTAAATGACCTAATAAAATATTACTTTGGGTTAATTGTGGTTGATCAACTACATAAATTCCGTCTTGTTTTTGTTGTTCAACAGAATTAATATTAAGATTTAAAGAAGGGTTATTTACTGTCCAATTACCGAAGGTTTTTTCGATTAATGATTTCATTTTTGCTGGTTGAAAATCTCCTACAATGCCTAAAATAATATTATCAGGACGAATATATTTACTATAAAAATTAACTAAATCTTCACGAGTAATATTATCTAAATTTTTATACTCAATCGTACGTGCATAAGGGCTATTTTCTCCATAAATTAACTTAGCAAATTCTCGACTTGCTATTTGTCCGGGATTATCATTTCTTCTTGCAATCGCACCTTTTAATTTTGTTTTTTGTAAATCTAATTGCTGATTATCAAACACGGGAGATTGTAAAACTTCAGCAAAAAGAGGAAAAACCGTATCTAAATCATAACTGAGGGAAGTAAAACTAGCACTTCCTAAAGTGGTATCAATAGAAGTTTCAATGGCAGAAGCTTTTTGTTCTAAAATATAATTTAGTTGTTCAGGAGTATGATTTTTTGTACCCCCTAAACGCATTAAATCTCCTGTTAAATCGGCTAAACCAGCTTGAATAGATGGTTCAAATCTTGAGCCTGTGCGAATAATAGCATTACCACTAATTAAAGGTAATCTACCATCGGGCATTAAATAAATAACCATACCATTATCTAATTGATAGCGTTCATATTCTGGTAATTTAATTTCTGATAAAGGAGGATATTCTAAGTTTTTATAGCTATTAGAAACCTCTGCTAAAGCAACATTATGGGTAGTAATAATTAAGGCAATAGTTATGAGACTAAATCCTAGCCATTGACACATTTTTTTAAATTTTATTTTCATGATTAATATAGAAATAAATTATTTTTTTACTGGAGATAGAGTTCTAATAAACATTTTCAAAGCTAAACATAAAATTGATTATAATTAATTAGTTGAACATACATTTCTTGTCTAACAGAATTATATTTTAGTTTTATTTGCGGAACTTTTTGCTCATAAATTTTAAAAATTGGTAATAATGCTGCTTAATAGATTAAATATTATTTTCTTAATTAAATTTTAACCAATGTTGACGAGTATAAAAAACATTTTCTAAAGGTAAAAATATATGGTAGTAAAATAATTCTAATTTACAAGAATAATTTATTCCATTATGGTGATAATATAGTTGCTCGATTTCTTCAGGAATTTGACAAGGAAAATTCTCCAGCATTTTTTCAATTTCAGTAAAAAAAAGTCATTTTTTAAAATTTGATTTTAACTTATTATTTGCACCAGTATATTGAATAATACTATCTAAAAGTTGAAAAATTTTCTGATTAGAAGATAACATATCACAATCCTATAGGAGTTCTAAGTTGATAGTTTATCTACCATAAATTTTCATTAATTGTAATCTTAAATCTAAGAAAATATCTCGACGAATATAAGGATAATCTCCTAACCAAAGTTTATGACGAGGAATATAAACATCAGTAATTTGCCCAATTTTTATAAAATCAGGATCATTAGATAATAGCAAACCTTCTACAGCTTGACCACGATTTACTACCTTATGAATTCTTTGTCTTGGGGTGGTAATGGTGGCACGAAATCCCGTTTTATCTCCTACTTCAACATTAAATAACTTACGTCGATTTTCTACAATAATCGCTCGACCTAATTTATCAATCGCTGATTCTTCACTAATTAATTCTTCTGTCAAATAAATATCTAAAACCTTACCACGCCAAAAACTGATATAACGATAATGGCGAAACTTACTATTGCGAATACTTGCCCAGTATATCGGACTCCAAAGCCAGTATAAACCAGCAATTACTCTAAATATTAATGATAAATTATCCCCAGATCTACCAAAAAAAGATCCTAATAACCAAAAAAATAACACTCCTACTAGAGAGATAAATAAATTTTTTAATAATGTGGATAAATTTGCCCAATAATGACTATATTGACTTCCCGTAGCAATGGCAGGAATCAAATCTTTAATAGCTTCTTGTTTCAGTGGAATCAACATAAGAATTAAGAATTAAAAATTAAGAATTAAGAATGGATAATTAATAAGCAAGATACTTATTTGATAAGCTAAAACCCATTTAACTTGCATCTTTTAAAATTAGTAAAAAATTAAAGAAACTCTTACTCATTGCCTACCCTCATCAGTAAACTTAGATGCGTCTGAGCTTATAATTACTCATTCCTAATTCCTAATTCCTGATTAATTTAATGCACTAAATCAAAATCTAAAGCATCGATAATGGTTTTATTATAAATAATACGTCCAGGAGTAGTGTGTACATACTGAGCAATTATTTCACCCTCCGCAGTTTCACGCACTTTACGCCCTTGATAATATTTCCAAACACTACCATCAGCTAAAGTTTCCTCTTTTTCGAGTTCATTATCCCCTTTACCTGTTTGTACTTCACCATCAAAACGTACCCAGATATAAGCGTGTAAATCCACGAGTTTTTGTTCATAAGCACGTAAAGCATCATCAAGATTGGCATAATAACTATCCGCTCCTTTTGTTGCCGCAGGATTCTCCGCAGTGAGGTAATAACAACCTAAAACCATGTCTTGAGATGGTGCAATAATTGGTTTACCCGTTGCAGGAGAAAGAATATTATGACAAGCCATCATCAATAATCGAGCTTCAGATTGTGCTTCGATGGAAAGAGGAACGTGTACAGCCATTTGATCCCCGTCAAAGTCAGCGTTGAAAGGAGGACATACTAAAGGATGTAATTGAATCGCTCTCCCCTCTACTAATACAGGTTCAAAAGCCTGAATACCAAGACGGTGTAAGGTAGGGGCACGGTTTAACAATACAGGATGTCCAGCGATAACTTCTTCTAATACTTTCCAGATACTAGGATCTGTTTTTTGAATCATTTTCTTCGCCGCTTTGATATTATTAACGATGCCTAAGCGGATTAAACGATTAATAACAAAAGGTTGGAAAAGTTCGATAGCCATTTCACGGGGTAAACCGCATTGATATATCTGTAAATTAGGACCAACTACAATTACTGAACGTCCAGAATAATCAACCCTTTTACCTAATAAGTTTTGACGGAAACGTCCTTGTTTACCTTCAATAATATCTGATAAAGATTTTAAAGGACGACTATTTCCACCAACTACAGTACGACCACGTCTGCCGTTATCAATTAAAGCGTCCACCGCTTCCTGTAACATCCGCTTTTCGTTACGGATAATAATTTCAGGAGCAAGAATTTCTTGTAAACGATTTAAGCGATTATTACGATTAATTACACGACGGTATAAATCATTAAGATCAGAAGTAGCAAAACGTCCACCATCTAACTGCACCATCGGACGCAAATCAGGAGGAATGACAGGAATTACACTTAAAACCATCCATTCAGGTTTAGAACCTGTCGCAATAAAATTATCAATTAACCGTAATCTTTTAATTAATTTTGCTCTTTTTTGTCCTTTACTATTAATAATTTCTTCTCTTAATTTTTCTGCTTCTTCTTCAAGTTTTATTTCTTGTAAAAGACGCTCAACAGCTTCTGCACCAATACCAACCTCGATGCCTTCTAACTCAGAATCTTCCGCATAAATTTGTTCTTCAATTTCCATCCATTGATCTTCAGATAGTAATTGACGATAGCTCAAATTAGTAGCGTTACCCGGATCTAGAACTACATGAGAGTTAAAATATACCACCTGTTCTACATCTCGCAAAGGCATATCTAACAGAATACTCAAATAGCTAGGAATACCTTTTAAGTACCAAACATGAGTTACAGGAGCGGCTAATTTAATATAACCCATCCGATGACGGCGAACTCTGGATTCTGTGACTTCAACACCGCAACGTTCACAGACAATACCTCTATGGCGTACTCTTTTATATTTTCCGCACCAACATTCCCAATCTTTAGAAGGACCAAAAATTTTCTCACAGAATAACCCGTCCATTTCTGGTTTTAGGGTACGATAGTTAATGGTTTCTGGAGTTGTGACTTCTCCTACCACAATGCCATTAGGTAGTGTTCTTTGTCCCCATTCCCGAATTCTCTCAGGAGATGCAATACCAATTTTTACGTAGTCGAACTGTCTCTCTTGTTGATGATTCATGCTATTTCCGCGCTTACTCAACCCTTTAATTATATTTTGTTAGCTTATAATTTTATATGCAATTATGAGTCACAAAGATCTATACTATCATTTTTCGGCGTTGCTGATTTTCTGTGTCATTTTTACTGAGATTAAACAAATATCTCAATGATTTTTTCTGCCAAATAATAACCACTTAAAAAAGCAGATTCGACTTTTCCATTTAAACACCAATCACCGCAAACACCAATATTATTAAATTTGTCGAAATAATATCCTTGATCATTACTTTGTTGAGGTATAGCATAACGCCATAGATGTAGAGATTCATAAAGATTATTCTGAAACTTAATATTTAAAACCTCCTCTGTCACATTTTTTAAGATTGTGCAAATAGACTCTCTTGTTTGCTCTAAATTTGCTTCTGCCCAACTAAAATTTGATTGAATGATAATAGCACCTTTTTCTCCCCGTGAGGGTTTACTATCGTTAAGGGCAATCCAACCTAATATAGGATGTTTAAATTCGATACCATCAAAAGGAATATCTAACTTGTTTTCAGGTATCAACATTGAACTATAACAGGCAAACATTTTTAATTTTCTAATAGATTCAATAATAAAACTATGATTGTCTAATAAATCAATGGTTTGTAACGGAGGTGCGGTGACAATAATGTAGTCATAATCAAAGTATTTTTCGTTGTTTTCATCAGTTAATGTCCATGTTTGAGCTTTTTCTAAACTAATAATACGAGTTTGTAATTTTATATTCAGTTCGATTGCCATATTTTTACATAAATTATTCATAGCTATAGTCGGCACATAGCGAAGGTTATCAGGTTTTATGCTCGTGAAATTTCCCTCCTCCCAATGAGCAAATTTTCCTTTCCAAACCTTAACAATGGATTGATTTTGCTCTATAAATTTTTGAAAAATAGGATTTTTGACGGTAAAATATTGTGTTCCATGATCAAGATAACCCCATTGTGTTCGTCTGCTCGACATTCTACCGCCAACGGCTCTACCTTTATCAAAAATATCCACAGATAACCCTTGATTAATCATTTTTTTTGCTATGATTAAACCTGCGATTCCAGCACCGATAATGGCTATTTTTGCGACCATAAATTTTTGTTTTTACTGATTATTAAAAGAATAGACTGATCATTTATGACTTAAACTATGGGGGATCAAGCTTAAAGCAATTATTATTGAAGTAAATTAATTGTTAAGGAATAATAACAATCTATAAAAAAGATTAAGATTTCTTCTAATAAATAGTTTTTTCATAGATAATAAAAGTAGGGAAATAAGAATAAATTAAACATCAAAATTTAATTCATCTTGATTATTTTATCCTCGCAAATATTTGCATATTAGGAGGCATTGAGTTATGAATATCATCAAAATGCTTGGAGACATGACTAAATATTTGACCGAAGGTTTTACCAGAATTTTTAGTCCTCCTGAAAAATCACCTCCTGAAATTGGTGTTCAGCCTTTTGAGTGTACACATTATTCGGAAAAACCTTCTGCTGATAATTCTATTAGTTAATTGATTATTGTTTTTATCGGGAAAAAAATTACCTCTGAAATAACTGTTCTTAATTAACGTTATGTTGAGTCTTTTTAGGATGATTAGATTAAGAAAAATTGCCGGCGGACTGTGACCATTTATTTTTCCTTAATAAAAAAGATAGGACTTAAATTAGGATCTACTTTATAGGTATTTTTTTCCATCACTTTGCGTGTTAATTTAGGATCAAAAGTATTCCCAAAATCTTCTTGAAGTTTTTCTACTCTGGGTTGTATTTTTGCTATTTCTCCGTCAATTTCTGCTATTTTTTCCTGTTGAACTAAATGATATGGTAAAAGATGTTTAACACTAAAAATTGCTAGGACGGAAATGCCTATATTTGCAAATATTTTTAGGCTAGTTTCGATGGTTTTTTCGAGATTGGCTCTTTTTTGTTGTATTTGTTCTTTTTTTAGAGCTCTATTTGCTAATATTGATTCCGCATGAAGACTATTAGTAGATCTCACTCTATTCAAAGATGTATTAACCGTCATTTACTCTACCTCACAAAAATTTAATAATCAATTTCTCTAACTAACTATAGCAATCCTAAATCATTTGTGAATAATTAAAGATAAAAAATAAAACTGTCAGTCTTGCCCTACCTAAAAGCTGACTACTGAATACCTACAACCTCTAAAAGTCTCACAACTATATAGTATTGCTATATATCATCAATTATTCCTACTATCTCCTTTCTTTTCTGTTCACCTTAACTTAAGTGAAAAAAAAGAAGGTAATTAAACCTCCTTAAATTAAAATAAATCTTTACTTCTTACATATTAACAATCATAGTACAGAGAAAACTCATAAGGATGAGGACGAAGACGCATAGGATTAACTTCATTATCCAGTTTATATTCAATCCAGTTTTCAATGAAATCAGTGGTAAATACACCACTATCCGTCAAGAAAGCGTGATCATTTTCTAGAGCTTCTAGTGCTGCTTCTAATGAACCGGGAGTAGAAGGAATTTTACTTAACTCTTCAGGAGATAAATCATAAATATCAACATCTAAAGGCTCACCGGGATCAATTTGATTTTTAATACCGTCAATACCAGCACATAACATCGCAGCAAATGCTAAATAAGGATTACTTGTAGCATCAGGACAACGGAATTCTAAGCGTTTGGCCTTGGGGTTAGGACCAGATAGAGGAATACGAATAGAAGCAGATCTATTTCCCTGAGAGTAAGCTAAGTTTACAGGTGCTTCAAAACCCGGAACTAATCTTTTATAGGAGTTTGTTGTAGGATTAGTTAATGCTAAAAGAGCAGGAGCATGTTTGATAATACCACCTATATAATGTAAAGCCATTTGGCTTAAACCAGCGTATTTATCCCCTGCGAATAATGGTACGCCATCTTGCCAAATAGATTGATGAGTGTGCATTCCTGAACCATTATCATTAAATAAAGGTTTAGGCATAAACGTAGCCGTTTTTCCATATTTTTTACAGACGTTTTTCACGACATATTTATAAGTCATTAAATAGTCTGCTGATTCTACGAGGGTAGCAAACTTAATACCTAACTCATTTTGACCGCCTGTTGCTACTTCATGGTGATGTTTTTCGATAGGTACACCACATTTTGCCATTGTTAAGAGCATTTCTGTACGAATGTCTTGCTGGGTATCTGTGGGTGCTACGGGAAAATATCCTTGTTTATAACCGGGTTTATAGCCTAAGTTACCGCCTTCTTCCACTCGCCCAGAATTCCAACGTCCTTCAATGCTATCAACGTAATAATAACCTTTATTTTCGGTTTGATCAAAGCGTACATCATCAAAGATAAAAAACTCAGCTTCAGGACCAAAATAAGCAGTATCACCAATGCCACAAGAAGCTAAATAATCAACGGCTTTAGTGGCAATACTACGAGGATCTCTTGAATACCATTCCCCCGTGCGAGGTTCTTTAATACGACAAATCATGCTAAGTGTAGGTTCAGCATAAAAAGGATCGATCCATGCGGTGGTAGGATCTGGTACCATTGCCATATCAGAATCATTAATAGCTTTCCAACCACGAATACTAGAACCATCAAAAGCAACACCCTCTGTAAAAGAGTTCTCGTCTATTTGATCATAGTAGAAAGAACAATGTTGCCAAATACCTGGCATATCAATGAATTTGAGGTCAATAATTTTAATATTATTATCTTGAATCATTTTCAAGACTTCTTGGGGAGTTTCGGGCATTAACTATTTCTCCTTTGAGTTTACTTATTTTACTTTTTCTCTCAAAGCTCTAATGCTAAAGATAGTTCTATCTTCATTTTGTAGCTATTGATACATAATTAACAATTAACATCACTTCAACCCAAGAAAAATCTTGAAGATACCTGAGTTCGATCTAATAGATAGGCGATGACTGATTTGCAAGACTCCTCAGACAGAGAAATTATGTTTTTATGAATGAATAAAATCCCCCTGTCTGCCACCTTCATTAATCAGAATGATGCTCTGCCGTAAAGAAAAGTTAAATATTTGAGATGTTCGCTAATGTCATCGGTTAACACATTATCTTCATAGCGCCAACTCCAGTTATCTGTAATAGTGCCGGGGGTGTTCATCTTCGAGTCTGAACCTAACCCTAACAGATCTTGTACTGGAAAAATAGCTAAATTGGCTACGGATGCTAAGGCTAAACGAATTAAACTCCAATGAATACCTTCGTTACAAATCCCTCCCATAAAATCTACTACTCTTTTTTTCTCACTAAATGAGCGTTTCTCAAACCATCCCACGGTGGTATCATTATCGTGAGTGCCTGTATAAACAACAAAATTGCGGTCGTTATAGTTATAGGGTAAAAAACCGTTAGCTCGATCAGAGTCAAAAGCAAAATGTAAAACTTTCATGCCGGGAAATTTATACTTATCTCGTAATTCTTCGACTTCTGGGGTGATAACTCCTAAATCTTCTGCAACTATGGGTAAAGTACCTAATTCTTTGTCTAAAATCGCAAAAAACTTGTCTCCTGGGGCAGTTAACCATTCTCCGTTAACAGCAGTGGTTTCTCCTTCTGGCACTGCCCAATAAGCCTCAAAACCTCGAAAATGATCAATACGCATAATGTCAACGTATTCTAACATTCCCTTAATACGTTGTATCCACCAAGCAAAATTAGTTTTTTCTAATACCTCCCAATCGTAAACAGGATTACCCCATAATTGTCCAGTTTCACTAAAATAATCAGGTGGCACTCCTGCCATTAAAGCCGCAGCACCAGTTTTGGCATCTAAACAAAAAATTTCTTGATTTGCCCATACATCAACGCTATCATGGGCAACGTAAATAGGAATATCTCCAAAAATTTTAACATTTTTTTCGTTAGCATATTTTTTTAAATTTCGCCACTGTTTGAAGAAACTAAATTGTAAAAATTTATGATAAAACATCTCTTTTCCCAGTTTCATCTGCCATTGATGTATCGCTTCTGGATTGCGTTTGGCGATCGCCTCATCCCATTGAAACCAAGCCGCTCCTTGATGATAGTCTTTGAGAGCCATGTAAAGAGCATAATCTTCTAACCAGTAACGATAATCTTCGCAAAATTGGCTAAATTCGAGCTGATATTCCTCATCTTCTTTTTCTTGAAATGTTTCAAAAGCTTTACGAAATAAAGGATATTTTTGCTTAATGACTAAGTCAAAGTTAACCCGTGAAGAATTTTGTTTCTCAAAAGTAGTTTTAACAGTCTCTAAATCTTCCTCTGTTAATAAATCATCACCATAAAGAATATCTAAGCTAATCATCAAAGGATTACCAGCCAGAGCACTATAGGCTAAATAAGGCGAATTTCCTGCCCCAGTTGGTCCTAAAGGCAGAATTTGCCATACTTGTTGATCTCCTTTTTCTAAAAAATCCACAAATCGATAAGCACCGTTGCCTAAATCACCGATACCATAATTACTGGGTAAAGAAGTTGGATGTAATAAAATTCCACTGAGTCTGCGATCGAACATAAAAATAACATCCTCTGAACAATGAATCTTGTAGAGCAATTTAATCTTAGTTCAAGCTGAGATCACAAAATCGAAATATTAATAAATGTAAAGAAAATTAGGAATTGAAAAATTTAGAGTTAAAAATATTATTTTATTCTTTGAGGGAATGCTCTTGACTGTTGGGCGAATGGTATTTACTCGCCCCTACTTAAAATTATAAGTCACCTCTTAAAGCATAGAGAATGAAAACGATCACAGGACCAGCAACTAAAATGAAACCGACAGAAGTCAATTGTAAAATAACTTGTAAATCTAAACCACTAAAAAGATTTGTAATAAAATCCATAGTTACTCCTAGTTTTAAATAATGATTTTAAATGTTTGGTACTAAATCTAACAAGATATATGATACTAGGAAAGGAAGATTCTTTATCGAAAAAATCAACCAAATTTTATTAAGTTTTGTTACAGATTTTCTTTTTTTTATGAGTGAATGGCGTTGTATTGAAAAATGTGGTGCTTGTTGTAATTTAGATCCTAGTGATCGTCCTGATTTAGGGGATTATCTTACACAATCAGAGTTAGAATTGTATTTGAGTATGGTAGGAAAAGATGGTTGGTGTGTTAATTATGATCAAGAGTTAAGAAAGTGTCAGATATATGACGATCGCCCTCGTTTTTGTCGGGTGAAACCTGATGTTTTTCAAGAAATGTATGATATTCCTTTGGATAAGTTTCAGGAATTCGCTATTGATTGTTGTCATCAACAAATTGAAGGAGTCTATGGAGAAGAAAGTGAGGAAATCAATAGTTATCGCTTACAAGTAGGTTAACATTGTTTAAAATTTAGTCCACAATAAATTGTTAATTGCTAATTGGTATAGCTGTTATCTTATCTGACTTGTGAATAATTAGAGTTTTCTAAATCAGTAAAAGTCTTTTAAAATAACGTGTTGATAATGGTTTCATTCAGAATTGAAAACCTCTCCTTTGAAAGGAAAAAATTTCGATTTTTCAATGCTCAAAAATTTAATTAGGGGAAAGGTAATTATCGATTGTCTATTACCGATTTCCTTTTTCACAACAATTTTGTTGACCAATAATTTAGGATTGCTATAGTTATAGTGATTGAATAAAATTACTAATTCTTGCCATGCCCTTATTGATAGATTCCATATCAGTAGCATAAGATAAACGAATACAGTTATCATTACCAAAGGCAACACCTGGAATTGTAGCTACTTTTTCTTGGGTAAGTAATTTATCACAAAATTCGAGGGATTTTAAACCAGTTTTACTAATATCGATAAATAAATAAAATGCTCCATTAGGTAAGGGGGCACTAACATTAGGAATTGATTCAATCGCAGAATACATGATTTTTCTTCTTTCGGCAAAAGATGCTAACATTTGCACAACACAATCTTGAGAAGATTCTAAAGCTGCGATCGCACCATATTGAGCAAAGGTACAAACATTAGAAGTACTATGACCTTGAACTGTCGTCATCGCTTTAATAATATTAATATCAGCGGCGATATAACCTACTCGCCATCCTGTCATGGAATAAGCTTTGGCAAAACCATTACTAATAATTGTGCGTTTAAAAATTTCTTCATTTATTGCCCCAATGCTCAAATGAGTTGCATCATCGTAAAGTATTTTTTCATAAATTTCATCTGATACTACTAAAATATCATGATCAATAACTACTTGAGCTAGAGCCTTAATTTCGGAAGGATTATAAACGCTACCCGTAGGATTAGAAGGGGAGTTTAAAACAAATAACTTCGTTTTTGGGGTAATAGCTTCTTTTAACTGCTCTGGAGTTATTTTATAATCATTTTCGGCGGTTGTAGCTACAATGATAGATTTTCCTCCAGCTAAGGTCACCATTTCAGGATAGCTTAACCAATAGGGAGCGGGAATAATTACTTCGTCTCCCTCTTCAATTAAAGCCATCATCAAGTTATATAAAGAATGTTTGCCGCCATTAGTGACGATAATATTTTCTGGCTTGTAATCTACATTATTATCTTTTTTGAGCTTATGAGCAATGGCTTGACGTAAAGGCATTTCACCTGCAGCCGCTCCATACTTAGTTTTACCATCATCTAAGGCTTGTTTTGCCGCTGATTTGATATGATCAGGGGTATCAAAATCAGGCTCACCAGCACTAAAACTACAAACATCTAAACCTTCTGCTTTCATTGCTTTAGCTTTAGCAGTGATGGCGAGGGTAATAGAAGGGTTAACTTGAGATACTCTAGTAGCTAATTTATTCATTGTTGCTTAAATTTTTGGGACAAATCTTTTTCTATTAATTTTCATAGTAAATAATATTTATTGAACTTTGAACAGTAAAAAATATCACCCTTTCTTAATAATGAGTAATTAATAGTAAAAACAAAATTATGATCTATTATTGATTAAAAATTCCCTCAATACAAACTCCTTCTTTAAAAGTATTTTTTAACGCCTGAATATCTACTGTTGCACAAAGAAGATTCGCCTGAAATAAATTTGCACCCTTTAAAATAGCACCTGTTAAATTTGCCTCTTCCAAATCAGCTTGAGATAAATCAGTACCACTTAAATTGGAGTTACTTAAATCTGCCTTTTGTAAACAAGCTCCTACCAAGTTAACACCTCGTAAATCAGTACCCCTTAAATCCACATTGGATAAGTCTAAATTCGTTAAAATTGCCCCTGCTAAAAAACTTCCTGCTAAACTAATATTTTCTACTTGTGCCGAGATTAAAATTGCACCACGTAAATCTGCACCACGTAAATCTGCACCACGTAAATCTGCACCACGTAAATCTGCACCACGTAAATTACAACGTAAAATTGCTTCTCGCAAATTTGCCCCAGAAAAATTAACCCCCATTAATTGACTACCAGAAAAATCAACTGCGGATAAATTTGCACCGGAAAGATCATATCCGCTTAAGTTTATGCCTCGTAAATCTTTAATACTACCGTTGCGAATTTGAGACAAATCATGAATTAATGAATCAGTCATAATGGGAAT
Source organism: Geminocystis sp. NIES-3708 (assembly GCF_001548095.1). Taxonomy (NCBI): domain Bacteria; kingdom Bacillati; phylum Cyanobacteriota; class Cyanophyceae; order Chroococcales; family Geminocystaceae; genus Geminocystis; species Geminocystis sp. NIES-3708. The sequence continues at coordinate 2,672,417 of NZ_AP014815.1, read as the reverse complement.
CAAAAATTTAGGAATTAGGAATTTAGGAATTAAAGATCCTATTGTTTATATATTTTACATTTTTACGTTCTGTTTTCTGTTAAGCAATATTTGAAATATTCTCTTAAATTACTTCTTTTTTTGATGCCTAATTTTATTTCCCACCAACCTTGTATTTTTTCAGGCGATCGCCATAATTCCAGATGAGGTACAGAAGGAGAAGCATAAAAACTATTTTCTTCACCACCTAAGTAGCTCAGATGAGTAAAATAATCGTGAGAAATGCGATAACAGGGAAAATCTGCCATTAAAGGCACTCCCCAACTATCACAAGCAAATAAGGCTTTTACTTTGCCACCATTTCTTTGCCATAAGTTTCCGGCGATAATTGCACCTACAACTCCAGCACTAAATCCGATGAAGATAATCGGCGTAGAATTAAGGGATTTTTGATGATGTTCATGGATATAGTTATAGATATTTAAACCATCATAAGGTTGAATATTCTCTTTGCAAATAAGAATACTATTTTCTTCATAAACATCATAAATAATAGTTTTCAAATAAGCAAAAAAGTTAATAGTTAAAGTGAAAGAATGAAAACCACCACAGATAATATAAATAGGTAAATGATTAGACATTTGATAATTATAGTTTTTTTATTTTTTATCTATTATCCATTATTCATCAGTTATTGTATTTATTGATACAGAAACCGTGAAGTAAAAAGTATGAATATTTAACAGTTAATTAAAGGGTTGAATTATTAATTCTTTAATTCTTATTTAGTTTTCCCAATAATCTATACCGAAAATAAAATTTACTTAGTTTATGGTGATGATGTCTAAAAAAATGAACAAAAAGGCTTCTCGATTACCAAATCAAGATAGTTTTATACTTAATTCTATAGCTCGTGTTAGAAATTTATTTTCCCCCTATCAATTAGCCTGTATTCCTTTAACTGCCCTCATTCTTGTGGTGTGGAACAGTGCGGCAACGGCACAAGGATTCGGACAACCTGAAGATGTAGGGCAATTAAAAATTGTTTTAGATTCGGTTTTTCTATTGATAACTGGTACTTTAGTTGTCTTCATGAATGCTGGTTTTGCAATGTTAGAAACTGGCTTTTGTCGTCAAAAAAATGCGGTTAACGTCTTAGCAAAAAATCTCATCGTATTTGCCATCGCTTCTATTGTTTATTGGGCAGTTGGCTATGGTTTAATGTATGGAAACGGCAACGGTTTTATCGGTTTAGACGGTTTCTTCTTCAATGGTAGCAGTCTTCCTTACAGTGACTCCGAAGCCTTTGAAATAGCTAAAACAATGGTTGATGGTAAAGAAGTTGAAGTTAAAACCTTGACAAAAGTACCTGAATCTATTTCCTTCTTTTTCCAATTAGCATTCTCAGCTACAGCAGCAACGATTGTATCTGGTGCGGTAGCAGAAAGAATCCGTTTTGATGCCTTCTTAATCTTCAGTGTTTTATTAGTAGGAATCGCTTACCCTATTACAGGACATTGGATTTGGGATGGTGGTTGGTTAGCTTCCATGGGATTCCGTGACTTTGCAGGTTCAACGGCGGTTCACTCTGTCGGCGGTTGGGCGGCATTAATGGGGGCGGCAATTTTAGGTCCTCGTCAAGGTAAATACACCTCTGATGGTACAGTCCACGCTATACCAGGTCATAACATGAGTATTGCTACTCTTGGATGTTTAATTCTTTGGATTGGCTGGTTTGGTTTTAACCCCGGTTCAGAATTAGCCGCTACTGGTAACATTCCTTATATTGCTCTCACGACTAATTTAGCCGCAGCCGCAGGTGGTATCACTGCCACAGCTACATCTTGGGCAAAAGATGGTAAACCTGATTTATCCATGATTATTAACGGTGTGTTAGCGGGTTTAGTGGGTATCACTGCTGGTTGTGCTGATGTTAGTTATATTAGTGCGGTAATTATCGGTGCGATCGCTGGTGTAATTGTAGTTTTTGCAGTAGGATTTTTTGATAAAACTTTAAAGATTGATGATCCCGTTGGTGCAACTTCAGTACACTTAGTTTGTGGTATTTGGGGAACTCTAGCCGTTGGTATTTTCAGTATGAATGGTCATAGTTTTATTACTCAATTAATTGGTGTACTAACCGTTGGTGGTTTTACTGTTGTAGTTAGCTCTATTTTCTGGTATGCAATCAAAGCAACTGTAGGTATTAGAGTTCATCCCGAAGAAGAAGTCAAAGGTTTAGATATTTCTGAACACGGTATGGAGGCTTATAACGGATTTGTGAAAGAGGCTGATATTCTTGCTGGTGGTTTTGCCACTACATCAAGCGAAGTTAGCTCTGGAGTTGAAATGTAATTATTAATTAGTTAACACTAAATTCTATCCCTTGTCTTTGGAAAGATGAGGGATTTTTTGTTTAAATGAGATACTTTTACGTTTAAAATTGACTAAAATCAATCTTATTTAGCAGAATGACCATCATTGCAATTATTTGCTTACTTTTATTAGTTTTTCAAAGTGTTTGTTTTTTTATTCTTCTGAGTCGATTATTTCGGGGTGCAACCCGATTTCCACCTTTAAAGCCTCAATCTCCTAATCCTTCTCTTTTAGCAAAAGTTAGCGTGGTTGTACCCACTTTAAATGAAGTTGATCGCATCGATAAAATGTTAGAAGGTATTACTCGTCAAAGTTATGAGGTTAAAGAAATAATTGTAGTTGATAGTAATTCAAGGGACGGGACACAAGAAAAAATTATAGAAGCCTCGAAAAAAGATCCTCGTATTCGCCTTGTAACTGATCCACCTTTGCCAAAAAAATGGGTGGGAAGACCTTGGGCATTACATAATGGGTTTTTAAATAGTTCAAAAACCAGTGAATGGATTTTAGGTATTGATGCGGATACTCAGCCTCAACGGGGTTTAATTCCTAGTTTATTGAATTTTGCTAATCTTCATCACTACGATGTTGTTTCTCTTTCCCCTCAATTTATTCTTAACTATGGCGGTGAGTGGTGGTTACAACCAGCTTTATTAATGACTTTAATTTATCGTTTTGAGTCTTCTGGTGTCGATGCTCAAAGTGCAGAAACTGTCATGGCAAATGGGCAATGTTTTTTAGTTAAACGTAAAGTTTTAGAAGCTATCAATGGTTATAGTTGTGCTTCTAATTCTTTCTGTGATGATGTTACTTTAGCTCGTTTGATTGCCCGTCAAGGTTATAAAGTTGGCTTTGCTGATGGTGCAAAAATTATCAAAGTTAGAATGTATGAGGGTTTAAAAGAAACATGGACAGAATGGGGACGCTCACTTGACCTTAAAGATGCTACTTCTAAAGCTGGTTTATGGGCAGAATGTGGCTTTTTAGCTTTAATTCAGGCTTTACCGTTACCTATCATTATTATCGGTTTCCTGTTTTGCTCTGAGTTAAATTTTCTTAGTTTTTACTTATTATTTACCTTAAATTCTGTTTTATTATTGATTCGTTTTGCTTTATTATTTGCGATCGCACCATCCTATAATTTTACGAAATCACTAAGAGAATTGTTCTTTTTTCTTTCCCCAACGGCGGATATTTTCGCAGTCATAAGAATATTTTTATCAGCTACTCAAAAACCTCGTCAATGGAGAGGGAGAATATACAACGAAAATTAACGCTCACGCCGTCAAATGAGAGAGGGTGATGATATATGTCTATAATCGAGAAGAATTAAAACCAATGACAAAAAATTGATTTAAAAGACCAATAGTTTCAAAATTATAGATATAAAGATTCGTTTCATAAACGCTGAATAATAAATAATTACGTTTACGAGTGGTTTTTTCAATTAATTTTGGTATTTGATTTTTACCTGTTTCAATCATCAAATTACACACCTGACTTTTGACAGCCTCTTCTATACTCTCAGATTTTGCAATACAGACATTTTCTTTTGCATATTTTATCAATTGTTCGGCAGCAAATTGCTCATATTTTTTTTGCGGTGGATTGGTAAAAAATAATAAAAAACTAAAAATTAAAAATAAACTACCCCCTATCGTCAGGGTAATAGATAAAGGACTTCGTTGTTCTGAGGCTAATGGATTCATCAATAAAATTTTTAATAATTACTGGATCATTTTACTAGAATTAGTTATAATAATCTAATATACGGCGAGCGTAGCCAAGTGGTTAAGGCAGTGGTTTGTGGTACCGCCATTCGTGGGTTCGAGTCCCATCGTTCGCCCTTTTTTTATATAAGACAAAGTTTTTACTGTTCAATTGAGTAAATATTGTTATTAACAACTAAAACTTATTTGATGTTCATGGCTATAATTTTAGTCAAAAAGATGTGAAATTTTTACTCATTACTTATTACAATGCTAATAAACTTAGATGTACTTTTGTTTATAGCTGTTGATTTAAAAACTTAGCAACTTCGGAATGATGATTATATTCAGCTAAACTTGCTGCGGTATAACCTCCATGATTTTTGTGATTAATATCAATATTTTTAACTGTGAGTAATAATTTTACCCCGTCTAAATAGCCCCGATGTGCCGCCCACATTAATGCTGTGCCACCCCCTTTATCTTCTAAATTAACATCCGCTCCTGCTTTTAATAGATGTGATATTAATTCTAAATTATTTTGATCACAGGCTTTCATTAATACTGTTTTACCATCCCCTAATCGTGTATTGGGATTTGCACCTGCTTCTATTAAATAAAAAGCTATTTTTTGCCAACCATTAACAATTGCTAACCCTAAAGGAGTATCTTGTTGATTATAAAAATTCGGATTTGCACCATAATCTAATAGTTTTTTAACTATATCTGTATAACCATGTATTGTAGCAATTAGTAGAGGAGAATCTCGATCTTGATTGATGATGTTAACTTCTGCACCCGCTTTTAATAGTCTTTTTACGATATTTAAATGACCTTCTAATACAGCTAAATGTAAAGGGCTATCCCCGTTAATATCTTGATGATTAACTTGAGCTCCTACTTCTAATAATCTTTCTAAAATGACTAAGTTACCATGGGCGGATGCTGTCATTAGTGGTGTTACTTGATCCCTATTGCCTTGATTGACATTAATTTTTTTTGTTAGTAACAAGTTAATCATGGTTAAGTTATCAGCATCAATGGCGATAATTAATGCACCATCGTCAATATATAAATCAGCACCATAATCAATTAAAAGACTAACTACTTCTTGATGATTGGATTTTATAGCTAAATAGAGAGCGTTGTCTCCATCTAAGTCTTTATGATTGACATCAGCATTATTTTTTAGCAGTATTCCGACAATATTAGCATACCCTTTATAACTAGCAATCATCAACGCCGAACTTTCATCATCATTGATAAGATTAACGTTAGCACCATGATCAATTAATATTTGACAAATTAAGCCATGATTTCCTGCACTAGCAAACATTAATGGTGTCATCAAATGGGGTAGGCTTTGAAAATTAACTTGTGCTTGAGCATCAATCAAGATACTTACAATTTCTGTGTAGCCTTGTTTTACCGCATAAATAAGAGACTGATTTTTTTCTTCTTGGCTGATAATATTAAACTGTGAATGAGATTCTAATATTTTTCTTAATTGATCAACATTATTGTGGATAACGGCTGAATGTAAACTAAATTGATAATTCATAATTATATTTTTGGTTAATATAACCAAAGACATCGAGTTAAAATTTTGTCCCTTAAATTAATGATTAAACAAGTTACTTAGCAATTGCGGTCAAATTTGAGTATCATAGTATAGGTTAATTAAATCTTAACTCAAGAAGTCGAATTGAAAATTAATTAAATTAATATGGTTAAATTACGTTTAAAGCGATTAGGAAAAAAAAGAGAAGTTAGTTATCGTATTGTAGCGATGAATAGTCGTGATCGTAGAGATGGAAAAGCTTTAGAAGAATTAGGTTTTTATAACCCTAGAAGTGATGAAACTAGATTAAATGTACCTGCTATTGTGACTAGACTAAAACAAGGCGCTCAACCTACTGAGACTGTACGCCGTATTTTAGACAAAGCAAAGGTATTTGAACAAGTAAATGCTTAATAGTGAACCAAACATCAATATTAATAGTAACTCGAAGCCCGATTATGATGGATTAGTCCGTTTTTTGATTGAGCCTTTACTCGATTCTCCTGAATTATTGAGCTTTGATTGTGAGCAAATTCTTAGCACAAGAAGAGTGTGGATTCGTTTGGCTTTTGAGGAAAATGAGAAGGGTAAAGTATATGGTAGAGGTGGTCGTAATATTCAAGCCGTGAGAACTGTATTGCAAACAGCGGCACAAGTTGCTGGAGATACTCTTTATTTGGAAATATATGAAGATCAAGAACGTTCAAGATTAAGACGTCAAAGACCTCCTACACGCCCATCTGTAGCCCCTCGACCTTCTGGACAAGATGTTTCCCGTCCACCCATTAGAAGACGTACTCCCGTGATTAAACCTGAGTTTTAGAGATCAAGTAAATCTCAATTACTAAATAAAAATACGCTACAATTTCTCAGATTATACTGATTTTGTGGCGTTTTTTTGTAAATATAGTAATTGGTTATTTCCCCTCTAAATCCCTCAAATTTGAAAGACTTAAATAAATCTGAATATTGCTTGAAAATTAAGAGGTATTAATGAAAATTTTAGTTAGTGATTTTGATGGTGTTATTTGTAATGGTTTAAAGGAGTATTTTTATAGTAGTAAGCTGGTTTATCAACAAATTTGGCATGATTTTACCTATGATTTAGATAGTTTACAAAGTACTTTTAATTTATTACGTCCTGTGGTAGAAACTGGTTGGGAAATGCCTTTATTGTTAAGAGTTTTAACTTGGAATGAAACCCCTGAAAATATTTTAAATAATTGGCATAATATCAAAGAAAAATCTATTAAAATTCTTGATTTAGAAGGAATTACTATTGAAAAAATATCAAAAACATTAGATCAAGTTAGAGAGTTTGAGATTAAGAATAATTTAGAAAATTGGTTAAATTTACACTGTTTTTATGATGATATTATTTTAAAATTAAAATATTTAATTAAACAAAATATTAAACTATATATTATTACTACAAAAGAAGGAAAATTTACTAGACAATTATTAGAAAAAGAAGGCATTTTTTTACCAGAGAATGCCATTATGGGCAAAGAAGTTAAACGCCCTAAATATGAAAGTTTGCGATTAATTATTCAAAGAGAAAAAGTTAAGCCTTCAGATATAAATTTTCTTGAGGATAGATTAGAAGCATTGGAGTTGGTAAATAAACAAAAAGATTTACAAGAGGTTAAGTTATTTCTAGCATTATGGGGTTATAACGATGACTTAACAAAGGTTAAAGCTGAAAATAATCCAAACATTAACACTTTGTCTCTAGTTAATTTTATCAGTAATGATGTATTCTAAAGTTTAATCATATTTTCTAGTTATTTTTCGGCAATGACTTATACCACAGACGAATTAATTAAGTTTTTAGAGTTGGAATTAAGGGCGACTTGGGGAGGAATGAGAATAATTTTTAATGCGGAGGAAAAGTTAGATAATCCCGCAGTAGCGAAGGCGATTAATATGCAGAAAACTAGCCGAGTTTTTGTTTTTCGTGATTTTAGGCAACAAATCCATGAATATCAGCAAAAAAATCAGGTTTCGGGTGTTATTTGGCGTACAATTAATTTTCAAAATAAAACTTTTCGTTGTCCAGAAGTTTATAATCAATTAATTGCCATTGATGGGGATAAAGAAATATTAATGGATGCGAAAACTTCAGTTCTTGATTTTTGGCGAGAGATGACTCAAGGTATGAAGTTTTATTTAAGTGGCGATGAAAATATGCTTATAAGTAAAGATAAATTAGAATTATTATATCAAGAAGTTGAATGGGCTGAATTAGACGCAGGAAAAGAAGAAATTTATTTAGGTTTATGTTGGGGAAATCCAAAAGAATATATTTATAAATGGGCAAATCCTGAGTCTGGATGTTATCGTGTTATTGCCACTCATAATGAGCCTAGTAATATTAAAATTTGAAATAATAAATAATTATCTGCTAAATTATTATGGTTTCTACCAACCAATCATCGGAAGATAAATTAGCAGTTTCAATCGCTTTTTGACAGAAAGAATAAATATCTTTTGAAGATAATTGAACTTCGATAAAAGCACCATTTTTGAGTTGACGAGTGCTGCGTAAATCTTTTTCATCCCATGCTAAAAAACGAGGGAATTGCTCCATTATTTCTTTGAATTTTTCTGGCTCAGATTCTGATAAAACATTTAAAGTAGTTTCTAAGACATCTCGCCAACTTTTAACGGAATATTCATCACCAAAAATTTTTATAAGTTTAGGAATCGTACCTGTTACAGTACTTTTAGTAATTAATTCTAAAGATTCATCACCAAAATAAGACCAAATTTTTAAACATTTTTCTATTAATAAATTAGCTCTTTTTTCTATATCTTCTCTTTGCCAATTATTAACATTATTAAAGTATTTATTTAATTCTAAATGACTTTCTTTTAAGGCTTTTTGTTTATTGAAAAATGTATCATTAGAAAGTTCTGAATTATAAGCAGTTAAAGTTAAGTTACCAAGAGAATGTATTAGTAAATCATGGGTTATTTGATAATCTTCTCCGAGATAATTTTTCCACCAATCACTTAAAGTTTGAGGCATAATATGTTCGATGGTGAGATTTTGAAAAGAAACTCTTTCTTTATGTTCAAAAGATTCTTCTAAAGATTGTAAAATAAGTTTAGCTTTTTCTGATCGATTACTACCATAAAGTTTGACTTCTTTTAATCTATTTTTAAATTCTTCATCTTTAGGATAGTTTTGATTTTGTAAATTTAGTTTTAATTGTTCTAAAATACTACGAGAAGATAAGTTACTTTCTTTGGTTATTTGGGAATAAAGTAAAGCAAAAGTGCGATTTAATCCTCTAGTTTGCACATTACAAACAAAGCGTCTTAATAAATAATTTTCAATAACTTTAAAGATATTAATTAATTCATTTTCGCTGATGAGATTCGTTTTCCATCCGTGATAACAATTTAAAATAAAAGGATAAACTGTAGTGACATCTAAGCGTCTAAGACGGAATAAATATTTTCTCACTAAAAGAGTTTCTTCTTTAGCAGGATTGAGAATTTTTAGATAATATTGACTGAATCGATATAAGTCTTTTAAATAAGAAAGAGTATCTCCTCTACTAATGCGATTTTTTAAGTCGAAATAAATTTCATTTTGGTTAATAATCACTCCATTTTTTGTTAGATAATGTCTTATAAATTCTGTTAAATTTTCTCCTAAAATATTTTGCATAGGTAGCCAATATTGTTTATAAATAGAATCTTGCTCATCCCCATTTATTTGCATGAAAAAATAGTTACGAATTAAATCAGCTTGGGTTAATGGTTTTCCTTTTGCGTTGAGACTTTCAAAGACTAAATAAGGGTTATCATCTTTTCCTAATAAAATTCTTACTACAATTAAGCTATTACAAATAATATTTTTTATCTTTTGTATATCTAAATCTTTTCTCTGTTTTATCTTCTTTTCAAAAAATAAATAACAGTCACTAATACTATTACTATTTTTCTCAATATTTGTATCTCTTTTAATGATATTATAAAAGGATTTTCTATCTATTTGAGTAGGATTTAATTTATAATAATCAGGCTCTTTATTATAAGTATTAACTAAAAAACGATCATTAATTTCTGAAGCGATATGATGCTTTTCTAGTAAAGTAGCTTTATCTCGTAAAACGGCCAATAAAATAAAAATAGTAGTTAATCTTTGTTGCCCATCAATTAATAAAAATTTAGTAACTCCTTCGGGTAAAGATTCTGTTTGCATAGTCACAATTGAACCCATAAAATGAGGATATAAATTCTCACTAAAATATAACTCTATAATATCTTCCCATAATAATTCCCAATGAGATTTTTCCCAACTATAAGAGCGTTGAAACAAAGGAATTACATATTGTTTTGTTCCTTCAATAATTTCTTGTAATTTAGTTTCTGAAGCCTGCATTTAATCTTTATTTCTGGGTTGATAATATTAGAAATATGTAGGGTTTAATAGGAATATACCGTATGGGGAATCATACTTAAATAAATCGTGAGGAATGAAAATAATAATCAACTATTACTTATTACTTATTAATTATTACTTATTAATTATTATTCTTCGGTTATCACTGACTCTTCCCCTTCTTCTGATGGTGGTACTAATGCAATACCTGCGATCGCATCATCAGAATCGAGTTTTTGTACCCTTACTCCACTAGCATTACGAGATTGGAGAGAAACAGCATTGACATCACAACGGATAATAATACCACGAGTAGTAATAATCATAAACTCATCATCACCATTAACGATATGTAAAGCGGCTAATTCCTCTTTCGGTTTACGGAAACGAATAGCTTTGACTCCAATACCAGCCCGTCTTTGTAAACGGAATTGAGTAACAGGCACTCTTTTCCCATAACCGCTAGTCGTCACTGCTAAAGCCCAAGGAGCATCTTTACTGGTATCATTAGTTAGTTCTTCTTCATTTTCAATATCAATATTTTCCTCATCGTCATTTTCTCCCGCTTCAGCGATATTTGCTACGACTTGAGAAGGTAAAATATCCATACTGATAATTTGATCACCGGTACGCAATTTCATTGATTTAACGCCTTTTGCTGTACGACTGAGAGGGCGTAATTGTTGATTATCAGCATGGAAATGAATCGCCATACCACGACGAGAACCGATGAGAATACTATCATCTTCCGTTGCTAATCTTACCCAACGCAATTCATCATTATCCTCTAAAGAAATGGCAATTAAACCGTTACTACGAATATTCCCAAAAGCAGAAAGAGCAGTTTTTTTGATAAACCCTTTTTTGGTAAGCATTACTAAATATTCATGATCAGTAAACTCGCTTACGGGTATGATTGAAGTAATTTTCTCATCACTGGCAACGGGTAATAGTTGTACGATGGGAACACCTCTTGCAGTACGAGAACTTGAAGGTATTTGATAAGCACTAAGTCCATACACGACTCCTTTATCACTAAAGAATAATACTCGATCATGATCGCATCCTGTGAAGAAATGTTCAATGACATCATCGTCTTTAATTTTTGCCCCAGATTTGCCTCTGGTAGCTCGATTTTGGGCTTCAAAAGTATTGACGAGCATTTTTTTCAAATAGCCTTGTTTCGTCAATAAAATCACAACTTGCTCATTAGCGATTAAATCTATATCTCCTAAATCACCGTCATTTTGGACAATTTCTGTACGTCTAGGAGTAGCATGAAGAGTTTTAATTTCCGCTAATTCCGCCTCAATAATAGTGTCAATTCGTTCTTTTCGAGCTAATATATCATTAAGATCAATAATTTGGGTCATTAAGTCTTGATGTTCAGCTTCGATTTTTTCCGCTTCAAGGGCTGTTAAACGGCGTAATTGCATCTGTAAAATAGCATCGGCTTGGGTTTCCGAAAGTTCAAAATTAGTGATTAACTCTTGTTTTGCCGTTGCCGTATCTGCTGCACCTCGAATAATTCTAATCACCGCATCGAGATTATTAAGTGCGATTAATAAGCCTTGTAATAAATGATCTCTTTCTTCGGCTTTTTTGAGTAAATAACGAGTGCGTCTGATAATCGTTTCGACACGAAATTCGAGGAAAACTTCTAAAAACTTGCGAATTGTTAATAATTGTGGCTCATTATTCACTAAAGCCAACATATTTGCCCCAAAATTGCTTTGAATAGCCGTTTGTTTATATAAATTATTTAAAACAACTCTAGGGTAAGCATCCCGTTTCAATTCAATCACAATACGCATCCCGTTGCGATCGCTTTCATCTCGGATATCAGAAATACCATCAATTTTTTTATCATTTACTAATTCAGCAATTTTTTCAATCAATGCCGCTTTATTAGTTTGATAGGGTAACTCGGTGACAATAATCGCTTCTTTATCCTGTCTGCCTTTATTAGAAACCGTTTCAATATTGGCGACACCCCTCATGGTAATTGAACCTCTACCAGTGGTATAAGCGTCTTTTATGCCTTGTCTGCCCAAAATTTGTGCACCTGTGGGAAAATCAGGACCTGGTATGTATTGCATTAACTCCAAGTCCGTAATGTCAGGATTGTGAATCATCGCCACTGCACCATTGATTAATTCCCCTAAATTATGAGGAGGAATATTGGTAGCCATACCCACAGCGATACCCGTTGCACCATTTAATAATAATTGGGGTATTCTCGCTGGTAATACGACAGGCTCTTGTTGCGAACCATCAAAGTTATCAATATAATCAACGGTTTCTGCTTCAATATCTCGTAATAAACCATTAGTCGCCAAAGCCTGTAAACGGCACTCTGTATAACGCATCGCCGCTGGAGGATCATTATCAACACTGCCGAAATTTCCATGGCCATTTATGAGGGGGTTACGCATGGAAAAATCTTGTGCCATCCTCACCAAGGCATCATATACCGCCGTGTCACCGTGGGGGTGATATTTACCCAAAACTTCCCCTACAACCCTAGCACATTTACGAAAAGGGCGATCGGGCATTAATCCTAATTCATACATAGCGTAAAGAATGCGTCGATGAACAGGTTTTAATCCATCCCTAGCGTCAGGTAACGCCCTACCGACAATAACGCTCATGGCGTATTCGAGGTAAGAGCGAGACATTTCGTTAGTTAAGTTAATGGGTACTATGCGTTCTTGGATAGATGTCATATGTATTTTTAAGCTATGATTAGTTATCTACTGCGATAATTAGTTTGAGGATTGCAGTAGTTAAATTTAATGATTTTTGGTTAATTTATCGCTTTTTTTGTTAAATTAGCGATGTTTAACGATTAAATCATGATTATTCTATTAATCGTTACATTTTAGCATATTTTGACCATCATTTTAGGGTAATAGATACCTGAGTGAATCATATAATTTTTGATCAAGATGAGACTAGAAGACTAGGAGACTAGGCATTGGTAAGAAGTTAAACAAATGAGAAAAAAATCAACCCCTTCGCAATAAAAGTTAATAAATAGCTGAAAACCTTATTAGTGCTAATCTTTTAGAGTATTTACTCTTTATTACTTTTGATGGCTAAAAAAATTAACCGAGATCATGCGAGGAAACAACATCATCCGTTGATGGAAAATGAGGCTATTGTTTCACATTTGTCTGAACTGTTAACGCCTTCTATTTTTGCACAAGAAGGTTTGTTTCGTGATTTAGGAATGAGAAATCGTATTCTTAATTTGTCATTAATGACGGCAGCAATCTTGACTCTTTTATGGCGAAATGTTCCTAGTGTCAATGAGTTGACTCGTATGTTAAATCGAGAAGCCTTTTTATGGGTAAATCCGACTACAGTTAGTCAGAAAGCACTGGCAGAGAGATTTTTAACATTTCCATCTATTTTATTTGAACAAGTATTTAAAGAATTATTGCCAAAATTAAAACAAAGATGGCAAGATAGAACGAATCGCCGACTTCCTGATAGTGTCTGTTTTTCTTTAACAAAATTCAGTCAGATTTGGATTGTTGATGGTTCAACATTAGAAGCATTGTTCAGAAAATTAGACAGTTTAAAAGATATTCCTATAGGAAAATTAGTGGGAAAAATGGCAGTAGTCATGGATTTAGCCACGAGATTACCAGTAGAAATTTGGGTAGAAGAAAATCCAAGTATTTCCGATGTTAAATTTGAGCAAAATATTCTTGATTTAGTAAAAAGTAAAACTCTATTATTATTGGATAGAGGATTTTATCATTTTCTATTTTGGCAAAAATTAATAAAAAGAAATATTGATTTTATAACCAGAATAAAAAAAGGGGCATCTGTAGAAATATTAAAACGATTTACAAATAGTCATGATTTAAGAGATAGCTTGATAAATATCGGTTGTGACAAAAAAGAAACGGCAATTATTACGTTACGTTTAATTGAAATTAGATCAAAAAATAAATGGCATTCTTATTTAACATCGGTAATAGATCCTGAGATTTTACCTCCTTATGTTGTTGCTAATTTATATGGGAAACGTTGGCGAATAGAAGAAGCATTTAATATAGTAAAAAGATTATTAGGTTTGAGTTATTTATGGACAGGTTCAATCAATGGAATTAAGTTACAAATATGGGGAACTTGGCTATTTTATGGCATATTAATAGATTTGGGAGATGCCGTAGCAGAAGAATTATCATTACCATTTGATGACGTATCAATAGAAATGATATATAGAGGCTTATATCATTTTATAGTTGCATATAATAAAGGAAAAATAAAAGACCCAGTAAAATATTTTTCAGCACCAGAAAATAGGGATTTAGGAATTATAAAAAGGAGGAGAAAACCGAGGCAAAAATTAATTATCGCCCTATTTCCAGAAGTGGGCAAAAATCGAAAAAATTTTTTCTTTGAAAATCACTTGACACCCTGCTTTTAGCCTTAACTTCTAATCAATGGAGACTAGGAGACTAGAAGACTAAGAGACTAGGAAAGAATTTACTTAAAATTGTAATTTTCTTTAAATTAGTTTTAAATTAACTGTTATCGATACTTAAATTTTAAAAGGAAAAATGCTAGAGAGTATTTTATGGATTATTCTATTAGGTTTTTTTGTTAGTCAAGTTTTTAGTCGTGCTAAAATTCCAGCCCTTGTGGGTTTAATTGTAGTAGGAATAATTTTAGGTCCACAAGTGAGTAATGTTTTAGCTTCTGATGTGTTAAACTCTGCTCCTAGCTTAAGAATCATCGCTGTAATGGTTATTCTGATGAAAGCAGGTTTAGGTTTAGACACAGAGAAACTTGCCCAGCAGGGAACTGTGGCATTACGGTTAGGTTTTTTACCTGCTACATTTGAGGCGATCGCGATTGCTTTTGCCGCCATGTTGATTTTAAACTTTGATTTTCCCACAGGTTTATTATTAGGTTGCATTATTGGTGCAGAGTCTCCTGCGGTAATTGTACCCGCAATGTTACGCTTAAA
This sequence comes from Geminocystis sp. NIES-3708, assembly GCF_001548095.1. Classification (NCBI taxonomy): domain Bacteria; kingdom Bacillati; phylum Cyanobacteriota; class Cyanophyceae; order Chroococcales; family Geminocystaceae; genus Geminocystis; species Geminocystis sp. NIES-3708. Next base: position 2,657,409 of record NZ_AP014815.1, on the reverse strand, counting down.
AAGTTTAGGTTGGGGGGTAAATAAAGGTATTCCTGATGCAATTTTAACGGGAAGTGCATTGTCTGATGTGTTGTTATTATTGGTTTTTAGCTTATTAATGGCATTTTTAGGCAATAGCTCTGTTTCTTTCTCTTTTGCTGGTTTTAGCGTTTCTCCTTTATTCTTACTGCCTTTTCAAGTTGTTTGTCAAATTGGTTTAGGAATTTTGATGGGTTGGCTAACCGCTCATTTATTAGTTTCCCTCTTAGTAAAACAAAATTGGACTCAAAATGCTGTACAAGATACATTTATTACGGCAGGTTTTGCTCTTTTATTAGTGGTTTTAGGAGAAAAAATGCCTATTTTCTCTGGTTATCTTGCGGTTATGGCATTAGGTTTTTTCTTAATTGAATTAGATGCTCCTTTAGCACGAATTTTAAGAGCTGGTTTTGATGGGCTTTGGGAAGTTGCTCAAATTTTTCTGTTTGTGCTTTTAGGTGCAAGTATTCAGTTAAATGTCTTAGGCAATAGCTTAATGACAGGGTTGTTGATTTTAATAATTGGTACTTTAATTGGAAGAACTTTGGGATGGTATTTGTCAACCCTAGGTAGTAATTGGACTTGGGGAGAACGTCTTTTTTTATTACCGGGTAATTCAGCTAAAGCTACAGTTCAAGCGGCTATTGGTGCAATTCCTTTGACTCAGGGTATTGCTGGAGGTGATAGTATTTTGGCGATCGCCGTTCTGTCAATCCTCGTCACTGCACCTTTAGGCGCATGGGCAATACCTATTTTTGCACCTAAATTGTTAGAAAAAGGCGAAGTTGATCCCACTAAAGTCACTTTAAATCGTCAGTTAAGATTATTAGCGGCTATTGATAATTCACCTTTAACTAATACGGTTTTATTAAAAGTAGCAGAATTAGCCCGTCGCAGTAATGCGGAAGTAATAGTTTTGCACGTTGTAGAACAAGATGATCCTCAAATCCTTCAATATTTAGAGGCACAAACCCAAACATTACTAGCAGATATTCGCTATCGTTTTATCACTACGGTGGGAGTAATACCAGAAGAAATTGTTAAGGTAGCTGATTATTATAAGGTAGTGGAATTAATCATTGGAAAACGAGGACATAATCATTGGGAAAATGTTTTAATCAGTTCAAAATCACAAACCGTCTTAGAAACCAGTGCCATTCCAGTAATTTTGGTAGAAAATCAATCTGTAAATTTTACTGTACCGCCAAAGTTGACCACCGATAGCTAATATTTCTAAAAATCTCACTTCTTGTAAAATAAAAATTAAAATCTATTTAAGGTAAAAAAATTATCAATTTTAATAATTATTGCTAATTGTCTGACTTGTGCAAGAAGTCTACTAAATTAAGCTAAAACGTATTTAACTTAAATTTTTTAAAATTAGTAAAAAATTTAAGAAAATCTTACCTATTGCCTAACTTCACCTGTCAACTTAAATGCGTCTGAGCTTAAAGCTAAATTATTGATATATTAAGAATAGATAATTATATTTTGCAATCTCTTATATGGAATAATAATTATTTCAAATAACTTCTATATACTACTCCTTTTTAAATGGCTATTATTACGACACAATCCCTCAAAAAAGATTTTGGAATCAAAGAAATTCTCAAGGATGCCAATTTTAGCATCGATGATAACGATAAAGTAGGTTTAATTGGAGTTAACGGTTCGGGAAAATCAACCCTTCTCAAGATTCTATCAGGATTAGAGCCTTATGATAGCGGAGAGATGGTAGTAAAATCAGGCTCAAAAATTATTTATCTTCCTCAACAACCTGAAATTGAGCCAAATAACACTGTTTTAGAACAAGTTTTTGTCTATAGTGGTGAACAAATGCAATGGATTAAACAATATGAAGATTTATCCCATCATCTCGCCTTAGCTGAAGGTGTCGCTCAGGAAGAGTTAATGAATAAATTAGCAAAGGTGACAGAAAAAATTAACGCAGCTAATGCTTGGGATGCAGAAACTAACGCCAAAATTATTCTTGATAAACTCGGAATTAGCGATTTTGATGCCAAAATGGGTGATTTATCAGGAGGTTATCGTAAAAGAGTCGCTCTTGCTTCTGCTTTAATGGCTGATCCTGATTTATTATTAATGGATGAACCCACTAACCATCTTGATGCCGAGTCTGTGCAATGGTTACAGGAATATATGCAGAAGTTTCGAGGTGCAATTTTCTTGATTACCCATGATCGATATTTTCTGGATCAAGTTACAACTCGTATTTTGGAAATTGATCGAGGGGATATGTATAGCTATGCTGGTAACTATAGCTATTATCTCGAAAAGAAAGCCTTAGCAGAAGAATCAGTAGCTAGTAGTCAGCGAAAACATCAGGGGGTACTTAGAAGAGAATTAGAATGGCTTAAACGAGGACCTAAAGCCCGTAGTACAAAACAAAAAGCAAGAATTGATCGTATCTATGATATGAAAGATCGAGAGTTTAAACAAGCTCAAGGGAAGGTAGAAATTGATACTCCTAGTCGTCGCATTGGCAAAAAAGTTATTGAATTAGATAATGTTAGCAAATCTTACGGCAATCGAATTTTAATTAAAGAATTTACTTATAAATTTGCACCTGATGACAGAGTAGGTATTATCGGTGGTAACGGTGTTGGTAAGTCAACCCTGATGAATTTAATTATGGCAAAAATTGAGCCAGATAGCGGTAAAGTGGAGATTGGCAGTACAATTCATATTGGTTATTTTGATCAACATTCTGACAGTTTAATTACGGCAGCTCAAAATGAACAACGGGCTATAGAATATATTAAAGATGTAGCTACATTTATTGAAACCAGTGATGGAAGTCAGATAAGTGCTTCTCAATTATTAGAAAGATTTTTATTTACTCCCAATCAACAATATTCTCCTATTGCTAAATTATCAGGAGGTGAAAAACGTCGTTTATTTTTACTAAGGATGTTAATTAGTAATCCTAATGTATTAATATTAGATGAACCTACCAATGATTTAGATGTCCAAACTTTAGCTGTATTAGAAGAATATATTGAGTCTTTTAAGGGTTGTGTAATAGTTGTATCTCATGATCGTTATTTTCTTGATCGTACGGTAGATACTATTTTTGCCTTTGAAAGTAATGGTAATTTACGTCAATATCCGGGTAATTATTCTGTTTATTTAGATTGTAAAAAGAAAGAAGAAAAACAAACTCAAGAAGAAAAAAATGCCAATAATAAAATAATTAAAGAAGTTAAAAATAATCAAGAAAAAGAAAATAAATCAGATAACAATTATAAAAGATTATCAGCTTATCAAAGACGAGAATTAGAAAAACTAGAAACCAAAATTATTCCTGATTTAGAAAGTACAAAAGTAGAAATAGAAAAAAAATTATATCATTCTAATCAAGATTATGAAACTTTAAATAATTTAACAGCAGAATTAGCACAAGTTAATAAAGAAATAGATAAAGCAACAGAAAAATGGATGGAATTATCGGAATTAGAGAAATAATTTAATGTTGTTAATCATTAACTTGTTTCTCTAAATAAATCATCATTAATTTGGGTGAATATCACTCACCCTTACAAAATTTTGTGAGATAAATTTTTAGTTACTAGCGATCGCCTTATGGTATAATTGCCGAATAGATTGAAGAATTTGCTCAAAACTAGATTTTTTCTCTTGGGAATGAGGATCTAAATTTTGTAAACGACTTAATAGTTTAGCCTCTTGAATATCTACATCACCATCACTGTAAACTAAGGCACTGATACCCCCTAATAATTCCTCGTAATCTTCAGTAGTAGGATGACTACCTAAATATTCTTCTAACCATTCATAACATTGATTAGGATTGACAGACTTAATTTCTGATAATAAAGATTTAATATCTGAATCTTCATTAAGGTTATTTTCTGTCACAACTTTTTGTAAATATTTTCTTTCTTGAGGTTGAATAATACCATCAATCCATGCTGTGCCTACCAAAATTTTAACCAATAATTTAGTCTTATTTTCAGTTGTCATAAACTACTCTCCTTTTATTAATTTAGCCATAAAAAATCCATCCATATTATCAACAGGAGGAAATATTTTAACTATTCCCTTTGATGTTATCGAAAAATCAAAATTTGGATTATTATTTTTTGTGTCTAATTGCCATTGAGAATTATTGACTAAAAATTTGGTGATAATGTTTTCGTTTTCTTCTTTATTCAAGGTACAAGTAGAATAAACTAACACACCGTTGTTTTTAACCCATTTTGCTGAATTTTCGAGAATTTTTAACTGTAGTTCGGTTAATGCTTTAATGTCTTCTGGTTTTTTGTGCCAACGAATATCAGGATTTTTGTGTAATGTGCCTAAACCTGAACAGGGTACATCTACTAATACTTTATCGGCTTTATTTTCCCATTCTCTCAACTGGCTACTATCACCTTCTACCACCTGAATAGATTTTAATTGCAATCTTTCGGCGTTTTCTGTTACTTTTTTAAGCCTTGATAATTGGCGATCACATCCTATAATTGTACCAGTATCCTGCATTAATTCAGCCATATGAGTCGTTTTTCCACCCGGTGCAGCACAAGCATCAATAATTGTGTCATGGGGTTGAGGATTGAGAAAATTAGTGACAAGTTGAGCACTAGCATCTTGGATAGTAAATAAACCCTCTTTAAAACAATCTAATCTAGTGATATTTCCTGCTGAATTAGTTAACCTTAAACCTTGAGGAATATTCGGTAAAAAAGTTGTTTCAATACCATTATTTAGTAGAATTTCTTGTAAGTTTTCTTTTGTAATTTTTAAAGAATTAACTCTCAAATCAATAAAGGGAGATTGATTATACCAATCTAATAATTTTTTCGTTTGTTTAACATTAAATTCATTAATAAAATGCGAAACTAACCAATCAGGAAAACTATATTTAACTCCTAAACGAGGAATAAAATCTGATGGTAAAATTAAAGAATCTTCTTCTGCTGATAATCTAAGATATGATCGTAGAATACCATTGACTACACCAGAAAGTTTAGATAAACCATTCTTTTTAGCTAAATCAACGCTACTATTCACTGCCGCCGATTCTGGAATTTTGTCAAGATACCGTAATTGATATAATCCCAATTGTAAAATGATACGTAAATTTAAGGGTTGTTGAGTCGCCTTTTTCGTTGCTAATTGATTGATAAGACTATCTAAAGTTCTTTTACGTCTAACAATACCATAGACTAATTCAGAAACTAAATGACGATCAAAACTAGAAATGGAAGTGGAAGTAAAAACTCTGTCTAAAGCAATATCAGTATAAGCATGACGTTGATAAACATTTTGTAAAGCCTGAAACGCCAATTGACGAGGATTATTCATTAAATTAATATCTTATACCAATTAAAATGGAAATTTAAAATTCTTATTAGTAACGAAAATTAAAGATTTTTCACTGTCTATTTTTTATTTTTAAAACTCATAAAATCTACTTATTAGACATCTTCAAAAAAGATTTTTTTATTTTGTTGTAGTAAGGGGTTAAACCTTTCTAAATGATAATTTTTGAAGATGTCTATTACTTATTACTTATTACTTATTTTTTATCTATCAACCGAACCCATAATTACATCAATACTCCCAAGAATTGCCATAATATCAGCAACTTTAACACCTCGAAGTAGATGAGGAAGGATTTGTAAATTATTGAAATCAGGTGCACGAATTTTCCAACGCCAAGGGAAAACATCATCATTACCCACAATAAATATTCCTAATTCACCTTTACCGCTTTCAAGACGCACATAATGCTCTCCTGCAGGTATTTTAAAAGTAGGGGCAACTTTTTTAGCAATATATTGATAATCAAAGTTATTCCATTCAGATTTTTTTCCTTCTTGAAGTCTTTTTGCCTCTAAATTTTCGTAAGCACCACCGGGTATGCCTTTTAAAGCCTGACGAATAATTTTTACTGATTCACGCATTTCCCGAATACGAATGATATAACGGGCAAAACAATCACCTTCGGTTTCCCATTGTACATCCCAGTCAAAATCATCATAACATTCATAATGATCTACTTTACGTAAATCCCATTGTACCCCAGAAGCCCGTAACATTGGACCAGATAAGCCCCAGTTAATAGCTTGTTCACGAGTTATAGTGCCTAAACCTTCAACTCGCTTACGAAAAATGGGGTTATTCGTAATTAGCTTCTCATACTCATCAACTTTGGGTAAAAAATAATCGCAGAAATCTTCACATTTATCTACCCAACCGTAAGGTAAATCAACGGCAACGCCACCGATACGGAAATAATTATTATTGATTAAGCGCATCCCTGTAGCTGATTCCCACAAATCATAAATCATCTCTCTTTCACGGAAGATATAGAAAAAGGGAGTTTGTGCACCAACATCTGCTAAAAATGGACCTAGCCATAGTAAATGATTAGCGATACGATTTAACTCTAACATAATCACTCGAATATATTGAGCTCGTTTTGGCACTGTTATATTCGCTAATTTTTCTGGTGCATTTACCGTAATGGCTTCATTAAACATTCCCGCAGCGTAATCCCAACGACTAACATAAGGTACATACATTACATTAGTACGATTTTCGGCGATTTTTTCCATGCCTCGATGTAAATAACCAATGACAGGCTCACAATCCACTACGTCTTCACCATCAAGGGTGACAATGAGTCTCAAAACCCCGTGCATAGAGGGATGATGAGGACCCATGTTTAGTACCATAGGTTCTGTTCTAGTTTCTATTTTAGCCATAAAGCCGATAATTTAATGGTTAAATTTTTTTATATTTATTACTTGACACAGTTTATATTGTTAATGTCTATGTGCGATCTAAGTTTTAGTAACAATTTGTTTACTTTTCTTAAACTATCACATATTATTTAATTTTAAGTTAAAATCAGATACTTAATCATAATAAAAATAATAAGCATTTATACTCAATGAAAACCCAAGTTAAAAACAATAACTATAATTTAGAAAGACTACAAAAAGCTTATCAAGCAGATCAACAACTTAAGTATATGAGTTTAGAGGCAGAATTAGAGCTTCTTTTACATCAAATTCAAGTCAATAAAGCCAATAATAATTAGAAATTACGAATTACGAATTAATGTTTGTAGTCAAAACTTTAGTTTTTTGCTCAAAGTTTAATAACCTGTGAATGGTTTACTACAAACATTTTTCATTAACATTTTTGTCAAAAAAGGAGAAGAAAAATTGTTAACACTAGGGGTTAATATTGACCATGTAGCGACTATTCGTCAAGCCAGACGTACCGTTGAACCAGATCCGGTTTCTGCCGCCGTTTTGGCTGAGTTAGGCGGTGCTGACGGCATTACTACTCATTTACGGGAAGATAGACGACATATTCAAGATCGAGATGTGCGTATTTTAAGAGAAACTGTACGTACTCATCTCAACTTGGAAATGGCGGCTACAGATGAAATGATTGCCATCGCTCTTGATATTAAACCTGATTATGTTACATTAGTACCTGAAAAAAGGGAAGAAGTGACGACTGAAGGTGGCATCGATATTGTTAAAAATCTGGATAAATTTATCGCCGTTGTAGATAAATTGCAGTCTGCGGATATTCCTGTTAGTTGGTTTATTGATGCTGATGAAAAACAAATTGAAGCCGCCGCTAAAACTCAAGCTAAATTCATCGAGTTACATACAGGCAAATATGCCGATGCACTAAATGGTGAAGCAATCCAGAAAGAATTTATTGCTTTACAAAAAGGTACTCAACAGGCTTTAGAATTAGGTTTGAGGGTAAATGCTGGTCATGGTTTAACCTATTGGAATGTTTATCCTGTGGCTTGTATTGAAGGTATGGAAGAGTTAAACATCGGTCATAGTATAATTAGTAGAGCAGTGTTAGTTGGTTTAGAGCGTGCTGTTAAAGAAATGAAATTAGCAATGAAAAATCAACTATAAATTTATCTTTTTTTTAGTAACAATAATTGAATCAATTTATGACTACTTATTATTATCTTGTAGCTAGTGAAAAATTTTTGACCAGTGATAGTGAAAATTTACATGAAATTATAGACGAAAAACACAGGTTTTATAAGGATAACAATAAAGAAATTGACTTTTGGTTTATCAAACAACCTGCATTTTTAGATGCTCCAGAATTCAAAGAAATTAAGGCGAAATGTCCTCAACCCTCTGCAGCAGTTATTTCTCTAAATAAGCAATGGATTACTTTTTTAAAATTGCGTTTAGAATATGTTATTACTGGTGAATTTAATGCTCCTTCTGACACTATTCCCGATGCCATCGCATCTTTAACTGTCGCTGTTTAAAATAAAAAATCCTCCTAATTTTATTTTTAGGAAGGATTTTTTAATTCAGATTTGCTAATGATTTAAAAAGATATTGAGGAAAAAATTAGAGACGATTAAAAACTGACTTCATTTAGCCAACGCACAGCATCTTTGGCATGATAGGTTAAAATCAAGTCTGCACCAGCACGTTTAAAACTCATTAAGGTTTCAAGAGTCACTTTTTTCTCGTCAATCCAACCGTTAAGGGCGGCGGCTTTCACCATAGAATATTCTCCTGATACGTTATAAGCCGCTACGGGTAAATTTGTGATTTCTTTAACACGCCAAATTATATCCATATAGGATAAAGCAGGTTTTACCATTAACATATCTGCACCCTCAGCGATGTCTAATTCCACTTCTTTTAAGGCTTCCAGGGCATTAGCAGGATTCATCTGGTAGGTTCGGCGATCGCCATGACTAGGGGCTGATTCTGCCGCATCACGAAATGGTCCATAATAAGCAGAAGCATATTTAGCGGCATAGGAAAGAATGGGAGTATTTTCAAAACCTGCTTCGTCTAAAGCTTCACGAATAGAAGTAACAAAACCATCCATCATGCCTGAAGGGGCGATAATATCAGCACCAGCTTTGGCTTGAGAAACCGCAGTTTTTTTGAGTAATTCGAGAGTCGGATCATTTAAGACTCTTCCCGCTAAATCCCCAACTTCTAAGTAACCACAATGGCCATGAGGAGTATATTCACAAAGACAGGTATCAGCAATAACAATCAAATCTGGTAAAGCTTCTTTTACTGCCGTAGCTGCTTTTTGGACAATTCCGCAATCATGCCATGCACCAGTGGCATCATTATCTTTATCTGTAGGAATACCAAATAAAATAATAGCAGGAATGCCTAAATCATAGACTTCTTTAGCTTCTTCAACGATTTTATCTACCGATAGTTGGTAAACACCCGGCATGGATTTTACTTCCTTGGCGATGGCATTACCCGGCACAGCAAATAAAGGGTAAATTAAATCATTGGCAGTCAAGACGGTTTCTTGCACCATGCGTCTTAGTTGAAGATTTTGACGCAAACGACGAGGACGACTAATAGGGAACATAGTTAAATAATATAATTTGATAAAATAATGACCGTCTTCTTAGTTTAAGGCGATCGCCGACTTTTTCCCTAGAGTTTAGTAATATTTCGTTACGTTAAATCTTGTAAAGCTAATTTAGAAATTAATCTTACGAATCAAAAATCTATTGTCAATTACAAAAATAAGAGTTATGATAGTATAATGCACGGGGCTGTAACGGTTTCGACAGGCTGGTGAAAGCTGACCCGTGATTCAGGTCGAGAGTGAGTCTTCTCTCGAAAATACCGGACTCAAAAAAAATGTAACTGCGAACAACATCGTTCCTTTTGCTCGTAAAGCTGCACCTGTTGCTGCCTAAGACCTAATTTCGGTTCGAGCGCTTATAGTATGATTCCGTTAATTATTATAGGCAACCCTCAACGGATGCTCTTAGTGAAGGCTTCTAGTCTGACACTAATCTAAGAATATACTAGAAAATCCTGCTATCAGGGATAAGTGATAGTTCCCGCTCTGAGGAATAAAAGAGCTAAACCTGTGAATGAGCGATAGGTAAATAACCAGTTTGGACAGCAGTTCAACTCTGCTCAGCTCCATATATAATCATAAAAAAGATCGATGTCAAGGGCATTGGTCTTTTTTTGTGGACATCATAAAGGTAATTTCGTTGGTTTACCCACTTCTCTGGGATATTTTTTAGGAGTTAATTTCACTTTTTCGATATAAATACAGTGACGAATATGATCTTGAATAGGTGTATTTTTATTAGTTATTTTAACAATTTTTCCTCCTAATTTATGAGCAATTTTTTCAGTTATTTCTTTTTCTTCTTGTGTTAAATTTCCACGATATAAAATCGCAATTCCTCCAAGCTTTAGTAAAGGTAAACTATACTCTAAACAAACTGATATTTCCGCTACTGCTCTAATTAGAGCAAAATCATATTGTTTTCGATAATTTTGATCTTGTCCAATAATTTCGGCTCTATTAACTAAAGTTTCAATATTTTTCAAATTTAACTTGTGAGAAAACTCATTAATAAATTTAATTTTTTTTGCCACAGAATCCATTAATGTTAACTTTGCTTCTGGAAAAATTATCGCAATTGGTAATCCAGGGAAACCTCCTCCTGTGCCAATATCAATAACTTTTTTATCCTTTAAATTATGTTCTAAAATCGGTGCTAAAGAATCCCATAAATTTTTTTCCCAAAATTCTTCCGAAGTAGTAATTCTAGTTAAATTCAAGTGTCGATTAATAATTAATATTTCATTATATAATTCTTGAAATAAGTTTAATTGTTCTATAGATGGTGTCCAATTAGTAGTGGTTTGCCATAATTCTTGATAGATTGGTAATAGACTATTTTCGTTCATCAATAAAATTAGTGAATAATAATTTTTTTACTACTTTTTTTATAGTTTTACTTATTTTACCTTCAATATACCAATCCAACTATGAGAATTGTGAGATTTTTAGAAGTTTGAGGTATCAACTATTAGCTTTTAGGAGTTAGTTAAACTTGATTTAACTTGTGTCTTTTAAAATCAAGATTTTACAAAAAATATCTTAATTAACCAAAGCTAAATAAGATTGATTATTCTTGACTTAAAATAAAATAAAAAGTAGAGCCTTTATTTAATTCTGATTCTGCCCAAATAATGCCATCATGAAGTTCAATAATTCTTTTAACAATAGATAAACCAATTCCTGTGCCTTCAAATTGAGAATCTTGATGTAATTTTTTAAAAGGGGTAAATAGTTTATCTATATTTTGATCATCAAAGCCAATACCATTATCTTTAATAAAATAAATATTTTTTTCTATTATTTCTGTTAAGGAAATATTCGTTAATTTAATTTTTTCTTCCCATAGTTTAGTATTATATTTGATTTCTCCAAATTCAATTTTTGGTTCTGGTGTTTGTTGGGTATATTTCCACGCATTTTTGATTAAATTTTCAAGGGCAACATTTAATAGTTTAATATCTGCAGTTACGGTTATATCTTCTTGAATAATGAACTCTATTTTTCTCTTAGGTTGACTACTTTGTAAATAAGTAAAAATTTCTTTAGTTAATTGAGAAAGATTAAAAGAAGTTGGTTTAATAGGCTCATATTTTAACCTTGATAACTCAGTAATTCCTTCTAAAACATTAATAGTTCTTTCGCAAGAATCATTAATAATATTAATTAACTCTAACTGATCTTCTGATACATTAGGAGTAGCTTCTATTTCCTCTTTTAATAAACAACTAGAAACGTTTATATTATTAATATAATTGCGTAAATCGTGAGCTATACTATAAGAAAAAGTTTCTAAATCTTGATTGATTTTTTGTAGCTCTAATTCTGTTTCTTTTCTGGTGGTAATATTTCTGACAGTAAGAGATAAACCGTCTCCTAATTTTACCACAGTTAAATGAAACCAATATTTTAAAGAATTATATTTATAATAAACATCTTGAGAAAAAGATTTTCCTGTTTCTACCACTTCAATTAAAGAATAAAAAACTTTGTCATTAATTTTATTAAAAATTTGTTTAATACCAATTTTACCGATTAAATCAGTTTTATTTTTGCCAAATGCCCTTGCAATTACGGGGTTAACTATTAAACAACGAAAATCAATAATCTCTCCAGTATTATTATCTCTTAAAGCTTCTATGGCGGCGATGCCATCCAGAGAGCTATTTAAAACACTTGACAATACAGATCTTGATTGATGTAAAATTTCTTCAGTATATTTACGTTGTTCAATTTCTTTTTTTAATTGTTTTTTTTGTCGCTGAATGGTTAATTGACTTTCAATTCTGGCTATAACTTCTTCTACTTGAAAAGGTTTAGTTATATAGTCAACTCCCCCAACTTCAAAGGCTTTTATTTTATCGATAGTATCATCTAAAGCACTGATAAAAATAATGGGAATATCTGCGGTAATTTCATCTAATTTAAGATATTTGCACACTTCATAACCATCCATTTCAGGCATTTTTATATCTAAAAGAATCAAATCTGGTATTGCTAATTGTGCGGCTCGAATAGCAGTTTTTCCGTTAATTGCTTTTCTAACATGATAGTTTTTTTCGACTAAAATTTGCGAAAGTACTCGTAAGTTATCAGGTAAATCATCTACTATTAAAATATCTCCTTTATTATCACTATTATTGTTATTATTCATTAATTTAGAGTCAAGTATAAAAGTTTATAATTTTTATAGCAAAGGGCAAGAGGCAAAGGATAAATATATATATTATAATTACTTTTGAGTTTTTATAATTTCCCAATCAAATCATTTTCCACTATATTATCTTAATTTATAAAATATTAACTATCCATTATTAATTATTAATTGTTAATTGTTAATTGCCTATTTTTCATTGTTAATTAGTTTTGCAATTTCTTCCAGTTGAAAATTGTTAACTAATTCTTGTAAACTATCAGCGATATGTTTATGATTTTCAGAAATTTCTGTGATTAAACTCATAACTTTTTCCTCATCTAAAATTAATGTGGCTTGATACATTTCTTCCAACCAAGTTTCAGGCATTATTTTAAGGCTTTCACTGGTTAAAATTTTATTATTTTTTACCATAGGAGATGACGAATCCTCCTCATAAATATATTCTACTCCTAAGTGTTTTTCTATTGCGTTAAAAATGGCTTCTTGTCGAAAAGGTTTCCGTAAAAAATCATCACATCCTGCTGATAAACAAATTACTTTTTCTTCCTCTAAAACACTAGCAGTTAAGGCAATTACCGCCGTTGCATTCCCTTTTATTTCACTTTTAATTATTTGAGTCGCTTCATAACCATCCATCACAGGCATTCGCATATCCATAAAAATTAGATGAGGTTGCCATTCTTTCCAAATTTTCACGGCTTGTTGCCCATTATAGGCTTCTTTCACTTCAAAACCGATGGGGGTTAATAAGCTATTTAATAGTTGACAATTGACTTCTTTATCATCGACGACTAAAATACGATATTTATTGTCATGGGGTTGTAAGCCAATAACTCGACTAACGATGGATTCCTTTTCTATGGATAGACTATCAACTTTTTGAGCAATAATATTAAATATAAAAGTCGTGCCAACTCCTACTTCGCTGTTGACGGTGATGTCTCCCCCCATTAACGTAATGAATTTACGACTGATGACTAAACCTAAACCTGTGCCTTCTTGGGAGTTTTTTCCTGTATCAGTTTGATGAAAGGCTTTGAATAATTCTTGTAAGTCTTTAGCTTCTATTCCTGCACCCGTGTCGCTAACTTCAAAGATGAGGTTAATTTTATCGCTGTTATCTTCCATTGTCTCTTTGGTGAAAAGAGAAGAGTTTTCGGGAGTGACAAAAACACTGACTCCTCCTTCTTTGGTGAATTTTAAGGCGTTACTCAGAAGATTGATTAATACTTGTCGGAGTTTAACTGAATCTGTATAAATATATTGAGGCGTGTCTGGATGTCGCTCGAAAATAAGCTGTAACGCTTTTTGTTCGGCATTTAGTCTTAAAAAGTCTTCTAATTCATCTAACAGGCGATAAAGGTCAAAATTATGGGGATTAAAAGAGGTTTTTCCTGCCTCTATTTTAGCTAAATCTAAAATATTATTAATCAACGTTAGTAAATATTCTCCACTACGGTTAATAATACTAATTTTTTCTCGATCTTGTGGTGGCAATGTTTGCGATCGCATCATCAATTGAGCAAAACCAAGAATAGCATTTAAAGGAGTGCGTAATTCGTGACTCATATTAGCTAAAAAAGTACTTTTAGCATGATTGGCAACTTCAGCTTTGTCTTTAGCTTCTGTTAGTTGTTGAGTGCGCTCTAAAACTCGATTTTCTAACTCATTATTAATTTTTTCTAAACTGTTTAAAGAAGTCAATAATTCATCAGCCATATAATTAAAAGTCATGGACAAATTAGTTAACTCTTTGACACCTTGAATTTTAACTCTAGTTTGTAAATTTCCTTGAGAAAAATCATAACTAGCAGTGGCTAATTCTTGAATGGGTTTAGCTAACCAACGAGAAATTAGATAACCAATAATGATAGAAATCAAAACACCTAAAAGACTAAGAAGAATAGTATGTTTAGTATTAGCATTAATTGAAGCCATAAAATCTGACTGAGGGATAACCACAACCACAAACCAATCTAAACCTAAATAATCTTGATAGCGGATTACCTGGGTAAAATAGTTTTCATTATCGAGGGTAAAAATGAACTTTTTATTATTTTTAATTTCTTGTAAGTTAGTGATTTTTAAGGATAAAGATTCAGTAATAAAACGAGTTAAACTATCATTGCTATTTTTAGCTAAAGTTAGAGTTTTTTCGCTAAAATTAAAAGGAATTTCACCTGTCGAATTAGCAATTAATTCACCTTCATTATTCACGATGAATATTTGGGATGATGGACTAATTTGTAAATCTTTTAAAAATTTGCTAATGTGATCTAGTTTAATGGTTGCATTTAAAAAACCATCAAAAATACCATTATTATCTACATCAACAGGTTGTAAATTAGAAATTAATAAAAGAGGCTCTAAGTAAGAAATGTGTAAATCACTCCAAGTACTTTTGCCTGTATTTATTGCTTGTTGATACCATACTTGTTTTCTAATATCTTTATCAGGAAGACTTTGAAAAAGGGTGGTTTTTTCTCCTAATTTATTAGTATTAAAAGATTCAAAAGTAAAATTATTTTTTGGTGATACAATATTAATAGTAAATTGATTATTTTCTAATCTTTCTCCTGCACGATATTCACCCTTTGGATTAACAACAGCAATAAAAGCTATATCAGGAAAATCTTGTATTTGTCTCCATAAATGATTTTCCCATTTATCAAGATTATTAAATGTTAGAAAATTTGATTTAACTAATCTTAAATTATCTTGGTTAATTTGTTGCGGTAAAGTTAAATAAGAATCTAAATTTTGAATAACTTGATTACCTATCTCTTCACTTAAGTTATTAATCATTTCAGTAACAATTTTTTCACTATTTTTAATAGATAAATAACCGACTATACCAACAGTAATAATAATCTGGGTGACGAAAGAAGTTACTAAAACTGTTTGTAATGGTAATTGATGAATAACTTTAGTCAAATTTGGTATCTTCATAGAGCTTTTTTAGACATTTTAAGATTCATGGTAACTTAAAAATTCCTTAAGGGAATGTCATTCGCCCCTACAAATTCTTGATTATTCACTTATTATTTTTATTTTGCCAAAACAAGATAATTTATCAGAATTTAAGGTTAGTTGTGCCAAAGCTACATCATTGCCTAAATCTACTTCAAAATTATTAATAACAATCGTTTCTAAATCAGGAATTTTGTCAATTTCTATGGGATTAAATAGTAAAGTATGATCATCTTTTAAAGTTAAGCTAGAAGTTAAGATTAAATCGGCATTTTCCCGTTGATTATTCGTCAATATAGCTTTTAAAATAAATTTATCATCGTGTAAAATTATATCTTGCCAATCAAACTCATATTTGCTCAATATTTGCTCAAAATTGTCTATTTTTTCATGCTCTAATAATAAATGAACTAAGTCAATTAATCCTTGATGTAAAAGATTCGAATTAAGAGAAGTTTGAATATCATCTAAGGTTAAAATTATTTCTCCATTAACAAATATTGGTTGCAATAATTTTAAAGGTTTTCCCCTTAATATACCTCCTAAATTTATGGCAATATTTTTCGTATTAACGGCGGCTTTACTCACATGAATTCCCTGATAAATAGCTTTTTTCGTTTGCAAAGAAACCTGATCGATTTTTCCTGTTAATATTTGTTTATCCCCTCCATGAATTTCTATGTTTAAATCTTCTACAGCTTGTAACTGCGATCGCAACCAAAATTTGATCGCAGGAGTGAGAATATGAGAAATAATTTCCGATTTATTTTTAATAGCCATTAAATTTAAGATTAATTTTACATTTACCCATTAAACTTAATATTCTACTAATTCATTATAGAGATAACAAATCAAGGAAAAAATTAATGTCAGAAAGAATCCAAAAAATTTTAAGAGAATGGGGAATTGCCTCCCGTCGAGAAGCCGAAACCATGATTACCCAAAGAAGAGTAAAAGTCAATGGTGTTATAACTCAATTGGGTGACAAAGCCGATGCGGTAAAAGATAAAATAGAGGTAGATGGTAAAATATTAACTAATGACTATCGTCCTCGATTAATTTATTTACTTTTAAATAAGCCAAAAGGGTATATTAGTACTTGTGATGATCCTCAAGGAAGAAAAACTGTAATGGATTTGCTGCCATCTCATTTAAAATCAGGAAAAGGAATACATCCAGTTGGCAGACTTGATCGTAATTCTACAGGTGCATTATTATTAACTAATGATGGTTCATTAACCCTTAGTTTAACGCATCCTCGTTATCATCTCCCTAAAACTTATCTTGTCACCCTAGAAGGTAATATACCAAATCAAATTATACAGCAATGGTCAGAAGGATTTATGTGGGAAGGAAAACAAACCTTACCTACAGAAATTATTATTAATAAAAGAAGTGGTAACCAAACACAGATGGAAATTATGCTATGGGAAGGGCGTAATCGTCAAATTCGGAGAATAGCAGAATTATTTGGTTATCCTGTATTTAGTTTACATCGAAAAGCCATTGGCTCAATTAAAATAGCTTCTTTATCTTCTGGAAAATATCGAAATTTAACCATGCAAGAAATTTCTGATTTAAAAAAAACTGTTAAAGCCATATCTAAAAATTAAATTATTTTATATAAGAGTAAAATTAACCATGAAATTTTTAAATAAAAATACAGAGAAAATTACCGATTATAACAGTATCAGACAAGAACAATTACAGTTAATTAGTATTCAACTTAAACAAGCTAGAATAGAAAAAAATCTTGATAAAGATATAATTTCAAATCAACTACATATTCCCATAACGATTATTAATGCTCTCGAATCAGCTAATTTACAGGCTTTGCCTGAACCAGTTTTTATTAAACAATTAATAAAAAAATATGCTAACTTTCTTAAATTAAATGGTGAAGATATTAGTAATCAATTTTCAACTCAATTAAATCCTAAAGTTTATAACAAAAAGTCTTCTTTTGAATCGTTTAATTTTAAATTAAATCTCAATTTTAAACCTCAACATTTATATTTCTTTTACTTTTTAATACTCTTTTTTTCCATTAGAAGTTTAAGTAATATTTTAGAATCTGCTCAATTTACCCAAATAAAAGTACCTCAAAAACAAATAATTGAAACTAACATTCCATCGACAAATAATCCATCTGTGAATACTTCTCCAAAAGCAACACCAATTGTGGAGAAAAAAGAAGAAAAAACACCCATTCCCACAGAATTAATTGTCAAAATAACAGTAAAAGAAGATTCTTGGGTAAAAATTATTGTTGATGAAAAACCAATTTTTGAAGGTATTCTCACTAAAGGATTAGAAAAAGAATGGAGTGGAAAACAAAAAGTTACTATTCGTGCTGGTAATGCTGGAGGTTTAATTGTTACCGTTAATGATGAAAACCCGAAGATATTAGGTAAATCAGGACAAGTCACTAATGCTACTTTTGAGTTACCTTCTCAATCTTAATTTGTTTTTAGATACATCATAATAATAAAATGTCTAAAATAATTACCTATAGTCCTGCTTTTACTATTGTACCAACCTATGAGTGTTTTAATCGTTGCAGTTATTGTAATTTTAGGACTGATTCTAATCAAAGTCCTTGGTTAGAATTAAATAAAGCTAAAAATATCCTTGCTAATCTTGATAATAAAAAAGTCATTGAAATTTTAATCTTAAGTGGAGAGATACACCCAAAATCTAGCCGAAGAAAAGATTGGATAAAGCGAATTTATGATTTAGGAAAATTGGCATTAGACATGGGATTTTTTCCCCATACCAATGCTGGAGTTTTGAATTTTGAGGAAATGTCTTTACTCAAACAAGTTAATGTATCTATGGGGTTGATGCTAGAACAGTTAAATCCTAATTTATTAAATACAGTCCATCTTCATGCCCCTAGCAAAATCCCTGAATTACGATTACAACAGCTAGAATGGGCTGGTATCCTAAAAATTCCTTTCACCACAGGAATTCTTTTAGGCATTGGTGAAACTTTAGACGATCGAATAGAAAGTTTAAAAACAATAGCTAAAATACATAAAAAATGGGGTCATATCCAAGAAGTAATACTACAACCTTATTGTCAAGGTTCGCAAGAAGAATTACAAAAAAAATCTATCACTCAAACAGAAATTTTAGAAATAATTGCCATCGCCCGTGATATTTTACCTTCTGATATTACCTTACAAATACCACCTAATTTAATCACTACAGAAGAAACACTATTAAAATGTTTAGAATTGGGAATAAGAGATTTAGGCGGAATTGTGCCAAAAGATGAAGTCAACCCTGACTATCACCATCAAAACATCGAAATTATCACCAAAATTCTCAATCGAGCAGGTTGGGATTTGAAACCTCGTTTACCCGTATATCCTCAATATTATTCTTGGCTGATAGAAGAGCAAAAAATAAACATCAAAAAGCACCCCCTAAGTTAATAGAGAGTGCTTTTTGATTATTATTTAGTTTTTTAAACTATAACTTAACCGTTGATTACAGGAGCAGATACAGGCTCTGCACTTGCTAAATCTAAGGGGAAGTTGTGAGCGTTACGCTCGTGCATTACTTCGATACCGATGTTTGCACGGTTTAACACATCTGCCCAAGTTCCAATTACATGACCTTGACTATCTAAGATAGACTGGTTGAAATTGAAACCGTTGAGGTTAAATGCCATGGTACTTACACCCATTGCGGTGAACCAAATACCAATTACAGGCCATGCACCTAAGAAGAAGTGTAACGCACGACTGTTGTTGAAGGATGCATATTGGAAGATTAAACGACCAAAGTATCCATGTGCCGCTACGATATTGTAGGTTTCTTCTTCTTGACCGAACTTGTAACCGTAGTTTTGAGATTCAGTTTCAGTGGTTTCACGCACTAAGGAAGAAGTTACTAAAGAACCGTGCATCGCGGAGAATAAAGATCCACCGAAAACACCTGCCACTCCTAACATATGGAAGGGGTGCATTAAAATGTTGTGCTCAGCTTGGAATACAAACATGAAGTTAAATGTTCCAGAGATTCCTAAAGGCATACCATCAGAGAAAGAACCTTGACCGATGGGGTAGATTAAGAATACAGCAGTAGCAGCAGATACAGGTGCAGAATAAGCAACACAGATCCAAGGACGCATTCCTAAACGGAAAGATAGTTCCCACTGACGACCCATATAACAAAAGATACCGATCAAGAAGTGGAATACTACTAACTGGTAAGGACCACCGTTATATAACCATTCATCTAAAGATGCTGCTTCCCAAATAGGGTAGAAGTGAAGACCGATGGCATTACTAGAAGGAACAACCGCACCAGAGATGATGTTGTTTCCATAGAGTAAGGATCCAGCTACAGGCTCACGAATACCGTCAATGTCAACGGGAGGAGCTGCGATAAATGCGATGATAAAACAGGTAGTTGCAGTTAAGAGGGTAGGGATCATTAAAGTACCGAACCAACCTACATATAAGCGGTTGTTGGTAGAAGTGATCCACTGACAAAACTGCTCCCATGCGGAAGACTGTTGTTGCTGTAAAGTGGTAGTCATCTTTTTATGATTTCTTTATTTGAGTATGATATTTTCGAGGTACTATTAAGCGATTTCTCACTATAGTTAACATAATAAGAGATTTATAAAGTTTTGTCAAGTTTTTTCAGATAGTTTTTTTATTTTTGATTTTTTAAAGTTTGTTTTGTCTGTTTTTGATGAAAAAATAGAAATAATTGATTATTACCTTACTGTAATTGATTCTTATCTTTAAGGGTAAAAATAAAACAGGAAGCCTAGGGCAGAAGGAAAATAGCGAATATGAATGGGATTTAAAGTTTATAAAAATACTACTAGCTACTTAACTTTTAAAATCTTATAAATCTATTTCTATGAGAATCTCAACTAATGATTAAGGTAATGAGAAAACTTGAAGAGAAAAAATAACAGAATATTATTAATATTTAATTTCAGCGACTGTTTTACCGTTAAAATTGAAAAAAATTAAATCAAAAAAAATAAATTTTCATGAATTTTCAATTAACTGACAGTGAATACAAGCGAAAAATGCAACGTCGTAAGGAAGTTCAAGTTCAACGTTTGGCTAAAATGACCGATGAAAAAGGCTTAATCATTGTGCATACTGGAAATGGCAAGGGTAAAACTACCGCCGCTTTAGGGATGGTCATTCGTTCGTTAGGTCATGGGTACAAGGTGGCGATCGTACAATTTATTAAAGGTGCATGGCAACCAGCAGAAAAAGAAGTATTAGAAAAATGGTCAGATCAATTAGAGTTTTATGCTATGGGGGAAGGTTTTACGTGGGAAACTCAAGATAGAGAAAAAGATATTTTAGCGGCAAATAAAGCATGGGAAAAAGCAAAAGATTTTATCCTTAATCCTGAGTATAAATTAATATTATTAGATGAGATTAATATTGCTTTAAAATTAAATTATTTAAACCTTGATGATGTTTTGGAAATTTTAGCACAGAAACCTGATAATACTCATGTGATTTTAACAGGGAGAGGTGCAAAATCTGAGTTAATTGAAACAGCAGATTTAGTAACAGAAATGAAACTGATAAAGCATCCTTTTAAAGAACAAGGAATTAAGGCACAAGCAGGAATAGAATTTTAAGATGAATTGATATTTTATATTAGTTTTATCATACTAAAATCTAGGAAATATATCCTATTTTTAAAATAATAAAACTATTGCTTATGACTTGCTACCTATTACTTTTAATCATAATCAGATTAAGAAAAAATTATTTAATTTTTAGACATATTTCTCGAAAATCATCCCCTCGATGTTCAAAACTAGAGTATTGATCAAAACTGGCACAAGCTGGGGAAAGTAATACAACTTTTGCTTTTTTTTCTTCAGCTAATTCTTTTCCTCTAGATATAGCTTTGTCCATTGTTTTGACAATTTCATATTCTTTAAAACCTACTTTTTCTAACTTTTCTGCAAATAAATCTGCTGCATCACCAATTAATAAAACTGAAATACATTTTTCCTTGATTTTATTTATCCAAGCATTATCATCACCCTCTTTAGCTTCTCCTCCAGCAATTAAAATTACGGGAGATTTCACAGAGTCTAAACCAACTTCAGCAGCATCATAATTAGTAGCTTTACTATCATTTATATAATCAATTCCGTTGATAGTTGTAATTAATTCTAATCGGTGAGACACCCCCGTAAAAGATGATATTGTTTCAACAATCGAACTTTTAGTAACTCCTGCTAATTTTGCGGCGGCAGTGGCCATTAAAAGATTTTGTAAGTTGTGTTTTCCTACCATTTTAAATAGTGAAATTGGTGCAATTAATTCTTTAAATGCAACAATCCAAGAGTCTTCTAAATAAACTCCTTTTTCTATGTCTCCTAATAAAAAATCTTTTCCTTTTATACTTGTCCAATAAATATTTTTCCAGTCTAAATTTAAACCAAAATTATGTAAATAAATATCATCTCCATTTAAAATTTTAGCATTAGATCTTTGTAGTAAACTAGCTTTAATCTGACGATAATTTTCAAGAGTTTTATGTCTAGCTAAATGATCTGGAGTAAAAGTTGTCCAAACACCAATTTTAGGAGATAATTCTGCCGAGGATTCTATCTGATAACTACTAATTTCTGCTACTACCCATTCAGGAGGATTTTCCATGGCTGATAAAGCTAATTCACAAGCGGCATAACCTATGTTTCCACAGGCTGAAGTTTTTATTCCTCCTGCTTTTAACATAGCTTCAATTAATGCTGTCGTAGTTGTTTTACCGTTTGTGCCAGTGATGCCAATCCAAGGATAAGATTTGAGATACTGCCATGCTAATTCCATTTCACCAATAGTTTTGATTCCTTTGTTTCTTGCTTCCACGAGGATAGGAATATCATAAGCTACACCCGGACTGACAACAATTAAATCTGGTTGATGTTGAGTATTTAGATCTATAGTTTGTCCTAATTTAACTAAAATATCTTCTTGGGCAAGATTGTTTTTGATTTTTTCTAAAGATTCTGATGTCGAACTATCATAAATGGTTACTTCATGATTTTTTTTTCTTAAAATTTTAGCCGCTGCAATACCTGATTTTCCCAATCCAATAATATTAACGTTACCCATTTATTTATTATTAATAATATAACTAATCAATTACTAAAAGATAGTTTTTCAATTTTAACTGGTTATTTGTATTTTTTTCTATTTTTTTGCCAAGTTTTTCTTGCTTCTTTAAATAACTTTTTCAGTCTTAAATCCAGTGAAAATCCTCTTTTTGTTTGAGTAATCATCGTACCACTAATGCGATCGTGAAATGATTGATTATATTGATCATCGGTAAAAATAGTCAATCCATCAAGAAGCAAAGGAGTTGCAAATAACATCATCAATAAAAAATCTTGAAAGTTAATTTTTAAGGCAATCATGGCTAAAAATGCTCCTATAGCAACAGTACCTTCTCTTTTGGTTAAGGTGAGCAAAGAAGGAAGACGATTAAAACGAAGATCTATTATTTTTAAGTCCATTGTCCAACGCCCTAAACTTTGTCCTTTATTTTTATCTACTATAATTACCCTCAAAATCCACCAAAGTAATGTAAAGACAAAAAATTCTAAGAAAATATTAGTAACAAGAGAAGATATTAACCAAACTACTATAAAATCAATTAAAAACGCATAAGCACGACGATCAAAAGGAGCTTTTGGCGATCGGCGAAATAATATTTCTTCGCTATACATGATAGAAGTTCGTTTTTCTGTTGAACATTGAGATTTATTTGCTAATATAGATTTTAGTGTATTAGAAGCAGTATGTGACTATGCCAAGGTTAAAACGTTGGGAATCTCCAAGACGAGAAGGAAGAAACGATAAAGGAAAGGGGGGTTATGCGAAGAAAAAACAATGGCAAAAACGCCTGAAAATGTTAAAAAATAAACTCAAAAGTAATCAAGAAGGGGAAGTTAAATCTTCTCCTTTTTTTATTTATACCAAAGAGCAAATTGTTTATTACGCTTATTACGCCAACTCTCAACTATCAACTACTAATCTAAATTCTGAGAAATTAACCTAAAAATTCTTAACATAAGTTAACATAGAATTTAAAGATAGTAATAATAACCTCAAAACTCGCATTCATAAGAGTAATTGATAAAATAAGTATAAATAAATTAGGAGGCTATCCACCTGTGAGTAAAAGTAATAAAAAATGGCGTAATGTTGGACTATACGCAATTTTAGCGGTAGTTGTCGTTGCCCTCGGAACGGTTTTTTTAGATCGTCCTCAGACTAATCAGTTAACTTGGAAATATAGTGAATTTATTAATGAAGTTCAAAGTGATAAAGTTGAAAGGGTAAATTTGAGTGCTGATCGCAGTGTTGCTGTCGCTACAGCCAGAGATGGACAAAGATTTTTAGTAAATTTGCCAAATGATCCTCAATTAATCGATATCTTATCCAATAACAAAGTAGATATTTCCGTTTTACCTCAAAGTGACGAAAGTTTCTGGTTTAGAGCTTTGAGTAGTTTATTTTTCCCAATTTTACTATTAGTTGGTTTGTTTTTCTTGCTCCGTCGGGCTTCTAGTGGACCTGGCTCTCAAGCCATGAACTTTGGTAAATCCAAAGCTAGAGTACAAATGGAACCTCAAACTCAAGTTACTTTTAGTGATGTAGCGGGAATTGAACAAGCTAAATTAGAATTAACTGAAGTTGTTGATTTTCTAAAAAATGGTGAACGTTTCACTGCCATTGGTGCAAAAATTCCCAAAGGTGTATTATTAGTTGGTCCTCCGGGAACTGGTAAAACCCTTTTAGCCAAAGCCGTTGCAGGAGAAGCTGGTGTACCTTTTTTCAGCATTTCTGGTTCAGAGTTTGTCGAAATGTTTGTGGGTGTTGGTGCTTCTCGTGTTCGTGATTTATTTGAACAAGCTAAACAAAATGCTCCCTGTATCGTATTTATAGATGAAATCGATGCAGTAGGTCGTCAACGGGGTGCTGGTTTAGGTGGTGGTAATGATGAAAGAGAGCAAACTTTAAACCAATTATTAACAGAAATGGATGGTTTTGAAGGTAATACTGGAATCATCATCGTAGCAGCGACTAACCGCCCTGATGTATTAGATTCAGCCTTAATGCGTCCAGGTCGTTTTGATCGCCAAGTAGTAGTTGATCGTCCTGATTTCGCTGGTCGTACAGAAATTCTTAATGTTCACGCTCGTGGCAAAATTTTAGGTGCAGATGTGGAATTAGAGAAAATCGCCCGTCGTACTCCAGGATTCACAGGTGCAGATTTATCTAACCTTCTCAATGAGGCTGCGATTTTAGCTGCTCGTCGTAACTTAACTGAAATTTCCATGGATGAAATCAATGATGCTATTGACAGAGTATTAGCAGGTCCTGAAAAGAAAAACCGAGTTATGAGTCAAAAACGTAAAGAATTAGTAGCTTATCACGAGGCAGGACACGCTCTAGTAGGTGCTTTAATGCCTGACTATGATCCCGTTCAAAAAATAAGTATTATTCCCCGTGGACGAGCAGGCGGTTTAACATGGTTTACTCCTAGTGAAGATCGCATGGAATCTGGCTTGTATTCTCGTTCTTACTTACAAAATCAGATGGCTGTGGCTTTAGGTGGACGTATTGCTGAAGAAATTATTTTCGGTGAAGAAGAAGTAACTACAGGTGCATCTAACGATTTACAACAAGTTGCAAGGGTAGCTCGTCAAATGATTACCCGTTTTGGTATGAGCGATCGTCTCGGTCCTGTAGCATTGGGTCGTCAAAATGGTAACGTATTCATGGGACGTGATATTGCATCTGATCGTGATTTTTCTGATTCTACAGCTTCAGCTATTGATGATGAGGTCAAAAAATTAGTAGATTCAGCTTATCAAAGAGCTAAACAAGTATTAGTAGAAAATCGTGCAGTTTTAGACAAATTAGCAGATATGTTGATTGAAAAAGAAACTGTTGATGCTGATGAATTGCAGGATATTCTTAACAATAGTGAAGTGAAAATGGCGGCTATTGCGTAAGTAAACTATTAAATCCCCAACCTCAAGCCCCTCCTTAGTAAAAAATGAAGTCCTTCTTGTACTTTACCCCAACTTTGGGGAAGGGGGGTTAAAAATGTCATTAAATCCCAAATTCTAGTAAGAAAGCACGATGCTTTCTACCAGTTTTCTCGCTGAAACTAAGAAGTTCAAATTATAAGAATATCGGTACTAGTCATCCCTAAACCAGTAGTAAGTAACCCACAATTAAACCTCCTCCTTAAACTCAAAGATGATTCCTCTCTTCGTGTAAACTACGAAAGTTAAATTAACGAACAGTTTGCCATTAATGGCCTTGGTCTTAAAACCCTTAATAGCAAACTATGAACTTTAAATTACCACAATATCAGCATTAGTCATGGTTAAACTGATATTTAAAGTGGCAAATTGTACGGCAGAAGTCGCACCGTTACCATCCACATCAAAGAATAATCCTCCATTACTAGAATTATAGAAGAAACGATGAGAAGAAGTAGTTGCCGATGAACCAATTGTAAACTGACTAATAGATAATGTACCAGCTACTAAACCACCACCGAAGGCACTACCTAAAACTCGAATTGTATCATCAGCAACGGTAAAATCAGTAATGAAATCGACTCCTTCAGAAGCAGAGTTAAAACGGAATGAATCTAAACCATTACCACCTGTGAGAGTGTCATTACTGCCACCACCTATGAGAGTATCATTTCCATCACCACCTATGAGAGTATCGTTACCATCTCCTCCACTGAGGCTATTATTACCACTGTTACCCGTAATTACGTTCTTGAGAGTGTTACCTGTACCGTTGATAGCAGTTGTGCCTGTTAAAGTCAGGTTTTCTACGTTATCTGTCAAGGTATAGGTAATGGAGGATTGTACTGTATCAATTTCGGTAGCAAGAGTGGATGTTTCACTCACTATATCCCCTACATTATCTACAATATAAAGGTCATTCCCCGTACCACCTATTAAACTATCTATACCGGTGCCACCGTTGAGAGTATCATTACCGGCACCACCATCAAGGCTATTGTTCGCTGTATTACCAGTGATGGTATTATTTAGAGTGTTACCTGTACCATTAATAGCAGTTGTACCTGTTAAGGTGAGATTTTCTACGTTAGTAGTTAAGGTATAGGTAATTGACGATTGCACTGTATCAATTTCGGTAGCAAGAGTCGATGTTTCACTCACTATATCCCCTACATTATCCACAATATAAAGGTCATTACCAGTACCACCTGTCAGACGATCGCTTCCCGTACCACCATTGAGGGTATCATTACCATCACCACCAGTGAGAGTATCGTTACCGTCTCCTCCGTTAAGGTTGTTGTTCGCTATATTACCAGTGATGGTGTTATTGAGGGTGTTACCTGTACCGTTGATAGCACTTGTACCCGTTAAGGTGAGATTTTCTACGTTAGTAGTTAAGGTATAGGTGATTGAAGATTGTACGGTATCAATTTCCGTGGCAAGAGTCGATGTTTCAATCACTATATCCCCTACATTATCTACAATATAAAGGTCATTACCAGTACCACTTGTCAGACGATCGCTTCCCGTACCACCATTGAGGGTATCATTACCATCACCACCAGTGAGAGTATCGTTACCGTCTCCTCCGTTAAGGTTGTTGTTCGCTATATTACCAGTGATGGTGTTATTGAGGATGTTACCTGTACCGTTGATAGCACTTGTACCCGTTAAGGTGAGATTTTCTACGTTAGTAGTTAAGGTATAGGTGATTAAAGATTGTACGGTATCAATTTCCGTGGCAAGAGTCGATGTTTCAATCACTATATCCCCTAAATTATCCACAATATAAAGGTCATTACCAGTACCACCTGTCAGACGATCGCTTCCTATACTACCATTGAGGGTATCATTACCATCACCACCAGTGAGAGTATCGTTACCGTCTCCTCCGTTAAGGTTGTTGTTCGCTATATTACCAGTGATGGTGTTATTGAGGGTGTTACCTGTACCGTTGATAGCACTTGTACCCGTTAAGGTGAGATTTTCTACGTTAGTAGTTAAGGTATAGGTGATTGAAGATTGTACGGTATCAATTTCCGTGGCAAGAGTCGATGTTTCACTCACTATATCCCCTACATTATCTACAAGATAAAGGTCATTACCAGTACCACCTGTCAGACGATCGCTTCCCGTACCACCATTGAGGGTATCATTACCATCACCACCAGTGAGAGTATCGTTACCGTCTCCTCCGTTAAGGTTGTTGTTCGCTATATTACCAGTGATGGTGTTATTGAGGGTGTTACCTGTACCGTTAATAGCACTTATGTCTATTAAAGTGAGATTTTCTACGTTAGCAGCTAAGGTATGGGTAATAGAAGAAATAACTGTATCTGTACCTTGACTGGCATTTTCTACTACCACATCTACTGTACTATTGACATAGTAAAAATCATTGCCTAAGCCACCACTCATGACATCACTTCCAGCACCACCATCGAGGGTATCATTACCATCTCCATCATTGAGAGTATCGTTTCCGGCACCACCATTAAGGTTATTATTGGCAGTATTACCACTAATAATATTATTACCACCGTTACCTGTGCCGTTAATAGCCGTTATACCTGTTAAGATCAGATTTTCGACATTGGCGGATAAAGTAGTCGTTACAGCAGTGAATAAAGTATCAGCAATGGTTGTTGTAACACCAGAGTTACTTAAATTAGCATTAGTAGAGTTACTTAAAGTTAAGTTAAAATTCTCATCAAACTCATTGACAAAATCATTGAGAATTGGAAGAATAATAGTCTTACTGATTTGTCCGGGAGAGAAAGTTAAAGTTCCACTGGTAGCAGTATAATCTGAACCTGCTATAGCCGTTCCGTTAGTGGTGGCATATTGTACCGTTACTGTTTGACTACTTGCTTGAGAAAGAATTACTGTGTAAGTTACATTTTGAAGACTGGTTAAGCCTTCGATAACGGTTTGATTAGGACTGATACTTATTTGTGGTAAAAATGTATTTGTATCATCATTTTGAATAGTACCGATGGCGGTTGCGGTGGTAATAGTTGCCCCGTTGGTGGCATTAGAAAGAGTCACGGTAAAGTTTTCGTCTGGTTCTACAGTGGTGTCACCTTGAACGTTTACTGTGATTACTTTACTGGTCTCATTGGCCGCAAAACTTACGGTACCTGATGGTAACACTCCACCACTGAAGTCCGTAGCATTAGCAGGATTTGTACCTGAACCGGTAACTGCCCAATTTACATTATTGGCACCGGTGGTAGTACCACTGCGAGTCACGGTAAAGGTAAAGGCTTTTGTTCCGCTATTTCCTTCTGTTTGGTTGGCATTAGTGGCGGCGATCGCTAAATTGGTTGGGATTGGAGTATCATCATTTTGAATAGTACCGATGGCGGTTGCGGTGGTAATAGTTGCCCCGTTGGTGGCATTAGAAAGAGTCACGGTAAAGTTTTCGTCTGGTTCTACAGTGGTGTCACCTTGAACGTTTACTGTGATTACTTTACTGGTCTCATTGGCCGCAAAACTCACGGTACCTGATGGTAACACTCCACCACTGAAGTCCGTAGCATTAGCAGGATTTGTACCTGAACCGGTAACTGCCCAATTTACATTATTGGCACCGGTGGTAGTACCACTGCGAGTCACGGTAAAGGTAAAGGCTTTTGTTCCGCTATTTCCTTCTGTTTGGTTGGCATTAGTGGCGGCGATCGCTAAAGTCGTTGGGAAAGATGCTGTAGTTTCAAAGGTTAAAGACAAACCACCAGCAATAGATCCGAAATCTCCACTAATATCATCTACTACAAATAATCTCCATTCCCCATTAGGATTGGTATTGTTAAATACGGATAAATCGGCATTATATGGACCTACAGGGGCGGGAGAATCGAAAACGTCATCAGATTCAAAATCTGTCGGTTTATAAGTACCGCTTGTAATCAAGCCACTATCTGGCAAAAAATTGGTGGCGGTGGGATCAAAAGTTAGGGTGACATCTGATAAATCATTACTTTCTCCCACATCAGACATTAAGAGGGTTTTTGCACCAGTGGGACTTACTAAGAGAATATCAAGATCATCTGGGAAGGTATGACTCAGATTATTAAGGGTAACAGTGACTTTACTGATATTACCACTTAAGCCTGAGACGTTAATAGTAGAAGGGTAGGAGGATGCTGGCCCAATCTCAGGGATTGAAATAGTCGAGGTATTGCTAAAAGTGTTACCGTTTGTTCCATCATCATTGAGAATAGTACCAGTAGCGGTTGCGGTGGTAATAGTTGCCCCGTTGGTGGCATTAGAAAGAGTCACGGTAAAGTTTTCATCTGGTTCTACAGTGGTGTCACCTTGAACATTTACTGTAATTACTTTACTGGTTTCATTGGCCGCAAAACTCACGGTACCTGATGGTAACACTCCACCACTGAAGTCCGTAGCATTAGCAGGATTTGTACCTGAACCTGTTACTGCCCAATTAACATTATTCGCACCAGTGGTAGTACCACTACGATTTATAGTAAAGGTAAAGGCTTTTGTTCCGCTATTTCCTTCTGTTTGGTTGGCATTAGTGGCGGCGATGGCAAAGCTAGTGAGAATATTCGTACTTGAAAATTGGATATTTAGTCGATCAGTGCTTGTTAAATAATAATCTTTAACGGTAATTGAACGTGCTGAACCTAATCCTAAGACTAGGTTATTTCCGCTTTGGATTTGACTAACACTACTAGAAGTGAATTCAGATAAATCAAGGGTATCAAGACTATTTCCACCCTCAATGGTATCATTTCCCGTAGAAGTTATCACACCATAGCCACTAAATTGGTTAGCCGCCGAGTTAGCGATAATATAGTCATTACTAGAAGAATTGACCAGATGTTCAATTATTATTCCGTAACCAAGTCTTGTCCCGTTGGTTGTAGCTCTATAGGTTGTACCTGAACTAAAACTAACCGGTGGTCCTGGATCGACATTATAGCCCGTACCATTAAAAGCAGTTTGAGTTGAGAACCATCCTCCCGGATTCATATCAAATCGATAACCACCAGTATTAGATCCTAAACCAGTAAAATTTAGAATATCTGTACCACCACTATCCCAAATAGTAATTTTATTGTTGAGAGTCGAACTACCCACAGTTTTAGAGCCATCGGAATAGAGATCTGTATCAGAAAAAGTATAGATAGTGTTATTAGAATTGTAAGATTTTGCACCGTATAGATATTGTAAGGCTAGTATGTCATAAGCCATAGGAGTACTAGGTTCATCACCAGAGTCGAAGTTATAAGTCATCAGGGTGTTATCCCAATTTTCTTCTCCGTAGGGAAGATAAGGAGGATCTCCTGCTCCACTACCGTTATAATTACCTGAATGTTTGATCCCTAGTGCATGGAGGGTTTCGTGAATTAAAGATTGATAACCATGAGTTCCTGCTCCTCCTCGAAAACCATTTGTGTCAAAATTATTATCATAGTCAGGATTTAAAAATACATCACCTGCCACGTCATTACCATTGCCCTGATTTGTGTCTGTTGAAAATGGATAATAAGCATAAGCGTAACCCGGATCTGTAGAAAGAAGATAGCGAAGTTGACCATAATTACTGGGAGAGTCAGTTACTTCTGTAAAAGTAAGATTAATTAATGGAGCAATTAGATTGTTGAGAATATAGCGTACATTGTTTTTCACTGCCTCACTCACAGATGCTAAACCTGTTTCACTTCCATAGAATGAACCTCCAGCATAGAAACTATAAGTTAGATTTGTTATCCCCCATTTGTTACCTCCTAAAAGTGCATCGATACGATAATCTCCAGATGGAGCACTGATTGCTTGAAGTGGCTTTATTGGCGAGAAAAAAGTTGGAGATGAATCTTGGAGTTTAATTACTGTTTCAGGGGGAGAAATTCCACGAGAAATTATCGAAGATAGAGAGTTCTTTATCAATGGTGTTGAAGAACTATGAACCTCTGGCAAGGACAACTTTTGACTCAAATCTGCTGTTAATTCTGAAGTATCAGCACTAACTGGGGTTACTTTGGTAGTGGCAATAGGTGATTCAATATTTACCGAATTTTTAACATCCATTACGGAGAAAGATGTGTTTTCAGAAATAGTTGAAGATAAGGAAGAGTTCAAAGATAGCACTAAGTCATCATCATTATATATTGTGTCAATAAGTCCTGTGAACTCATTTGATTTTAAAGTGGTAGTATCGCCATTGGAATGATTTGCTTGATTAGTTGTCATAGTATTTTCGCCAAATTATATTTTGTTGTTCTACAACTCTATGTATTCCTTTTTTGTTAGTTTTCGATTTCAAATCCTATTAAATATTTTCAAATTCCTTAAAAACTAAGAATTCAAATATATTACTAAGTTCAATTTGTCAAATTCAAGTTTTATGCAAGTAGGGTCTTTTTGGTATCGATTTTATATCATTAAATATAGGTTGCCTCGCCAACAATGCTTTTGGCGATTAATTAATGTATAATGTCGATGTTTCCAAAATTTAAAAATTGCAAGTGTTTTCGAAGTTTAACAAAAAAGGCTCATAATGACTTGCTGGAGCTATGCAAATTTTTCTTAAAAAAACCGCAATCTTCCCATCTAATCAGCTGATAAGATTTAAATTCAAACTTTACGCTATTTTTGTGAGAGTTACATAATCTGATATTATAATCTATCTAAGTAATTTTTATATAACTTAATCTTAAAATTTACAAAAATTATCTTAGATTTCTAAATTGCTAATTCAATAGACATCTCCAATAATTGTCAAAGTGAGAGTTCAAGCCCTTACTACGAGCAAAGGAAAAAATTTTTTTTTGAATAGTCTAAAATAAAAGGCAAGATGCTTATACCACTCTTTACCCCAAAATTTAGGGCTGAGTGGTTAATTTTTTGTTTGTATTTCGTTAATTTTTCCTAAAAAATAGTCTTCTTTATGACTAAGACTACGAGAAATTTCAAGAGCTTTTTGATAAAATTGAACAGCTGAAGAATAATCTTCTTTTTTACTATAAATAATTCCTATATAGTCATAAGTATTCATTAAGCCATAAAAATTATATGACAATTGTTCAACTTTAATTAATTCTTGATAAATTTGTAAAGCTGAGTCTAATTGTTCATATTCTTGATATAGTATTCCTAATTTTCGTAAAGCATCTCCAGCTACTGCATATTGTTTTAATTCCCATGCAATATTAAAGGCTTCTTGATAAGATTTTGTGGCTTCTTCTGGCTTTTTTAAGGTTTTATAATCATCTCCGATGGCAATTTTTAGTAAAGATAAAGCTGATAAATTTTGATTTTGTGCATAACTCCCTGCTAATTCTTGTTTATATTTAACCGCATTTTCTGGTTGTACGATCGCCCCACTAATTTCAGCTAGTTTTTGTAAATAAATTCCCTCAGCTAAATAATCTTTTTCTAGTCTTGAGATATTTAATAATTCTTGGTAAATTGGTTCAGCACGATAATAATCAAATTTAGATAAATAGAATTGTCCTAATTTTTGTAAACTAATTTTTTGTTGTTCATTATTATTATTTAATCTGGCTAATTCTAAATTTTGTTGATGAATAATTATTGATTTATCTAAATTGTGTAAAGCTTCATAAGCGTTTATAAATAAAGATAAATAGTCTGAATTTATTTTATTATTTTTAGTAAACATTGATTCTAATATAGTAATTCTTTCAGTTAAAAAATTAATATCTTGATTACGACTTTTATCCCAAGCAAAATTACCCACTCTTGTTATTATTTTTAACTCAGAATCTGCACCCAAAGCTCTACTTAAATTAATAGCTTTATACCACAGACCAAAAGCTAAATCATCATTTCCTGCTGACAGTTCAGTTTCAGCTAAATTATCTAATTCATTAATTTTTTCTTGAATTCTTTTTTTTTCTAAATTTGTTAAATCTCGTTTAATTTTCGGTAATAATTCATCTTCAAAATTCACCGTAAGAGGATTAACTATTTCTACAGTTTGAGCTAAACTAATTTCTGATGGAAAAGTAAAAATTAATAATAAATAAATAAAGCAACTATTAAAATTTTTATGTAAAAGTAATTTCATATTTTTATAAAATAATAACGAACATTAACTAAATAATTTGATATTTGATGACAGACATGACAAAAAAGACGTCATTTTCTTCTATTAAGTTACAATGTTTTAGATTTCCTTAAGATCAATTTAACAAACAAGAGATAATAATGGTAAGATAACCATTGCGATATATGAGCTTTAAATAAAATTATCGCAACAGTAAAGATAAAGTAAAAATATATTAATTTTAAAATGGCAAAAGTTCTAGTATCCGATCCTGTAGATGAAGCAGGAATTAAAATTCTATCTCAAGTCGCTCAAGTAGATGTCAAAACAGGATTATCACCAACTGAATTATCGGGTATTATTGGGGAATATGATGCCTTAATGATTCGCTCTGGTACTCAAGTTACTGCAGAAGTTATCGAAGCCGCAAATCAATTAAAAATTATTGGTCGTGCTGGAGTTGGAGTTGATAATGTAGATGTACCTTCAGCTACCCGTAAAGGTATTGTCGTCGTCAATTCCCCTGAAGGAAATACTATTGCCGCAGCCGAGCACGCTTTAGCAATGATGTTATCTCTTTCTCGTCATATTCCCGATGCCAATGAATCCGTAAAGGCAAAAAAATGGGATCGTAAAAACTTCATGGGTACAGAAGTTTACAAAAAAACTTTAGGTGTTGTCGGTTTGGGAAAAATAGGCTCTCATGTTGCTACCGCAGCTAAAGCAATGGGGATGAAAATTTTAGCTTATGATCCTTTTATTTCTCAAGAAAGAGCAAATCAATTAGGTTGTATTTTAGTCGATTTAGATATGATTTTTACTGAATCTGACTATATTACCCTTCATGTACCCAAAACGAAAGAAACAGCTAATCTTATCAATGCGGAATCTTTAGCTAAAATGAAACCTACCACTAGAATTATCAATTGTTCTCGTGGTGGTATTATCGATGAGGATGCTCTCTATGATGCCTTAGCTAGTGGACAAATTGCTGGTGCGGCTTTAGATGTATTTTCTTCTGAGCCTTTAGGAGAATCTCGATTGAGAGAATTGGGCAGCAATGTAATTTTAACCCCCCATTTAGGTGCATCCACTGCCGAAGCTCAAGTTAATGTAGCCATCGATGTTGCAGAACAAATCAGAGATGTCTTATTAGGTTTACCTGCTAGAAGTGCGGTTAATATCCCCGGATTAAATCCTGATGTAATGGAAAAACTTCGTCCTTATATGCGTTTAGCGGAAACTTTAGGTACTTTGGTCGGACAATTAGCTGGCGATCGCATCGAAAGTTTTAATGTAAAATTACAAGGAGATTTAGCAGATAGTAATAGTCAACCCTTAGTTGTGGCAGCTATTAAAGGTTTGTTATCTAAAGCATTACGGGAAAGAGTAAATTATGTAAATGCAGCTATCGAAGCAAAAGAGAGAGGTATTCATGTTATTGACTCCAGAGACTCTACCATCAAAGATTACAGTAACTCAATTTATTTAGAAGCTACTGGTACAAAAGGCACTCATTCCGTGCGAGGTGCATTACTTAACGAGGGTGAAATTCGCATTACCAACCTTAATGATTATCCTGTTAACGTACTTCCTAATAACTATATGCTATTTACCTTACATAGAGATATGCCCGGTATTATCGGTAAAATAGGCTCATTATTAGGTAGTTTTAATGTAAATATTGCGAGTATGCAAGTCGGACGTAAAATTGTGCGCGGTGATGCTGTAATGGTATTAACCATTGATGATCCTTTACCTGAAGGTATTTTAGCCGAAATTATTAAAGTACCAGGGGTTACTGATGCTTATACTGTAAACCTGTAAATAATTAATAATTAACAATTAACAATTAAGAAATTTCTTCTAGTCTCCTTTTCCTTACTCATTACCTATTACTTAAAGATGACTACTCCTTGGTGGGAAATAAAAATTAATCACATTCCAGCATTAGAAGATACTATATTTTGGCGTTTGCAGGAATTTGGCTGTAAAGGCACAGCATTAGCGAAAGAAAAAGATTCTTGGTTTATTAAGGCTTATATTCCCACTATTACGAAAGAAGTAATGGATTTAGCCGCACTTTCTATGTGGTTAAAACAAGATGTCATTTTAGAAGGTGATGATTCTTTAGATATTACGTGGAAACTGATTGATGATGAGGATTGGGCTAGTAGTTGGAAAGAACACTGGCAACCCATGGAAATAGGCGATCGCTTTTGTATTTATCCTGCTTGGATTGAACCGCCGAAAGAATCCCAGAGAATTATTATTCGTCTTGATCCCGGTTCTGCTTTTGGTACAGGTGTTCATGCTACCACTCAACTTTGCTTGGAATCTTTAGAAATGAGACTGGATGAACCAGAAAAAGGGCTTATTATTGCTGATATTGGATGTGGTTCAGGTATTTTATCTATCGGGGCGAAATTGTTAGGAGCAAAACAAGTATATGCAACAGATATTGATCCTTTAGCAACTAAAGCGACTAGAGAAAATAGTGAGTTAAATCATGTCGGAGGAATAGAAGTTTTTGACGGTAGTATAGATCAATTAAAACTCATTCCTGGACTTAAATTTGATGGTATTGTCTGTAATATTTTAGCGGAAGTGATTAAAACTTTGATTCCTACTATGACAGAAATTATTAAACCAAATGGTTGGGTGATTTTAAGTGGAATTTTAGTAGATCAATCTATTGATATTAGTACGATTTTAGAAAAAAATGGTTGGACGATCGCTTCTTTATGGAAACGGGGAGAGTGGTGCTGTTTAAATGCTCGTCGTCTTAAATAGTTTTCAATAGAAAAGTTTAATTTTTATAATAATTCGCTGTTAGTTATTGGCTTAAATTGCTAAAGGTTAAGATATTTATTTAGCCTCATAATTAATTTGAATAACTTTTCCATACTTTTATCGTTATTTCAATTAAGTTTGAGACACTTTGAAAAATTTTGTAGGGTTGGCATCGCTGACTATCTGGGTTTTTGAGATAAATATTACTATTCTTAAACTGTTTCATTCTTATTTGAAACGACTATAGTTAAATTAATCTCAAAAAAAGCAACCGATTATAAAGTTTTATCAAAGAATTTTCAAAAATAATTTCTTTAAAATATAATAAAATATTGAACTAAAATTAAATTTTTTACGCTGGAGGTAATTAATGGGAACTATTCGTGAAATTAAAGGCAATCCTGGTGATATTTGGGATGATTTAAGTTGGATAGACATGAACAGTGATGAGCAAAAACTTTGGTCTATTCTTGGTTGGAATGAATCAAGTTGGGAAGAAGATACAGATCCACCACCATCTAATGATAAATATTGGGCTGATTTAAGCACGGAAGAAAAAAAAGCGGCAGAGGAGCTAGGTTACACTATTAAATATTGGGATGAAGAATAAAAATCAATTATTACTTAAATGGTCCTAAAATAGTTTTTTCCACAATGCTTTGAGTGGCAGAATTATTGGCAAAAGTACGTTTAATATCTAATTGTACCTGAATTGCCTTACCAGCTACTAAATAGCGAGGATCGATCGATAACCTTCCAATTTCAATGATAAAACGATTATTACTATAACGAATTGCTTCGGGGGGAATAACTCCTTCATAGCGCAAAGTATAATCATTGACTGGACGTAAACGGGCTTCTGAGGAGTTGGAAACACTATATCGAATGTTAAACTGGGTACTAATTAAATCTGATTTTTCTCCCTCATCAATTAACTCTAGTTCTAGTCCTAAACCGACTCCTGATAAGCCTTTACTTTTCAATTTCGTGGCATCTTGAGATTTTATTGCATTGAAAACCAATAATTGTGTTACATTATTTCTTTCTAAAATATTAGTTTCTAGCCATAAATCTGAAGGAAATTTCATTTCTATACTGCGATCATCTTTTAAATTGAGAGTAAGAGTGCGATCGCTAAAAGGTGCAAATACTTGGGGTGCATTCCAAATTAAAACAACGGAATTTTCAACTCTTTCTATCAATTCTAAATATTGATCATCAATAACAGAATCTGGTGCAAATAAAGCTTTTGCCCCTGTACGAGTTTCCCATATATTCTTAGATAAACTAAAACCTCTATTTTTCAATTCTGCCATCGTCACAGAAGCTGACAGACGATCAGGTGCTAATGGTTGATTTGTATTTATAAGAGTAAGAGAACCAATTTTTCCGTTTCTGCCAACTCTACCAGATCTGCCATTTTTACCATTTTCTCCGTTTAAACATCTAAATTCTTTACTACTACAACTATAATTAGCATCTCCCGGTTTGCCATTACAAGACTCTACTATCCAATAAGGCTCAGGACATTGACAACCTTTTCCGCCATTACCGCCTTCCCCCGGTTTTCCACCTATGCCACCGTTAGCCTGAACAGATATTTGTTTTAAATAGCTTTTATCCGTTGCATAGATAGTTAAAGCTCCTGCATTGCCACCATCGCCACCATTACCACCAGTGCCACCATCACCACCGTCAACTCCTACCAAGTTATAGTTAACGTTAACAGGTTGATTTTCACAAAGGGCATTTTCACCATTACCTCCATTTTCACCTAATAAACCCTCTTGACCTGATAAATCCAACTTTTGAGGTGATCCATCAGCAAAAATAGTTAATGCTTCACTATCTCTACCTTTTTCTCCATCTTTCCCATCAACACCTTGTTTTCCTTCTTTACCAAAGCTAACGATTTGATTCGCTGAAGCCGTTAAAAAACACATTACCGAATTAGGATTTAAGAAAGGAAATATACTTGGAACAAAAAAAAATAGTGCAGTGAGAGAAACCTTGGTAAACCAACCCATGATCATAAAAGATAGAAAATAACACTTTATGACTTTACCATACAGCGCTTTTAAAAGAATAGATAATAAGTAATAAATAAGAAATAAAAATTAGCTCTTTGGGTTGTCAATTCTTGATGATAAATCAAAGATTTAAAAATACTTACTTTTTCTCTTCTGTTTTCAATCTACGTTTCCATTCAGTGGAACTACGCAGAGCAATCCACAGTAACATAAAAGCAATTAAACCACCATTTTCTGGGGCATTAAGAGCAAAAATAACTAAAACTGCCGATAAAAAATCTTCTAAAAAAATAAATCCGATGGGAATTTTGCCTAAACGAAAAAACCATCCCACTTGTACGAATTTTAATACTAATGCGAATAATCCACCGATTAAACCTAATAACCAAAGAGGAGTAATTTCAACTTCAATTAAACGTGATACTCCTATAGCCATTAATCCTCCTGCTAGAGGACTAAAAATTAACTGTACAATTTGTACAATACGTAAACCAATGAGTTTTTTTGTACCAAATAATTCAAAAAGTGACCAACTGGTAAGAATCCCAATGATAAGTTGGGGATTTAATGATGACAACAAAGGAATATTACTCCATAATTCATCAATACGCACCAAGCCAATGATTAGTAATGGTAAGCCGATTCTCATACCTCCTGCGGCGGATGCTGAGAGTATCGCTAAAACTTGAATTATTGATAAATGTTCTACAATCACAATATATTTAAACTAAAATTTAACTAAATCATTTAGTAATTAACAATTATTGATTAGCCACTATTAAGTAAAAACTTTGGATTAAAAAATGACTTTGTCTGACTCTCATAAAATTAACTTAGCTATTACTTTAGGAGATCCTGCTAGTATTGGTTCAGAAATTATACTCAAGGCTTTATCACATTCTCTGGTTTCCACTCAAGCAAATATAACTATTATTGGTTCTCAAATTTGTTTAGAAAAAACTTATAATCATTTTAAAAATAAAAGTAATATTAATTTAGCACATCCTGATATATTAAACATTTTTGATATTAACACATCTTCTGACTTTACTTGGGGTGAAGGTAATGCTGATACGGGTAAAGCCAGTTTTTTATATTTAGAAAAGGCAATCGAGTTGACTTTAGAAGGTAAATTTGATGGTATCGTCACTGCACCCACTGCAAAAATTTTATGGCAAAAAGCTGGTTATGATTATCCAGGGCAAACTGAAGTACTAGCACAAAAATCAGGAGTTGATAAATTTGCCATGATGTTTGTGGGCAAATCTCCTCATACAGGATGGACATTACGCACTCTTTTAGCTACCACTCATATCCCCTTAAAAGCTGTTTCTGATACCCTTAACTCCGACTTGATGGATTTAAAGTTAGATTTATTAATTCATACTCTCAAACAGGATTTTAATTTAACTCATCCCCATATTGCCATCGCTGGATTAAATCCTCATAGTGGTGAAGATGGAAAATTAGGCACAGAGGAAAAAGAATGGTTAAATGATTGGTTAGATAATGCAAGGAAACGCTGTCCACAGGCAAAATTAACAGGGTTGATTCCTCCTGATACGATGTGGATAAAACCTGCTCAAGCATGGTATCATAACCCTAATATTCCCGTTGCTGACGCTTTTTTTGCCCTATATCATGATCAAGGTTTAATACCTGTGAAATCTATGGCTTTTGAACAAGCAATTAATACAACTATTGGCTTACCTTTTATTCGTACTTCTCCCGATCATGGTACTGCTTTTGATATTGCAGGGCAAGGTATCGCTAACCCTAATAGTATGATTTCTGCTATTGAATTGGCGATCGTCTTGTCTAAAAATAGAAAGAAAATAAATCAACAAATCTGCCCTTCTTAATTGTTAATGATTACAAATAAAAGTCCAGCTAGTCAAACCATAGAATTATTAATAGAATTATCTCAAAAAGGAGAGATTGATCCATGGGATGTACAGGTAATTGAAGTTATTGACCGTTTTTTGTCCGAATTAGGTATAAATGATCAGAATAATGATTTACAAACTGCGGATTTATCTCAGTCTGGGCAGGTGATGTTATGGGCTTCGATGTTAGTGCTATTTAAGGCAGAAACTCTTGAAAAATTAAGTCAACAAGAGGAAAATGAAGAAAACTTGGAAGACTTAGAAGAAGATATAGAATTAGAAGCTATTAGACGTAATTTTAGGAATAGTGATCTTGATAAGCATATAAAAAGACGTACATCCGCTCCAGCTCCAAAAACCAGAAAAGTGACGTTAGGGGAATTAATTACCCAGTTACAAGCCATGGAAAGTGAATTAGAAGAGAAAAAAATAAGCCATGATTTACCCTTAAATAAAACAAAAAAAGGTTATACTCGTAAACAAGCTTTAAAAACCATTACTGAATTAGCTCACAATGAAAATTTAACGGAATTAGCTCAACAAATCAATGAATTTTTAACAACGAATCTACTTAAAAATAACGATGACGGAAATATTCAATTAGATAAATTAGTTAGTTATTGGCAAAACCATCAACAAGAAAAATCTAAAGATAAAGTCGGTATATTTTGGGCATTATTATTATTATCATCACAATCGAAAGTTGAGTTATATCAAGAAGAATTTTATCAAGACTTAGATATTAAATTGTTAGACATTTCCAAAAATTAAAAATAAAATCCATTTTTCTCGAAAATTTCTCAATTTATCCCCTTTTACCTTTTGCTAAGACTTCACTATAGTTGTTAATGAAAAATATCAGCTTAAATTAAAACTTCAAAAGCGACTCCTTCCTCTTGAAAATTAGGAAAATTAGCGAGAATATTTTGTCTTTCTTCTTCTGCCACAAAAAGATAAGTACCAAGTATATTATTATTCTGGAAACGGTAAAAATCAACACCTTTATTGGCATTAACAGGATATACATAAAAAGCTTTTCCTTCCTCTTGAAAATTAGGAAAATTATTGCGGATATTAATACTTTCTTCTTCTCCTGCATAAAGATAAGTACCAACTATATCACGATTTTGAAAACGATTCATCACTATTAAATCATCATCAGACTCCTTAGCAACTTTAAATGCTTTTCCTTCTTCTTGAAAATTAGGAAAATTGTTGCGGATATTAATACTTTCTTCTTCTCCTGCATAAAGATAAGTGCTAGGTTTATCAAGATTTTGAAAACGATAAATTTGGGTGTCTAGTTTGTGGTTAAAATCAGGTTTATCAACATGACAATTTGTCGATGGATTATTAATATTATCTTGATTATCTTCTCCTTGATTAGTTATGTTATGGCTTAATATTTTTAAATTATCTTCTCCATCCGCAATATAGATATTTTCCTGTGATACCGTAAAACTTGAAGGATTACTGAGTTGAGAATAAGAGTCGATAAGTGATATATTCCCAAAATCACTAATATCTAAAATCTCCAGACTTTCGTTATTCAAAAGATAGGCATAGTTTCCCACTATTTGTATTTCTTTTGTGGGATTACTATTAGAATAAGATGCAACAATTTGAGGATTAATGGGATTACTAATATTAATTATTTCCATACCACCACGAGGAGGATTATATTCTCTAAATCCGGGGAAACTAATACCTGCGTAAGCATAGTTTCCTTTTACCACCACACTAGACAGGGATTCATCTCCTATACTTCCCACTAACTGAGGTTGAGTAGGATTACTTATATCTAATATCTCCAATCCTATGACATGAGGTATAGTAACACCTGAAAAACTATAGGTTGTATAAGCATAATTATCTTTAATTGCTATATCCTGTATATTTTTAATCATGTATGACGATGTGTCATCTTTAGTTGGGGTTTCAAAAGATGACACAAAAGAAGGATTACTAGGATTACTAATATCAAAAATTTGTAAGCCACCATCAATGAGAGAAAACTTATCAATAACATAAGCATAATGACAAGCTATTGATATCTCACCACTGCTACTAAGATTATTATATAAACCTAAAGATTGAGGGTTAGTAGGGTTACTAATATCTATAATTTCAAAGCCATTCTTCCAGTTTATACCGTCAATATCTAATCCTGAATAACTTACATAGGCATAATTTCCACTGATAGTTATGTTTTTGGCATCACTTCTGATAGGATGAGAGCTAATTAACTGAGGATTATTACTATCTGTCAAATTAAAAATTTGTAATCCTTTCTTTCCATTCGCCATGTAGCCATAATTTTCCACAACAGCGATGTCATAACTATAACCTCCTGAAGGGGTATAAATTGCTTTTGATAATGGTAATTCAGGGTTAGTTATATCAAGAATTTCTACACCTTGATTTCCTTCGGCGATATAGGCTAAATTCTCAGCAATCGCTAAATTTAAAGACGGATCAGGACTATCATAGGAATAAATAAACTGAGGATTAACAGGATTATTTACATTAAAAACTTTCAATCCTTTGTCTTGATCTAAAACATAGAGATAATTTTTTATGATACCAAAATCTTTTGCCCAAAGATAATAGTAACCTGAAGTGTAAATATAGGAGGAAATTAATTGAGGGTTGAGGGGATTGTTTATGTCTAAAATTCTCAATTTTTCTGAGTCAAATATATAAGCTAAATTATCGACTATTTCTACGCCATAAATATCATCATTAGCATAATTAATAGGATCTCTCGAAGTCTCATAAGAAAGAATAAGTTGTGGATTTGTGGGATTACTAATATCAAAAATCTTTAAATCTCCATCGGCTATGTAAGCATAGTTACCTTTGACAGCAATTTCATTTGAAGGTTGAGAATAACTTAAACTTAAATTTTGATAATTGCCTATTAATTCAAAGTTGGTGGAGTTAGCTACCTCAAAAATTGTTAATCCTGTCTCTCTATTTGTTGTATAGGCTTTATCGTTAACTGTCACAATGTCTCTTACACCATTGAAAACTTGTTGGGATAAAATAAGAGGTTGATTGTGATCGCTTATGTCAATAACTGTGATACCATTAGAAGCATTTGAAATATAGGCAGAATTATCTTGTATAAAAACTATATTTGTGTCACTTTCAAAAGAACCTGTATTAACATCATCGACAGAAGCTATTACTTGAATATTATTAGGATTACTGACATCGATAATTTCTAAAACATCTCCCAATAGATAGGCATAATTTCCAGTAACGAATACATCATTGACGAAATCGATGGGATTCCATGCCGCAACTAAATTTATCTTATTTTCGAAAAGCATAATCCTACCTCCGATGTTAATTGTCCCAAGAACACCTATTAAGAGATAAAAATACTACAGTATTTGTATTTATTCTTTATCGTATATTTTTTTAAAATTAATGGTGTAATATCGATATAAAACTTGACTAAATGGGAGTATTGGACAAAATATTGTCTAAACAATCTTTACAAAAACGTGGTGATAGCCAATTAATCCTTTAAAATTAAGCAAATATAAGTAATTTAATAAAGTTATTACTATCTATGCGAATATTAGCTCTTATTCCGGGTGGCATCAGCGATCAAATTTTATTTTTCCCTACTCTCAAAACCCTTAACACACAATATCCCGAAGCAATTATTGATGTTATCGTTGAACCACGATCAAAAAATGCTTATCGAATCTGTAAATATGTTAAAGAAGTAATGGTATTCGATTTTCAAGATAATAATGGTTTAGCAGATTATCTGAATTTACTTGGTATTATTAGAGATAGAGAATATGAATTAGCTATAACCCTTGAAAAAAATTGGGCTGTTGCCTTTTTATTGTGGCTTAATGGTATTCCTAATCGTATTGGTTATAAGACTAAAAGTTCATGGTTTATTAATAATCCTGTGACTCAAAAAACTGAACAATATAACGCTTTAATGTACCATGATTTACTTAAAGGTTTAAATATTTATTCTCCTTGTCCAGATTTGACAATTAATGTACCAAAAGAGG
Organism: Geminocystis sp. NIES-3708; assembly: GCF_001548095.1. Classification (NCBI taxonomy): domain Bacteria; kingdom Bacillati; phylum Cyanobacteriota; class Cyanophyceae; order Chroococcales; family Geminocystaceae; genus Geminocystis; species Geminocystis sp. NIES-3708. The sequence goes on along the minus strand of NZ_AP014815.1, from coordinate 2,613,003 downwards.
ATATAGAATGGGCAGAGTCAGAACAAAAACGCATCAATGTTAAAACAACTGGTTATATTTTAATTCATGGTGGTGCAAGTCCTTTAACAGTTATTCAGGGTATTAATAAAATATATCCTGTACCTAAATGGCAAAGAATTATTGAAGATATTCAAAAGAAACAACCTGAATTACCTATTGTCTTATTATGTGGTCCTGATGACTTAGAATGGACAACAGAAGTATTGAATTTATGCCCAACCGTAAAGGTAATTAGTCCTCCTGATATTGGTAAATTAGCGGCGGTAATTGCTGGTGCAAATTTGATGTTATGTACTGATAGTGCGCCTATGCAGTTAGCTGTAGCAGTTGGTACTTATACTATTGCTCTTTTTGGTCCTACTCAAGCTAAAAAATTATTACCTTTCCAAAGTGATCGTTTTATTGGTATTCAGTCTTTAAGTGATCAAATCGCTGATATACCCACTGATAAAATTTTAGAGCAAATCTGGAAAAATAATTAACATCATAAAATTAATTGTAGGTTGGGTTGAATCCTTAAAACCCAACATTACCTCACCTCAGTTAGATGTAAAAAACTTTGAGAAATAAAAGTTTAAGACTGATGACACATAAAATTTTACCCACCGAAAGAATAAAATGTGATAAACAATTGTGGAAAATTAATTTTAATAATTTTTAAGTCAATTTCCTCCTAGTCTTTTAGTCTCATTTTTGCCAACAAATTTATATCGAAATCAGATTACCCCAATTTGACAGAAGAAAATCTTAGTTAGAAAAATCATCATTAAGTGCTTTCCATTCTTCAAAATCTCTTTCAATGGCATATTGAAAACTTTTAGAAACTAGAAAAATATTTTGTTGAGATTTAACAGATTTTGGAAATGTTACTTCCGCATAAATTTGAGTATTATCAAAATTCGATTTACCCAGAATCATATGATATTCTTCACCATTATTTAAAGTTAACCAAATTTGATATTGAGATATATCTAAACCAAACTCTTGTCGTTTTTCTTTAGTTGAAGGAATTTCTACTTTATTTTCTGCTTGACTAAATAAATTTATCAGAAAAGATATTGCCGCATTACTAGCAATTATTTTTTCTGGTTGTGTCATTTGCCAAGACTGATTTTTGTTTTTGATTTTCTCAAAACTAATTTTTTTGTCATTAATTTTAATTGTAATATTTTTAATATCATTGGTATCGAAAGTAAAAATTTTTTCCCCTTCATTTTGATTTTGTATCTTTGGAGTAATATCAAATCCCTGATCTTTTATTTCTCTCAAAAAAACAAATGCGGTTAAACCTAATGCCAAGATTACTAAAAATATTGTCGTACGATTAAATTTCATGAGCTAAAAATAGATTTAGATACTTAATATTAGACTTCTTTTCGTTAATCTTTTATTGACCATTAAAATTATTGACATTGACAAACTCATCGACAACTTTACTCAAACCGACGGAATTAGAAGCCTTAAATAAAATGCGATCGCCACTTTCAACTATTTCTTGTAAATATTGCAATAACTCTTGATGATCAGTGAAAATTGCTGAAGGAATACCTTTCGCCCCCTCTCCCATGGTTTTAGTAATTTCTTCATCAGCTAAAATTAACAACATATCAAGATTTAAACTTTTTACCGTTTCTCCCACTTGTCGATGAAGTTGAGAAGCGTATTCTCCTAATTCTTTCATTGTGCCTAAAACTGCGATATGACGTTTACCTTCGGTTTGTTTAAGTAAATGTAATGCGGCAATCATAGATTCTAAACCAGCATTATAAGTTTCATCTAACACTTCTATATCATTATCTAATAAATGACGTTTTGCCCTGCCTTTTGGTAAAACAACTTCAATTCCTGCTTCTAAAATGCTCAAATCTATACCCAATACTTTAGCTGTTGCGATCGCACCTAAATAATTAAGAGCATTATGCTCACCCATTAAAGGTAAAGGATACAATTTATGATCAATTTTGAGGGTATAAGAATCTACCAATTCTCCCCGAAAATTTCCTGATTTTAAACCATAAGTAATAGTCTCACCATGCCAAATATCAGCAGCAGTTTTAATTAATAAATCATTATCTCCATTGAGAATTGCAACCCCAGAATTATTCATTTTTGCTAACAACTCACATTTAGCTTTTGCAATGGCTTCTCGTGAACCTAATCTTCCAATATGTGCCGTTCCTACATTGGTAATTACTCCAATCTTTGGGTTGACAATTTCTGTTAATAAGGCGATTTCTCCCGCACCTCTCATAGCCATTTCAATCACGGCATATTGATGACTTTTATCTATTTGTAAAAGAGTCTTTGGAACACCAATTTCATTGTTGTAATTACCCTCAGTTTTTAAGACTTTTCCCTGAGTATTTAACACCGCCGTAATTAATTCTTTGGTGGTAGTTTTACCCACCGAACCTGTTACACCAATAACAGGTATATCAAAGGTTTCTCTCCACCAATGAGCGATATTTTGATAAGCTTGAAGAGTATCTTTTACTTTAAACTCTGGAATATTTGTTGATGTTAAAGGAGGATAGTTTTCTTGAGTTATTAAAGCCATTGCACCTAAATCTATTGCTTGATTGAGAAAGTGATGACCATTAAAATTTTCACCTTCTAAAGCTAAAAAAATTTCTCCTGATTTAAGATTACGAGTATCTGTACTAATTCCATAACATTCTTTCTTTAAAATATCCACACTCATATTAAATTCATGAGCCTCAGTAATTTCACGGATAGATTGAAGATTAGCAAAAACTTTCATAAAAAATAAAAATAAAATTTCAGTAATTTAGCTGAGAATAAAAATAATAATTGATAGTAAAATTTAGGTAATTAAACAGAGAGCAAATCTTTACAATTGCTTTAATATAGTAAATAAAGAAACTGTAAACCAAAATATACCATACCATGAAAAGCCGTGAATATTACTCCTCTATCAGAACATCATAACCATGAGATTACTGTCGATGAACAGTTTGTTTATGATCATTTGCTAGAATGTGTGAAGAATCAATCACCAGAGCAAGTGTTAGATAGATTTCGGTATTTATTTATTCAGGCTAGAAACTATGATGATCCTAAAGTAATACAAGCCTTAGCCAAAATAATCAGTAATTTTCAAGCGTTAGAAACCTTCCCCTCAATTTTGAATCGTTGTTGTCATATTCTGGTTAATAGATGGCAGTTAAATCCTAAAACTCAAGGTTATGTAGTTGAATTGGTTCAATTATTTGACTTACTTCCCTCTGGCATGAATAGACGTTATGGAAAACCCTACGCCAGTCGCATGAATCAATTAGTAAGAGAATTTTTGAAATCTGATTACTATACACAATTAAAACGTCTTGTGACAATTCTTTATCAAACTCAGGAAAGAAAAACCAGTCCTAAAAATGAAGAAGTGTTGGGTAATTTAATTACTAGATATCCTTACCTTTACGATCATTGTCTTTTAGGTGCTAATAGTAGCAAAGAACAACAACAAACAGTTTATAAAGTTAAAACAGAACTAGAAAAACAATTTGAGTCAAAATTATCTAAATTCGTGACTTATCAAATTAGAGTAGCACAGACGGGAAAACAAAAACTAGAGGAATTAAATCAAGATCCTATCATTAAACCCGTCGGTAATCCTACCTTATTGAGTGATCGAGATTTAGGGAAAAGTTTAAGACATTATGTTGGCACTGTAGAAAATGGTTATTCTTATCAAGATTTGTCTCGTAGTTTTCTAACTCATACCAGTGATGTGCGTAACTATCAATTATTTAAAGATGATTTGTATGAATACGTAATAAACTCCATTGATGGGAAGTATGGAAAAAATGGTTTCAACAAAAGACTATATGATAAGTTACAACAGATGTACCCAAAATATAATAATAGTAAACCCGATGAATTTTTGAAAATGCGTACCTATAGTCAATTATTTAATTATTTGATTGTAGATAGCCCTCAAAATCCTAGTCATCTAGTATTTATGGATATGATTAGTAACATGGGTACAACAAAAACTATTGGTCTTTTACTAAAATTAACCTTAGCTTGTAGCAAAGTTAAACCTTACTTAGAAAAAAGATTTTCGATTCTTTTCAGTCATTATGAATCCTTTAGTCGAGATGGTGCGGCATGGTTAGTAAGAAGTTTAGAAAAAGTTAATGTTGCTTTTAGTGTGAATTTTGGTAATTTAGATATGTCTTTCCTGCGACGAATTTATGCAAAAGTTTAACTGTTATGGACTTTCTTTAATCAACTCTAATACTGATAATGCCGTAGCTGGAGCTAATAATACGCCATTGCGATAATGTCCTGTTGCTAGAATAATATTTTCATAATCTTCTAGTTTTTCAATAATGGGAGCTGATTTACCTTCAGGGCGAGGACGTTTACCAGTCCACGATAACATAATGGGAGTATTAACTAAACTAGGAAAAAATCTTGTTGCTTCTTTTTGTAAATTTTGTAACAATTCTTCATCAGGTAAGATTTCATCTCCATTACTAGGAAATTCTACCGTTGCACCTAGCCAAAATTCATCATTACCCATCGGTGCAATATGAATATCATTTCCTGTAATTACTGGATTGAAGTTTTCTTTCGTTTTCCATTCTGTATGTTTTAATAATAATGCTTGACCTAAAACAGGTTTAATGGCGATTTTTGAGCCTAAAGGTTGTATTAGTGATGATGTGCCTAATCCTGTAGCCAAAATTACCCAATCTGCTGATAATGAGTCATTGCCTATGGTTATTTCTTGACAACGTTTACTCTTATCTTCAATAATTTTTAAATTTCGCACTTTTTCGCCAAAAATACATTTAACCCCTTTTAATGATGCTCCTTTTACCAAGGCTTTAGTTAAAAAAGTAGGATTAATTTGGCGATCGCAGGGAGAATATACTGCTCCTAAAAAAGAAGAGACATCAACTTCGGGGCAATAATGTTTTAAAAGAGATTTATCCCAAATATCGAGAGTATAACCTTGTTGAGAGCGAATTTCGACTAAATTTTCCCATGGGTTTAAATCATCGTCAGGAAAAAGTAATTTAACAATACCATCAGTGTTATAGGGAATTTGTAAACCCGTTAAGGTTTCTAATTCTGGGATTAAAGTATTATACCTTTGTAAACTAGATTCTCGTAATTTCCATGCCCTACCTTTTGTCTTGTGACTAATTACCGCCATCAAAATTCCTAGGGCTGCACCAGTTGAACCTGTACCCGGATTTTTTTCATCAATTAAGGTAATATCTAAGCTAGGATCATGACTTAATTCATAGGCGATAGTACTACCTACAATACCGCTACCGATAATGATAACTTTACTCATATTTTTGATAATTAATAACTGATCGTAAACAATAAAAAATAGATGAAAAGAAGAATAGAGTAATAGTTAATTACTCATAGCTAAATATATATCACCTAATTTTATGTAAAAGTTGTTGTAATTTATCGGTATCTAGCCTAGCACCAAAATTTGTTACTAACTCTGCCGATGCTAAAGAAGCCAGTTTTCCTGCATCAATCCAATCTAAACCGTTAGTGATACCATATAATAAACATCCTGCATACATATCACCTGCACCAACAGTATCTACAGCTATAACGGGAAAAGCGGGAATTTCTAATAAATTTTCACCATCAAAAATAATTGATCCTTTTTTTCCACAAGTAATAGCAAAAGTCTTCGCTAAATTTTTAAAATAGTTGATGGCTACAGTTAAATCATCGGTATTAGCTATTTTTAAGGCTTCAATTTCATTAGCAAATAATAAATCGACTCCATTACCAATAATTTCTAAAATACTATCTTTAAAGAAATCTACCATGTTTGGATCTGATAAAGAAAAAGATGTTTTAACTTTGGCTTTTTCAGCTATATTTTTAGCGAAAATAGCCGTTTGTTTTGCGGTAGGTGAAGAGACTAAATAACCTTCAATATATAAATACTCAGAATCTGTTAAAGCTGTTTCGTTTAATTCTTCGATGGTGAGATTTCCTGTAATTCCCAGAAAAGTATTCATGGTACGATCAGCATCAGGAGTAACTAAAACCAAACATTTACCAGTAATACCAGTAGGGCGATTTTCTACATTTAAGTTAGTATCTAATCCACAATTTAGTAAATCTTGAAGATAAAATAATCCAACTTCATCATTGGCTACTTTACAAGAATAAAAACCCTTTCCTCCTAGTTGACTTATAGCTACTAATGTATTTGCTGCCGAACCTCCTGAGCATTTTTTCCAGGGGTTGGGTAAATGTTTAATAACTTCCGTTTGTTGATTTTCATCCATTAAAGTCATTACCCCTTTATCAATACCTAGTTGGGTGAGTAATTCTGGGGTTACTTTAAACTCCATATCAACCAAGGCATTACCCATACCATAAACATGATATTTTTTAGTCATCTGATGATTTCGCTAATTATTGAATAGTAATAGAGATTTTAATTATAGTTATTAATGAGATTTATTATCCATCGATTTTAACTTCAATGTCGTTAGAATAATAAAAACGGATGGAAGCCGTTTCTGCATCTGGAGGCACAGTAAAACTAAAAGGCGGATGTAAATAAATCTGTTTTGAGGTATATATAAGCTGATGAAAGATGAAACCAACGCCATAAATCTTTGATTTTGATGTTAGGTAGTTCACGATGTAATTAAAAATGATTGGAGATAAAACAGCTTATGTTTCAGCGTTGTTTAGTTTGTACGGATTTAACCGATGGTTTACAAAGATTAGTAACTGACGTAAATTCATTGGCTGATAGTGGTTTAACAGAAATTACCTTTTTACATAGTGTACCTTTATGGGAGGAAGGACAAGTACCACGTATCAATATCGAAGAAATTGAATTAGCAAAAGAAAAGTTATCTTTGGGTTTAACTCACGAGAATGAAAAAGTTAAAGTTAATGTGGAAGTAACATCAGGAAATGTTGGTGATAATATTTTAAAAATTATCAAAAAATATAATCCTGATTTTATTATTACAGGTACACCTCTACGTAATTCTCTTCAAGAAAGGATTTTTGGCTCAACGACTCAAGATTTGATGAAAAAAGTTAAAATTCCAGTAATGATTTTGCGTCCTCAACTTATCAGTGTTTATACTTCAGAAGAGATCAAAATTCGTTGTCAGAAACTAAATGATTATTGGTTAGTGCCTTGTTATGATATAGATAATGCTCGTTATCTCCTCGAACAAATTAAATTTTATGCTAAAGAAAAACCTAGTCAAGTTAAGCACAAGTATTTATTTCTTGTCGTTATTGATGATGTTTCTCGCTCAGAATTAATTGTTGAAAATTCCATTAAAGATGCACAACAAAAATCAGAAGTGGTGAAAAAAGAATTAGAATCCTTCGGTTTAGAAGTTGAAGTTATTGTTACAACAGGTAATCCTCTAAAAGAAACTCTCAATGCGGCTTTAAATAATGATATTACTGCCATCGCTATTGCTGATGATCAAGATAATTTATTAGATTGGACTGTAAAAAGTTTTACTCAAGAAGTGCTACATCGTAGCTGGTTTCCTGTGGTTTTCTTTCCTTTTCACAAATCTGATCACAAATAAGGTTAAATTTTTAAAACCTTTACTTATTACCTGTTTTCTTTGCCAATTTGAACTAGAGTAAAATCATTTCTCGCTAAAGTTTACATTGATTAATGATCTCCAATCACAGATAATAATTGATAATTAATAAAAAAAGATAGAATATGACTACAGATCCAGTAATTGTAATGAAACAGGAAGTAGGTAAAGCCGCTGCTGCTAGGGTAAAATCTAACTCCGTGGTAGGTTTAGGTACAGGTTCAACTACTGCTTATGCTATCCAATATATCGGTGAAAGATTAGCTTCAGGAGAATTAATTAATATTGTCGGTGTGCCTACTTCTTTTCAAGCGGAAGTTTTAGCGAAAAAATATGGTATTCCTTTAACTACTCTTGACGCAATAGATCATATTGATGTAGCCATTGATGGTGCAGATGAAGTTGATCCTCAAAAAAACCTCATCAAAGGCGGTGGTGCGGCACATACCCGTGAAAAAGTCGTGGATAGTTTAGCCGATGAATTTATTGTCGTAGTTGATGGTGGTAAATTAGTTGATAAATTAGGTTCAACTTTCTTATTACCCGTTGAAGTTATCCCTATGGCAGTAACTCCAGTAACTCGACAATTAGAAGCTTTAGGGGGTAAACCAGAATTAAGAATGGGTATCAAAAAAGCAGGTCCAGTTGTTACAGATCAAGGTAATCTAGTTATTGACGTTAAATTTGATCACATTGATAATCCTGCGGAATTAGAATCAAAAATTAATAACCTTCCCGGAGTATTAGAAAATGGCTTATTTGTGGGAGTAGCTGATGTCATTCTCGTAGGGGAAATCATTGACGGAAAACCTTCAGTAAGAGAATTTTAACAAAGAAAATTAGCAATTAACAATAAAACTCTAATAAACAAAATAGATATAAATACAAAAACAATTAATTTTTATCACTATTACCTGACTTCTTGAAGAAGTCTATTACTTATTACTTAATACTTAATACTTAGTCAAGATAACCCATTAAAAGAAGAACATCATCAATGTGATTAGAGGCGACAGGACGATTACCCATAACTTTAAATTCTTGACTAATATTTAGATGACTAGCTGTAATAGGACGTGATCCTGAAAGAGTCATCATTCCCTTAATATCTAATCCACTTTTAGTAATAGGTCGTAAACTGCCTACAGTTGTATATGTATTTACAATCTGTAAGTGACTAGGTTGTATCGGACGATTTCCAAATAATAATGGAGCTTTATTCGCTAATTTTAAAGCAGATGTTCCTTCTGTTTGATTAGTTTGCTCATTTTGTTGTTGGTTTTCCCAATTCTCGCTCATGATTTATTCTCCAAAAATGATATAAGTGTTTATATAATATCAATCTAATGAAACTGATAGCTTTATTGTTCACAGTTTATGATTATTATACTCTTATACTGCTCATTGCTACAGGAGTTAAGTTTCAGACTAAGTAATCAAACACATTAGATATTTTAAACAAATTTTATTATTGTTATCTTGTAAGAGATACGTCTAATAACTAGATTATTTTTAGAATTATTGTCCATCCCTTAATTCATGTTAAAATACTTTTTTATTAATTTCTAGCTATTGATTAAAGTAGGAATTTCCTGATAATTGTTAGTAATTTTTATACCTTTTTCTAATAAAGATTCAGTAATTAATTGCAGTGAGAAAACACGATTCAAATGTTGAGGAATTTGATCTGTTATTATTTTAGCCTGACCATTATTAATAGAAGATTTTAAATTATTTGGATCTAAATTATAAATAATTATTGGCTTATTTGCTACACTATTTATCCCTGAGATAAACGCATCTTTGTCAATATTAGAAAAATCATTTATCGTTACTAAAATAACTTTAGTTAACCTATCTTTAGATAATTTTGTAAACCATAAATGCCAATCAATATCAGTAAAATTATCATGACCAACATTGATTATTATTGATTCACCTAAGTTATTCTCTTGCAAAAATAAAGCTAATTCTTGGCTAATTATACTTTCTCCATAATTAATAATACCAATATTTCCTTTTCTATAAAGATGTGCATTTTGTATTCCAGAAGATTGTTTTTCAGGAATTAATATCCCTCCTTGAGAAGGTCCTAAAATTTTGATATTTTTCTTTTTTGCTTGATTAAATAATTTCAGTAAATCAAGGGGAGGAATTTTTTCAGTATGAATAATTATTTGTTTAATTCCTGCATCAATAGCTTCATAACCAGAGTCTAATACGTTATAAGCATCGCTAAAAATAATTGTGGTATTTATTTCTGGATAAGTGGTAATTGCTTCTGTTACTAAATCAAAAATAGGAATATTTTCAATGGTTTTTCCTATATACTCGTCAGGTACACCAGCTATAATATTAGAATTATCCAAAGAAATTTCTTGAAGATAAGTTAATGCTTTTGTTTGATCAATACCTTGTATTAATATCTTGTGATCGAAATTCCAAACCATAAATATTACCTAATAAAAAAAAGAAAAATCAATAATAACAACAATTATCTATTAAACTAAAATCCATCTAAGTTTTAACTTATCATTAGCTTAGTTTAAACTCTGACATCGGCACTGGTTTCCCGTATAAATATCCTTGATAATAGTTACAACCTCTAACTCTAAGAAATTCAGCTTGTTCTACGGTTTCAACTCCTTCAGCTACAATTTTCAAGTTAAAGTATTGTGCAACGGCAATAATTGCTTCAATTAATCCTGCATCACTAATATTATACAAGGCATCTTGAACAAAACTTTTATCGATTTTTAATTCATTGATAGGTAATCGTTTTAGGTAAGACAATGAAGAATAACCTGTGCCAAAATCATCAATAGAAAACTGGATGCCCAAACTTTTTAATTGATTTATGGTTTCAATAGCTTGGGTAATATCTTCAATAATTAACCCTTCTGTAACTTCTAAAGTAAGATAATTAGGGTTAACTTCTGTTTTTTTGATAATAGATTTAACATTTTCAACAAAGTGAGATTGACGGAATTGACAAGGACTAATGTTAACTGATAAACGTAAATAAGAATCTGTTTTCTGAATTTCTCGAAGATAATAACAAACTTCTTGTAATACCCATTCTCCTATTTTGATGATTAATCCTGTTTCTTCTGCTAAGGGAATAAATTCTATGGGGGATATTAAGCCTCTGAGGGGATGTTGCCAACGAATTAAGGCTTCTGCACCGATTATCTCCTTTTTATGATTAACTTGAGGTTGTAGAAAAATGAGAAATTGATGTTCTTCTAAAGCATGACGCATTTCTTTTTCTAAAATAAAACGATATTCTGCTTCAATCTGCATTTGAGGTTCAAATAAGCAAATCATATTTCTTCCTCTAGCTTTACCTTTATACATAGCAGTATCAGCTTCTTTCAGCAAATCTTTGAGAGTTTCATTATCTTTAGGAAAAATAGTAATACCAATACTAACGCTAATAGTCAATTCCTCTTCTTCAATCAAAAAAGAAGTTGATAATTCATCTCGAATTTTTTCGGCTATGGTAGTACTTAAATTGATAGCAATATCTTGATTTTTCGATAGCTGGGGTAATAAAACAATAAACTCATCTCCGCCAAAACGTCCAACAATCTCCGTTTCGCTAATGGATTGTTTTAAACGTAAGGCAACTTTTTGTAATAAAAAATCACCAAAATCATGACCACGAGCATCATTGAGAGTTTTAAACTGATCTAAATCAATAAATAAAATTGCTCCATAATCCCCTGTTTGTTTTGCTAAGGCTAAAGATTTTATAATGCGATCAAATAATAAACGACGATTAGGTAAAGTAGTTAAAGGATCATAATAAGCTAATTGTTCAATTTGTAGTTCTGCTTGTTTATATTTAGTAATATCTGTATGAGTTCCTAACATCCGCAAGGGTTGCCCATTATTATTCCATTCAACAATTTTTCCCACCGACAGAATCCATTTCCAATCCCCTGTAGCTGTTTGCTGACGGAATTCAATACGATAATAAGGCATTTCACCATTAATATATAATCGGTAGGCATTACTAACTGAATCTCGATCATCAGGGTGAAGACGTTCAATCCATTTAGCATTAGTTTCCTCAAATTCCGTAGGCTCATAACCCAACATTAACGCATATTCAGGGGATACACTCGCCTTTCCTGTTTGAATATTTAAGTCATATAAACCTTGATTCGCCGCTTTTAAAGCCAAACGTAGCCTTTCTTCATTTTCTTGTAATAGTAATTGAATTTGATCATGCTTTTGCTGAGATTGAATCGCATCTAGGGCAAAAGCAATATTATCACCAATTTCTTGTAGTAGTCCTTGTTCTTGTTTAGTAAAAAAACCCGCATCTTCAGAATATAGAGTTAAAACACCAATAACTTTTCCTCCTTCTTTTATCGGCAATGCAGCTGAAGATTTATAGCCATATTTTAATGCCTGCGATCGCCAAGGAGTCATCTTTGGATCATGTAAAATATCTTCAGAAATAACTAATCTTGCTTCTCTAGCGGCTACTCCACAAGGACCTCTCCCTGATGGCTCATCTAACTCGGTAATATAAATATTACGTAAGTATTCTGTCGTTTTACCAGCAAAAGTAAAAGGGACAATTTGATGAGTATTAACATCAATTATACCAATCCAAACTAAAGGAAACTGACCAATTTTAGAAGCAACTTCACAAATACTTTGAAATAAAGATTCTGGTTTTTTATGAGTAATAATACTTTGATTAATTTGGCTCAAAGTTGCATACAAACGAGTAAGATATTTAATTTTTTGTTCTTGTTGTTTTCTTTCATGAATATCTCTTACTACCATTAAAATTCGACATTTGGAGCTAATTTCAGTTAATTTTAGAGAAACCTCTACCCAAAAAATTTCTCCTGTGGCTTTTTTCGCTAACCATTCGCAAACACAAGATCCTTCTTTAAATACTTGATCAATATAATTTATTGTTTCTTGTTGATTAAGACTAAAATCAGAGATACTAAGTCCCAAAACTTCTTCTTTGTTAGAATAACCATACATTTCTAACATAGAATTATTAACATCTATAATTTTTCCTGTAATAGTATCATGAATAAAAAATGCTTCATGGGTAGAATTAAAGATTTCTTGATAATTATTTAAGCTATTTTTGAGTGCTTTTTTTGCCTCTTGAGATTCGAGAATACGACTTAAAAATTTAGCCATTGTATTAATAAGAACTTTTTCCTCTTTCAAAAAATTAAGTTCTTTAATGAGATAAACTTCAATCACACAAGGACAGCAACTATTAATGATAATGTCAGACTTTAAAACCCAAGGAGTGGTAACAAAATTCTCAGTAAGATAAACTTGATTTTCATAAAAAATTTTGGCACAAGTCCACTGAGGATATTGAAATGCGGGAGGAATCAGCTTAACGCAATTTTGTAAAAATATTTCTGAAGTAATATCTGATTGTTGAGAAAGTTCAGAAAGTGCGATTAAACACTCCATCTCTTTTACTCGCTCATTTAGATTCTCAATTATGTTTAACAAATCTGGAATTTGTTCGGGCATTTCTCACTCCACAAGAATCTAGGAATTTTTTGTTATTAGCAAAAATTTACTTGAGTTCGATATAAAATTATCGGTAAACAGAGGAGAGAGAAAACAGCAGTAAGAATTGACAAAAAAACTTAATACTAATTCTTTGCTTTCACTCCTTCAATCACTAATTAAAGATTGTCAGATCGAACTGAGATAGAAATTTATGTCGTGAATCAATCCTAACATTTTTGAATGAGTCGAATGTATTTTGATTTTAAAATTTTGACATGATAAACCTAAATCAGTGTTTCAGAAATTTCAGTAGATAAAGTTAAAAAATAAAAATTAACATTATTTGTACCTAAATAAATTATTTGCAGAATCACAGAAAACCAAATTCTTAAATCAAGTTCAATTCGCCATTAAAATTATCTAAAATTAGCCAAGAAAGTTTGTCCATCAATAGTACCTTGTCCTACCATATTATTAATAGAATTACCAGCACCTAATTCTAGGTTAAAAAATCCTGTTGCCGACGCCATGCCCGAATTATTTAATTGAATTCTTAATCCATAAGCATCTCGTTGGGTTTGTCGTCCTTCAAAATTGATGATATTACCATTTTTCAACCCCAAAGAAACTCTTGCTTTTTGACGATTATCGACGATTACTGTCACAAAAGTAATATTTTCTGCACGGCGAGATTTGATATTTAATAAGCCTTCTCCATTTTGTTGAATATTCAAACCACGATTATTATTTCCTCCTCCACTATTGACATTTTCGCCCCTAAACATGACATTAAAGTTTTGTCCGTCAAGTTTTCCAGTGCCGTTGAGTTGTATAATTTGATTATTACGATACTCTAATAATAAGTTTCCTTGAGCATCGGCATTACCTGAACTACGCACATTAATTCTAAATTGTTGTGCATTTTGTTGATTATATGTACCACGAAAACTTCTAGTTTGATTATTTTCTAAAAATAGAGTTACATCAGCTCGATCTCCTTGTAAAGTAATAGAAGCCGCCGTAATATTATTTTTTCTTCCCCTCAAGTTAAATGTACCATTTCCTTGACTAATGGCATTAACTTGATTATTTTGAGCTAATACTTGATTATCAGAATTAGGATAAACTATTGCCATTGCTAAAGGAGCAAATATCAAAGTTAAGCCGACAAAGATACCATAATGCTTATAGTTTTTAAATTTTAACTTCATAATTTTTAATTTTTTTTACTAAATTCAGTCATTGAAAATAATATTCCTAATTCCTAATACCTCACTAACTAAAATTGTCCTAATAATTTTACTTCAGGATGCAACAAAATTGACCATTTTTTCTCTACCTCTTCTTGCACATGATTAATTAAGCTAAAAATATCTTTAGCCGTAGCATTGCCAGAATTGATAATAAAGTTAGCATGACGATGAGCAACTTGTGCACCACCAATCCGATAACCTTTTAAGCCAATTTGTTCAATTAACCATCCTGCCGCTTTAGGTTGTGGATTACGAAAAACACTGCCACAACTAGGCTTATCATAAGGTTGAGTATTTTTGCGCATTCTAAAATTATCAGTAGTAATTTTTAACATTTCTTCCTTTGCCATGCCAGATTGTAAGGCTAAGGTAGCTTTTAAAACTAAAGCTTGTTTATTTTGTAACTTTGATGAACGATAAGCGTATTCTAGTTCGTCACGGGACAAGATTTCAATATTACCATTGCCATAGGCAACCACCGCATTAACTAAAATATCACCTATACAGCCCTTATGTGCACCTGCATTCATTACCACTGCACCCCCTACAGTGCCTGGGATACCCACAGCCCAATCTAAGCCTTGCCATCCTTTTTTTGCGGTTTTCCATGCTAGTTTAGGTAAAGAATATCCTGCCCCAACAGTAATCGTGTTATTTTCTTCATCAATAGTATAATCTTTAAAATGACGAGTATTTAGAACTAATCCAGAGATACCTTCATCACTTACCAGCAAATTTGAACCTGCACCTAAACAAATAAAAGGTATTTGTTGTTTTTCTATCCACTCGAAAACAGCTTGAATATCGTCCCATGTTCGTGGCTCAACATACCATTGAGCAGTGCCGCCAACTCTATAGGAAGTATATTGAGATAAAGCCACAGAATGATAAATAGCACACTCACTTCCTTTTAAAGATATTGGACTTTTTAACGAGTCTGTTTGTACATTTTTCATAACATTTTCACTCCACACAAATTGAAAATTAATTTAGATAAAAAACATTTAATAACAGAAGACAGAAAAAGAAAGAATTTTGTTCATTTCTAATTTCTAATTCCTAATTATTTAGGCGGCTTGTGCCAAAGATTCATGATTTAGTTTGAGCAGTTGAGGTATAGTCTGATTAAGATTTCCAGCACCTAAAAACAAGGTTAAATCTTGAGTTTCTAAAAAATCTGCTAAAAATGCAGTAATGGTAGATAAATTATCATGATAATACACTTTGGGATGATATTTTTTAAGTGTTTCCGCAACCTTCTTTCCGTCTATACCAGTGGTATTTGTTTCCCCCGCACTATAAATATCCGTTAAAATTACGACATCTGCTTCTGCAAAACATTGGGCAAATTCCTCCAAAAAAGTGGCAGTACGACTGTAACGATGAGGTTGAAATATCGCTACCAATCTTTTAGCGTTATATTGAGGCAATCTTGCTCTTCCTGCTTGTAATGTACAACGAATTTCACTAGGATGGTGAGCATAATCATCAATTAATGTACCACCTTGATAAGTTCCTCTGTGCTCAAATCTTCTTTTTGCACCTTCAAATGTGCTTAAGGCTTGGGCGATAATATTAAAGTCTAATCCTAATTTACGTCCAACAGCAATAGTGGCTAAAGCATTACTAATGTTATGATCTCCTGACAATAGTAAGGAAATATCACCTAATAAATGACCATTTTCCCAAATTTCTGCCTGACTTCCATAGGGAGTGTGAGTTAATTTTTTAGCAATATAGTTGGCGTTACTATCAGAGTTTAAACTATAAGTGAGAGTGGCGTTAATATTTTCTTTGATCACTGGGCAATCAATACAAGCTATAACAGTATTAGATTGAGCAGAAAATTCCTGAAAAATATTGACTAATTGTTCTAAAGACTCGTAATGATCAGGATGATCTAATTCTATATTAGTAATAATACCAAATTGAGGATGATGTTTAACTAAAGATCCGTCCGATTCATCTGCCTCCGCAACTAAATAAGCACTCTCCCCTAAACGAGCATTACCCTCCCAAGCATTAACTTCTCCTCCTATAATGACGGTAGGATCTAAACCGCATTCTAACAACATATAACCGATTAAACTGCTGGTAGTTGTCTTCCCATGAGTTCCAGCAACGGCTATACTTTGATAATCTTTAATTAACGCCGCTAATAAATCAGAACGATGATAAATAGGATAACCTTGATTTATCGCCTCTTGATATTCAATATTATTATCATTAATCGCAGTAGAACAAATGACCTGAGTTTGATAGTTATTACTTTTAGGATTGCTATGGGCGAAGAGATTGAGACTAGAATGATGTTGTTTTATTTTTTCAAGATTTTCAGCGGTTTGACTGGTAAAAATTTGAGCACCTACTGATTCTAAACGTTCGGTTATATGAGTAGTACGAAGATCAGAGCCAGATACTGGCAGGTCTCTTTTTGCTAAAATATAGGCTAAAGCAGACATTCCAATGCCACCAATGCCGATAAAATGAAACGGCTTTCCGCTTAAATCTATTTCTTTCATTTGTCTATTCTCCTTGCACACCAAATAAGTAGTAACTATAAATTTGTTTTAATGATATACTGATTTTTGTAAATCATACCAGCATTTTTCTTTTTATTCTCAATCAACTAATTATTAATTTATTAGTCATATTTGTCAAAGTTTTGTTAACTGCTTATCCTCATTGAGCTTAAATTTATCTCCTTCCAAACTAGAATGATTGATACTCTCACCTTAGAAACCGAATTAAGTAAATGTGATAAACGATTAAGAATATCTCCTTTTGATCCCAGAATGTATATTTATAGGGGAATGATACACTTTAAACTAGGACAACTTCTTCTGTCATTACAAGACTTTAACAAAGCAGAAGAATTAAATCCCCAGTTAACACCTTATCTATGGCAACGAGGCATCACTTACTATTATTTAGGTAAATATGCAAAAGGTGCGAGACAATTTGAATTAGATTTAAGTGTTAATTCTCAAGATGTGGAAGAAACTCTTTGGCATTATCTATGTATGGCTCAATTAGAAAATTCTTTGTCAGCGAGAGAATGTTTATTATCTGTGAAGTATCATTTACCCTTATTTATGCGTCGAATATATAATCTTTTTGCAGGAAAATCTTCCGTGGAAAATTTTTTATATACTTTCAATGACTCTAACATTCGAGATTTATTTTATCTCAATCTCTATCTTGGTTTATATTATGAAGCAGAACGTGACCAGATAAATTCTTCTTTTTATATAAATAGGGCGATCGAATGTAAAATTGATGATTATATGTGGTATCTTGCCCGTCTTCATCGGCAATTGAGACTCGGAAACTAGAAGAGGGTATTAAATTTATTGATTCACAAAAAAAAAGAAAGAGGCTAACAGGACTTAATTTATAAATGTTTTTCCTATTTACGCCCCTTTTTACTACAAAACGAATAAGAGCAAATTTTAGTTATTAATGGTTGATTCTAAACGAGTTTGATCAATGGCTTTTCGATTTAATAATAACCATGTTTGTATTAAATCAGGACCATGTAATTCTCCTGTTAAACCTACTCGAAGCGATCGCATTACTAAACCTTTTTTGACTTTTAAATCTTTAGTAATTTGTTTGATAATATCATTTGCTTCCGAGGAAGCCAAATCAGATTTAGTGGCAGTAATTACTGCTTTTAAAACTTCTTTTACTCCTTCTTGAGTTAAAAATTCTTCGGCTTCTTGAGTTAAACTAACGCCATCAGCAAAAAATAATTGTGCTTCTTTCACTCCATCTGTAAGACGAGTCAAACTAGGTGCAATTAAACCAGTAAGTTGTAATAACCAATCGTGATCATTTTCGAGGTTGAATTGATAACCAGCTTCTTGCCAATAAGGAATTAATAAGGGTAATAATTCTTCTGATGATAACTTGTGTAAATATTGACTATTTAACCAATCTAACTTATCCCAATCGAATTTTGCTCCTGCTTTATTAACTCTTTCTAAACTAAATTTAGTGGCAGCTTCAGATAGGCTAAATATTTCTTCTGTATCTGGAGAAGTCCACCCTAAAAGTGTCATATAATTAACCAAAGCTGGGGCAATAAATCCCATTTTTCGGAAATCGTCAATGGAAGTTACACCATCACGTTTTGATAATTTTTTGCCTTCAGAGTTTAAAATTAAGGGCGTATGAGCAAATTCAGGCACTTTTGCACCTAATGCTTGATATAATAAAATTTGTTTGGCTGTATTAGCAATATGATCTTCTCCTCGAATCACATGACTAATATTCATGTCAATATCATCCACTACTACCGCTAGATTATATAAGGGTTGTCCAAAGCGATCACCATCTTTTTCAGGAGTACGAGCAATTACCATATCACCACCTAAATCACTACCCTGCCATGACACTTTGCCTCTAATTAAATCATGCCAAATAATTTGTTCATGATCTTCGATTTTAAATCTAATTACGGGTTTACGTCCTTGTGCTTCAAATTTTGCAATATCTTCTGATGATAAATTTCTGTGACGATTATCATAGCGAGGTGCTTGATTATTAGCTTTTTGGATTTCTCGCATGGTTTCTAATTCCTCAGAAGTGCAATAACAAGGATAAGCGAAACCTTTATCAAGTAAAGTTTGAATGGCTTGACGATAAAAATCTAATCTCTCAGTTTGAAAAAATGGTCCTTCATCCCAATATAGTCCTAACCAACTTAAACCAGATTTAATGTTATCAGTGTATTCGGGTTTTGATCTTTCTAAATCAGTATCTTCAACTCTTAATATAAATGTACCTTCATGATGTCTTGCAAATAACCAGTTAAATACGGCTGTACGTGCTGTACCTATATGTAAATTACCTGTAGGTGATGGTGCAATTCTGACTCTAACGGACATGATTAATTTTGATAATAATTTTTTTGCAGTCTTACATTTTACCTTAACCAGAGTTTTACTATGAAGTTTTGAAAACTAAACTTTAAAGTTTATATTTATTGATAAGATCGGGAACTATATTATGATTGAAAAAATCTTTAAAAAAGTAAATATTAGGCTGTAAATTTAGATATGAGTATTAATGTTAATTCTTTGAATCCTATCGTTGTCAATATCAATAGTAATGATACAACGGTTAATTTATTTCAAAATTTTGATGATCCTTTTACGACAGGTAAGGTAGCTAATTTTGATTTACGGGAAAATTCTATCGGCGCAGGAGAAATTAATATTGTACTTTTTGATCAACCCGGACAAGGTGCACCTATTACCGTTAATAATTTCATTAAATACGCTAATGATGGTGATTATATAAATACGATTATTCATAGATCTATTGCTAATTTTATCATTCAAGGCGGTGGTTTTACCGTTAATAACTTGAGGGTTGGTAATGTTCCTGCCGATGCACCTATTGTCAATGAATTTAGCCCTAATCGCTCTAATACTAGAGGTACTATTGCCATGGCAAAGTTAGGGAATAATCCTAATAGTGCTACAAATCAATGGTTTTTTAATTTGGGTAATAATGCTAGTAATCTTGATAATCAAAATGGTGGTTTTACGGTTTTTGGTCAAGTTTTACCCGGTAATAATTTAACTACCATTGATGCTATTGCTAGTTTACCTGTAGTAAATGGTAGTAATATTAATGCTGCTTTTACTGATTTACCTGTCAATATTTTTAATGTTGATGTCAATAATATCCAAATTAATGAAGATGATGATTTTGTTAGATTTGAAGATATTTTTATTAATAATCTACCTGAATTAACTTTCACCGTCGAGAATAATACTAATCCTAATCTTGTCAGTGCAAGGATTGATGAAAATGGTCGTCTTAAGTTAAATTATTTTAACAATATTCAAGGTGTCGCTGATATTACTGTTAAAGCCACAAACTTACTCGGAGAATCTACCACTGATACTTTAAGAGTTTCTGTTGTTAATAATCCGTCTCTTCCTAGTGGTAATCTAAATACTTCTTTTAATCGTTTTCAGAATAAAAATCTTCCCGGCACATATTTATTTGCTAGTGAAATAGAAAGCAGAAATATTCGTGCAAGTTTTCCTAATTTTGTGGAAGAAGGGGTTGCTTTTCAAGTAAGCGAAACACCCGATGATGGTTTAATCGTTTTCAATCGCTTTCAAAATAAAAATCTTCCCGGTACATATTTATATGCTGGAGAAAAAGAAAGTCAAGGTATTCGCCAGAATTTTCCTAATTTTGTAGAAGAAGGAATCGCTTTTTATGCTTATGGTGGAGATGCGAATAAGGGAGTTGACTTTTATCGTTTTCAAAATACTCAACAACCAGGTACATATATATTTGTAGGAGAACAAGAAAGACAAAATATTCTCGCTAATTTCCCTAATTTTGTAGAAGAAGGGGTTGCTTTCGAGGTGAGAGTTTAACTTAGTTAGAGCTTGTAACCATACCATCAAAATCTTGAAAATACACAAAAACATAGGGTGGGCATTGCCCACTCTACACCATTAAAATCTAGGAAATACATCCTATTTGAGAAACTATTTATTGCCCATTGCCTAACTACACAACCAAATTGAGTAGAATCTACTTAAAATTTACGTTATAATTATGCCCATAGGGGGGATATTATAGTAAGTAAATAAAACAAAATTATTGTTGTCTTGCTGATTGATAAAATTTAAAATATCTAACTCAAAACTATTCTCTTGTCTCAACATTGAGATTTACCCTTAAAATATTTTAATATTAAGTAAAGATAAGTAAAGAAATTTTAAGCAATTTTGTTAAATAATACCCTATTATCACAATTAACTACTTTTTTTCCTACTTTCAGAGATAATTTTCTTGATTTTCTCTTCAGTTGGTGGTGGCAAAAAGAAAAACGTCAAAATCTCATTGTTTTCTCGGCTTCAGCTTTTTTAGTATCTATTCCTGTGTTTTTTCAAGCACCTTTGGTGAGAATTTTCCCTTGGCTTAGTCTTATTTTAACCCTTGTTTGGTTTCAACTTAGTTCTTATTGGAAACGTCAACCACAAACTTATCTTTGGGGTGATATTCTCTGGGGTTTTAGTTGGAGTTGGCTCTGTGGTTCAATTTATTGGGGATGGTTACGTTATAATCCAGCTATTCATATTCCCATTGAGGCTATCGGTTTACCTTTTGCTTTATGGTGTATCTGGAAAGGTTGGGGTTTAATTGGTAATTATTTTTATCTTGGCTCATTGATCGGTACTGCCATTACTGATTTATATTTTTATATAGCTGGTTTAATCCCCTATTGGCAAGAAATTATGATCAGTGATCCTACTTTAGTTAAACCTATTTTACAAGGTGCGATCGCTCAAGTTCAAACAGCATGGGGAATTAGTTGGGCAGTGTTATTAGCTAATCTACTTTTAGGCATTAGTTTATATGCCTTGGTAAAAAAAGAAACTCACTATATTGCCTTTGCTGGCGCAGTTTTAGCTACTATTTTTACTGATGCTCTATTCTTAGTTGCTGCGTATATTGGTATTGGTTAAGTGCAAAAGTCTTAAGCAAAACTATTTTTTATGGAGAAAAACTTATTTTTTTAAATAATAATTTTAGTTCTTTGTTCATACTTCATAGTTCAGAATTCTACTATAGCAATCCTCAATCATTTGTGAATAATTAAAGATTAAAAAATAAATTTGTAAACTTGACTATAATTTTATCGCTTATAAAAATCTCACAAATCAGAATAATAGGATTGCTATATATTGTATAATTTGTAAAAAACCTTAAATAAATATTAAATCTTAAATAAATATTAAATCTTAAATTTTCTCCACAAATTATACTGAATAAATACAGAAAAATCTTTACATAACTTAATAAGAAAATCAGTAATATCAACAATCTGATATGTTGTTAAAACAGTTAAATTTGTGATCACAATTATTAAATTATTGAATCATTATGAAATTTTGTTTTAAATGTAAAGGTACAGGAAAAATTCTCGAAAAGAGATTATCAGATTATGTAAACTCTTTTGATTACTATCCTGTTCCATGTCCTAATTGTCAAGAAGAAAGTCAGACAAAATCTGAAACTACTTTTAAGATTAGTAAGTAATTTAAAAACCATTTTTTCTGCTATGGGATTTGAATTATAGTTTATTAATATCTTTATTTGAACCGATGACAACCATTGATAATCCTTTCGTTAAAACATAATTTGGCGGGGGATTAATAATAAATTTATCATCATTTCCCACAGCTAATACATTTAAGCCATAATGACTGCGTAGTTTTACTTCCGCTAGAGTTTTGCTGTCAAATTCTGGAGGAATAGATACCTCAACAATACTATTATCCGGATCTAATTCAAAACGATCAAGTATTCCTGGTTTAGTTAGAGTATAAGCTAATTCACAACCAGCTTGATGTTCAGGATAAACCACTAAATCAGCACCGACTTTTTTCAATAATTTACCGTGAGTTGTAGAAGATGCTTTGGCAACAATATATTTTACTCCTGCTTCTTTGACGTTAAGAGTGGTAATAATACTTTCTTCTAAATAATTGCCGATGGCGACAATAACAGTATCTAATTCTAAAATACCGGCTTCTTTTAAGGCACTAACTTCGGTACAATCAAGACGAATGGCACTACTAGCAATTTTATCAGTCAAAGCTTGGGCGACTAATTTTTCATCGACATCTACACCCAAAACGTCATAGCCCATATTGTAAAGGGTTTCACATACAGCCCTCCCAAATCTACCTAAACCGATTACCCCAAATTGACGACTTTCTTTGCGGAGATTATTTAAAAATTTCAGAGAACTAAGATCTAAACTAAAGATATTTTTAAATCTTTGATTGCTATTATTCGAGGGTTGTTGATTATTGATTGCCATAGAATTTTAACCTACTAACAGATTTTCTTCGGGATATTGGATTCGACTAGGTCGGGGATCACCTATAATGGCTGCCATAAATAATAATACTCCTACTCGTCCTAAATACATTGTTAAGACTAATGCCAATTTTGCAAAAGTAGATAAACTAGCGGTAATACCTGTAGATAAACCAACAGTCGCAAAGGCAGATACCACTTCAAACAAAATATCAATAAATTGAAAGTCAGGGTGAATTAAAGAAATGGTAAATGTCATTATCACTACAGTTATCGCAGAACCAAAAACTACGGCTGTCGCTTTTAAGATGAGAGATACTGGTACTTCTCGTTCGTACATTACCACATTTTCCTGTCCTCGCAATACAGATCTAGTACTATTGATCAAAATACTTAAAGTCGTAGTTTTTATGCCGCCACCGGTGCCACTAGGACTTGCTCCCACAAACATTAAGCCGATAGAAATAAATAAACCTGCCGTCGTCATTTTGCCAATATCAATTGTATTAAAACCCGCTGTTCTTGTCGTGACAGACTGAAACCATGCGGTAATCATTTTTTCTTGTACTGGAAAAGTGGCAAAAGTATTGTCATTATGATATTCGGTGATATAAAATGCGATCGTACCAAATAATAATAATAAAATAGTGGTGGTTGTTACAACTTTAAAGTTAAGGGAAAATTCGTATTTATGATGTTTTTTGAGGTTAAATTTATCAATAATCCAAAAATAAAATTCAATGATTACTTGATAACCAATACCACCAAAAATAATTAAGCTAGTAATAACTAAGTTAACAGGAATAGAGCTGT